>JAZNNM010000021.1:0-7695 GCA_045580265.1 Elusimicrobiaceae bacterium | reverse complement strand
CGTCCCCGGGGGGGAGGGGGGGAATTTCCCTCTTGTTGTTCAAGAAGATAATAGATAGTATCCCCAGATAAAAGTTTTTCCAATAGTGTTTTTTGGACGCGAGGTCTCTCGTAATCTTCTTTAATCCCCCATTGTGCTGCTGTCAAAGGGAGGGAAGAAAAGAACGAAAGGAGAAAAATAAACAGAAAAAGTTTGATATATTTTTTCATATTATAAGTGTAATCATAATTTAGAGTTTTTCAACATTTACATTATAACAAAAGAAAATGAATCTCTCTTTATACAAAAACCCCTAGTTTTTGCTAGGGGTTTTTCAAATTTACTACATTTTTTACTACAGTATCGTCTAAAAATGGCTCCCCGAGTAGGACTCGAACCTACAACCTACCGGTTAACAGCCGGTCGCTCCACCATTGAGCTATCGGGGAATAAATTCTTATTACATATTTATTGTATTAAATAAAAATTATTTTGTAAACAATTTCTTTTCTTCCGTCGATAAAATTCGCCAAAAATCTTCTTTCTTTTTTACGAAAATGCTCACAAAGACCAGTATAGCAAATATTATTCCCGCAGCAAATAGTGTGTTTGCTAATCCGCAACAATGAATCCAAAACGCAATTCCAAGCACACAGCAACTTTCCACCGTGTAAGTGGCGGTGGCAAACAAACCCAGTGTTTTACTGCGTAGTTCCATGGGAGTGCGAAGCAGAATGATGCTGTTAATCATGGCGCCAAAAGCTCCGAAGGGAATCCCGCATAAGCCTGTTGCGCCCAACACCGCCCATGTGGGCAATTTAAAGTAAAGAACAACGATAGATAACAAATAGCCCATATAGTTACACGTAAGCAGGATGGAAAAAGAAAATCGACGTGACCATTTGGCAAAACCGATAGCACCTAAAAAAGCCCCAAAACCGAAAGCTGCTCCCAAAGCGCCTAAGTATACAGCATTAAAACCATGTTCATAAATATAGGAAGGAAGCAGAATAAGTTCCCACGACTCCCCCAAAATAAAAGTAGGCAACATAAAAAGCATGGGTTCCCAAAGGGTTCTGTCTGTACGAAGGTTTTGCCACACTTCTGCGTAAGAGGGCAGCCGTCTGGGGGTACGTGGCCTTCGGTGAGAATAAAGAACCGCACAAATGGAGACAATTATAAAACAAAAGACCGCGCACAATACCCAAGCCGAAAAAAGCCCGCAACAAGCAATAACGGCTCCTCCCAGAAGGGGGCCTGCCACACTCATAATCCCGTCGAAGGATTGTACAATCCCCGCCGTTTTGGAAACGGCCACCCCCGCATAACGCGAGAAAGTGGGAGATAACGCCGTGCGTGCCAGTTGGCCGGGTGCATCGAAAAAGGAACTTAAAAAAACCAAAATACCGATTAACCATGGCCACGCGCAATCAAAAGCAATCAAAACGGGTATTGAACCTAATAGTAAAAACTGAATTACCTCGCAGGTAAACATGGCTTTGGAACGGCCTGCCCTGTCAATAAGAGGAGCCCCAAAGAGAGAAGAAAAAATGTTAGGCAACAGTGCACAAAAACCTACAAATCCCGTCCAAAGCACACTCCCCGTAGTGGATAAAATATACCAAGGTAACAAAATTTGCATAAACTGATTGGTAAACGAGGAAAAAGCTTCCGTCGTGAGAATCAATTTAAGTGGCATTTGTGGAGAATTTATAGTTAATAATTTCATATTGAACTCTTTTCAAAATTATATAAAATGATAGCAAGAAGGGGGGATTTATGGCTGAATACAAAGATTATTACAAAATTTTAGGGGTAAATAAAACGGCTACGGACGCGGAAATAAAAAAGGCGTTTAAGTCGATGGCACGCAAGTATCACCCCGATATGCATCCGGAGGCGGACAAGGCCAAAATGACCGAAAAATTTAAAGATGTCAACGAGGCTTATACCGTCTTATCCGATAAACAAAAACGCACCATTTACGACCAAGTGGGTCAAGAAGGTTACCAACAATATGCCCGCGGAGGCGGAGCTTCACACGGGCGTGGCACACAAGGGAACCCGTATCAACAATATCAGCAATACTCGTACGGTGGGGGCCAAGGGTTCGGAGGATTTTCCGGTGGATTTGGCGGCGGCGATTTTAGCGATTTTTTCCAAAGTATTTTTGGTGGTATGGGAGGGGGCGGATTTGGCGGTTTCGGTCAAAACTTTGGCCGAAGTGCTGCTTCCGGTCAAGCAGCGGGCGATGTAGAAGCTGAGCTTGCCCTTAATTTGGAAGATGCCCACCGTGGCGGAAATATGCAGTTAACTTTGCCCAATGGCAGAACCGTTACCGTAAAACTTCCGGCGGGAGTTGGGGAAGGTAAAAAAATAAAACTAAAAGGAATGGGCAATCCCACAAAGCGTGGCAACGGAGATTTATATTTAGTAGTAAAAATTCGCCCCCATGCCATGTACCGTTTGGAAGGGGAAGATTTGTATGTTCCCGTTACCATTATGCCTTGGACGGCGGCTTTGGGGGGAGCCATCTTCGTGCCTACCTTGGACGGCCCCGTCAAAGTAAAAGTGCCGTCTGGTACACATAACGGAAAAAAATTGAAATTAAGCGGAAAAGGGTTAAGCACCAAAGGAAGTTTGTATGTTACTTTAACCATCGATGTTCCGCGTACGTTAACCAAAGAACAAAAGGATTTATTTGCCAAGTTGGCGGCTTTGGAATAATTTTTGAAATAAGGAGAAACAAATATGACTACCATTACATGCACGTATAAAGGAGACGGAGAAACCAAATTAACACATGGCCCGACCGGTGCCGAAATCCGCACGGATCTTCCGCCTGATAACGGCGGCAAAGGACGTTGTTTTTCGCCTACCGATTTGTTGGCCAGCGCACTGGTTTCTTGTATTCTTACTATTATGGGGAAAATGGCCGAAGCGCGCGGAGAAAAATTAGATGGAGCCGAAATAGAAGCAGATAAAATAATGGCCTCCAATCCGCGTCGTGTGGGAGAGTTCGTATTAAAAGTAAAATTTCCGGAACATTTTACGGAAGATCAAAAGAAGTTCTATCAAACGGCCATTCACGCATGTCCTGTGCATCAAACCTTGCACCCCGATGTCAAAACAACCGTAACCATTCTGTAATATAGTATAAAAATCCCCCTGTGTGAAATTTACCAAAAATGGTAGAATTTTAAAAAGTAGCAAAGGGGGATTATTATGTCTGTTATTAAAATACAGTTGGGACAAAACTTATGTACGCAAGGCGGCATTTCCGGTCAGCCCGTTACCGTAAAAACGGCTTTTAATGCACCAAGAGAAGATTTAAACCCGGGGGAACTGCTGTGTGCTTCTTTGGGGGCCTGTATGTTGACGATGGTGGGTTTTATGGCATCGAAAAAAGGAGAAGATGCAGCGGGAACGGAAGTGAGTATTTCTCCTGAGTTTAACGAAAAACATACCCGTATAGATGCGTTGGAAATTACGTTTCTGTTTCCCTCACATTTTACGGCCGCACAAAAGGAATTTTATTCCCGTGTGGCGCAATCTTGCCCCGTACATAATAGTTTACGTACGGACATTGCCTATACGGTACATATTAAGTAATTCAAGTAAAAAACACCCCCGATTTTTCGGGGGTGTTTTTCTAGGTAAAAGTTATTTGATTCCTTTGTACAATCGTTCCAATTCGGTTTTTAACAAGTGCGGAGGAACGTTTCCTACCTTCAGCAATTGTTCATTAAAAAACCCTTCGTTGAAGTTCTTACCATATTTTTTATGGTATTTGGCATGTTCTGTTTCGTAGGCTTCCAATCCAGCCAAATAGCTTACGGCATTACCGGGTTTGGCGGCAATTTGCTTCAGCATTTCTTCAGCTTCTTTTTGTTCAAAAGCATTATCCTGTACAAGGAAGTTAATTGCGTCCGTATAGGAGTACGCTTTCGTATGAAGTTTATAGTCTAACAGAGCGGCCAAAGCGCGGCGATAATCTGCCCAAGCCAAGAAAAGTAATTCGTCGTCCGTAATGATATAACCTTGCTCTTTGGCTTGATGTTGCGCATAAGCGCTCCAACCGTTTGCCAAGGTAGCAGACGGATAGGCATGACGAATTTGAGACATTTCTTTACCGGAGGTAGCTTGGTAATAACGACCGGGGATTAACTCTCCGCTGAGCATTAATTTGCGAACAGGAGAATTGAAATCGCGTTTCAGTTGTTCTTCTTTTGTCAGTTGATTGCCTGCGGGCAAACGAAGGAAGAAATCCGCCACTTTGGCTGTTTCTTCCCCGTAGAAGGGTAAGAATAAATATGCCTTGGAATACGTATAGTACTGCGGCATAGGTTTAACGGAGAAGTTGACCGGCTCAGCAGGCAAGGCCCCTTTCATGGTAAAGAAGTCTGCCAATTTGTTGGCATCGGCTTCCAAGGCGGCCACAGGGTCTTTTTGTTCCGGGGCGGAAACAATCCGTTTGGCAATGGCATAGAAGCTTTGTGCCGTCGGCGGAACAAAATCTTTCTTTTTCTTTTTGGCAGGTTTTTTATCGGTTACTTCTTCTACTATAGGTTGGTCGTTTAAGCCATCGATAACCGTTACTTCTTCTTCGGCTTCGGCTGTTTCCATTTGGAACGGGGCAAGTTCATCTGCTAAAGCCTTTTGGGCATCGGCGAAACTTTTTTCCAATTTTTTTGCCAGCTTGGCTGGGTTTTCATGGATTTGATAGCGGTTTTTTAACACACGTTCGTATGTAGGGGCTCCCAAACGAAAGTCTTGCATATTTTTTTCTTGGGAAAGTTGTTTGAATAAATCAAACATATCGCGCAAGGCTTGTTTGGCATTGCGGCCTTGTTGTTTGATTTTTTGAATTTTAAATTCATCATCTTCGCCTTCCAACATGGCTACCGCCACTTCTTCAAACGATAAGTAGGCATAATAGGCTTTTTCCATCGCTTGTTGCGAGAGAAAAGTGGGGGGAAGTACTAAATTATCCCGAGCGGCTTGAGCCACTTGCGGCAAAGCACTTGCACGCGCAATTAAATCTTCGCGGCGTTTGGCGGGGGAAGAATAGGGTAAAAGCAGCACGTCGTATACGGCATCGATGGCTTGTGTGTAGTACAGCGGATTGTTGACAATCGGGTTTTGTTCCAAAGTGAAAATATCCGAGGAAATAGCACTTTTAAGTAACGCTAAGTCGGATTGTTTGGCAGGAGGCAATTTTTTAGCGTTTACCGTGTTGGCTACGTCCATTACTCCGCGCAAGGCCGCCAAAGCTTGGGCCATGTTTCGGGGGGAACGATCGTCCAATTTAGCATTGGCGGAAGTATAGCCCATGCGGGTGGCTCTTTCCGGAAAAAAGGACAAAATAACGGAAGCATAACGATTGGACGCATCGCTGAGTACATTCCCCTCAAGGAGCGCGTCGACATCTTCGAAACTAAATTCTTGGGCATGTAGCGTAAATGTGCCGAAAGCACACGCACATGCGACGATAAAACCCAATAATTTTTTCATATTCATGTCAGGAAGTTCCTATAGTATAAAATTGTGCATACACTCTTTTATTTTAAACGTTTATAGGGAGAATTGTCAACCCAAAAACTCATCAAAAAAGGAAGGTTTGCTACGTCGGAAAAAATTTGTTAAAATAAACTCACTACAAAAACGTTTCTTGTCGGCACGGAGGGTTTCCCAAAGCCCGTTTACCCGCTTGTACGTTTTTTGCTATAATCTAATTATCAACCTTTTATGGGCCATTAGCTCAGCTGGTAGAGCAGACGCCTCTTAAGCGTAAGGTCGTGAGTTCGAGCCTCACATGGCCCACTTTGATTTTCTATAAAATATAAAAAGTAGAAACGAGGACGGATGGCGGAACTGGTAGACGCGTACGCCTTAGGAGCGTATGGAGCAATCCGTGAGGGTTCAAGTCCCTCTCCGTCCATATTTCCGGTAAAAATGCCGGGTACGATAGGAGCGTAATAAGCATGTCTATTTTCAAAACTGCCCAAGCCGGGGAAGTGAAAACCAAACAATTATCTAAAGAAGGCTGCCGCGTAACTTTATCCGTAGAAGCCGCCCCCGAATTGGTAACCAAAAATTTCCAAAATGCCGCCGTTCAAGTGCAATCCCGCGCGCAAATGCAAGGTTTCCGCGCCGGCAAAGTGCCGCTTGATTTAGTAAAACAAAATTTCGGTGGTCATATTAAAGAACGTGCCTTGGATTTAACCGTTAAATCCGCCATCAATGCCGCTTTGGAAGATGCCAAGTTGGACGCTGTTTCCGTGCCGACCTTGACCAAAGCCGATTTTGCCAACTTTGACGAAGGCAAAACCTTCACCTTCGAAATTGCCGTAGATGTTGCTCCGGAATTTGACGTATGCGACTATAAAGGTATTGAAATTACCAAAAAACCGGAAACCGCCACCGATGCGGACGTAACCGAAAACTTAAACCGCGTATTGGAAGCCAATGCCCGCTTGGAAACGGCTGCCGAAGGTGCCGTGATTGACGATAAATGCTATGCTGTTGTGCACTACACCGGCAAACGCAACGGTACCGAAGATTACAAATTAAGCGCCGATAGCGAACTGGTGGATATGGCTGCCCCGCAAACGATGCCCGGTTTGGCTGAAGGCATTAAAGGTCTTAAAAAAGGTGACGTAAAAGATATTGAAGCCAAAGAAGGCGAAGATACCCTTTCCTTCCATGTAACCGTAGACGATATCAAAAACAAAATTATGCCCGCCTTGGACGATAATTTTGCCAAAGATATGGGTTTTGAAACCTTGGACGCTTTGAAAGCCAAAGTGAAAGAAAGCTTGGACGCGGAAGCCAAACAAAATGCTAACCGCGACGAAATCGCCCAAATCGAAAACCACTTGGTAAAAGCCAACAATTTCGAACTTCCCCAAAGCTTGGTGGAAGAATATACCGATTCTTCTTTGAACAACTTCGTTCGCAGCATGACTCAAATGAAACCCGAACAACTCACTGCCGAACAACGCAAAACGTTTGAAGAACGCATTCGCCCCAGCGTAGAGAAAGACTTGCGCATCGGATACATTGTGCATGCCATCGCCAAGAAAGAAAGCTTGGAAGCCGTCGAAGCGGATTGGCAAGCCGAACTCGATAAGAGCCTTTCCTCCAACGTGCAAAACAAAGGCGACGAAAAGAAAATTAAATCTTTCTTCAACGAACGCAAAGCCCACATCTTGGCTACGCTTACTGAACGCAAAGTATTTGATTTCCTTAAAGCCGAAGCCAAATATAAATAATTTCCGTTTCACTTACACCCGTCCGGAACCGCTTGCGGAAAACGGACGGGTGTAGTGTCGGTAGGGACCGTTTTCCTTATTATGTAATCACGGTACATAATCCGGACAAGCGGTTTTAACCTCAAAGAGCAGACTTATAACTGGGTCTGCTCTTTTTTTGATTGCAGAAACGGAAGGATAAATATGTTTTGTTGTGTTGTTGAAAAAGGCAAGATTTTTTAAAAAAGTCTTGCCTTTTAGTTATTCAAAAAGAAGTTTTTAGGCATTTTTATCGTCGGGGATCAAAAAAGACTTGACCCGTTTTTTTTTTTTGTTATAGTGGGGATACGGCCCGGGAAAGGTTATATAAAAACTCCTACAGTATCCTTTGTCGGGCCGTACAAAAACAAAGGAGATAAAAATTATGAATAATAACAAAGGTTTTACCTTGGTAGAACTGCTG
>JAZNNM010000020.1:0-39900 GCA_045580265.1 Elusimicrobiaceae bacterium | reverse complement strand
GAAAGAAGTAGTAACCATGGTAGCGGAAAAAACGGGTTATCCGGAAGATATGTTGGAACTTGATTTAGATATGGAAGCCGATTTGGGTATTGATACGGTGAAACAAGCCGAACTCTTTGCCGCGATGCGCGAACATTATGGTATTGCGCAACAAGACGGTATTCAACTTAAAGACTACCCGACGATTCGCCATTGCATCAACTTTGTACTTTCCAACGCGGGTGCTTCCTCTCCTGCGGCGGCTCCTGTGCAAACCCCTGTGGTAGAAACCCCGGTAGTAACTCCTGCCCCCGTGGTAGAAACTCCTGTGGCCCAACCCGCTCCCGTAGCCGTAGCGACTACAACCTCTAAAGCATTAGATGAAGCCACTGTTACGAAAGAAGTAGTAACCATGGTAGCGGAAAAAACGGGTTATCCGGAAGATATGTTGGAACTTGATTTAGATATGGAAGCCGATTTGGGTATTGATACGGTAAAACAAGCCGAATTATTTGCCGCGATGCGCGAACATTACGGTATTGCGCAACAAGACGGTATCCAACTCAAAGACTATCCGACGATTCGCCACTGCATTAACTTTGTACTTTCCAATGCTTGCGCTTCTGCACCTGCAGCTGCTCCTGTGGAGCAACCTGCTCCCGTAGTGGAAACCCCTGTCTCTGTGGCTCCTGCGGTGACTCCGGCCGAAGAAACGGTTACTCCGACTTTAGCTAAAAAACCGACCCATGTGGTAACGGAAGATCATATCTCCGCTCCGAGCTCTGATGCGTTGGAAACCAACCCGACGGCTCCTATTGAACGCCGTGAATCGTTGGCTGAACGTCCGGAACGGGAAGGTTATCAAGGCGAACATTGCCATGAAAAGAAACTCCGCTTTGTTACCACGGTAGCCGATGCCCCGCTTGCTCAACGCGAAAACAGACGCTTGTCTAAAGACCGCACTATCTTATTGTTTGCGGATAACTCGCAGTTGATTAAAGCCTATACGGAAGAATTTAAAGAATTGGGTGTAAAATACCATGTATTTACTACACTCAAAACCCGCAGCAAAAATACCAGTATCGTAAATTGGGAATCTTACGAAGAAACCGAAGCTGCCTTGAAAGATTATGCGGTCGAAGATCCCAATGTGCAAGGTATTGTGTATTTGCTCGGAGCGAGTGTTAAAAAGTTTGACAAAAAAGTAAGCCCGCATAACGAACTGACCAAATATGTCATGCCGTTGTTTATTGCTTTGCGTGTTTTTGAAAAAGGCTTGGCTAATCGTGCGGACGCGGATACTTTCTTTGCTGTAAATACGAAAGTAGACGGTAACTTCGGTTACAGCACGAAAGATGAATTTAACCCCATCGTAGGTGCCTTAACCGGTGGTACTTCTTGCTTCCGCAAAGATGTGTATGAACGCACGGGGGCTCTTGGTAAACTTATGGACTTTGAGCCTACGGCTACTCCGGATGAAATGGCTCAAAAAACCATGGACGAAGTTCTCCATGGAGATATGCGCTTATTGGTAGGTACTAAAGATAATATCCGCTCGACGATTTTATCTTTGCCTGTTCGCTTAAACAAGAGTAAAAAACATTTCGACTTGGCCGGTAAAACAATTATTTTCACGGGTTCCGGTCGCGGTATTGGAGCCATGCTCAGCCAAAAAATTGCTGCTCAGTATCACAGCAAAATCATTGTGCTTGACATTATTGAACTCCAAGAAAAGACGCCGCTCTGGGCTTCTATGAATGAAGCGGAACTGGCTGCTCTTAAGAAACAAATCTGGGAAGATTTAAAAGCTGACCCGACCCAAAAAGCCACTCCGGTGCTTTTGGAACGCGCTTTTGGTCGTGTGAAAGATTCCATTACGCTTTATAATAACTTGCAAAAACTCCGCGAGTTGGGTAGTGAAGTGGAATACTATCACTGCGACGTGATGAACTCCTCCATGATGAAGGAAGTTTGCACTAAAATCAAAGCCAAAAACGGTCGTGTGGACGGACTTATCCACTTTGCCGGTTTGGAACGTTCTAAACTGATCTACGACAAAGATCCGGCCGAATATTACCGTATCTTTGATGTAAAAGCCACCAGTTTTGCCACGTTCTTGGCTAACAACATTGTGCGTGACGATGGCTTCTTTGCCTTTGCCTCTTCTATTGCCGGTAAATACGGCAACTTGGGTCAAAGCGACTACGCCTCCGCCAATGACTATTTAGCCAAATGTGCCTTGACGCTCTCCAATCAAGGATATCGCGCCATCAGCATTGCCATGAGTGCTTACAAGAATGTAGGTATGGGTGTGCGTGCCGGCGTGGAAACCTTCTTGCGCTCCAACGGTGTTGATTTTGTAGACCCCGAAGACGGAATGCAACTTTTCTTGGACGAAATCGTCTACGGACAAGTGCCGGAAATTGTATTGACCGGTTCCTTGGGTAGATTGGATTGGGACAAACAATTGAAAATTGATTGGGACGAAATCGGAGCCGAAGAAGAAACCGGCTCCGATGATACCCCTAAAGGTCCTGATGCGTCGGCTCCGGTAACTCCGACACCGACGGATGCCCCCGCGCCCGCTACACCTGTGGTGAATGCTGTGGCTGCCACTCACTTTTTGGGGAATGTAACTTCTTTACAAAAAGGAAGTGAAATTCACCTGGAAAAAGAATTTAATTTAGATTCTGACCCTTATTTGGCTGATCATGCGATTGAAGGTACTCCGTATGTGCCGGGGGTGATGGGCATTGAAACCTTTATGGAAACGGCTACTGCTTTGACGGGCAATGTTCCGCAAGGGTTAAAAGATGTTCACTTCTATTTGCCGATTAAACTTCTGCGCAATCGCCCGCAGGCTGTGCGTGTAATCGGTAAAGCCGCCGGCAACGAAGCGGATATGGAAATTGAGTCCGACTTTATTAACAGCAAAGGGGTGAAAATGGGCAACACCCGCCGTCACTTTACGGCCAAGACCTTGGGAGCCTTTGTTTCCACTTGGAACAATGTAAAAGAAGCCGCCATGGCCGGTATCCATGCCCCGTTTACGGTTGGTAAAGATGAAATTTATCAAAAGTATTTCCATGGTCCTTCTTTCCAAGTGCTTGCCGGTATTGTGCGTGTAGACAAAGAAACCTCTTTGGCCGTTTACAACACAACTCCGCGTCCGCAATGGAATGATGGCCCGCGCACGCTTTTAGCCAACCCGATGCTCATTGAAGCCGCTTTCCAATGCTGCGGATTCCAAGATATGAGCGTGGAACATAAAATGACCTTGCCTGATGGTATTGCTGAAGTGGCTGTGCTTAAAAATCAAGTACCGCCTGCCCAATTGTATTTGTACGGGGTAAACCGCGGAAATACCGCTGACGGTAAAACCTTGCATGACGCCTATGTTTTTGATGCAAATGGCGATGTGTGGGTGGAAATCCACGGTTATCAGGCTATTGGCCAGTAACTTACGAGGCGAAATGCCTTATCAAGTAAAAGTTGTTGATTTATCCAGTCTGCCTCCGGCTGACGGTATTTTAAGCGAAAGGGAAGGAGCGTTTTACCAAACGCTCCGATTCCCCAAGCGACGTACCGAATGGCTCGGGGGCAGATTTGCGTTAAAAATGTTGGTAGCACAACTTTTGCAAATAACAGATTTGCGGGAAATAGAAGTTCTTCCTCATCCTGACGGAAAACCGATTTTATCGGTACGAGGGGAACAAAGCCATTTGGCTTTTAGTATTACCCACAGCCACGGATATGCGGTGGCGGCTATTTGCTCAACTTATAAATTAATTGGCATTGATTTGGAACGCATCGAACAACGCATTGATGCGTGGGCAAAAGATTTTTTTCACTCTTCTGAATTAACGGGAGAAGGAGAAAGATTTTTAACATCGTTATGGACGCAAAAAGAAGCGTTGGTAAAATTATTAGGAACAGGGCTTTCTTTAAATAGTTACGATGTGCGCTGTGTGCAAAAAAATCCTCAGTTCTTTAACGAGGCCGAGAGGATATATAACCTATTGGGGGCTCCGGAAATTACGCTTTACACAGAAGAATTGATTCCCGGTTTT
The DNA here is from genome assembly GCA_045580265.1 of Elusimicrobiaceae bacterium. Classification (GTDB taxonomy): domain Bacteria; phylum Elusimicrobiota; class Elusimicrobia; order Elusimicrobiales; family Elusimicrobiaceae; genus Avelusimicrobium. The sequence continues at coordinate 35,851 of JAZNNM010000020.1, read as the reverse complement.
ATGTTTTCCGTTGCTTTTGGTAAACCCCTTTAATGGGCGAAAGTGATGTATATTTAGTAAAATATAGGTAATACAGATTTTGGAGGAAGTATGATAGAACTTTTTGAGGACCCGAAACAGGACAAACCGTCCGACCAACCCGCTCCGGCGAGTTTAGTGAAGTTCAGACAAATTTCCCAAGATGCTTTAAAAGGCGCCGGCGAAGCCCGCATCAAAGCTCAGAAGGATAAAGGCAAGATGACGGCTCGCGAACGCATTTCTTATTTATTGGATACCGATAGTTTTTTTGAAATGAAAAGCCTGATGGAAAGTTCCTGCAGCGACTTCGGCATCAAAGACAAACATATCAAAGGTGACGGGGTTATTACCGGTTTTGGCCGCATTAACGGCAGAGAAGTAGCCCTTTTCGCACAAGATTTTACTCAATTGGGCGGATCGCTCGGTTTGGCGCATGCCCAAAAAATTGCTACCTTAATGGACCGTGCTTTGGAAGCCAAAATTCCGGTTATCGGTTTGTTTGATTCCGGCGGTGCGCGTATCCAAGAAGGGGTGGACAGCTTAAACGGTTACGGCGAAATTTTTTATCGCAACGTAAAAGCATCCGGTGTAATTCCGCAGATTTCCGTTATTTTAGGTCCCTGTGCGGGTGGTGCGGCGTATTCTCCCGCTCTTACGGACTTTATCTTTATGGTAGAAGGCATCAGCCATATGTTCATCACCGGCCCCGGTGCCGTAAAAGCCGCAACGGGAGAAGAAGTCGATTTTGATACCTTGGGTGGCAGTCAACCTCACAGCGAAAAAAGCGGTGTGTGTCAATTTGTGGCCAAGTCCGAGCAGGACTGTTTCCGCCAAGTACGCGAACTCTTGTCTTTCTTGCCGCAAAACTGCGAAGAAAATCCGCCGTTGGATACCACCAGCGACGAAATCAACCGCAGTGTTCCCGTGTTGGAACGCGTCTGCGAAATGGATCCCAAAAAAGCGTTCCGTATTCATCACATCATTTGGCGTTTGGCGGACGATTTCGGCTTTTTTGAAATTCACCAAAATTTCGCCAAGAACATTGTTACCGGTTTTATTCGCTTAGGTGGACAAGTAGTGGGTGTTGTAGCCAACAATCCGGCCTGTTTGGGCGGTGCCTTGGATTGCGACGCCAGCGACAAAGCAGCCCGTTTTATCCGCTTTTTGAACGCGTTTAATATTCCGCTTTTAACCTTGGTGGATACCGGCGGTTATTTGCCCGGTGTTGCCCAAGAACACGGTGGTATTATTCGCCACGGGGCGAAACTCTTGTACGCGTATTCCGAAGCGGATATCCCGAAAGTAACGCTGGTCCTTCGCAAAGCTTACGGCGGTGCGTATATTGCCATGGGTTCCAAATACTTGCGCGGGGATTTCAACTTTGCCTTCCCCAGCGCGGAAATTGCCGTTATGGGTCCGCGCGGCGCGGTGGAAATTTTGTATTCGCGTGACTTGAAAGCCGAGCAAGACCCCGCCAAAAAAGAAGAATTGAAACAAAAAATGACGCAGGAATATTCCGATAAGTTTGCCTCTCCCTATCAGGCGGCCACGAACGGTTCTATTGATGAAATTATCGAACCTTCCGAAGCCCGCGGAAAAATCATCCGTGCGTTTCAAGTGCTTAAAAACAAACGCGACCCGAAACACAGAAATCCGAAAAAAGGGAATATCCCGTTGTAATAAGCATGGTGTAAAATTTAAGGCCTCCCCAAAAGGGAGGCTTTTTATTTTTTAGGGCCGTGAAAAAGAGGGTTTCTCGTCGAGGGCTTGACCCGTTTTTTTTTTTTCTTACAATGTACCTAATCGGCAGACAGGAAGAATTAAAATGTTGTTTGTTTGCCGAAAACTTATTTATAAGAGGTTTTGTATGAAAAAGGGTTTTACTTTGATAGAACTTTTGGTCGTAGTGTTAATCATTGGTATCTTGTCGGCGGTGGCACTTCCGCAATATGAAAAGGCTGTTGCCAAAGCACGGTTTGCAGCAGAGGTTATACCGGCTGTTGATGCTTTTAAAAAGGCAACCGATATTTTTTTACTTGAAAATGGGGGATATCCTTCCGAACAAGTAAATTTTGAGGATTATTCTACATTAGAAATGCCTGATTTGTCCAAAAGTAAGTTTTTTGTGTTTGATTCCGCTTATTGTGCTTCCTATGGCTGTCATTTTGGTTTATCCCATACGGATAATGACCCTATTTATCAAATTAGTGTGGTAAAACCTGCGACAAAGGGAGATTTTGGACAAGATGTAGAAAATGAGTGGGTCATGCGGTGTCACACCGTTTATACCGATTCCGGACGCTCATTTTGTAAATCATTGGAAGGGCAAGGTTGGAAAACACTAGAACATGAGTTTTAATAGTTTTAACTTAAATCAATTAAGTGCCAGTTTTTCTCGTACAATTCAGCCAGTTTTCGGCGGAACAGGGCGTGCTCCGGCAGAATAAGGGAAGGGTCTTGTGTTAAAAGTTCGTCGCGGTCTTCGATTGCCCAGTAGAGGATATCGCGGTCCTTGAAAATATCGCCGGCCTTAAATTCCAGTTCCCCGCTTTGGCGTGTTCCTAAAATTTCCCCCGGCCCGCGCAGTTGCATATCTCGTTCGCCAATCTTAAAGCCGTCGCGCGTGGCGCAAATAATGTCCACCCGTTCCTTGGCTACGCTCCCTGCGTGCTGGGGTACCAAAATGCAGTAACTTTCGTGTTTGCCTCTGCCTACGCGCCCGCGCAGTTGGTGTAAACTGGCTAACCCAAAGCGTTCGGCATTTTCAATTACCATTACCGTAGCATTTTTAACATCAATGCCAACCTCAATGACGGGGGTGGCTACCAAAATATCAAGTCGGTGGGCGGCAAAATCAGCCATGACGCTTTCCTTTTCGGCTTGGCTCATTTGCCCGTGCAGAATACCTAATCGGTGGGCCGGAAATACTTTTTTTAATTTTTCAAATTCTTCGGTAACAGCCTTGGCGGAAATTTTTTCGCTTTCTTCTATTAGCGGAAAAACGATGTAGGCTTGGCGTCCTTTTTCCACTTCTTCCCGCACGCGCGCATAAGCCAGTTTGGAGGTGGCCGTTTCTGTTTGAATCGGTTGGCGCCCGGGGGGAAGTTCGCTTAAAGTGGATACTTCCAAATCGCCGTAAAAGGCGAGGGCCAGCGTGCGCGGAATTGGAGTGGCCGTCATTGTCAGCAAATCTAATTTGGCGGTTTTTTCTTTTAATTTACTGCGTTGTTTTACGCCGAAGCGGTGCTGTTCGTCAATAACGGCTAAGCGCAAATTATTAAATTTTACATCGTCCTGAATCACGGAGTGCGTGCCTACCAAGAGGTGCAAAGATCCGTCGGCCAATTCTTTTAAGATTTTCTTTTTGGCGGCGGTTTTGGTGCTGGAAGTAAGCACCGCTATATTGACGGGAAGCCCTTTTAAGATGCGCTTAAAAGTAAGGTAATGTTGTTCCGCTAAAATTTCCGTAGGAGCCATAAGCGCGGCCTGATAACCGTTTTCCACAGCCAGTAACATGGCGCACAACGCTACCACCGTTTTCCCCGAGCCCACATCACCCTGTAACAGGCGGTTCATAGGGCGGGGGGAACACAAATCCTTAAAAATTTCGTTAATTACTTTCTTTTGGCTGTTGGTAAACTCGAAGCCCAGTTGTTCGCGGAAGGGAGTTAACAAATTCTTTTTGATTTCGTAGGCATAATCTTTTGCCAAAATTTTCGTTTGGGTGCGCTTAATGCCCCAAGCGGTAGCCAACAGTAAAAATTCCTCGTAGGCAAGGCGTCTGCGCGCACTTTCCAACTCGGCAAGAGAGTTGGGAAAATGAATTGCTTTTAAGGCTTGCGGCGCACTGAGGAGTTTGCGTTTGGATAATAAAGAGGGGGGCAGAATTTCCGGCTCGCGCGCCAAAGATTCCGTTTGCAAGGCTTCGTGTACAAACAGGCGGAACTGTTTGTTCGTAAGCCCTTCCGTGAGAGAATAAATCGGTGTCAGCCTGCCCGCGTGCAAAGCGGTTAAGGCATCTTCGGCCGGGTATTGTTCGTCCACGGTTACTTTGTTGCCGAAGAAATTACTTTTATCGTCCCGTTTGCCGATTACCCATACTTCACTGTTCATGCGGAAGTCTTTTTTCAGTTGCCCGAACGGGTCAAACCGAAACGCGCGGTACATGCGTTTTTTGAACCAGGTGCACTCGATTTGTCGGCCTTTTTCATCTTCTAAAAACGCTTTGAAAATCAGCACGCTGCGCGCGGGAATTTCCTGCGTGCGCAGTACGCGGCCTTTGAATACCACCAAGGCGTCCGAATTGTACTCGTTGGGGGGAACTCCCAGTCGGCGGTCCTGATAGGTGCGGGGATAATAATGGAGCAAATCTTCCACCGTGGAAACTTCCAAACGGTCGAAAAGTTTTGCCTTCGCGGGGCCGATGCCTTTTAGGTATTGAATTTGAGTGCTGTTTACCATAGTGCTATACTCTTATTTTACAAATAATATATGCTACAATTAAAAAAAAGGAGGAAGAAAAATGGATTTTGAACTTATTTCCCGTCAAATCAGCGAGCATTTGTTCGGAGTGGGGCAAAGCAGTTTGAAAGTGCTTTGTTCGTTACTGATTGCACTGCTTATTTTGGTGCTGGGGCTCTATCTTTCCCGTTGGGTGGGGTCTTTTATTAAAAAAGTGCTGAACAAGATTTCTTTTGATGATAAAACCGCCAAATTGGGTATTAACGAACTGTGCTTGCGTTTCGGGTTGGGTAAGTCGCCCACCTATATTTTGGCGTTTGTGCTGGCCTGGGCGGTTATCTTTTATGCGATTGTATTGGCGGCAGATGTTTTGCACCTGACGGCCATACGCAACCTGTTTACCCGCTTTTTGGAATTTATCCCCACGTTGTTTGTATCGGTGGTTATTTTGTTTGCCGGGTTGTTGTTCGGTAAATTGGTGGGGAACATTATTGAAAACTCGGCCCGTGCCAATAACTTAACGGGCGGGTTTGTTATCTCACGCTGTGTAAATGCGTTTATCGTGTTTTTCTGTGCGCTCTTGGCCATAGAAAACTTGGGTTTTGCTTCACAATTAGTAAATACTGTGGTAACCATCGTGTTGGCCTCTTTGGGGCTTGCGTTTGCCATTGGCGTAGGGTTGGGTTCCAAGCCATTAGTGGAAGAATTTTTACGCAGTATGTTTGTAGAGAAAAAAGAGAAATAAATTATATTGAAATTGGTTTTGAAAAAATATCCCCCGGTTGCTGAACCGGGGGATATTTTTAATAAAACTACTCTTGATAATCTTTGAGCATCTTGGTGCGGCTGGGGTGGCGTAACTTGCGAATGGCCTTCGCTTCGATTTGGCGCACGCGTTCGCGCGTTACATTAAACATTTTACCCACTTCTTCCAAGGTGCGCGGATAGCCCGAATCAATCCCAAAGCGCAGACTGATGATTTTGGCTTCGCGTTCGGATAAGGTAGCCAACACATCGGCCACTTCTTGCTTACGCAAGAAATCCACCGCCGCGCTGGTGGGGTTCGGCCCGTTCTTATCTTCAATAAAATCTTCCAGGTTGGAATCTTCGTCCTCGCCAATCGGGGTAGAAAGGGAAATAGGGTCCTGCATGATTTTGAGCACGCTTTTCACTTTTTCTACGGATAGGCGGAGCGTTTTGGAATAATCTTCCAAGGTAGGCTCTCGGCCGTGTTCTTGGCGGAATTTGTTGGTTACTTTGGTAAGTTTGGAAACCAACTCTTTCATGTGCACAGGAATACGAATGGTGTTGGCTTGGTCCGCAATGGCGCGGTTGATACTTTGGCGAATCCACCAAGTGGCATAAGTGGAAAACTTAAATCCGCGTTTGTATTCAAATTTTTCCACGGCTTTCATCAGTCCCAAACCGCCTTCTTGAATAAGGTCCGAAAGTTCCAAATTGGAGTTCACATGTTTTTTTGCAATGGATACTACCAAGCGCAGGTTCGCCTTGATAAGTTTTAACTTATCTTGCAAAATCATGTCTTCAAAGAAGACGATGCGGTCATTAAACGAAATAAATTCCTTTTCTGTCATGGGGAGCATTTCCACCATTTGTTCGTGACGACGCTTCACATCTTCAATGTTGGCTAACGCACGTTCCAATTCGGCCAAGGTAAACTTGGTTTGTTTTTTGAATTCTTTTTCGGTAATTTTTTTGTGATTAAACTTATTAACCAGTTTTTTTACGTCGGCATAAGGGCCGAAGTATTCGTCAAAACGGTTCATGTCGCCGCGGGTTTCGTTTAAGCGGTTGGCCAAGTTTTTGATTTTGTTGGTCAAGCGTTTGATTTTGTTTTGGTTTAAGTTTAATTTGGTAATGGTGGTTACCACTTCTTTTTGTTTGGCTTCCAGTTTTTCAATGTAATTGTTGCGTTTTTTATCGCTCAGTTCGCCTTCACGTAATTCTTTCATCAGTTTGGTGATTTCCTGTTCACGTTTGCCGATAAAGGTGGCGGCGTCTTTGAGTTTTTTGCGCATGTTGTTGAGTTCGCGCGTAGTGCGTTTACCGCGGGGCATGAGTTCTTTGGTGGTCATTTCTTCTTGGTCCACCAATTCTTCCCAGTTGCAAATTTCGCGCATGGTGATGGGTGATTCCAATACCAGTTTGCGGAGTTCTTTTTCGCGTTCACGGATATTGCGGGCGAGGGTGATTTCTTCGTCGCGTGTTAAAAGGGGCACCTTTCCCATTTCGGAAAGATACATGCGAATAGAGTTGGAAATATCGGGGCTGGCAGACCAATCTTCGCTTAAGGCTTCTTTCTCTTGGGCGGCGACAGATTTGAACTTTTTCTGATCCACTACTTGAATACCCAAATCATCCAAAGTTCCCATTACGCCGTCGATATCTTCGGCGCTCATGTCTGCTGCTGCGATAGAGCGGTTCAATTCTTCCAGCGACAGAAAACCGCTTTCTTTACCTTCTTCCAATAAATCTTTTAACGCTTTATTTCCGGTTGCCATAATGTCCTCAACTGCCTTATTTTTTTAATTTGGTTTGCAACTGCATATATTCTTTAAAAATTTCCGGCGGCACGTTGCCTGCGCCTAATTTTTTCATTTGATGTTTTATTTCGTCCAGCCTTTTTTGCATACCGGCCTGCGCCAGTTTGGCCGTGCCCGCCGCAATATCGCGCTGGGGGTCAAAATCGGCCGGCGTTTGCAACAACGCCAATTTAAAAATTTCGTTTTTGCACTCGGGTGCTTTTAGGGCCGCCCGTTCGGGTAGGTTCTGTGCTTCGGGGTCTTCTTGGGCGCAAGTAAGTACCGCCTCAAAAGTTCTCCATGCCAAAGGAGAGGAAAAATCTCTCGCCGTCAGGCCCGCACATAAAGCCGCATATTCGGGCGAACGCATCAACCAAGCTGTTAGTTCTTCTTCCGCGGGAGTGGCCGGAGTAGGCTTTGCTTGAACTACTTGAGTCCGGCGGATAAAAGCAGTGGAAGGCTTTCGAATGCGTTCCAATACCAATTGTTCATCTACACCTACATGTTCCGCCACATATTTGGCCCATTCGCGGCGTACGATTTCATCAGGTTGTTTGGCGATGGTTTCCGCTAACTCGCTAATGATACGTGTTTTGTCTTGAGCTTGCAACGGTTTCTGATACATATCCATTTGCAAAGCCGTATGAAATGCAATTAAATCTTGCCCTTGGTCTAAAATTGTTTCAAAAGACTCTTTGCCATATTTGGCAATGTATTCATCCGGATCAAGTCCTTCCGGCAAAGAGGCCACTTGTACAAAAAGCCCGCGTTCGATCAAAATAAGCGCTCCGCGCAAAGCCGCTTTAATACCGGCGGCATCGGGATCGAAAAGGACGGTTACATTATCCGTATAGCGCTTGAGCAAACGAGCATGTTCCTCGGTTAAACTGGTACCGAGCGGCGCCACCGTATATTCGGCCCCTGCTTGGTGGCAGGCAATAACGTCCATGTACCCTTCTAAAAGAACTGCTCTGCCCGCTTTGCGAATGGCCGGCCCTGCAAAATTGAGCCCGTATAAAACATGGCTTTTTGTAAATAAAATCGTTTCAGGCGAATTTAAGTATTTGGGTTCGCCTTCTCCCAAAATCCGTCCGCCGAAACCCACCGTATCACCCCGTTGGTTAATGATGGGGAACATCAGGCGGTTTCTGTAATAATCGCGCGGACCATATTGAGTAGAAACACATAAACCTGCGTCTTTTAAATCGTTTTCACTATAACCTGCGGCTTTAGCTGCACGAGCCATGTTGGTGGCATCATTTTTAGCAAAGCCCAATTCGAATTTTTGGCACGTTTCCTTTGTGAGGTTTCGCTCTTTCACGTACGCGCGCGCGAATTCTCCTCCGGCGGACATGAGCTCTCTGTGATAAAAGGATTTGGCAAAATCCAACAAACGACGCAAGTTTGCTCGGCGTTGTTCTTCCCCTGTCATGGGTTTGACGGGTTTGTATTCTACCCCCGCCATGTTGGCTAATTTTTCCAAGGCTTCATTGAAAGAAAGCCCTTCCATTTTCATAAGGAAGCCGAAAATATCGCCTCCTTCCTGACAGCCAAAACAGTAGAAAAGCCCCTTTTCGCTACTGCAGGTGAAAGAAGGGGTTTTTTCTTTATGAAAAGGACAACAGGCCTTGTAGGTTTTACCCGCGCGTTTAAGACTCGGTACATATTGCCGGATAAATTCCACAATGTCTATTTTGTCTTTGATTTCTTCAATGATATTGTTATTCACGCCGTTCCGCCGAAGTGCGCTTGGATTAAAGGCAAAGAAGGCAATAGCCCGATACTTGCGTAAAGGACTATTGCCTGTGGTGCTTCTTTAATTAAAAACGTCTGCGTTTGGTGCGTCTGGCGCGGCGTTGAGCTTCCTGCGATTTGATTTTGCGTTTCACGCTCGGAGGCATGTACGTTTCGCGTCTTTTGATTTCTTTCAAAATGCCGTTTTTTTCGCATTCTCTTTTGAAGCGTTTCAAAGCTTCTTCGAGGTGTTCGGCATCTCTGACTTTTACGAAAACCATTACGAATTTCACCACCTTCTACAGCTAGTAGTTCAAAATAAAAAAGTAAAAAATTACCTTACGAATATTATACCTTATTTTGCGTATTTTGGCGCAAATTTAACCGGCCGGCCATATGAAACGGCGTCCTGCCATTAAATGGAAGTGCAAGTGATCTACGCTTTGTCCGGCCCCTTTACCGTTGTTGGTTACGAGGCGGAAGTCTTTTACGTTAAACTGTTTAGCCAGCTTTTGCGCTACTAAAAGAATCTTTCCTAACAAAAGCGCATCTTGTTCTTCCGCTTCCGATAAGCGCGCAATATGTTTGCGCGGAATAATTAACAAATGAGTAGGGGCTTGCGGGTTTAAGTCTTTAAAAGCCACCACTTCATCATCTTCGTAAACGAGTTGGGTGTTTACGGAGCCGTCGGCAATGCCACAAAAAATACAGTTCATACCGTTATTATACATATTTATGATACGAAGGAGTACTTGGAAGAAAAGCGTTTTTCAGCTTTACATTAAAAAACCCCTGCTTTTTGGCAGGGGTTTTTAGTTAATAAATTACTGCTTTTTATTTGCCGGCTTGTACGGAGGAAACGCCACCGGTTAAGTCTTTAATGGCGGCTACGGCACCGAGTACATTGCTGGCTTCGTACGGCATATAAATAACTTTGTTATCTTTGCCTTCGGTCATTTTGGAAAGTGCTTCAATGTATTTAAGCGAAATCATATAACTGGCCGGATTGGTGGATTGCGCCACCGTGCCGGCTACGATTTTGACAGATTCCGCTTCCGCGTTGGCTACTTTGATTTTCGCTTCGGCGATACCTTCGGCTTCTAAAATAGCGGCTTGTTTCAACCCTTCGGCTTTTTTGATTTCCGCTTCGCGGACAGCTTCCGCTTTCAAAATTTGAGCGGTTTTGGTACCTTCCGCTTCGGTTACCATGGCGCGGCGATCGCGTTCGGCTTTCATTTGTTTTTCCATGGCTTCGCGAATGGCTACCGGGGGAATAATGTCCTGCAATTCCACGCGGGTTACTTTTACGCCCCATTTATTGGAGGCTTCGTCCAACACGCCCTGCAATTTGCTGTTGATGATTTCGCGGGAGTTAAGGGTTTGGTCCAAATCCATTTCCCCGATGATGTTTCTTAAAGTGGTTTGCGTGATTTTTTCAATGGCCGTCGGCAAGGATTCCACTTTGTAGGCCGCATCTAACGGCGCAGTGATTTGGAAGTACAAAACGGCATTAATTTCGATACCGGCGTTGTCTTTGGTAATTACGCTTTGTCGGGCAAAATCAAATACGATTTCACGCATATCAATGGTGTCGCGCATTTCGGTAAACGGAATGGTGCGGGTGCGGCCGGCACCGTCCAAATACTCGCGGCTGTTACGCCATTCCATCATGTGCGGCTTATCCATGATCGGCACAATCCAGTTGATGCCGGGGTTCAGAATGGTTAAATATTTCCCGAACCGTTCGATAATCATCACTTGCCCTTGTTTTACTACTACAATCCCTTTGGCAATAATGACGATAACAAAGAAAGCAAATGCAATCAAAAAAACAAGACTCAAGTCCGTCATTCCTTCCATTTTTATCACTCCTTATTGAATTTCCGCCCGAAGGCGGCCCTGCTTACAAATCGTTTTTTATTTTTGTTTGACGGTTAAAGTGACCCCGTCCAATTTTTCCACTACACATACTGTTCCTACGGGTAGGGTAGTTTCGGCGGTAGCTTTCCAGCTTTCGCCCGCTACTTTTACGCGTCCCTCGTTCTTTACGGGATCAATAGCAACTTCTACCAAGGCTTCTTTGCCAATTACCTCTTCGGCAGGAGTATTGATGTGTTCGGATTTGTCGTACAAGTGACGAAGGGCAAAGGGGCGCACGCCTACCCAGCACAAAGCGGCCACTGCTGTGAAAGTGAGAACCTGTGCCCATAGCCCAAAGCCTAACCAAGAAATTAATCCGGCACCCAACATACCGATTCCCAAACACGTGAGAGAAAATTCCATCGTAAATACTTCACCTACAAAACAAGCGACGGCTAAAATTAGATAAATGTAATAGTTCATGGGCTCCTCCAACAGTTATCCTTTGATAATTTCAAAATATCTGCGAAGATATGCCAATCGGCGTTCGTCGCGTACTTTATTTAGTGCGTAAATCATATTGGCAATAAACCGCCGTACAATCAAGCGGGAGGTAAGCGGTGTAAAAAATTCTTTATTCCACTCGATGTTACGCGATTTGATGTATTGGCGGCAGTCTTGCTCCGTGAGAAGTTTCCCGTTATCTAACGGATCAATGAAAATAACTTCTCGGCGAGCATAATCATGTAAACATACTAAAACTCGGCCGGCCAAATCAATAAGGCCCAAGTCCATTCCGTAGCGTTGCCCGATTGTGGCATACAAGCAGGCTACACACAAGCTGGAACCTCTGCCTTTTCGTAAAAAGCGGGCAAAAGAAATATCTTTAACATCTAAATTGGTTTGTAAAGCTTGGAAACCGCGCAAGTGGAAAAAGTAATGTCCTAAAATGGAAGCAATTTCCGTGTGATTTTTTGCATTGAGAAGTGCCGGACGTAATTCCCGAGCCATTTCATTGAGAGGAGAAGCAATGTCTCCGCGGGCACAAATGGGACGGGTAAATTTGGAAAGGAGAGTGAGTCCCTCTTCCAAATCGGGATTAATTTTAGCAGAAAAACGAGTTAATGCCGTGGCTAAATCTTCCCAACAAATTTCTTCCAATGCATCTAGCACCGGGCGCGGGGCAGACGTTTTAAATTCCTCTTCGATGAAAGATTGAACTTGAAGCGGATTCTCTTTAATGGCCGCAGCCAACTCGCCCTTCAAAACGGGGCCGTACGTCTCCGACTCCGTTTCCAAGAGTTTAATAAGGGCTTTGAGTTTGGCATTTTCCAGTGTCTGCATATATGTAAAAGAATAGCAAATTAATCCATGATTTTCCACTAATTTTTTCGGTTATTTTAAGGAGTAAAAAAGAAAAAAACGGGGCTTTTTAAAAACCCCGTTTTTTGCACAAGAAAAAGTGAATTAAAGATCTTTTTCGTTTGCGGTGATGGCAAGCACTACGCGGCGGTTTTGAGCGCGGCCTTCAGCAGTGCTGTTGGAAGCGATCGGGTTCGAAGAACCGTAACCGACGTAGGAAATGCTTAAGGTTTTAAGACCGGTTCCCAATAAGTAATCATACACGGCTTTAGCGCGTTGTTGGGAAAGCGGAATGTTGATGGCATCTCCGCCGGTGGAATCCGTATAGCCTTGTACCACAATGCGGTTTTTAGGATATTTTTTGAGCACTCTGTTTAAGTCCGTCAAGGTTTGGCGGGAGGCATCGGTTAATTCCGCACTGTTGGTGGCGAACAAAATGTCGTTTTTCAAATAAACTTGGATACCCGCATCGCTTTTTACCACTTCGGCAATGGCGGCAAGTTCTTTGGCTTGTTTATCGTAGTAGTTACCCAAAGCACCACCGGCCGTGGCACCGGCCAAAGCACCATAAATGGCGCCTTGGTGGCTTTGACCACCGGTGTTGTTGGCAATGATGGCTCCGGTAATAGCGCCTACGGCAGCACCGCCGGCAGCCCCCCAAGCAGTGTTTTTACCGGGGGTTGTGCAGGCTGTGGCCAAAAAAGCACAAGCCATGCAGATTAAAAATATTTTTTTCATGTTGGTTGTTCTCCTTGTTAAAATTGGATGTAGTTATTGTACTTTTTTTGTGTTGGAAAAAAAAGAAGAATTTAATGATTAAAATACGTTGATAGCACTTAAATGTTTTGGTTAGTAAATTTGAATAATTGTTTCGTATTAGGATTCTTAGTTTTATTTTAAAATAAGCAGGCGGCTGAAAAACAGCCGCCTTTTTTCCGGTTCTTCTTTGTAAAAAGGATGCGCGCTTTTTACAAAGTTCCAAGTTTTTATTTAATTATTAATCTTAATTATTTAAACTAATTAATTAAGATTAAATATATTTTAATTAATTTAAATTAAATAATCAAGCGAAATTTTTAGAAATTTAAAAAAAGGGGAAAATATAACTGGTGAAAGTGTGCAAGAGACAGTATAAATTAGTAGAATACAATATATATGGAAATAATACTTTTTTTGCCGATTTTATTTTTTTCGATTGTCTTGCACGAATTTGCTCACGGCTATGCTGCCTACCGCTTGGGAGATGATACTGCCTATTATTCCGGTCGATTGACACTTAATCCCATTAAGCATGTAGATCCGGTAGGAACGTTGGCGGTCCCTCTTTTTTGCCATTTTATTGGTTTTCCTATTTTTGGTTGGGCGCGCCCCGTACCTGTAAATCCGCTAAAACTCCCTTCTCCCCGTCGGGATATGGGGAAGGTGGCTTTGGCCGGTCCGCTGACGAATTTTGCGTTGGCTCTTGTATGCGTATTGCTTCTTAAACTGTTGATTATTTTTCATCAATATATTCCTGCCACAACGCTAGAAACTACTTTCAAACTCCTTCAGTACGGAATGTTTATCAATGTGTTGTTGGCTGTTTTTAATTTACTTCCGATTGTCCCGTTAGACGGGGGCCGCATTGTAGCGGCTCTTTTGCCGTTGAAAGCTGCGTGTGCATATGATTTTTTCTTGGCACGTTGGGGAATGTGGATTGTAATCGGCCTTGTGGCCACGGGGGCGGTGAAGTATATTTTATTTCCTCCCGTTTATTTTGTTGTAAACCTGTTTTCTAAATTTTTGATGTAATTACGAGGACCTATGACGAACGAAAAAATTGTACTTTCCGGTATGCGCCCCACGGGCAAACTTCATTTGGGAAATTATCACGGAGCTCTGAAAAATTGGGTTTCGTTGCAAGATAAATACAACTGCTTTTTCTTTGTGGCGGATTTACATTCTTTAACTACCGCATACGATAAAACCCAGAATTTGGCGGCTAATTCTCAAGCGATGTTAATCGATTGGTTGACAGCCGGATTAGACCCGCAAAAATGTACCATTTTTATTCAGTCGGACGTCCCCCAAATCAGCGAACTTAATACTCTTTTAGGCATGGTTACTCCGCTAGGCTGGTTGCTTAGAAACCCAACGTACAAAGAACAAATTCAAGAACTTCTAAAGCAAAAATATGCCGGCCAATTAGATGACAAATCTTTGGGTGAAAAATTAAATTCCATCGCCGGAGACGAAGAAATTTCTTCGTTTGGTTTTTTGGGATATCCGGTGCTGATGTCTACCGATATTTTGATTCACAAATCCGCACTGGTTCCGGTGGGGGAAGATCAAACCGCTCACGTAGAAATTGCGCGGGATTTGGCTCGCCGCTTTGCCGAAATTTACGGACAGCAAGTGTTTGTAGAACCTAAACCGCTCTATACAACGGTGGCCCGTTTGCCCGGTATCGATGGACGGAAAATGTCCAAATCGTATAATAACTCCATTGCTTTAGGGGAAGATTTGGATAGCGTGCGAAAAAAAGTGATGGCTATGTTTACGGACCCCAATAAGAAAAAAGCCAATGATCCTGCCAATCCGGACGGATGTGTGGTCTATGCTTTTCACAGAGTATACAATCCCAATGCCGCCAAACGTTGCGAAGAATGTAAAGCCGGTGCGTTAGGGTGTGTGGCTTGCAAAAAAGAATTGTTTGCTTTAATGGAACCCGAATTGAATGCGTTTGTGGAACGTCGTAAAATCTTTGCAAACGATCAGGCCCTGTTGGACAAGATTGTGGCCGAAGGAAAAGAACGAGCCTGTGCCTCTGCCGCTCAAACATTGGCGGAAGTAAAAAAAGTAATGAGAATTACCAAATAAAAGGATTTAGATTATGAACCCCGCTCCGATTAATGTGCGCATCAATGTCTTTGAAGGTCCGATGGACCTGTTGTTGCATTTAATTAAGAAAGACAACTTGGATATTTGCGACATTAATATTGCCGAAATTACACAACAGTACTTGGATTATTTAAACGTAATGCAAGAGCTGAATTTAGAAGTGGCGGGGGAATTTTTGGTCATGGCCAGTACACTTATGCAAATTAAGGCCAAGACTCTGTTGCCTTCTCAAGCACCTACGACGGAAGACGAAGGGCCTAATCCGGCTAAAGAATTAATTGCCAAGTTGATGGAATATCAGAAGTACAAAGAAGCCAGCAAATTTTTAAATCAAAAGTTGGAAGAAAACAAAGATAAATTCTACCGTTCTGCACCTATTTTTGATGCTGGAGAAAAAGTAATCAACTTGCAAATGTTTGATTTGCTCGCCGCGGTGAAACGCGCCTTTGACCGCTTGGATGAACGCAAACGAATTGAACTTTTAAAAGTAGAAGAATTCCCTATTGAAGTGAAAATGCAAAAGGTAGTGGACATGTTTGCCACTCGTACATGGGTGCTGTTGGACGACATTTTTATTGGCGAGACGAAAAAACGCGGTATTATTACCTGTTTTATGGCTTTACTTGAGCTAATGAAAATTAAAAAATTATTGGCGCGCCAAGATGAAAAAGAAGGCCAAATCCGCATCTATCTCAACCCTGAAAACAAAAATAAAGACTTTAAAACCCTAATGCACGGCGAAGTGAATTAATCGTCGGGAGGACTTATGTCAAACGAAGAACAAGAGTTACAAACGCCTCAAGAACCTGCTCAAGAAATGACCGAAGAAAAAACCGCTCCGGCTTCGGATACATTATTGGAAACGGAAGATTTGAAAAAAATTATTGAAACGCTTTTGTTTATTACCGACCGACCCGTAAAACCCACTCGTATTGCCGATGTGGTGGAAACGGCCGATGCTCGTCGTGTGCGTGAAATTATTCATGAATTACAAGCCGAATATGTAAGAGACGGTCGTGCAGTGCAAATTGTGGAAATTGGCGGTGGTTTTCAAATGGCTACCAAGCCCGAATATGGCCGTTGGGTGCGTCGCTTATATAACGAAAAAATGACGACCAAACTTTCTAATGCCGCGTTGGAAACGTTGGCTATTATTGCTTATAAGCAACCCATTACTCGTGCGGAAATGGAAGCCATTCGCGGTGTAGATGTTGCCGGTCCGCTCGAACGTCTGTTGGAGCGTGCGCTTGTGCGCGTGGTAGGGAAAAAAGATACTATCGGTAGGCCGATGGTGTATGGAACGACGGATGAATTTTTGCGTTTATTTGGGTTAAATAAAATTTCCGAATTACCGGATCTGCAAGTATTTGCTGCCAAGCAGTTACACGAAAAACAGGAAGACCTTCCGTTTGGGGATCCGTTGCCACCGCTTGCCGAACCGGCCATTATTCCGCTGGAAGAATTGGAAGGAGAAGAAAAATTGCAAGCATTGGATTCGTCGGCCGATCCTTTCTTTACGCGTAATACCTATAATCGTGCCGATTTCTTTTCGGATGATTTAACCGAGCAGACGTTGGGTCAAGCCGTACAAGATCCGCAAGAATCTTCAGTAGAAGAAAAGGCTTCTTTGGAAGGGGATATTTCTACTGAAAAAGTATCTAACGAAGAACCTGTTTTGGAAAATTCTGTTCAAACCGATTTAACTCAGGAGGAACATTAATATGAATATCGTTTTAGCCGCTAGTGAAGCTTTTCCTTTTTGTAAATCAGGCGGGCTCGCCGATGTTGTAGGAGCTCTTTGTCAGCAATTTGCTTCTCGTAAAGGCAATAAAGTGCTTCTCTTTTTACCTCATTATCGTAACATTGTGAGAGTCTCTTCTTTGAAAGTGGTGCCTGGCGTGTATTTAATTCCGATCGGGGACCGGATTGAACAGGTTTCTCTCTCTTATGTAAATTGGGGAAATGTATTGGTTTTCTTTGTAGGAAATCGGAAATATTTCGATCGTCCCACTATGTATCATACCAAAGAAGGCGAATATGCCGATAATGACGAACGGTTTATTCTCTTCAACCGTGCCGTGTTGGAAGGATGTAAATTTATCGGCTTCCGTCCCGACTTAATCCACTGTCACGATTGGCAAACAGGGCTGATCCCCGCGTATTTGAAAACCGTGTATAAATTAGATGCTTTTTATACGCGTACTCGTTGTTTGTATACGATTCACAATATTGCCTATCAAGGCCACTACTCCTACTCTTCTTTCCGCAAAGCCGGTTTCCATCCGGTGGACTATACGTCCGACAAATTTGAATACTACGGCGGTATGAGTTTTTTAAAGAGTGGTTTAGTCTTTGCCGATAATATCAATACCGTGAGCCCGAATTATGCGCGCGAAGTTCAACGAGATGCTTCCATGGGCTTTGGACTGGAAGGATTGTTGCGTCATCGAAGTGCCAACTTCTGTGGAATTGTAAACGGTATCGATACCGAAGTATGGGATCCGGAATTGGATCCCGTGCTTCCTGTAGGTTACGATGCCAGCGAATCGGCCAAAGGAAAGCAAGCCGCTAAGTTGGCTTTACAGCAACAATGCAAATTGGAACAGGATCCTGAAAAACCGCTTATTGGTATTGTCTCTCGTTTGGACTATCAAAAAGGATTGGATCTGGTTTTGAATTTAATTGATCGATTCAAAGATCGTGCTCAGTTTGTTATTTTGGGAATGGGTGACCCAAGACTGGAAAAAGCCTATCAAAGTTTGGCTCGCAATAACCCCGGAAAAATCAGTTATAGCGGTCGCTTAGACGAAGAGTTGGCTCACCGTATTTATGCCGGTTCCGATTTGTTCTTAATGCCGTCTCGCTTTGAGCCGTGCGGCCTTTCGCAGTTGATTGCCATGCAATATGGTGCGCTGCCTATTGTTTCCAAGGTGGGAGGACTGGTGGATACCGTGCGCGGTTATCATGCCGGAAATGAAGAAACGGCTACCGGTTTCTTTATTGAAAATTACAGCCAAAAAGGGATTTGCGATACGTTAGAACAAGCGTTGTCTGTATACAATAACCGTACGGTTTGGACACGACTTGTAAAAAATGCCATGCGCCAAGACCTGTCTTGGGACAAATCCGCCAAGGCTTATTTGGAATTGTATAGCAAAACAATTGTATAGGGGATAAATATGAAATTTTTTCCAAAAATACTGTGTGCGTTGTTTTATTTGCTCTTAGCCGGCGGCCTTTTTGCTGGCGAAGTGAAAAACATCATTTGGGTAGTTGGCGATGGTATGGGGCCGGAGTTGATGGGTTTTTTCATGCAGGGCGTTCGTTATGGAAACGTGTCCGGTTATCCGCAAAAAATTTCTCACTTGGAAAAACTGACCCAAAAAGGCGAAATCGGTATGTTTTTTAATAATACGTACGATACGATTGTTACCGATTCCGCTGCTTCCGCCACCCAGATGGCTACGGGAGCCTATTCCCGTCCGGGGGTAGTCGGGCAAAATTATAATTATGCTCCCGTTCCCACCCTTTTAGAACTGGCGAAAAAGAAAGGGAAATCGGTAGGGGTTATTACGGATTCTTATGTAACGGATGCTACTCCGGCAGGTTTTTCCGCGCATGCTTCAAACCGTGGAGAGAAAAGAAGTATTGCTCGCCAACAAATCGAGTTAGGGTTAGATGTTATTTCCGGTGGGGGGCTTAAGTATTTTACAACCCGAGAAAATGCGGATCTCTTACAATATGCCAAAAGAAAAGGTTATCAAGTGGCAAAGAATAAAGAGGAGCTGGCTCGTATTAAAACGGGAAAATTGTTAGGACTTTATGCCGAAGAGGCTTTGCCTATGTCGGTAGAGATGGTGCATTATCCGCATTTACCTTCTTTAACAGAACAAGTGCAAAAATCTATTGAGTTAATGGAAAAAGATCCAGACGGTTTTGTGCTGATGGTGGAAGCCGGAAAAATCGATTGGGCGGCGCACTCCAATGATGCCGGAGGCGTGTGGGCTGAAATGAAAGTGTTAGACGAAGCCCTTGCCTATATTAAACAATATGCGGATGAACATCCGGAAACTCTTGTGTATATAAATGCCGATCATGATACCGGCCTAGGTGCATTTACATATCAGCATTTGGATCGACAAAAAGTTTTGAAAAAAACTGCTCAAGGAGAAGCTCTTTACAGTGGAGATATGGATTATGCCTCTTTTAAACAATATGAATTGTTTGAAAAACAAAAGCGTAGTTTAAGCTATGTTCAAGAAGAGTTGGAACGTATTCCGGTAATAGAACGGACGCCTTCCTTGGTGCAAGCAAAATTGTCGGAAGCTCTCGGGTACACGGTAGATGTTAGCGGATTTAAGGATTTACACGATGTCGCGGGGATTCTGCGTCAGTTGGATTTAGCCCGCGGGCTGATGTGGGCAACAAAAAACCATTCCTCCGCTATGCTTTTAAGCATTGCCTACGGACCGGAAGCAGATAAATTTACGGGAGTATACCACAACACCGATATTTTGCCCCGTATGTTAAATGTGTTGGGTTGGGATAAAAAGTAATATGGAAGAATTTTTTGAAGAGAAACCAAGTAAGAAAACAAATCAGGTAAAGCATGTTTTTCGTCTCCATCGGCGTCTGTTTTTGCTGGTGTTGGCTGTAGCTGTTTTAGGACAGTGCGTATTGTTTTGCAATACGCGCTTGAATCGTTACTATAAAGAATTGGAAAGTTCTTTTAAAATTATTTTCACGGTAAACGGCAAGGCCAGTAACGATGCGTTAAACCAAATCGGAGAATCCCTCAACCAAAAAACGGATGTTACATCGGTGCGATTATTTTCTCCGCAAGACGGATTGGAATCCGTGCGCAAACAAAACCCGCAGTTAGCAGAATCTTTGCTTTTGATGGGTAAGGATAAAATGCCTGCATATTTTGAAGTAAAACTAAACTTTCGTGCGTTGAATAACATTCGCCCTTTTGTAGATAATTTATCTTCGGAATATCCGCTTTTGTCAGCACGTTATAACGTGGAACATGCCGATATGATTTTTTATGTGGGTTTGTGTGCGAAGTTGCTTCGTATGGCATTTTCATTTTCTGTACTTGTTTTCTTGGCTTTTATGTTTTTGGTAGAAGCTTATCCTTCTCGGGAAAGACGTTCGCATTATGTGGGCGGTGCGGTGTCGGGGCTTGTGGCAGCTTTGTGCGCAAGTGCTTTTTTTGCCGCCTTGGTGTATCCTACGGGATTATTGGGAGAAGCTTTCGCCGCATTTACCTCTCCGATAGCACAAGTGCTTCTTTTTGCTTTTTGCGGACTCTTTGGATGGACATTATCTAAATGGCAAAAATTTTAACAGTATTTTTGACTCTGTTTGTATGTGCTTCGCCGCTTTTTTGCGACGAGGCTGCCGATCGTAAACGTGAGATCGAACGCCTCAAAAAACAAGCTGCCCAGAAAGAAAGTGAACTAAAAAAATACCGAGAGCAAGAAAAGAAAATTTCTCGCGAAATGACCGCTTTGGAAGATCAACGCGTGCGGGCTCAACGCAAAAAAAATCAACTGGAATCCGATATTTCCTATGTAGAACAAAACATTTTATCCATCGAGGAAAAGCGTGCCGCACTGGAGCGCAGTATGCCTATGTGGAAAGGCGTAGTGGAGGAAGAACTGTTAATCCATTATTTTATGCCGGCTTGTGCTTTTTGCCCCGGAGGGTATAGTTTGGAATCGGACATTTTTGTGGAACGTATGATTACCCACAAAGCTGCTTTTGCAGCAGAACTGAATAAAGAAAATAAAGAAGCCAAAGAACGTATCCACTCTTTTGAAGAACGTAACCGCAAACTGTTGGCTCAGACCAGCAAAATCAAAGAAGAGCAAGCCGTTATCTCTCAGTCCTTTAATAAAAAGAAAAAAGATTTAGATGTTACCAAACGAAAAGTGGCCGCGGTACGTAAAGAAATTAATGAACTTAATAAGTCTGCTCAAGAATTGAATAATTTATTGGCTTCGTTTGAAAAGAAAAGAAAAGAAGCCGCTCAAAAAACATCTGCTGCTAAATCTACGGGTAAAAAGACGGAAGGACCCAAAATCGATGTTCCTGCACGCAGCTTACCATGGCCGGTAACCGGTAAAGTAATCAGTAAGTTTGGCAAAGAATATCGAGCCGATTTGAATACGTGGATTTTCCGAGACGGCATCAAAATTGCGGCTAAGTACGGGGAATCGGTCAAAACGGTTGCGGCAGGAAGTGTTATTTATGCCGGTCCGTTCCGTTCTTACGGAAACGTGGTAATTATGGACCATAATAAAGGATTTTTTAGTATTTACGGATTCCTAAGCGAAATTAAGGTGTCGGTGGGGGATAAACTCCCTGTTCAAGGTACGTTAGGTCTGGCCGGCAAAGACACCCAATCTTCTTCCGGTACGGGGCAAAGTGCGGTGTATTTCGAAATTCGCCAAGGAGCCACTGCCGTTAATCCGCAAAATTGGCTACAATAGTGGGAGGGGAAAAGAAATATGAAATCTAATAAATTAAACCGTTTTGTCGTTTTGGCTGCCGTTTTATTTTTTATGGGAACGCTTTTTCCGTATGCGTATGCGGCGGCTGATAATAGCTTGAAACAATTGCGTACTTTTGTAGATGTACTTGAGTTTGTAAAAGAAAACTATGTAGAAAAGACGGATACGGATGTCTTGATCAAAGGTGCCATTAAAGGCGTTATCGGAGAACTGGACGACTTTTCCCAATATTTGGATCCGAAAGATTACAAATCCCTCAAAAACGATACTCGAGGGGACTTCGGCGGAGTGGGGATGCGTTTACAAAAAATAGACGATTTTGTAACGGTGGTAACCCCCATGCCGGACACGCCTGCTTTTAAAGCCGGTATCATGCCGGGGGATCGTATTTTATTTGTTGACGATAAAGACTTGGACGGTATGAACTTAGATGAGGCCGTTGAACTCATGCGTGGTGCGGTGGGAAGCAAAGTAAAACTGACAATCAGCCGAAAAAACGAAAAATCTGGTAAATATACGACACTGCCTGATTTTAAATTGAAGCGCGAACAAATTGTACCGCAAGTAGTTTACTACCGCATGCTCAAAGGGAACGTCGGCTATTTATACATGGTAGATTTTTCCGGTCACAGTACGGAAGAAGTAAAAAAAGCGTTGGCTGATTTAACCAAACAGGGTATGACTTCTTTGGTGCTTGATTTACGCTTTAATCCCGGTGGACTATTAACCGGTGCCGTAGATATTGCCAAGCTGTTTTTAAATGACGATCAGATGATTGTTTATACGCAAGGGCGCAAACAAGATTATTATCAGGAATTTAAAACTTCTTCTCAAGGGGAATACCCTTCTATTCCGTTGGTACTTTTGGTCAACGGGGCTTCTGCCAGCGCAAGTGAAATTGTGGCAGGGGCTTTACAAGATAATGAACGGGCCGTTGTAATGGGGCAACGTACTTTTGGGAAAGCCAGTGTACAGCAAGTTTTGCCTTTGTCCGGAGGGGCTGGGCTTCGCCTGACAATCGCCAAATACTATACCCCGAAAGGTCGTTTGATTCAACGCGACTATCGCGATAAATCTAAAGCGGAAGAAGGGGGAATATTTCCGGATGTAGAAGTTTTTATGAAGGCAGAAGATGAAGTGAAAATTTTCCAACAATACAACGATATTATTTATACCCCCGGCAAAGAACTGCCTAAGTTGGAATTTAAGGAAAAAGATCCGGTGCTGGATCGTGCAGTAGATCTTTTGACTGGAAAAGTGAGCTTGCAAGAAGCCAAAGATCAAGCGGCTAAAGAAGCTTCGGAACGAAAAAACAAAGAAAAAAAGACCGATAAAAATTCTGAGCAAGAAACCGAAAAAGAAACTCAAGAATAATTTATGAAAAAAGATTTTACGATTTTAGGAATTGAATCCACCTGTGATGAAACCTCCGCCTCCTTATTGAAAGGCGGAAAGGAAGTTGTAACCAATGTGATTTATTCCCAAATTGAAGAACATAAAAAATATCATGGAGTTGTGCCCGAATTGGCCAGCCGTGCACATGCGGCTAAAATCGCTACGGTTATTAATGAGGCGTTGGGGGCTCATCCGCTCGATTATGTTGCCTTTGCCAGCGGCCCCGGTTTGCCCGGCGGACTTATGGTGGGGCGTGTGGCTGCGGAGACCCTTGCAAATTTTAAAAAAGTGCCTATAATAGGAGTGAACCACCTAGAGGGGCATATTTTTGCCTGTGAATTTGAAGGGTCCCAGGTAAAAGAACGTTTGCAATTTCCTCTGGTGGCTTTGGTCGTTTCCGGCGGTCATACGGAACTGTGGTATGTGAAAAACTATGGAGATTATAAGATTTTAGGTCGTACACGGGACGATGCCGCCGGTGAAGCATTTGATAAGGTGGCTAAATTGTTAGGCTTACCCTATCCGGGTGGGCCGCAAGTCTCTAAACAAGCCTTGTTAGGCAAGCGCGATGCTATCCATTTCCCGCGTCCGTTACTTCCCGGAACTTGGGAATTTTCGTTTAGCGGGATAAAAACATCGGTTAGTTATTATTTGCGCGACCATCAAAATTTCAGTATACCGGATGTATGTGCTAGTTTTGAAGAAGCCATGGTAGAAACCTTGGTAACCAAAACCTTATGGGCCGCCAAAAAGTATAAGGTAAAACATGTGGCCGTAGGCGGTGGTGTGGCGGCCAATTCGTTATTGCGCGAACGCATGGAAAAAGAAGCTGCCGAGATGGGGGTAACCACGCATTTCGTAGATAGAAAGTTGTCTTCGGATAATGCCGCTATGATTGCTTTGGCTGCTTACAAAAAATTGGAACATGCGCAAAAAACCGGACGACCGGTAAAAAAGAATATTAATGTTGACCCCAATATGAAGGTTCGCAATTGGGATAAATAGGAGTTTGCATGATTTTGTGGGTAATGCCCGATTCGGGTGCCAGAACTAAAGAGGATTACGCTTCTCTCGTATCGCTTTTTAAGCAGGAAAATCCGTCCGTTGATGTAACTGTTCGTGTGTTTACGCGCAATGTGCTGTGGCGGCGTATGTTCACCATCAAGCACCCTACTCACGAAGAAGAAATACCGGATTTGATTCAAATCCCCCATTATTGGACAGCGCTTCTTGTCAAAGAGGATGTGGCCGAAAATCTTTCTCAGTTAGACCCCGGCCTTTCGCTTTCTAATTGCTTAGTTCCCCTTAAAAAACATTGTTACCAACCCGGAACAAAGGATATTTATTCCTATCCGTGGTGGTTTGATTTAAGTGCGCTTCACTATCGGGCCGATCACTTGAAATTGGTTACCGCGCATCCGGAAGAAGATTTGTCCACCTGGAAAGGTCTTTTGGATACATGCGAAGCCTTGCGGGAAAAATTCAAAGATGTCCCCGGCTATTATCCCATGCAAAATAGCGATTGGCGCGGTTCTCTTTCCATGCGTAATGCTCTGCCGTGTATTTGGGGAAGAGGAAGCGATATTTTGTCGGCGGATCGCGGCACTACGTTAGTAGGTACCAAGCCGTTTAAAGAAGGAATTCGCGACTATGTTAATTTGGCCCTCAATAACTACATGCCTATCTTGCGCGAACGCGGTTCGTTAGGAACCATGGTTTCCGGAAAAACCAGTATGATGATTTCTCGCAAACAAGGTATTAGCACTTTCAATTTGCGTAAAAGCCTTAAGGTGCGCACTCTTCCCGTTCCCACTACGGGGGAGGCGTCCATCTCTTATCTGGCAGGCATGAATTTGTTTATCAATAAACTTTCGCAGCATAAAAAAGATGCCCTTAAATTTATTAAGTTTTGTGCCCGTCCGGATATTCAGTTAAAATATGCCGGTATGATAGATGCTTTCCCTGCTTTTGAAGAAGCTTTTGAAAAATTTATTTTCACTTCTTCCCATCGTTTGCAAACTTACAGTACTATTTTATCTTCCGCGCGTACGCTGCCTAACGTTATTATTATGGGTACGGTTATGGAAATTTTAAAACGGGTACTTGCGGTGTGTGCCACCCAAATTGTGGAAGAACGTTTTACCCAAGCCTCCTTGGACCGCGAACTGGACCTGACCGCTAAGGAAATTGAGTATTTGCTTTCGGTGTATGAGGGGTAATTATGTTAGATAAAAAATCTTATACGCTTTACAAATTTCATAAACAACTGAACCAATCCTTCCAAAACAAACGTTCCCTTTTGGAATGTGCACTGTCGACCATGCGTAACTTGTTTAAGTTGGACCGCATCTACTTCTTTGATTGGCAGCAGGAGCGTGCGCTATTATCTCTTAAAATGATGTGCAAAAAAGAATACTGCATGGATATGCAGGAAGATATTTCTGTTTTGCATGAGCCGGCTTTTTTGCGGCAGCTTTTGCAGACCGGTATTGCCGAAACAACCGATTTAAGTTACCCCGCCATTTATGTTTTGCTTAAATGGCAGCGCCCCGGTGTGGAGCTGAAATCGGGGGAAGTTTATAACTATATGCAGGAGAAAGTAGGGGTCCTTCGCTTGGAACGTTTCCGCAAGAATCGTGTTTTTACGGAACAAGAGAAAATTTTGATTAAAGACTTGGCTTTGGAAATTTCCCACAACTTACGTAATACCGAAATCGATCAGGCCAAAAACCAACGCTTAAGTGTTTCTACGGCACTTAACGATCTGTCCACCATTTTTGCCTCTTCTTTGCGTCTTAACGACGGATTGGAACTTATTTTGAAAGGAGTTCAAAAGTATTTCCGTTTTGATCGTGTCCGCCTGTATTTAACGGATGATGAAGGAAGCATAATTAAATCCGTGCTGGGGGTGGATATTTCCGGTAAGGTAACCCAGCAAGACGGGGCTTCCTTAAAAGAAGAGGAAGACCAACTATTAAAGGAAGTATTTGATTCTGCCGCTACTTACCGTGCTACCCGCAGCGTTATTTATATCCCTTTAAAAGTACAGCGAAATAAAGTGGGCTTTTTAACCTTTGATAATATTCTTTCTCGTCGTAAAATTGGGTATTTGGATTTTATTTCTCTGCAACAATTTGCCTCTCAAATGGCGTTAGCTATCGATAATGCGCGTCTTTTTGAACGGGTGCAGGAACTTTCCAATTTTGACGAACTTACCAAGCTGCCTGTTCGTCGTTATTTCAACGAAAAATTTGCCGAAGAAATCTACCGTTCCAAACGCTTTGATTTAACCTTGTCCCTTATGATTATGGATATTGACTGGTTCAAACAAATCAACGATGGCTACGGGCACCAAATCGGGGACTGGGCTTTGAAAGAAGTAAGCAAAGTGATTCGCACCGGTTTACGCCAAACCGATGTGCCTTGCCGATTTGGTGGGGACGAAATGGTCATTATGCTTCCTCGTACTACGGGGGAAGAAGCCAAAATTATCGCCAAACGCTTAAAGGACCGTATCGGGGCCATTACCTTGCCTTCTCGGTATACCGAAGGGAAAGATGTTCATTTGAGCATCAGCCAAGGGATTTCCTCCTTTCCAATGGACGGCAACACCCCCGAAGAGTTGTTGGAAAAAGCGGATAAGGCTCTGTATGTGGTAAAACAGAATGGGCGCGGTCATTTTGCGGTATATCGTGAAGTAGCTGACCAAGTACAAGCCGCCGAAGAAGCCGAGCGCTTAGCCGAAGAATCCAAAAAGAAAGAATAATTATTTGTCATGCCCGATAGTTTTAGTCGGGCATCTTCGCCTTAACAAAACAACAAAAGCGGTGGGGATTCCCGACAGAGCCCCTCGGGAATGACAGAAAGAATAATTATTTGTCATGCCCGATAGTTTTAGTCGGGCATCTTCGCCTTTTTAGGGTAAAATTTCCATGTATTGTGTTTACATTATCACTAATTTCTATCATACGGTGCTTTACATAGGTGTCACAAATAATTTGTCCCGTCGTATTTATGAGCATAAACAGAAATTACAGGAAGGTTTTTCGGCCAAGTATAACCTGTCAAAACTCATTTACTACGAACAATTCCCCGATATAACCCAGGCCATAATGAGGGAAAAACAGTTAAAAAGCTGGAATCGTGCGTGGAAGGAGAGGTTGATTAATAAAATTAACTCTTCTTGGCGTGATTTGTATGATGAGATTTCTGTATAGCAGTTTTTTCATTGTGCCCATATAATTATTTGTCATGCCCGATAGTTTTAGTCGGGCATCTTCGCTTTAACAAAACAACAAAAATGGTGGGGATTCCCGACAGAGTCCCTCGGGAATGACTATAGTAATGTGGTGAAATTTCTCCACAAAGACCCTCAGGCCGGACTATCTAACAGCACTTCTCCGCTATTTCCCGTTTGTTAAGACGAAAAAAACAGTTGACATTTGCCCCAAAAGTTGTAAAAATTTAAGAGTACTGTATCGGCGACTATTTAAAAACACAAAGTAGCGCGCCGCTTTGCGCGTATTTTTTTATACGGGCAGACGATTTGTAAAAAATAATTTTAAGACGGGAAATTTCCCCAAAATGGATACTTACACAATGAATAAACTTAAAAATTTACTACGGGTTTTACCGGGTAAAGCGGCTGTTCGCGCCGTTTTAGCCTTGTTGTTTGTGGCGGCTTCGTTGCCGCTTTTTGCCCAAACGGCCGAAGTGCGCTACGCGGGTGTTTTTTATAAAGATGGCGCTACCGGCGATTCTGTAAACAATATGTATTGCGACTGGGCTGATCCAAATGTAAAAGTCTCCAATTTTAGGTTGAAAAGCACTAGCCCAGATTTTTATGGAAAACTTGGCACTAGCAACTCCACAGAAGGAGAAAGTTCTACTTTGAGTGTAAATGACAGAGAAATTGATGGAGATTATTGGGTTCAGCTGATTCAGAAGGAGGCAACAACTTCTGTTGAGTCTTCTAGGAGTGCTTATAAAAATTATAAACTCTATGACATGTTTTATTTTGCACACTATAAAAGAATTTTTTCTAACTACGATGCGAACGGTGATCCCGTTTATAGATGGGTGACTCGTTACGATATTTATCAAATTATTGGGTATGTAAACACTTCTTCCGGTTACCTGTTTAACATAACAAAAGATTCTGCTGAAAATCGTAGTTTTGCTTCTTCGCCGGCGCCTACTAACAATGCAAACTCTACGGACCCGTGGGCAAGCTCTGCCTTGATCGAGTACGATCAACCCTATCCCAACGTAACGCCCTCTGCAAACAAATACCCCAATCACTGTGTGGCTTTGTGCATGAATGTGTACTGTACCAATAAACCAATGGCGCAAAGTACATATTCTATTGCTTTCCCTCTTCAACAAATTAAGTTTGACATCGTAAAATACTATAACAATAAAAATATCGCCAATCCGGAAGAATCCCCCGCGGTGCGCACGATTGACTTGTATCCGGATACCGAATCCAACAACGCAAAATGCGGTTCTTATCACTGCCCCGGTACGGCAGACTCGGGCTCTACTTGTCCAGCACCGGAGTATGAAAAAGTTGGGGCGAATTGTTATAAATTTGGTACAAATGAACAGGTTGGTATTAGTTATTGTCAAACGGGCGCAACAAACGGAAAATATAATTATGTTGTTTTTAACGGGGATGGAACTCGCTCCAACCAGCCCATTCCGTTCTGTGCTGCGTGGGACGGGTCGTACGAAATTGCCGGTGAATTTGGCAAGTCTAACGGTCAGTTCGGTTTCCGCGCTACGGTAGCCACCGATGTCCCCGGTGATAATGTTATCACTGATAAAATTGAATTTAACTCTACGATCGCTTACCCCGGCGAAAACCAAATCCCATTACAGGTGGACGTGACCAACGTTCACACCGTGCGCAGTACGCCTACTGTGGTTGGGAACATTACGGCTGTTTCCGCGCAACCTTATACGTATGCCTACCGCCTGAGTAAAGATTCCGAAGTGCGTGTTGCTATTTTTGATGCTTCTACGAAGGATGGGCTTGTGTATGGAAGTACAGCAAGTACTTCGGGTGCCACAGGCGACGAAGAGGCTATTGTCCGCACGCTTGTGGATTGGCAACCGCGCTTGGGCGAAGGCATGAAAGGGCAAGAAAAAGACGTACAAATTACGGAATTTGACTCTTGGGACGGTCGCAATGATAAGGGTCTCCTCTTGCCGGCCGGTAATTATACGGTAACCATTCAGGCTAAAGCGCAAGATGAATGGACGGGGGTAGATTTCTCTCGCGCCGTTACGCGCCAACTCTCTTTAGATCCGCTCAAATTGACGGACGTAGTGGCTACCGGACTTAACAAAAAATCCACAGCCTATGCTTCTATTTCTTACGTGCCCACCGAAGCCTCTAAAGTATATTGGAATATCTATACTCCCGGAACGGTTTTCACTGACACTTTAACCAATTCTGCTGCCCAAACGGGTACGCCTCCCACTCCTACGGGGGGTGCTTTGGTATACAGCAAAGTGGAAGACCGCACCGCTCGTATGAACTTTACCACTCGCTGGGACGGCTTGTGCGGAATACAAAGTGGCTGTACGCGCACTTATGCTGTCGGCGAAAAAATGAGTGATGGAACAGTTGCAACGGCTACTGATAAAACAGAAACATTTGCCTATGGTGCCCCCATGCCGGACGGCAACTACGTATATGCCTTGTGGGCGGAAATTCCGTACAACGGCAAATACTTAAACCGTTTAGGTGGTGGTACCTCTCCTAGATTCGTAGCCAGTGCAACTTGTTCCGGATCGGGTTCCGAAATCAACGGCCAATGTTTTACGGGTGTAAAAACCTTAAATTATGAAGTAGGCCAAATTGCCATTGAACGTGGCGCGGTAGATATTACCATTCAACCGGTCAGTTACTCCACGGTTGGTTCCAGCCCCACGGCCTACGGATTGGATCCGTTCATTTTTAAATACTCCATTGTGCGTGATGCTACCGTGGTAGCCAAAGTGACCAACTCCGCCGGTGTGGACGTGAAATACTTAACCCCCGAAACGGGTGTTTCGCAAGTGGCGCAACAATTAAATACTTTGTCTTGGGACGGTCGAGATGACCAAGGACGCATGGTAACCCCCGGCACTTATATGTTTGTGGTGGAAACCAAAGATGCCATGTTCCCTTCTGTAACAAATCGTGCCTCTGCCGTGTTCCCGTTGGATATGTATCGCGTGGTGGACGTAAGCACGACTGATGTGTATGGCGACAGCGAAGCGAAAGCCACTATTTCCTACTCGCTTTCCAAAGCCATGAACGTGCAAGTGAACATCTATAATAAAGATGTGGTCATTCCCAACTATAACGATTTGGTTGGCAATGCTGGTTCTTGGCCGCCGGTCGTGTGTAACAGAGCCGATCATAGTGCTGTGTTTATCTCTACTGTGGGACCTGTAGCCCCGGCCAAGTGGGCTGAGAACGGTGGGGCTTGTATCTATGTAAACGATACTACGTTTACAAACTATCCTGAAAGTGCCACTGACGCGATAGATGCGCGCCTGCAACCGATCAAAACTTTCGATCGTTCTTCCGTGCGCGTGGGTGACGGTTTGACGATTACCGAAGAATGGGATGCTCTGTATTTCAATAATCCCACTTCTACGAAAGGTACTTGTACCACTGCGACTGATATTACCACCTGCCCGTACGAAATGGTACCGGACGGTCAATATCCGTTCTACATTTCCGCGCAGTCCGAAGAGCCTTTCAACCGCTATTATGCCAATGCGGGCGAAACTATTGCCGGCACTTCGGATAAATACTTGCAAGGGGCTCCGTTCAAAACTCCTGCCGAAATTGTACAGCAAGACGGTTTGTACGCTACGGAAAAACCGACAGGTAAAATTAACGTAACCCGCGGCCCGGTGTATTTCTTGGACGGCTCCGTGGTGGTGTATCCCAATGCACCGCAACTCTTTAATGCCTCTTCCGGCCCGATTTTCATTCCGCCGTATGAAATCAACTTCTCCGTGTCCCGTGCGTCTACGGTAGGGGTGGATATCATTGCGCTAGAACCGAATATGTGCTACGACCAAGTAGGCACGTTGACTGCTCGTAACGCAGCGGCCGGTGCGGTCTGTAAACATATCGATCCGGTAACCTTCATCAATACCAGCAACTTCGACCCGAACATTGCCCGCAAAGTGTATTGGGACGGTACCGATAACAACGGTATGTATGTAAAACCCGGTATTTATGAAGTACGTTTAACGGCCAAAAACTATCCCGATGCAACCTTGTATCAAGAAACGGTCAAGAGCATTACCTTAAATGCCGACCTCTTGAAAGTGTTCGACCTCTTGGAAGCTGACGGGTATGCCATTTCTCAACGCGGAACGGATATGAAAATCGGTTATCAAATTTCCGTACCGATGAAAGTGGCTGTACAAATTTTCAAACCGGGTACCACTATTTATAATTACGAAAAAGGTACCTTGCGTAACCCCACCACGGGTACGGAAGTGCAAGATATCCGCGAAGTGTTGGTGCGCGCCATTGTGGGTATTCGCCCTGCCACCACGCTTATTGAAGAATTGTGGGACGGCCGCGACTATGCCCAACAAGAAGTACCGGACGGCACTTACCCCTTCCGCTTCGTAACGGCCTTAGATTCGGCCGATATCGATTCCGTAACGGGTGAAATCATTGGCGACTATGCCACCACTGACGGTAGTGCCACCAAGGCCGATTGGAAAATCAATAAAGTAGCCGATACTTACGAATATCAAAACTTACACAAGGCTACTATTGCCATCGGCGACGGCAGATTCGTCTGTGAAGATTGGGAGAAAACGGTATTCTTCTATCCCAACCCGCTCAAAGATGCCAGCAAAGGTACTTTGGAAATTACCAAAATGCCGGTGCCGGGTACGGTGTCTATTAAGTACTTCAACTTGGCAGGCGATTTGGTGCGCGATGGCAACTACACCTGTGTGGACGCCAATAACTATCAAATTACCATGGGGGATAGTTTATCCTTCAATCCGGATAATAACCCCGCCGGTTCCACGCAGATGACTGCTGCTCAGTTGGCTGCCTTCCCCAACGTGCGTAATGCTGCGTTGCGCTGTCGCTGGGATAGAACCAACCAACACGGTAAAAAAGTGGCCCGCGGTGTGTATTTCGGCTTGGTGGACTTTAGAGCTACCAACGGCCGTGAACACTGCCAAAAAGTAGTGAAAATTTTAGTACCGTAGTGAATAAGGGGGAGGAAATCCCTCCCCCGATTTTCCCCATTTTGGGGACAGTTGTAAAAAATACAGAGAAATCCATTTATGAATATAAAATTAAAAGTTTTAACCGCTTGTTTAATGGTCGGTCTTTTTGGAACTAATGCTTTCGCTATCCACGAAAATGCTGGTACGGATGCGGCTGCGTTCTTAAAGATTGATGCCGGCTCCCCCAGAGCCCAGGCCTTAGGTAATGCCTATGTGTCTATTGCGGACGGTCCGGAAGCGTTGTTCTGGAACCCGGCCGGTGCGGCTTCCGCCACCACGCGCGAACTCCAATTTTCTTACTTGGATTATTTGCAAGGTTATAAAGCCCGCACATTGGCTTATTTGCAACCCATTGGAAAAACCATCATCGGGGTAACCGTAAACTATATGGATATGGACGGATTTGATTTCCGTGCCGATGACGGAAGTTTACTCCCTGAAGTGGGTACTCCCGTGCGCAACTTTGTGGGAAGTTTGTCTTTGGCTCGTGGATTTTTCGGCCAAAAGCTGCAAATCGGCGGTACGGCTAAGTATATTAGCGAAGAATTGGATAATAATAACTACGACAATGTCGGCTTTGATGTGGGCGCAAAGTTGCGCCTCGTCAATTGGCTCGGTTTAGGCGGTGCTTTAGTAAATATCGGCGATAAAGGCGAAATGCCGCGTGGTCTTCGCTTGGGGGCCGATATTAACACCCGTTATTGGACGATTTCCGGCGAATATATGAAATATCGCGACGACAAAGCCCGCTACGGGGTAGGATTGGAAGTGCATATCCCCGAAGATATGCTCCAAGTGGCCCGTTTTGACTTGCGTGTCGGTTATTATACGCGCGAAGATACCGGAATCAATACGGATAATTCTACGGTAGAAGCTTTAGGGTTAGAAGAAACCTCTAAAGTTTCCTTTGGTTTTGGTATTTACAGTTCCGAACTGTTTGGTTACGGCGCTTCTATTGACTATGCCGTCACTCCGTTCGGTGCTTTGGGAACTTCGCAACAAATTTCACTTGCGATTCAGTTCTAATGTATGAAAAAAAGGATATGGTCACTCAATAAAAAAGGTCAAACCGCGGTAGAATATATTGTTGTGGCGGCGGGGCTTTTTTCGGCCATCATTTCCTTTTATGTACTGTATTCGCACTTGGTGCCTCAACAGTTTGACCAAGGGGCCAAAGTGATTTTGATGGAATACGACGGTAGTAGATAGTTTTAAAAAAATTAGGAGGACTCATTATGAAGTTTATCGTTGCTTTGCAAAACAAAATGGACAGCGTAAAAGCCCAAGCTTTGAACTGCCTGAAAAGAAAAGAAGGTCAAAACACGATCGAATACGTGCTTATGCTCGTAGTAGTCGTGGGTGTGGCCGGTTTAGCTGGTGTGCTTATTAAAAAATTCATGCCGGAATTGTTCGAACAAGTTAAAGGCAAAATCACCGGCAGCATGAGCGAAATGTAATTTGAGGCCGTATGAACTTTTGTAAGAAGCGTGGCGGGCAGGTTACTGCCGAGTTAATGCTTATATTACCGGTATTCATGTTAATGATTTTTTTCGTTCTTGAATACGGAAATATCGCCTATCACTCCATTATTGCGACTCACGCTTCTTACGAGTTCGCCCGAATCGGTTCGTTGGTGGCTGTTAAAAAGCCTAGCGGCCGACCGGACAGAACGGTGATCAGTCAGAAAATAAATCAAGCTAAACAAAAAGTGTTTGGCAGCCGCTCCGGAAGTATTGGAGTGAGTGTGAAAGTAGAAACTACCGGTGTAGACCCTATGTATAAGAGACACC
Organism: Elusimicrobiaceae bacterium; assembly: GCA_045580265.1. Classification (GTDB taxonomy): domain Bacteria; phylum Elusimicrobiota; class Elusimicrobia; order Elusimicrobiales; family Elusimicrobiaceae; genus Avelusimicrobium. Next base: position 2,023 of record JAZNNM010000020.1, on the reverse strand, counting down.
GGCACGAAGATGTGATCGTTACGGTAACTTATCCCGTACGTTTGATGTTCCCCGGAACCAGTTATATTTTGGCCAGTGAGCCACGCAGAGAAGGGGTGCGGCGTATTAAGACCAGTGCGCGTATGCCCATCGAAAAGGCGTATTTGAGTTCCGATACGAAATAGATTTAAATTATTAATTTGCAGGTAGTATATTAAGGAGACAAAATGAAAAATAAAGGAGTTTTTCTGCCGTTGATCGTAGCCATTTTGGCGGCTATTGTTTACTTCTCGATTGTTAGCAGCGCGGAAAAGAAATTGAACGCGTCTAAAAACATCAAGCAGGTTTTTGTACCTCTTCGCGATATTAAAGAACGTGAAGTAATTAAGCGCGATTTTATTAAACCGGTTCCGGTTCCGGCCGCTTATTTACAAAAAGATGCTTTTACCTACACCACGGATGCGGACTTTCGTGCCATTGAAAATGCCGTGGCGCGTATTCAAATCCCCAAAGGAAACCAAATTTCTAAGTATGCCATTACCTCGTTGTCTCCCGAGGCAGGGCTTTCCAGCAAAATTCCGGTGCAAATGAGGGGTTTTCTTATCAAAGTGCCGGTTGAAACTGCCGGCATGATTAAACCGGACGATAACATTGACGTCCTTCTCACTTTTGAAGCAAACATGAAGAGCGGTACCCGCCAAAAAGTGACGGTGACCTTGCTTCAAAACGTAAAAGTATTGGGTGTCGGTTCCGATTTAGGCCAAGGATTGGATGCCAAAGCTGCCAATGCTATGAAAAACAAAGAAGAAGATGCAGCCGCTTATTCGGATAGCTCGGCTTTGTCTTTGGCTCTTTCTCCGCGTGATGCGCAATACTTGGCGCTTGCTCAGGCAGAAGGGGACATCTCCGTCATCTTGCGTTCTCACGGCGACGTGACCAACTACTTGATGGAAATTGCTACTTTTGAAAAATTATTTCAATAATTAATACAGGAATAACCATGAACATAAAGTTTATTACAAAAGTTTCTTTAGCGGTACTTCTCTTAGGTGTGCTGTTACCTTCCGGCGCGTGGGCTAAGAAAACGCGCTTAGTAGCGGTCAGCGCCGATGTGGTGGAAATCAGCGGAACCATGCAAAGCGTAAAAGGTTTCTCTTGGAACCAATTATTCGACTTTGAAGAGGCCACCATTGAGGGTATTTTGTCTTTGGGTGAATTTGAACGTAAAACGGCCGTTACCACCCGTCTTCGTTTGATGGAAACCGAAGGCCGCGCTCAGGTGCTTTCCAACCCCAAAATTGTTACCGCTTCGGGTAACAGTGCGAAAATTACGGTCGGCGGTAAAATCCCGATACCGATTGTAAACAACCAAGGGGTAGGTTCTCAGTTGGAAGAATATGGTATTTTGTTAAACGTGCTTCCCACTATTATTCCGGAACGCAACAATATCATCGATTTGCAAGTACAGTTATCCGTTTCCACGGTGGACTATTCCAGAACGGTAGTAATCGGTACGGCTACGGCCCCTTCATTTACCAACCGCGACTTGGAAACTCATGTAGAACTTAACAGCGGTGAAACGTTGGTCATCGGCGGTCTTAAGAGCAGTGCACGCAACGTCTCTGAAGATCGTGTGCCCTTCTTGGGTCGTATCCCGCTTATTGGTCTTTTGTTTAAAAACAAAGACGTCACGGAAGAACAACGTTCTCTCTTCCTGTTCATTACGGTTGAAATCGTAGAATAATTTAGATTATGGCAGAAAACGAACTCCAAAAAAATGACTCAAAAATAGTTGCTTTTTTCGGCCCTAAGGAAGGGGCCGGAAAAACTACGCTCGTGCTGAATTTGGCGCTTGGTTGGGCTGGAATTCAAAAGAGACCGGTGCTCATCGTCCCGTTGGATCCGCTTGCACGTGAGGAACATAATTTTTATTTGGATGTTAAGAAACCCGTTACGGTGGTGGATATCTTGCAGACGTTGGGCAATACCAACATTGCTGTAGTAGGGGGGCTTTTGCGTGGTAAAATTTCCATGTCCCAATGGG
>JAZNNM010000019.1:0-24534 GCA_045580265.1 Elusimicrobiaceae bacterium | reverse complement strand
AGGGGAAATTTTTAAGAGTTCGCAAATTGATGGAAAAAAGGAAATTATAAACTGTGTTTTTGCGAACTTGTCTTTGGAGCAAAAAAACCTTTATTTTTCCTATAAAAAACCCTTCAACTTGTTTGTTGAAGGGTCATTTTGCTCTAAGAAGTACCGGGGAAGGGACTTGAACCCTTAAGCCCGTGCGGGCAATAGTTTTTGAGACTATCCTGTATACCAATTCCAGCACCCCGGCATGAAATCGTGTACATTTATTATAACAAATTTACATGCAAAAGCAAACTATTATTTTTTAAAACAAACAAAACCCCTCGATTATTAACCGAGGGGTAAAGAAATACTGTTTATTTAGTGTGTTTTTCCAAGTGTTCTTTAAAAGCTGTTTCCAAAGAGGGGCTAAAGCCTTCCCATACTTTTACAAGCTGATGTTTTTTATCAAACAAAACAGCATGGGGTAAACCCGATACACCTAAGTTTTGTGCCACGGCTCCGCCGGCATACAAGGATTTAACGGTAAATTCGTGCTCTTTGGTCACTTTTTGTACGGTTTCGGCGTCTTGATCCACAAAGATAGCTACAATTTCGGCATTATCACCATACGTTTGAGCGGCCGCTTGTACAGCGGGCATGCTCTTTTTGCAATAGGGACACCAAGAACCCATAAATACTAAAAGGATCGGTTTCCCTTGATAATCGGTGGACTTCCACGTCAATTCTTCTTGCACGGCTACCGGCAATTCCACTTCCCCCAATACCGGTACTTCCGGAAGAGGTTTAAACATACAGGCTGCAGCCAATAAAGCCAATGCCACAGTAAACAATAATTTTTTCATAGATGCTCCTTTTTGCGAAATATGCCCTTAAAGGCTCTGTATATGATAGAATACAAAAGATGGGTAAATTAATCAATTCCTTGAGCCGTGTATTGGGAGAACGAGTGGACATCATGCTGATGCCTCGCTTGAGTGCTCCTGTTAAGTTTAAGGTTCGCGTAATAACGCTTTTGTTGATAGGCTGCGTGTGGTTGCTTATAACCCTATGCGGATTTCTGTTTTTTATCCGTGGGTACGATTATAACATTACCAAAGCCGATAACGAGCTGATGCGCGTTAAAATGAAGCTTATCGCCGACGAGTTGGAACGTGGACGTCGTTACTTGGAAATGACTCGCACCACCGATACCCAAATGCGCCAAATGTTGGGGATGCCGGGCGGAAAGTTTATCAATTTGCCTAAAGGATGGGAAGAAGCCAAGGCCAAAGAAGATGCTCGTGCGCAAGCGCTTTTAGGAAAAGATTTGAAAGATTTGGATGCCGTTGAATTTGAAAATTATATCGATTCGATCGAAGAAAATGCCAAAACGCGTTTGGCCAGTTTTCAGGAAATCGCTTGGTATTTTGCTAACCGTCGCGAAGGGTTAAACTCTATTCCGTCCATTCGCCCGTCTACCTCGAGAATCAGTTCGGGCTTTGGATATCGATTGGATCCGTTCGGACGCCGTACGACCAAACGCCATAATGGGTTAGACTTCGCCGGCAAACCGGATAGCCCCATTTTTGTGACGGCAGACGGGGTTGTTAGACACGCAGGCTGGGTGCCCAGTTACGGCCAAGCGATTTTAGTAGATCATGGATTGGGTTATTCTACCCTTTATGCTCATGCTACGGATATTCGCGTGAAAGCGGGTGATGTAGTCAAACGCGGTGCGGTAATTGCCACTATGGGTTCCAGCGGGCGTTCTACCGGCACGCATTTGCATTATGAAGTGTGGAAAGACGGACAAGCCGTTAATCCACGAAACTATTTTAAATAATTTTAGGAGGACATATGGGATTTTTGAAAAAAGACTCTGATTTTTCTTCCGGCGAACATTTTTCTGTTGTGAGCGCGGAATGTTATTTCCAAGGGACGTTGAGCGTGCAAGGTTCTTTACGTGTAGACGGAACTTTGGAAGGCTCTGTGGATAATGCCCGCCACGTTATTGTGGGAACGGAAGGAAAAATCGTTGGAGATGTGACGGGAAAAATCGTTGTTTGCGGTGGCGTGATCGAAGGAAACGTCTGTGCCGAAATGTTAGAAGTCTTGGCGCAAGCTTCCATTCAAGGCGATATCCGCGCGAAGAAGATGATAGTAGAAGAAGGCGGCCGTATCGACGGTCAATGCAAAATCGGCGGTGGGGAAGAAACCTCTTCTGAAGAACCGCAAGAAGACAAAGAATAAGGGAGCAAGAACATGATTTCATTTTTGATTGCACATAAAAAGAGTATTCTCATTATCACATTGGCTTTCTTTTTGGGAAGTATTGTGTATTTGGGGGCAGATGCTTATCGTCGCGGAGATTTTAGCGCTACTGCTGCTCGCGTTGGCTCGGAAGAGATTCCGAATCGCCTTCTTTATCGCGTAACCGATGACCGTGCTCGTATGCTTCGTAATCAAGGTATAGATGTAGACGAAAATATCATGAAATTTTTACGCCAGCAAATGTTAGCGGCTTTGATTAGCGAAGAAGTGTTGAACCAAGCTGCCAAAAATGCCGGTTTGCATGTTTCCGACTACGAAGTGGCTTACGACATTCAAACCTCTCCGCTTTTTGCCCAAGGAGGTCAATTCAATAAAGCCGCTTATGAAGCTGCCGTAAAACAATCCACGGGCTTAACTCCTGCAGAATTTGAAGAGCAACTCCGCCGTGGTTCTTTGTCCAACCGTTTTCGTGGAGTATTGTATTCTTTCTATAAATTAACTCCGGAAGAAGTTAAACATGCCTACAAAGTTCAACACGGCAACATGAAAGATTTCGAAAAAAATAAAAAAGATTTTGTTGCCCAGTTAATGGACAGCAAAATGGAAACGGCCCAACAAGGGTTCTTTGATGATTTTAACGAAAATGTGGAAATCAAAACCTTCTTACAGGACTAATCTATGGCGAACGAAATATTGGTGGTAGGGTCGGTTGCTTTTGATACGATTGAAAATGCTAACGGACGAGTCAAACGTGTGCTGGGCGGTGCGGCCAGTTATTCTTCCATTTGTGCCAGCTACTATGCCCAACCGTCTATCGTGGCCGTGGTAGGGACGGATTTTACCGAAACAGATCGTGCCCCTTTTGTTAAAAGAGGAGTGGATCTTACGGGACTGGAAGTAAAAAAAGGAAAAACATTCCATTGGGGTGGCAGCTACGATAAAGATTTCAATACAGCCGTTACCAAGTTTACGGACTTAAATGTTTTTCAAGATTTTAATCCCGTTTTAACCGCGGAGCAAAAAAATGCCAAAGCTGTGTTCTTGGCCAATATCGATCCAGAATTACAGCTTTCCGTTCTGAAACAAGTTAAAAAACCGCGTTTGGTGGCTTGCGATACGATGAATTATTGGATTTCTTCCAAGAAAGAAACCTTAATGAAAGTCATCAAAAAGATTGATATTTTGTTCTTGAATGAAACGGAAGCCCGTCAGTTAACAGGGGAGTATAATTTGGTAAAAGCCGGTCGTCTTCTTTTGAAGCACGGTGTTAAATACGCCATTATTAAATTAGGTTCCAACGGCTCTATGTTGGTGAGCAAAAAAGGAATTGCCCAACTTCCTCCGTATATTTTGGAACACGTACACGATACCACCGGTGCCGGGGATACGTTTGGAGGAGGATTTACCGGTTATTTGGCCAGCCAAAAGAACTGGAATACCTTGCAGGCCATTAAACGCGCTATGATGATTGGAAACGTGATGGCTTCGTTTACAATCGAATCTTTCAGTGTGGATCGTCTAGCCAATTTAACTCGGCGTGATATTAACAAACGCTTGAAAGAGTATACTTCTATGCTTAAATTTTAAGTTTAGAGAACTAAAAAAGCCGCCCTGTAAAGGGCGGCTTTTTTGTTGTTCCAAAATTATTTTTGTAACTTATTTAATTTGCCTTGAGCACGTGCTGCACGTTTGTCCGTAGGATAATTGATGATTAATTTCTTGTAAATCTCAATAGCTTGGGCATTTTTCCCTTGTTCTTCATATCCTTGAGCCAAATCATACATCAGTTCGGGCGCTTGTACATTTTTGGGGTAAGCCAATAAAGCCTTTTCTAATGTTTGGGTATATTTGGCGGGTTCTCTTAATCGTTTTTCGGCAATTTCGGCCGCTTCCGTCCAGCAAGAGATGGCTTTTTCTTCATCAGTCCCGTAAGCAGTGGCGGTTTGATGAAGTTGGTTATAGGCGGCATCAAAATTTTTCATTTTTACAAAAACATCGGCTTTACCGCGGTAGGCTTCGTAAGCGGACGGAACCGTGCCCAATAATTCGATGGCTTTGTCGTAATTAATAAGGGCACTGTCGTAATTTTTATTATTTTCGTCCATGATAGCCATGTGTTTATAGACAATACCGATTTCATTGGAGCCTTCGTATTCGCGTAATACGCGGGTATAAGCCTCAGTGGCTTTTTCAGTATTTTTTAAGTCTCCCGCATATACATCGCCTACCATGCGTAAGCTTGCCGCTTTGTAGGGCGATTTGTGATAAAGCTCATGTGCTTTTTTATATTGTATAATGGCGGCCAAATAATTGCCGTTTGCGCGGTGTAAATCCCCATACCATAATTCTATACGGTCATTACTCTTATGGTTGGGGTTTCGGGCAAAGAAATCCTCAAAAGCTTGGGCAATGCTCGGATAGAGCTCTTTCCCCGATAATTTGGAAAGGGCATACAGCATTTCGGTTTCACGATCTTGCGGCGTTTGAGCCTCATCCGGAAGCGTGGCCGAAAATAAGCGCAAGGCCAAATTGCGTTGTTCTTTGGGCAGGGCAGGCAGTGTGTCGGCCAACAACGGTTTCAACAAGGCTAAATCCATTTGCGGATAAAGATTTCGTAATTTGAACAGGGTAACAAAGGCCAGGCCGTTTTCCTGAGCGCGTAAATACAAACGGGCTTGCATTAAGCGTGCATCTTTGGCGGTGGGCAGATTTTCGTTTTGGCGCGCCCACGTACCCAACCCGTCAGCCAAGGCTTTGGCGTAAGCACGGGCTTCGCGGTTGTTTTCGGGGGGAAAATTAACGAGTTCTTTTTTATAAAATTCCAACCCTTCAGCAGCTGTGCCGGCAAAAGCCAGCGGAGCAGCTAAAAGGAGAATCAAACAAAGGGTAAGTATTTTCTGCATAGATTTACCGATAGTTGGTGAATTGCAATTCTACCCCGTAATCCCCGTTACGTAAAACAGCCATGGTGTTTTGCAATTCATCTTTGGATTTAGAGGAAACACGCAATTGGTCTCCTTGAATGGAGGCGGAAACCTTCAATTTGGCATCTTTAATGGCTTTCGTGATTTCTTTAGCTTTATCGGCCGGAATTCCTTGTTGGATTTTTACCGTTTGTTTCGCTGTACCACCCAAAGCGGCTTCGATTTTTTGAGGTTGCATGTTTTTAAGCGGAATGCCGCGTTTGGCAATACGGGTAAAAATAATATCACGCAGCGTGTTTACCTTATATTCATCGCTGGAAGCTAGCTTTAATTCATTGTCTTTTTGATTAAGCTCAATAGAGGAATTGGTCCCTTTAAAATCGTAGCGGTTGGTAATTTCTTTGTTAGCGGCACTGACGGCTTCCGCAATTACATTCAAATCCACTTTGGATACAACGTCAAAACTATAATCTGCCATATGTATAACCTCCGGAGTCGGCCTAAGCCGGTATGTTTCCTATATTATATCTTTTTTTGTACAATGGTTTTAACGGCAGGATTGGCCTGCCAAATTTTAGAAGGAGAGCGTTCGTCGTGTGCTGGCCCGGACGAGAGTCTGGGTTAAGGAAAATATGAATATCAAAATTCGTTTGACTGTAATGAACTTCCTTCAGTTCGGGCTGTGGGGTGCTTATTTAACCTCTATGGGCACTTTTTTAGCCGGAGCTGGATTTGCTGATAAAATTGGATTGTTTTATGCGACACAAGGTTTTGTGTCTATTTTTATGCCTGCGTTAGTGGGTATTGTGGCCGATCGCTGGGTGCCTGCTCAAAAAATGTTGGGTTTGTGCCATTTGTTGGCGGCTGCGGCTATTGCCGGTGCTGGATATGCTGGTGCGCAACCCGTTATTAATTTTGGCGTGATGTTTACGCTTTACACCGTCAGCGTGGCTTTTTATATGCCGACGATTGCCCTTTCCAACTCGGTGGCCTATACGGTACTTCGCCAAAACAATATGGATACCGTAAAAGTGTTCCCTCCTATTCGTGTCTTTGGAACGGTCGGTTTTATTTGTGCCATGTTAACCACCAACTTTGCCGGTTTCCAAACTAGCTATACGCAATGGTATTTCTCCGGCGTTTTGGGATTGTTGTTGGGTCTCTACTGCTTCACTTTGCCCGCTTGTCCTACGGCTACCACAGCCAAAACTTTGGCCGAAGCTTTGGGGCTCAAAGCGTTTGCTTTGTTTAAAGAAAAGAAAATGGCTATTTTCTTTATCTTCTCTATGCTTCTCGGTATGTCCTTGCAAATCACCAATGGTTTTGCCGGACCGTTTATTACCGGTTTTAATTCCTTGGAAGGTTTTGCCGGCTCTTGGGGGGCTAACAACGCCAATGCGCTTATTTCCCTTTCCCAAATTTCGGAAACCTTGTGTATCTTACTGATTCCTTTCTTCTTGAAACGCTACGGTATTAAGAAAGTAATGTTAATCAGTATGTTCGCCTGGTTCTTGCGCTTTGGTTTCTTGGGTATCGGTAACCCCACCACCGCTACCGGTATCGTGTTCTTGGTTGCTTCCATGATTGTATATGGGGTGGCTTTCGATTTCTTCAACGTTTCCGGTTCCTTGTATGTGGACCAAGAAACTGATCCGTCTATCCGCTCCAGCGCGCAAGGCGTGTTTATGTTGATGACCAACGGTTTGGGCGCGGCTATCGGTTCTTTGGCGGCTCAAAAAGTTATTAATTCTTTAGTAAACGTACACGTCAATCCTGCCGAAATGGTGAATGGCGTGTATCCGGCGGCGATTTCCCAACAAATTATGCAAGGGTGGAGTAACTCTTGGTTTGTGTTTGCCGGATTCTCGCTGGTAGTAGCTATCCTGTTTGCTATTATTTTTAAATACAAACATACTCCGGCAGAAAATTAATTGTCAGTGATTTGAAAAACGGCGTTCCTTACGGAGCGCCGTTTTTTGTATCCTGGTTGTAACGACAAAAAATATCAACGGGGAGAGGAAAGATGGTCAGGTTATATCAAAAAGCAGTATTTTTTTGTTTTTCGCTTGTGTTATTGGGTTGCAGCGGCGGGGAACTCTCTTCGGCTGACCTTTTTGAAGCCAGTTTTAAAGGGGATACGAAGCATGTAGCATACCTTATTAAAAAAGGGGTGGATGTAAACGCGGTAGAGGAAGATGGCTGGACGTCTTTGATGGCTGCTAGCTGGAAAGGCCACGTAGAGGTGGTAAAGGCCTTGTTGTCTGCCGGAGCGAATGTGAACGCGGCTGATAAAGACGGTTGGACTGCTTCGATGATTGCCCAAGGAAGAGAAAATTCCGAGATTGTACACTTGCTCCGTTCGAGGAGGCGGTAAGTAATCTGTTAATAATAAGTTTAAAAAAGCGCTTCGTAAGAGGCGCTTTTTTGCGGAGTTATTAACCTTTTTGGGCAACTCCGTTGCACTTCGTTTAAAAAAGGGCTCTCTTTTAGCTATTTCAAAAGAAAAACCCCTGTGCTCTAGAAACACAGGGATTTTTTAGTGTGAATGAAAACCTTATTTGGCAGCCGCTTTGTTGGCTTCTTTGGCCAAGCGGGATTTCTTGCGGGCAGCCGTTTTCCAGTGGATTACTTTCTTTTTGGCGGCTTTATCAATGCAAGAAGCAGCTTTGTTTAAGTCTTCCTTCAGCGTGGCGGCCTGCGTTTTGGCGGAGGCTTTCACGGCTTTGGTGGCCAAGCGAACTTTTTTGATTAAACCTTTGTTTTCAGAAGTTCTTTTTTCAGCTTGGCGTTGCGCTTTGATAGCGCTAGTGTGTCTACCAGTTTTTAATTTTGCCATTTAATATTTCCTCTATATAGAAAAATCGGGTTATTAATATTTTAGCCAATTATTAGCCCCGGGTCAACCCGTTTTTAAGGATCCCCGTTCGGCTGCTTGCGGGAAATGTTAGAATATATCCATGGACCCGCGCCTAGATATTTTACCAAATAAACCCGGAGTTTACATCATGCGCTCGAAAGAGGGCACGATTCTCTACGTAGGGAAAGCTAAAAATTTGGCCGATCGGGTAAAACAATACTTCCAAGAATCTAACCTATATTCCCGCGGGTGGAAGTTGCCCAGTCTGCTTCCGCTTATTGCCAAGATTGACTATGTTACCTGTGCCAGCGAACGCGATGCATTAGTGCTGGAAGAAAAATTAATCAAACAGTATCAACCGTTTTTTAATTCCTTGGGAAAAGACGGAAAAAGTTATCCCTATTTAAAAATTACCATGAACGAAGATTACCCCCGCTTGGTTCTTACTCGCCGAGTGGTGCGCGGAAAAGATTTATACTATGGCCCTTATCCCAAATCCAGCATTATTAAAAGCTTGATGCGTTTTTTGTGGAAAAGCAAATACGCCCCGTTACGCCCGTGTAAATGGACCTTTTCTCGCGAAAAAGAATTGGATTCTCGTAAAATTAATACTTGTATTTACTATCACACCGGTCAATGTCCTGCCCCGTGTTCGGGTAAAATATCGTATGAACAATACCGCGAAATTGCTTATAGATTAGCGGATTTCCTCGAAGGGAATTTTGGCAATATTACGGAAAAAATAACCTATTTGATGAAGGCCCATTCCGATAAAATGGAGTATGAGCAAGCGGCTGTTTTTCGTAATTTTTTACAAGCGCTTTCTCATATGAAAGAAAGAGTATTGGTGGGGCGTTTTAAAGATGAAAAAATTACCACTGCCATGCAGAATACCGATAAATTGAAACGTTTGGCAGAAGTAATCGGGCTCAAAAAATTGCCGGCTCATATAGAGGCTTTTGATAACTCTCATCTATTTGGCAGGGAAGCTGTGGGCTGTATGGTCTGTTTTATTAATGGAGAAAAAAACCACGAACATTATCGTCGGTTTAAGATTCGTTCCAAACTTCCGACTCGTGGCGGGAGTGATTTTGCCATGATGGAAGAAAGTGTTTACCGCCGTTTGCGCCAACTTAAGCGAGATCCTTCTCAAATACCGGATCTTATTTTGTTGGATGGCGGGAAAAGCCAAATTTCTGCTGCCTTAAATGCTTTTGAGAGAGCAAAGCTGTTTATCCCCTTTATTTCGTTAGCCGAAACGCACGAAGGTATTTACTTGCCGGGAAGTGAAGAAAGTATTAAACTTCCGATGGGAGATCCTGCCCTTAACCTGCTGATGGAAATACGAGATGAAGTACATCGTTTTGCCGTAACCTATCACCGCAAACTGCGCGAAAAAGCTACCTTTGACGGTCACAAAAAACAAGAGGGTCTTTTGGACGGGAAAGACCCTGCCGGCCGCGAATAATTTTTATTAAGTATTTTCCTGAACTGATATCCTTAAAGGGTGCGTTTTTATTTTTTGAGGTGTCGTAAAAAAGGGGGGCTCGACGAGAGCTTGACCCGTTTTTTTTTTTTCATACAATACCCCTAGATGACAGCCTGACAAAATAGGTTCGTCGTTCGTTGCTAAGAAATAAACTTATAAGGAGTTTTATATGAAAAAAGGTTTTACTTTGATAGAACTTTTGGTTGTAGTATTAATTATTGGCATATTGTCAGCGGTGGCTCTTCCTCAATATGGAAAGGCGGTTATGAAAGCTCGCTTGACGGAGGCTACCACCATTGCTAATACTTATAGCAAATCTCTTTCTTCCTATATGTTAGCCAACGGGACTGTTCCGGAGGCTATTACGGGAACTTCTGGGGAAGGTTTCTTAGATGTAGAAGTGATTGGTAGTGCTAAATCTTCCAATGTGTCTTGCAATGATAAAATAGGTTGGTGGTCTACCTGTAGCGGTACTAAATGTACCATGCAAATTGGTTCTAGACATAAAAAAAATGGTAGTAGTTGTGGCGGTGCTGATGGTTGGTCTGTGGCATTTATTCTGGATGGAGCAGATGGCACTATTACTTGGAACCCAGGTATTAAAGTACTTCAGACCGCTGGAGTTTCTGGTTTGGGACAAGCGGAGAAGAAAGCAGTATGTGAATGGTATAAGACTATAAATCCCAGTTTATCCTCTCCTTGTTAAAGACTTTTTCTAAATGATAAACAAGAAAAAACCCGCTCTGTAAGAGCGGGTTTTTTACTTTCTGTACAATCTTATTTAAAATTGGAAGTTCCCAATTTTTGTTGCAAGTAGGTTTTAAGACCAGACGGATCGCTGGAGTGCCCCAAAGCTTCTTGATAGCTGATTCTTTTTTGAATATACAAATCTCCCAAGGCTTGGTTCATGGTAATCATACCCATGCCCACGTTTGTTTGCATGGTAGAAAGAATTTGCTCCGGTTTACCGTCACGGATTAAGCTGCGCACAGCGGAGTTGGCAAGCATTACTTCGCACGCCATGGCGCGTTTGCCGTCCAAGGTGGGAATTAATTGTTGAGACATGATGGCTTCCAACACGAAGGACAACTGTGTGCGGATTTGAGGTTGTTGGTTGGGCGGGAAAACGTCGATGATACGGTTGATAGATTGTACCGCGTCGTTGGTGTGCAAGGTAGCAAATACCAAGTGCCCCGTTTCAGCCAAGGTAAGGCATGCTTCCATGGTTTCGATGTCGCGCAACTCACCTACCAGAATAATATCCGGATCCTGACGGAGGAAGTGTTTAAGTGCCGCGGCAAAGGTATGTGTGTCGGCCCCTACTTCGCGCTGGTTTACAATACTGCGTTTATGCGGGTGCACGAATTCGATAGGATCTTCTACCGTCATAATGTGGTTACTTTCGTTCATGTTTAGGTAGTTAATCATGCTGGCTAAAGAGGTAGATTTACCGGAACCGGTACAACCTGTTACGAGCACGAGACCCTTGTTTAATTTCATGATGTTATACACCACAGGCGGCAAGTTTAATTGTTCGAAGGTTTTGAAATCGTTCGGAATGGAACGCAAGGCTGCGGCTACACAGCCTTTTTGTTTATAAATGTTTACACGAAGACGACCCAACGCTTTTAAACCGAAAGAGAAGTCAAGTTCCAATTCGTCTTCGAAGCGTTGACGTTGTTCGTCGTTCATGATGGAATAAATAAGCGTTTGGGCGCTTTCTTTGGTTAAGGGTTCAAACGGAGTTTGATATAAACGTCCTTGAATACGAAGTACCGGAGGAACGCCAACGGTTAAGTGAATATCGGACGCATTTTTAGCTTTCATCAGCTTAAACAAATCGTCCATGTTTGCTTGTGCCATAGGTTGTTGTTCTGCCATAATAAACCCTCTCTTATAAGTTTGCTCAAATTTGCATTTTGCGAAATTTGACTAAATTTTTCCCACTAAATCGAGTGCAACGTTGTTGAGCGCGCCCGTTAAACGTTCCCGCGCGGCATCTACTTGGAACACATACACAATAGGTTCCATGCGAGTCTTTGTTAGTCTGTATTTTACAATATATGTGCTTTTATGCAAAGTCTCGGCGGACCAAGAGGCCGTATATCCTTTATCTAGCTTGTCTTTATAAGTGCGGTCAAAATAAGAAGCAATGGTGCCTTGTCCATTGGGTAATTGATAGTTCTGCACCACAGCCAAAACCTTGTCTTGAACAGTCGGTTGAGGCGGTGGAGGAACAGGCAAAGTTTTCTGCGGATTCGCCACAGGCTTTTCTGCTATCACAGGAGTTTCTGCTTTTTCAATAGGGGCAGCTGTCGGCGGGAAAAGAGAATTTATATATAACCCTACCCCCACGGCTAACAAGGCAAGCAAAAACATAAAAACCGTTTTCATTTTATGGTTGGATTGTTTTATTTTAACCTGTTGAGTTGTTAAAAATTTTTCAATTTCCGTCGTTTTTTTCAAACGGGATCGAATTTGATTTATTTCCGGACGGAGTGTGTTTTCGAAGGCAGCGTTTTGAGGCAAAGCTTCGTGTCGAGAAGAAGCTTCGTCTGTTTGTTCTTCTTTATTTTGAAGTTCTTTTTCCTTTTTCGTTTCGTCGGTTTCCTCTTTCTGGGAAGTCACATCTACCCAAGCCGTTGAAGTAGAAACAGAATCTTCTTTTTCGGCTTTTTCGCTCTCTTCCTCTTCAGAAAGAGGTGCCGAAAAAACAGGATTTTCTTCTTCTTCTTCTTCTTCTTCTTCTTTAGGGAGTTCTTGTTCTTTTTTTTCTAAAAAGGGATTTTCCTGTTCCGCTAAAGTGGGGAGTTCGCACGGTTGAATCGATTCATCTTCTTCTCCTTCCGGTTCATAAACCGGAGTGGATTTTGCTTGAGGAATATTTTTTTTGTTTTTCTCTTCGGTTTTAGCCGTTTCTTTCTCATCTTCTTTAGAAGAAACCGTTAAAGATAAAAAATCTTCATTTTCATCTGTTTGTGAAATCGGAACAGAAGCAGGACCTTCTTCCCTGACAGTCGTTTGAGGGAGTACTACAGGCTCTTCTTGGGGAGAAGACGCTTCTTCCTGTGCGGCCGGAGATTTCTCGGGGTTTGTTTTTCCCTCCACTGGTTGGGGCTCCGCAGCACCTTTCTCGGCAGAAAGGGGCATAGCTTTTGCTGTTTCTTCCTCCGTTTCTTCCTCTTCTTCCGTGAATTCATCAAAAGGGTCTTCTTCTAGCGGAGAAATTTCTTTATCTGTGGGGGGATTGGTTTTGTTAAATTGAGTTTCCAGCGCACGGGCCAGATTCATGTCCGAAGTTTCATTTGGATCGGGAATGCCCAAAATATCTCCCAAGTCTTCCCCGTTAATTGTATTGAAGTATTCTTCAATAGGGCCGGGTTTGGAAGGTTTTTTGGGAATTTCCAAAGAAGGCGTGTCTTGAATGGAATCGGCGGAGACTTCCAAGGGAGAATGCTCATGAAGGAGCGTGTCCATTTCTTTTTCAAAATTTTCGTCTTCCGATTCTTGTATTACTACTTCAGCCGAGCCGTCTTGTGCGTCGAAGTGAAAGTCCGGAAATTTGGAGGCAGGATTCCAACTGTCTTCGTCTTCACTGAAATTTTCCGGGCAGATAAGGCTGGTGGATGCAAAACCGGGCCGCGCCGCAAGTTCTTGCGGCGTAAAGGGGCCTACGACGTCGCTTCCATCAAAAATCCAGTATTTCATAGAATTCTTATCTGCCCAAGGATAGAATTATTTGCAGTACTGTAAGGCGGCGTTTAAGCGAGCCAGCACTGTTTCTTTGCCCATGTATTCCAACATTTTAAATAAGGTCGGTCCGTGCGTGCGGCCCGATACGGAAACACGAATGGGATGGAAAATTTGACCGGCCTTTAGACCATTTTCTTTGGCTGTGGCACGGGCAGTGGTTTCCAAGTTAGTTTCGGTAAATTCTTCCAATTTTCCGTAGGCGGCAATCATCAGTTCCAGTACTTGTTTGGCTTCCGGTTTTCCAAAAACTTTTTCGATGGCTTCTTGTTCGAAGACGGGTTCTTCGAAGAAAAAGCGAATCAAGTCCGGAATTTCGGTTAACAACTTATACTTTTCCTGTTCAAGACCGATAATTCCTTCCAACTGTTCACGGCTAACGGTAGAAATATTGATGCCGGCTTTTTCGATAAAAGGAAGAGCCATGTCGGTCAAGCGACTCAAAGAAGTGGCACGGATATATTCTCCGTTCATCCAATTGAGTTTTTCGGGATCCATAACGGCCGGACTGGGTTGACAGCCGGAGATATCAAATTTCTCTTCCAATTCGCCGGGGGCAAAAATTTGTTGGGAGTCCGAGGTGGCCCAACCCAAAAGCGCCAAATAGTTCTTCAATGCTTCGGGCAGATAACCCATATTTCTAAATTCCACTACGTTTGTGGCACCGTGACGTTTGGAAAGTTTTTTCCCGTCCGGTCCGTGAATCATGGACAAGTGAGCAAAAATCGGCTCCTTCCAACCCAAAGCGCGGTAGATTTGAATCTGGGCCGGTGTATTGGAAATATGATCATCGCCGCGTATGACGTGTGTCATTCGCATCAAGTGATCATCTACTACTACGGCAAAGTTATAGGTAGGATATCCACTCGTTTTTTGGATAACCAAGTCATACAAATCTTTACTGGCAAATTTTACATGACCGCGGATCATGTCGTCCCATTCCACATCTCCTTCTTGGGGCATGCGGAAACGAATGACATATTTGCGTCCTTGAGCTTCTAATTCTTTTTGTTGTTCTTCTGTTAAGCGGCTGCACTTGCCGTCATATTTCGGGGGGCGGTGTTCTTCGATGCATTTTTGGCGATTGGCCTCCAATTCCTCTGCAGTGCAGTAGCATTTGTAAGCTTTCCCCTCGGCTAAAAGTTGATCAATATATTTTTTATAAAGACCTTGATCGGCGCGGAGGGCTTGGTAGTAAGGAAAATCAGGTCCTTTGTCGGTGCCGTTGGGCATAGGCCCTTCATCCCAAGTTAAATTCATCCATTGCATGCCTTCAAAAATGGCATCGGTGGAAGCTTGGGTGGATCTTTCTTCATCGGTATCTTCGATACGGAGCAAAAAGGTACCTTTATTTTTTTTGGCAAAAAGATAATTGAAAAGTGCAGTACGAACTCCGCCGATATGTAAAAAACCGGTCGGGGAGGGTGCAAATCTAACTCTTACGGTCATAATCGTGTGTTATCCTCTTTTTTGGTATTTATATATAGATATATTATACCTCTTTATGGTGTAAAATATAATAGATAAGCTTAAATTAAAGGAGTATTTTTTGTGAGTATGTTTTTGGCAACGGTGGTATTAGTGCTGTGGGGAATGCAAGCTGCCGTGGGGTTTTGGTTATATTTTTCTTTCCCAGCGATAGGTTGGAAAATACCGGCCGGAGTGTTGCCTATTTTGTTAACCGGATTTATTTTATTTGGTTTAAGCTACACTCGTACACACCATGGCACGTGGGATCAACTCCTTTATTTGGCGGCTTATACTTGGTTTGGCCTGGCCTTCTTGGCTTTTTGTATCAGTGCTTTATTTGCAATGGTACAATGGATTTTGTTTTTTTTCCATGTAAATTTAAGGGTTTGGTTGGGACCGATAAGCCTATTGGTTATGGGCATTGTTTTTTTTGTTTCTTTATGGGGAGCAATAGCCGGACCGCGCATCAAAAGAATTGCTGTTTCTGTTCCGCATGCGCCTAAGATGAAAATCGCTTTATTGTCGGATTCTCATTTAGGGATGGGTGTTTCTTTGAACCGTTTCGACAAAGCCTTAAAAAAGATGGAAAATGAAAACCCCGATGTCCTTTTTGTGCTGGGAGATGTTTTTGAATATGGCCCAAATAAAGAGGCGTACGCAGCTAGACTGGCAAAAGTTCGACCGCCTTTAGGCGTTTGGGGTGTATTTGGAAACCACGAGTATTACACCGGATACGAAAATTCTTTACAATTTTATAAAGATGCCAAAATTACACTTCTGCAAAATGAATTATCGGTTTTAGAAAACGGGGTACAAGTAGCCGGTGTAAAAGATATTCGTACTGCACGAGTGACAAAAGCAGATTTACAAGAATTGCTGACCCAAGCTGACAAGGAAAAAACGCTTGTACTTTTAAGTCATACTCCGTTGTATGCCGAAGAGGCTGCGGCGGGCGGGAGCAGCTTGATGTTTAGCGGACATACGCATAATGGGCAGATTTTTCCTTTTAATGGATTGGTGCGCTTGCAGTTCCCGCGTGTGTATGGGTTACACGAGGTAGAAAAAATGAAATTTTACATTACTTCCGGTATGTTTTATTGGGGCATTCCCCTTCGTTTTTTGGCACCGGCCGAAATACCGATTATAGAGGTCAATTAATGCGTAAATGGATTTTTATTTTTTTGTGGATATGTGCTTTGCCGCTGGCGGCTGCCCCTGCATTTGAAGAGCTTTCTTTTGAGGAAAAATTAGGGCAGACGCTGGTCGTGTTTGTGGATGTGGACAGTGCAGAATTGGTGCGTCCGGCCATTGAAGCCGGAAAAATCGGCGGGGTACTTATTCAGTGGGGAAATTATTCCCTTAAACAAACCCAAGCGTTGGTGGATAAATTGCAAAGCTGGGCTGCCAAAAGTCCGCATAAAATCCCGCTTTTGATTTCTATTGATTATGAAGGCGGAACCGTTTATACCCCCATTACTTTGGGGTTCGATTATTTGCCTACCAATATGATGCTTTCCGCCGCGATGGACGAGGAAGGGGCCGCAACAATTGCGTATTTGGCCGGTTTACAGCTTCGTCGGGCCGGAGTGCATATTAATTTTTCGCCGGTATTGGATGTAAATAGCAATCCGCATAACCCGATTATCGGAGTGCGCTCTTTTGGTTCGGATCCGAAGAATGTAACGAAAATGGGGGTATCTCTTATCAATGGATTTAAGGCAGCCGGGATTTTAAGTATTGTAAAGCACTTTCCGGGGCATGGAGACACTTCGCAAGATTCTCACTATGATGTGCCCGTTGTAAAGGGGAGCTTGTCTCAATTACAGCGTATACATTTGCCTCCTTTTGTGGCGGCCGTTAAACATGGTGTAGATGGCGTAATGACGGGACATATTATGTATCCGGCCTTGGACGAAAAAAATATTGCCACCTTCTCTCAACCTATTTTGCAGGGCCTTTTGCGTAATAAAATGGGTTTTAAGGGCCTTATCGTAACAGATAGCTTAGATATGAAAAGTGCCACTTCATTCTGTACCATTGCCGGTTGCGGTGTACGCGCTCTTGAAACCGGAGCAGATATGATTTTGCTGGGCCGTTATGTTAAACCGATCAGTGTTTTTAACCAAATGGCGCAAGAAATCAAAAGCAAAAACCTGACAGCGCGCGTGGAAGAGTCTGCTCGAAAGATTTTTGAAACAAAGAAAAAAATGGGGCTTTTGGACGGAGAAAAGCAACGTCCCTCTCCCATCGAAGAAGCTTATCAAACGGAGCTTGAAAAAATAAGCGATAGGGCCGTTACCTTGGTAAGAGATCGCCAACATTTGCTCCCCTTTACTCCTCCAAAAACAACGGATAAAAAACCTACTGTTTGTGCGGTGTTTTTTGCCCCTTCTCGGTTTGCCGATCAATTGATGAGTTTTTCAAAACCTTTTTTGGAAAAAGGGTGGAATATTCGCAGCTACAATGCGGCCCTAACTCCCCGAAAGAAAGACAGTCGGCGTGCAGCGGATTGTGCCAGAGGGGCAGATCTGCTTATTCTTACCAGTTTACAGTGGGCCGATAAAACCAATATTAATCAGAAAAATGCTATCAACGGACTTATTAAGGAAAACAAGAATGTCGTATTTATTTCTACTATGAGCCCGTATGATATCGTCAATTATCCCGAGGCAAATACCGTGTTGGCTACTTATGGGTTAAATCGGTACGTGTTGCAAACGGCGGCAAAGATTATTTTGGGCGAAATAACTCCACAAGGTAAACTTCCCATTGATTTGGAAATAAAGGAATAAAAAAACCCCGATTATTCGGGGTTTTTGTTTAAGAGGATTTCTTTTTTTGTGCGGCAATGAACTCGTAAACAGCCGGTAGCACGGAAATGATAATAATGGCAAGTACTACATAATGAAATTGATCTTTTACGATCGGTAAATCCGCAAAAAAGAATCCGCCCACCGTAAATAAACATACCCACAAAAAAGCACCTATAATGTTGTAGGAGGCAAAGTGGAAATAAGTCATTTTTCCGATTCCCGCCACAAAAGGGGCAAAAGTGCGAATAATGGGAATAAAACGTGCCAAGATAATGGTTTTTCCACCATATTTTTCATAAAAAACATGGGCTTTATTAAGGTGGTTTTTATTTAAGAAAATGCTGTTTTCTTTGGTAAAGACTTTTGGGCCCAGCCATTTGCCGATTTCATAGTTACAAAAATCGCCCAGTACTGCCGCTACCAAAATTACGGGAATAAGTATTCCTAAATTAATGGCACTTCCTTCCGTGGCTGCCAAGGCACCGCAAGCAAACAGTAAAGAATCTCCCGGTAAAAAAGGAGTAACCACTAAGCCTGTTTCACAAAATACAACGGCAAAAATAACAATGTAAAGCCAAACACCCATCCAAGCGGCCCAAGTGTTTAGGTGAACGTCTAAATGTAAAAAAATATCGATAAATTGCGTTAAGAGTTCCATATTTAAATTGTAGCAAAATATATTTTTTCTGTTTTTTCATTGTAGGATTTATCAAAAAGAGAAGAAAATGGTACTGATAAAAGGAATTCTATAGGTCCAATTAACCTTTTTTGGGCCTTGACAGATACCATTCCCTTTGGTAACCTAAATATATAGAGTTTTGTGTACTTTTTATATAGGGGTAGATTTATGAGCGAAGTAATTTTAACGGATGCTAATTTTGAAGAAGAAGTATTAAAATTCAATGGCCCTGTGTTGGTAGACTTTTGGGCCTCTTGGTGTGGTCCGTGCCGGATGCTGGGGCCCGTTATCGAGGAATTAGCGGCTGAATACGCCGGGAGAGTGAAAATTTGCAAATTAAATGCAGACGAAGCCCCCGAAACCCCTGGTAAGTATCGCGTTTCTTCCTTGCCTACGCTTGTTTTTTTCAAAAACGGCGAAGTAGTAGGGCAACTGGTCGGCTTGCAATCTAAGGCTGCCTTACAGGAAAAATTAAACGAGTTGTTATAGGATAAATTATGAAAAAAATAGCACTGTTTTCTTTGTTGGCGGTGTTTATGTTGAGCGCAAATTTATTTGCTCAAAACCGAGGCATGTCTAACCCTCCGGCTCCCTCGCCTATTCCGAGACTCACTGTTGAAGAGTATAAGGCTAATCCCGATAAAATATATGTGGTTATGTTTACGGCGGTTGGGTGCCAACCTTGTCGAAAGGCTAAGCTGGAATTATTACCCGAGCTTTTTGAAATTTTTTCCAAGGGGAAATATCAAGGAAAAGTCGGCGTATATACTGTTGACATAACAAAGGGTTTTTCGGCGGATGCTCCGTATGAGTGGAAAGATGGGGTTACGGCGATGCCCACTTTCCGAGTTTTGTACAACAAAGCGGATCTATATACCTCGACTGGTTTTTCGCTTGATAAAAAGGAAAATCTTAAGAAAAGTATTTTGGAAGCAGTAGATAGTAAATTATAGTTCAATTTTCCGCCCCGGGAACTGACCGGGGCGGATATTCTTTCCTTTCTCTCCCCATTTTTATTCTTTTTTCAATTTAAATCCAAATTTTATGACACAATTTCAACCACAGTTTTTTTTAGTAGATGCCCATAATTTTTTGCATCGTAATTATCATGCCTTGCCTAAGCTGACTAATTCCGCGGGACTGGAAGTGGGGGCTCTTTATGGGTTTGTTCGGTGGTTGATAAAAATGTTGCGCGATTATCAACCCGCGTACGTGGCGGTATGTTTCGATTCGCCGGGAGGATGTGCTCGTCGTAAAAAATTGTGGCCTACCTACAAAGGAACACGTAAAAAACCGGACGATGCTTTGGTTAGTCAATTAAACTTGGCCAGAGAACTGGTGCAGGAATTGGGGCTAGCGGTGGTGGCTAAAACCGGTATTGAAGCGGATGATTTGATGGCTTTTTTGGCTACACATGCAGCAGCTGAAAATATCCCCAGTGTACTGGCTACTACGGACAAAGACGTGTACCAGTTTTTAAATGATTATATTCATATTTGGCCTGCCGGTGGAAAAGATGGCTTTAAGGGGCCGGAAGCGGCGGTGGAGAAGTTCGGCGTGACGGCTGATTTTTTGCCGGATTATTTTTCCATTGTGGGAGATGCTTCTGATAATATTCCCGGTATCATGGGGGTGGGGCCCAAATCGGCAGTTCAACTCATCACCCGTTTCGGCCATTTGGAAGATATCATTCGCGCCGCTCATAATGATAGCCCTGATATGAAACCTGCTCTGTCCAAGAAAATTTTGGAACACGAAGGGGAAGCTTTGTTATCCAAGCAATTGGTAATGTTTGACTCTAATTTAGAGATGAATTTTTCCTTGGAAGATTACCTTGTTAAGAAACCGGATACGGAAAAATTAGCCGCACTTTTTGCTCATTATGAATTTAAAAATCTTCTCGACTTTTTTCAAAGCTCTTCTTCTGCTAAAACTCAGGTAGCCGCTGTCTCTTTCCAAGAGCTATCGCTTTCCCAAGCAATAGAGCGGGCGCGAACAGCCACGCAAATTTTTCTTCATGCACAAGATGATTTGTTGGTGTTGGGGTTAAACGAAGCAGAGGCCGCTGTTGTGCTGCAGGCCGATGTTCATCCGTGGGAGTTGGCGGAAATAAAGAAGTTGGTTTTAAATGATGAAATTAAAAAAATCGGTTACGATTTAAAATTAACCTTGCGAGAGTTAAATTTAAATCTGCAAGGGAAATTTATCAACTGTTTTGACGGAAGATTGGCTCGTTATTTACTAAATCCTTCCGGTGATTTAAGTTTTTCCGGTGCCTGTTCGGAATACTTTTCTGCTATCCTTAACGACGAAGACCCCATGGAATTGATGCGTGCATACAATCGTTTTGTGTGGCCTCTTCAACAAACTTTGACGCAAAAATTACAACAGAGCGGGCAGTTTGATTTGTTTGAAAAATTGGAACTTCCTCTTATGATGGTACTGGCAGATATGGAATTTGCCGGTTTTCGAGTAGATCCGGGGTGGTTGGAAGGATTTAAAGCTCTCTTAGAGCAAGAAATTACCCGATTGCAAAAAGATATTGATGCGCGTGCCGGTTATAATGTGAACGTAAATTCTACCAAACAGTTGGGGACTCTTTTGTTTGAAGAAATGAAAATTCCTCCCGTCAAAAAAACCAAAACCGGCTATTCTACCGACGAAGAGGTGCTGGAACAAATTGCACAAAACTATCCTATCGCACGTGATATTTTGGATTACCGTTCCAATGCAAAATTAAAATCCACGTATGTAGATAATTTACTCTTAATGGCTGATGAGGAAGATAAAGTCCATTCTTACTTAGACCAAACCGGTACGGTAACAGGGCGTCTTTCCAGTTCCAGCCCTAATTTGCAGAATATTCCTGTTCGTACCGAAAAAGGCCGTTATTTGCGGAAGGCTTTTTGTGCTGCTGCGGAGAATGTGCTTCTAAGCGTGGATTATTCCCAAATTGATTTGCGGGTACTGGCGCATGAAAGTCAAGATCCGGTTCTTATTCAAGCATTTTTAGACGGGGGCGATATTCACACGCAAACAGCTTCTCAAATTTTTGGAGTGATGCCTCTTATGGTAACGGAAGAAATGCGTTCTAGTGCGAAGGCTATTAATTTTGGTATCATTTACGGGCAGGGACCTATGGGTCTTTCCCAAACACTTGGCATTTCGATGCGCGAAGCCAAAGAGTATATCGATAGCTATTTCAAAAATTTCCGTGTAGTGCGTGAATGGATTGATGCCAATATCGCGTTGGCTCGTCAAAACGGTTTTGTTAAAACCATGTTGGGCCATGTGCGTTACTTGCCGGAATTTAATATGGGCGTAGGATCCATGACTTCTTTCGCGCAGCGTGCCGCTATTAATACGATTGTGCAAGGCGGTTCAGCGGATATTATCAAAAAAGCCATGTTGGACGTTTTTAATGCCTATCGGGGTTCCTCCGTACAAATGACCATGCAGGTGCATGATGAACTGCTTTTTGAACTTCCTCAAAAAATCTTAGGCGAAACGGCTGCGCGCATCAAAGAATTGATGCAATCAACGGTCAAATTGCGTGTGCCGTTGTTGGCTGCTGCCAAGGCCGGATCCAATTGGTACGAAATGGAAAAACTGCCTCTATGAAATTGAGTAGAAAGAATACATGGGTGGTGGGGCTTACGGGCAATATGGCCAGTGGTAAAAGTGTGGCCCTTTCTTACTTTGCTAAACAAGGCGCTCTTACATTGTCGGCAGATGAACTGGTACGTCAATTATATGCCTCTGATGAGGTTCAAAAAAAACTTATTTCTTGGTTCGGTTCGTGTGAATCATCAAAGATAGCCCAAGAAGTTTTTAACAATTCTTCTTCTCGAGAAAAACTAGAGAAGTTTTTGCATCCGAAAGTATTAAAATTAGCTCGGGAAGAAATTAAAAAAACAACCCGCTCTCTTATTGTTTTTGAAGTCCCTCTTTTGTTCGAAGCGGGGTGGAATAAATTCACTGATTTGAATGTGTTGGTGGTGGGAAATCCTCACACTCTTAAGCAACGTTTACAAGCACGTCGGGTAACCGTTGCCGAGTATAAGCGGCGCATCAAAGCCCAGATGCCCGATTCAGAAAAAGCCCGCTTGGCAGATGTCATTCTGTTTAACGGGGGAAGTAAGAAAGATTTGGGGTTTAAAATAGAACGTTTGTGTAAAGCGTTTCGATATATTTACGGACTTAAGTAAGGAGCCAGTATGGAAGAAAATATCCAACAGGAAAAACCTGTAAAAACGGTAAAGGAAACCAAAGCCAAAACTGCTGCCGGTAGTAAAGCAACAGAAACAGCAAAAACAGAAAAAAACGAACGAACGGAAAAAGTGCTTCGTCCTCAAAATACGCAGCGCACTTCCTCTCGTACAAGTTACAACAACGGCCAACAACAACCGACTCGCCAACCCAACGGGGCGAAACCTATGGACGCACGTGCTCTTAACAAATTAAGCATGCCGGAATTAACAAAGTTGGCAATTAATTACAATTTAGAAGATATATCCGGTTTGCGTAAACAAGAACTTATCGGAAGAATTATAGCTGTACAAGCTAAACAAAATGGCTCTGTTTATGGCGGGGGAGTGTTGGAAATTTTGCCGGACGGTTTCGGTTTCTTGCGTGCGGTGGAAAACAACTACTTAGCCGGTGGGGAAGATATTTATGTTTCTCCTTCTCAAATCAAACGTTTTGGCCTTCGCAAAGGTGATACCATTGAAGGGTTAATCCGTCCGCCGAAAGACAACGAACGTTATTTTGCCATGCTCCAAGTTCAAAAAGTTAACGGAATGGAATCCGATAAAATATACAACCGTCCGCTTTTTGAAAACTTAACTCCGCTACACCCCAATGAACGTTTTACATTAGAGATTGATAAATCTTCGCTGACACAACGCGTTATCGACTTGATTGCTCCTATCGGCAAAGGGCAGCGTGCGCTTATTGTTGCCCCGCCCAAAAGCGGTAAAACTATGATTTTGCAAGCAATTGCTCACTCTATTGCTGAAAATTATAAAGATGCTGTTTTGATGGTTTTGTTGATTGACGAACGTCCGGAAGAAGTAACCGATATGAGCCGCAGCGTAAAAGGCGAAGTAGTTGCTTCCACTTTTGACGAACCTGCCGATCGTCACGTACAAGTGGCGGAAATGGTAATCGAAAAAGCCAAACGCATGGCCGAACAAGGCAAAGATGTGGTTATTTTGTTGGACTCTATTACTCGTTTGGCGCGTGCTTACAATACGGTAGCACCTTCTTCCGGCCGCGTATTAACCGGAGGGTTGGAAGCTACTTCTTTGCAGAAACCGAAGCGTTTCTTGGGGGCGGCCCGCAATATCGAAGAAGGCGGTTCGCTTACCATTATTGCAACGGCTATGGTAGATACAGGTAGCCGCATGGACGAAGTAATCTTTGAAGAATTCAAAGGTACCGGTAACAGCGAACTCAGCCTGGATCGCAAACTTTCCGAAAGACGTATTTTCCCGGCGGTCGATATCAACCGCAGTTCTACCCGCAAGGAAAATCTGTTGCTTAGCGAAGATGAATTGAATAAAGTTTGGATCATGCGCAAAGTTTTGGCTCCGCTGAGTTCCGTAGATGCTATGACTTTGCTGTTGGAAAAATTGTCCTCCACTAAATCCAATAAGGATTTCTTTAAACAAATGGAGGTAAACGCCTTTTAATCGGGCGTAAAAAGAATTTTGTTTTCCAAAATTCAAAAGAATATGGTAAAATAATCTATATAGTTTTTTGAAAGGACGAATAAAATGAAAGAAAAATTACACCCTACTTATGAATTCGTGGAAGCCACCTGCGCTTGCGGCAATAAATTTACCACCCGCTCCACGGCCAAAACTTTAAAATTGGACATCTGCTCCGCTTGCCATCCCTTCTTTACCGGCAAACAAAAATTGCTCGATACCGAAGGTATGGTAGAAAAATTCAACAAACGCTTTGCGAAAACCGAAGGTAAAACCTTGGTCCGCAAACCGAAAACGGAAGTAAAAGCTAAAGCCAAATTGGCCAAAAAACCGGTAGTAGCCAAAAAAGCCGCTGCCAAACCGGCCAAAAAAGCTGCTAAAGCCGAAGCGGAAGTAAAATAGCAATCTTTGTTAAAAAGAGCAGACTGTCCGAAAGGGGTCTGCTCTTTTTCTTTGTAACTACCGATAACAGGAAAACTTATGGATATCCTGCTTCTCCACCAGGTGTATAGGCATCGTTGGAGCGTAAGCGTTTGGCTGCTGTATAGTGATTTACCATGCTATCCATACAACCTGATGTTACCCCAAAGAATAGGCGAG
>JAZNNM010000018.1:0-3425 GCA_045580265.1 Elusimicrobiaceae bacterium | reverse complement strand
CTGAGAGGCCAAGAAATGTTTTAATTCTTGTGCCAACCGGCCCAGCGAATCGTGTGCCATTATAATCTCATGGGTTCTTTGGCTTTGCGTTCCGCTTCTTTGCGGGCTTCTTCTTGGGCGCGCAATTCGGCTTCCAAGTTTTCCTTGCTGATGCGGAGCACTTCGTCTTTAGAAACGCGGCCGGAAAGGATATCGTCCAAGGCAACTTTGATGACTACGGCATGGGGTTGTTTTTTGTATTCTTGTTTTTTCTTGAGTTCTTTAGCCCAAGTAGAGGCCAACACTACGATATCATAGCGGTCTCCGTCGTAGTTCATCAGTTTAGCATCAAATTCTTTGTCGTTCTTTACGGACATATTCACTCCCTCTGTTTATTTACTTCAGATTTTTAATCTTTTTTAAATCTTGTCTGCTTACGCGACATTGCTCGGCTGCTACAATTCCGGCCATATCTTCCACTGCTTGTTTTAAATCATCGTTTAGAAGAGCGTAATCGTAATGTTCCAACTCTTGCATTTCTTTTTTGGCCGTTTCTAAGCGTATTTCGATATCTTGTGTATTATCGTTACGGCCTAAAATGCGTTTTTTCAGTTCTTTTAAACTGGGCGGAACGATAAATACGGTGGCGGCTTGCGGATATTGTTGTTTAACCGTACGAGCACCCTGTACATCGATCACTAAGATGGGGCAAATTCCTTTTTTCATTAAATCGTCAACAGATTTTTTAGGAATCCCATAGTAGTGAGTATGCACTTGGGCCCATTCCAACATTTGGCCTTTTTTAATAGCCTGTTCGAACTGTTTGATGGTCCAAAACAAATAATCCACCCCATCTTTTTCACCTTTACGCGGTGCTCGGGTGGTGGCGGTAATTACGCGCGAAACGGTTTTGTTTCGTTTGAGTACCGCATCCACGATAGTTGTTTTTCCAGCCCCGGAAGGCGAAGATACAATAATGGGGAAAGCTTTCATTCTTATATTTTAGTAAATTATTGGCGGGGGAGCAAATACAAATTCCTTGCTTTTCGGGCTAAATTAAATATACCCTTCCGGCACAATAGGGCGCGTTTGCGGCCTCGCATATTTATCAAGAAGTTTTACCACATCGGGAAATATAGCAGAACATTTAAAGTTTTCTTCCGCCACGATACCAAGCAATTCAAGATAAAAAGCCTCCATTTTCGTTATTCTCTCTTTTATAGGGAGTTGATATACGTGTAACGGCAGGGCGTTTGAAATGACATCTAACGGGAAATCGCTATCAGATATCAAGGCCATCGAGGTTCCCTGAACGGTATAGAAATAAAGACTATATTTTTTATTTGTATTTTTAAGTTCTGATTTTAATTTTTCCAGTTTTAAATTGGTGGCAATTTCTTGGCCATCCACAGGAAGTTCTTCTTCTTTGTGGATGTTATAGTATTGCGAGAAGAAAGAGAGGATTTCCTCCAAATTATAAAATCCGGCATGCTGTAAATGCCCTCTTTGTGCTTCAGCTTGAGATTTTTGCAAAGAAGGGGATAGAATTTTTTGAATAAGAAGAAAATCTTCTCTTTGAGTAAATGTACAATCTTTACAGGCCGGTTTGGGAAAAGCCGTTTTCAAAAGAGTACAAAAAGAACTGATTTTGGATTGCCCTTCGATTAAAAGAGCCCATTCCGGAAAAAAAGGAGCGATAACACATTCATTGTATTCTTCATTAAGAGTCCAATTTACGAGGCCTAGTCTCTCATATGATATTCTAAAATCACGAACCCCTCTGTAAAAAATATTTTTATCCAATTCTACTTTAATGGGAAGCCCCCAGATATTTTGAGCCGTACAGGCTGCAAGTTCCGATATTTTAAACTTGCTTCTGGCATGGGTGGCTTCGTGCATGGCGATATTGATAATTTGTATGGGGTTGGTTACATCCGTACTGAAGAAAACGGAAACGGGTTTGCCGGCTTCCTTGTGGCATCTGGTTCTCGTGCAAATAGAAAAAACAAGTTTAGATGTGTCTTCTTCAAGTGTATCAAAAACGTATCTACTCCCCAGATAACTCCAAAATAAAGTCCAATTTTCTGTATTTTGTAAATCCGCAAGAAGGTCTTTTAAGAAAACTTTTTTATCATTCCAGGAAATAGGACTGTTGGCTAAAACCGTTTCGTTTTTTTGGAGCCATTTCAGAAAATTATCTACGCGATACCAGCCACTGGTTTTGTTTTTATCTTCAAAACATTCCCGGTCGTAATAATCAACGAATTCTTGGTGTACTTTTTGATAAATGGTTAAAGAAATCTCTTCCTGTTGTTGGGAATCGTTTTCTGGCAAAGCCAAATCCGCTGCTTGCAAAAGAAAAGCAGGAGAACACGAAACCAGCAATAAAAGTAGGAGTTTTTTTAAAAGCATTAAATATACCCTTCCGGCACAATGGGGCGCGTTTGCGGCCCTGCCAATTCATCAAGCAGTTTCGATACTTCGGGCAGAATACCGAAACATGTGAAATTTTTTATTGCATATTGGTTTAACAAAACTTCGTAAAAATAGTCTAATTTGTCATTTTTCAAAGTTGTTTGCAAAGACTTTCTTATTTTTATTAACGGTGGTTCTTGTCTGGAAATAATACTAACAAGACCATCTGCCGTTTTATAAAAATAGAGAGAGAAATCTTGGGGAGGAGCGCCTAATTCTTCTTTATAGTTGGCAATTGCTTCTCTGCGTTTTTGTTCTTCCTCTTCTTTGGAGTAGCCCCACCCTTTTATGTAGGAATCTTCTTGGTAGGCAATTAAAAAGTTTAATACCTCATCGTAAGAATAATATCCGGCATGAACCAAGCGCCCTTGTTCGGCTTGTGCCATGTATTGGGTAACTGTATTTCCAAAGAATTGAGGCACAAGTTCAAGCCCCATGCCTTTGAGAAGGGTACAATCTTCGCAAGCGGGATTGGGATATGCATCTTGTATAATCTCACAAAAAGAATGTCCTGATTTGTGATTGCTGAAAATGGAAAAAGCCTTATCTTCAAATAAAGGCGCAATTATACATTCATTATATTCTTCTTCCAAATTTGTTACATAACGAGAGAACGAAACGCGGAAATCACGCACCCCCGATGCATAATTATTACTATGCCAAGAATCTTTGACGGGCAAACCCCACTTATTTTGTGCGGTGCAAGTGGCGACTTCCGAAAGGATCTTGCCTTCTTTGTTTTGCAAAAGATGAGTTCCTTCGTGAAGTCCAATGTTTACAAGTGTTGCGGGATCTTGTATTTTGCTGTCTAAATTTATAGAAAGGTTTCCGCCAAAAGACATGGTACATTGCGCTTTTGTACAGATAGAAAAAACAATGTTGGGGAAATCCTTTTTAAACTTGTGGAAAATATAACGTGCACCCAAATAACCCCAAAGAAGAGCTCGATCTTTTTCTGCGGAAGAGAACAG
>JAZNNM010000017.1:0-129435 GCA_045580265.1 Elusimicrobiaceae bacterium | reverse complement strand
ATACGGCCCGGGAAAGGTTATATAAAAACTCCTACAGTATCCTTTGTCGGGCCGTACAAAAACAAAGGAGATAAAAATTATGAATAATAACAAAGGTTTTACCTTGGTAGAACTGCTGGTAGTGGTGCTCATTATCGGCATCTTGGCCGCCATGGCCATGCCCGCTTACTTCAAAGCGGTAGAACGCGCTCGTGCTTCTGAAGCTGACACTTTGGTTGGTACCGTAGTGAATGCTCAACAACGCTACAAAATGAAAACGGGCAAGTTTGCTACAAAATGGACCTCTTTGGACGTAGCTCCTGCTAATGCCGCGACTAGTGCTGCTTATTGTACCAAAGGTACGCAAGTAACGACTGAAGCAGTCACTGCTCCTGCTACGAATGCTTGCGGACAAAATGGTTTTTATATTGTCTTGAATGGTGCAAGTGCTGCCAAAGGAAATAAATCAGGGGTACAAGCCTATCGTGTAGGTACGGGGCAATATACCTATCGCATCGAAAGACTTTATGACTCTAATGATCCAGCTGCTTGTGTACCGACTGGTGGAGCCGGTTCTGATGACGAACTCTTCTGCATGGATTATCATGGGGTAGAAGCTGCCAACCAACTCCCTGGTTCTCCTTTTACTACCTCTTCCTCCGATGACGAGGAATAATAATAATCTTAATATAAAATAGAGATTAAAAAACCCCCGAGTCATCGGGGGTTTTTTATGTATATTCAAAATTAATAAATTAATTTTTAAGAAGAGGCACTATCTCTAATTTAACTTGCTTTAACTGCTCTGCCGCTTTTTGTGCTTTTTCTGCTGAATAGAGGGAGGGATAATTGTCGAGTAAGAAGTTTTCCCATTTTTGTGCTATTTTTATGTTATCTTTAGGGACACCAAACACCCAACCGCCCGCGGGGGGAAGCATGTGATATTTTTCCGTATAAAAATCTAATTCTTCCATGGTGCGGGTTTTCATCTTTTGGCAGACTTCTTCATCTTTTACGGAGCAAGCTTCCGCTTCCCGGTGTGGGCGGGAAAGAATATAATACTCTTTGGGGTTATTTCGGTTGTATATATATACCGAAGCACTTCTGCGGCTCTCAAAGCCTTTTCCCGTATTTATTATTACGGTTCCGCCACGGCCTAAGGGCTCGTCCCACACAAAATTATATTCATCTTCTAATCGGGCAAACAAGAAAACGGTGTTGTCTTTGGAATCATAAAGGCGTACTTCCTGCGGGGCCTTTTTAGATTGAGTGAATGAAACTTTTAAAGGGTTTTTATAAGAAGGCAAATCGACGGTAAGCGGGTTATCGTGGGAGACAGGATAAGGTCGATGTGCCAAGAAATCTTCCATCGTATAAGACGGAGTCGACGAAAAAGCGGGAGCGGAAGGATTGTCGCACGCGGTTACTACTTGATGTGAAAAAAGCTCCTGCGGATTGTGCGGATTTATTTGTGTGTATGTATGCACGGGGCCATCGGGGCAGTAGGTAAAGATGGTTCTTTTTCCGCGATAGTCGATTTGGGTAGTTTGGCGGTTTCTCATTTGAGCATTTTTAAATGTGCGAGAATTACTACAAAACGAAGTAAAGGTAAAATCTTTATCGGGATAGATCCCTAGTCGTTTTTGGGCAATATACAGCGCGTTTACGATGGCATCGGCATCATCACAAGTAAGATTTTGGGCATTATTCATGATGGATGATTGAATGCCGGAGCCATAGACCCCCGCAGAAGCGGGATGTTCTGTTGAATATAAGTCTTCCAACGAAAGGACATGACCGATTTCATGAATAAAAGTGGACTTAAAAGAATCATTTTCCGGATAAAAGATATAAATTCTGTTACCCTTTGCACAGGCTGCACCTCCACAACGCTGGGTGATGGACTTTCTGTCTCCAAAGGCAAAAGAAATGTCTTCGCGAGTGCGGTCATAACGGAAATTTTCTTTGTCTGCCCCAAAGCGAATAGCAGACAATAATTCTTTTATTTCTTCCTCTTGGGGAGAATCAGGTTTCAAACGGGAAAGAACATTTTCAAACCAAGCGGTAAAAGCAAGTTGGGTTTCCTTAAAAAATCTGGGGTCATGTTCTAAATTCCCTTCTTTATTCCAATCAAAAGCAAAAATATAGATAGGTTCTTGTGTGGCAATTTTGTTAATAAGGGAAATGGATCCATTATTTTCTGTGTCTAAGGAAAAGGGGTTTGCTACCGCCTGAGTGGATGGTAGTAACAAGGTAATTGCTAAGAAAAGGAAAAGCTTTCTCATGCTTATATTATAACCGATCTTATTAGCTAAAAACAGAGACAAAAGGCCTAGCCCATTCTAGGAAGGAAGACCTATTTTTCAGAAGGTAAAATAGTCATTTTGTTGTGTTGTTCCTTTTCCTAATTTACTAAAATATATGTATGAAGAAATCCACCCGCCGCAGTATGATGATTATTGCCCTTGCCAATGGGCTTCTGGTGTTTGGCTATGGGCTTTCTCTTCCGTTTTTTACCATCTATCTTATATCTCAACGTGGGCTTCCGGCTTCTTTGGCCGGATTAGTGATTGCGCTGGCGGGTTTATCTCGTTGTGTTTCCAGTTTTATTAGCGGTGAACTGGCTGATGTTTTTGGCCGCAAGTTTATTATGTTGTGGGGGCTTACCCTTCAAGTAGCGGCTATGTTTGCTCTGGGGTGGTGTATTGAGGTAGATGCTCATGTGGGTTGGGTGCTGACGTGGCACGTGATTACCACCTTCTTGGGGGCCTATTTTCGACCTGTTTCCAATGCTTGGGTAACGGATAATACTACCCCGAAGGAACGCGTGGAGGCTTTTGGAATTATTCGTATCGGGCTGAATATCGGGTGGGCCTTGGGGCCGGCGGCCGGTGGTTTTTTGGTAAGTCATTCGTATAGTATGGCATTTTGTTTAACGGCTCTTTTGTATGCTATAACCGCCTTATACTTAAGCCGTTTGATTGAAGATAAACACGTTCCTTGTAAATCTCGCAAACCCAGTTTTGTGTCGGCTCTTTTATCGCTAAAAGATACGCGGTTAGCCAAAATTTGTTTCTTTGTGGTGTTGATTACAGCGGTAAATTCGCAATTGGTAGTGGGGCTTTCCATTCATTGTAAACAATTTTTACAGATGCCCGAAAATTACATCGGTTGGTTTTTTACCATTAATGGTTTAGTTGTGGTATTTTTGCAATACTGGGCTACCAAGTTGATGACCAAAATTCGTTTGACGACCTCCATGTTATTAGGTTGCGTGTTGTATGCTGTCGGGTATGGATCTGTTGGTTTTTTCGATACATTTTTTCTTATTGCAGTGGGCGTATTCTTTGCGGGAATTGGGGAACTGATCGTGGCTCCGGGGGAGCAGACTTTGGTTTCCAACATTGCTTCACGCGAGACACGCGGCCGTTATTTGGGCATGCTGATGGTTTTTTATAATTTAGGTTCTTCCGTCGGCTTTTTTTCCGCCGGCTTATTGGGGACATATGTGGCCCCGCATTATTTACCCGGTCCATGGCTGATTGTCGGAGTGGTGGCGCTTGTTTCAGGCCTTGGTTTTTGGTCTATGCGCCGCGACCTGACTGCGGAAGAAGACGGAAAACAATCTGTCTCTGTTTCTAATTAAAAGATATAATAAAGTTAAATTATTCTAGAGGAAAATAAATGAAAGGAATTGTTTTTGCAGTTTTGACGTTTATTGTTGGTGGGCTCATCGGTTTGGGCTTAGAAAAATTGGCCGCCATGTTAGGCGGAGAAATTGGCGGTGCGCTGACCCGTGTGTATGGAATCGGTATTCACCCCATTTCTTTGCATATTACCGTTTGCGGAGCCATTGGGCTTGTACTCGGGTATTTGATTATTGCAAAATTTGTAAAGAAATAATATGCGTCTGATTTTAGCTTCTAAATCCCCTCGAAGGATTGAGTTATTGAAAAAATTGGGAAAAGAATTTGAAATCATTCCTTCCCAAGCGCCCGAACATACCACCTACAAGCGCCCGTCTATGCGTGTGAAGGACTTGGCTGTTAAAAAAGCATTTGAGGTAGCTAAAAAATATCCGAATGCGGTGGTAATCGGTGCAGACACGTTGGTGTATTGCAAAGGGGAGGTAATCGGCAAACCCAAGGATAAAGCCGATGCTTTGCGTATTTTAAATAAGTTAAACGGCTCTTGGCAAAGTGTTTATACGGGTATTTGTATTGTGTGTTTGGCCGAGCAGAAAATGCTGTTTGGGCACGATGTCTCCAAATGCAAAGCGCGTACTCTTTCTAAGACGGAATTAGGAGAGTTGGCCGGAAAACACATGGACAAAGCCGGTGCTTATGCCGTGCAAGATGAGGACGATCAGTTTATTGAAAAGATTGTTGGAAGTCGTACCAATGTGGTGGGCTTTCCGATAGAATTTTTTGAAAAATTATGGAAGGAGTTTGTAGCATGATGATCGAAACGGATTTATTAATTATTGGTGCTGGGCCTGCGGGTTGCAGTGCTGCTATTTACGCGGTGCGTGCGGGTGTGAAAACCGTTATTGCAGGCGGCGCGGCCCCCGGTGGACAACTTTTGCAAACAAGTGACATTGAAAATTATGCCGGTTTTGTAAACCCTGTCGGCGGATTTGAAATTATGGACGCCATGCACAAACAATGTAAACGTTTAGGTGTAGAATTTACCACCGAAGAAGTAGTAAAAATCGAAGGGGAAAAAACTCCGTTTATTGTAACTTGTGAAGGGGGTAAAACCTATCAGGCCAAAAGCATTGTAATTGCCACGGGTGCAAAAGCTCGTTGGCTGGGCCTTCCCGAAGAAGAAAAATTTAAAGGGCATGGGCTTTCGGCTTGTGCCACGTGCGACGGGTTTTTTATGCGCGGTAAAAGTGTGTGCGTGGTAGGCGGAGGAAATACGGCTTTTGAAGATGCGCTGTTCCTGTCTCAATTTTGCCCCAAAGTGTATTTGGTGCACCGTCGTGATGCCTTCCGTGCGGACCAAGTAACGGTGGAAAAAGTAAAAAATACACCGAATATCGAGTTGGTGCTCAACAGCATTCCTACCCAGCTTTTGGGAACGGACTCGGTGGAAGGATTAAAAGTGAAAAATGTTCAAACCGGAGAGGAAAAAGAGCTTGTCTGTTCCGGTGTGTTTGTGGCTATTGGGGCCGTTCCTCAGACGGATTTTTTGAAAAATTCTTTAGTGGCGTTGGCTGATAACGGCCTTGTGTTATCCGACGAGCGTACCCATACCACCTTGGAAGGCATTTTTGCCGCGGGTGATTGTGCCGATAAGTATTACCGCCAAGCTATTATTGCGGCCGGTTCCGGTGCCAAAGCGGGTATTGAAGCCGCCGCTTTTGTGAACCTACACCGATAGTTCTTTAACCAGCAGAAAACTCTCTCCGCTTATGGGGGGAGTTTTTCTAATCTGAAAAAAGCCTTGCAAGCTTATAAGGCTATGGCTATAATGAACGAAAGGGGGAAAATTATGCAAATTAAACGTGTAGATTTTAATTTTAATGCGGAACGAAATTTGGAAATTCTTGCCAAATCCGCTTTTTTAACCACTAAATCCGGCAATAAAATTAACACTATGGTTATCGGTTGGGGGACGACGGGTGTCATGTGGCGTATGCCGGTGTTTATTGCCATGGTGCGTAAATGCCGTTTTACTTATGATATGCTGGAAAAATCGCATGAATTTACGGTTACTTTTCCGTATGTGGATTTGCCCCAAGCCGTGGAAATTTGCGGAAGTAAATCCGGTAGAAACATGGATAAACTGGCCCTTTGTGGTTTAAAGACTCTTCCGGGTCAAAAAATTGCCACCCCCGTGTTGGACGTACCGGGAATGCATTACGAATGTAAAATTGTGTACGACCGTTTGATGGGGGCCGAAAAACTGGACAAAGCCCTTAACGAACTTTGGTATAACAAAACTCCCGACGATTACCATGTGTTTTATATCGCAGAAATTGTAGATAGTTATTTGACGAACTAATAAAATTTTTCCCGAGGGTTATCTATCCTCGGGTTTTTTTTGTACAATACTTCTATGGACGATAAAAACTTTAAAAGCGGTTTTGCCGTATTAGCGGGCCTGCCCAACGCGGGTAAGTCCACTTTGTTGAACAACTTAGCCGGCGGTCTTTTGTCCGCTGTTACCTGTAAGCCTCAAACCACACGCCAAAACATTTTGGCTATTGCGGAGGGGGATAATTATCAAGTAGTATTTGTGGATACTCCCGGATTTTTAAAGGCGGAGTATAAGTTGCAACAAACGATGGCTGCTTGTGTGGATCGTGCTGTGGGAGAAGATGCCGATTTGGTGCTTTTTCTCGTTGATGCCGCCGCCGATTATGCCCAAAACGCCAAACTTGTAGAAAAATTAAAAACGCTTTATTGTCCTATATTCCTGATTCTTAACAAAACCGATTTAGTGCAAGATGCCGCGGTGTTAGATGCGTTGGAAGCACGTGTGAAAGAAGACTTGCCCGTTCGCCAAACCTTCCGTATTTCGGCCGCCAAAGGGGAAGGAACAGCTGCTTTGAAAGAGGCCGTAGTGGGCGCATTGCCCTTCAGCCCTGCCTATTTCCCCGCCGGCCAGTGGACGGACCGTTGGGAGCGGTTTTACGCGGCGGAATTTATTCGCGAGCAGATTTTCCTCTTATACAAAAAGGAAATACCTTACAGTACTTTTGTAGAAATTGAAACTTTTACGGAAGATTTAGGCCCTAAAAATTATATTCGGGCCAATATCCATGTCGAGCGTGATAGCCAAAAACCCATTATTATCGGTAAAGGTGGCGCCGCGATTGCCGCGCTTAGAAAGTCTGCCCAAAAACGCTTGGAAGAATTTTTGGGTCGCAAATATCGCTTGGAACTTAATGTAGTGGTATCACCCGGCTGGCGCAACAGTAGCAAAATGCTGGAAAAGTTCGGCTACATTGTAAAAGACGAAAAATAATCTTTAGATGCTATAAAAAATCCCCGCTCACAAAAAGCGGGGGTTTTTCGGTTAAAGAGATCGCAGTTGGCGAACTATCTCGTCTATTGTATCGGTTAGCTTTTGATATTGTTCTGTTCCGTTTATGTCTACGAATGGAAAACAGGCAATGCGCAGAGAGTTTTGCGAAACGGTCTTATATTTTTTCACGCCGTCAGCCAAATTGGGTAGACCGGTGGCCTGCAAGGAGGCGGAAATATCCGCATCGCATAAAGACGGGTCCGTAATTTGCAAGGTAAGCGTTGTGAAAGAACGGTAAGTTTCATCGATAATCAATGGTTTTAAGTAATCGGTTTTTTCGGCCCAACGAAGCAGAAAATCGGCATGTTTTTTGCAGAGTTTTTCCATGGCAGTTAGGCCCCCGTGTGCGTTCATCCAAGAGCAGGCTTCATTTAACATATACAAGTTGGTATTGCAGGGAGTATTAACGGTTTGTGCTTTTTCTTGAGCCAATCTGGTGGCTTGTTTTAAGTCCAAAATATACGGTACAGTACGATAGTTTGCTGTTTCTTCTAAACGTTCCACGGCGCGCGGACTTAAAATAATCACGCTGGTTCCGCCGCCCGCACCAAAACACTTCTGCAAAGAAAAAACCATTACATCAAACTTGTTTTGCGGTAACACTCGTCCCCCTACGCACGAAGTGGTATCCCAAGCAATTAAAGTATCCTTCCCTCGCAAATTCCATGCTTCCTCTAAATAGTCGTTTGGTATTTGAACGCCGGTAGAGGTTTCGTTCGGTGTCAGTAAAACTAAGCTGGCGTTGAAATCGGGTTTTTCCTTCGGAAAAAAGGCTCCTTTTTCGGGAGTGCGGATAGAACGGTGTACCGTCGGCCCTAAGCGCGTGGCCAATTTTTCGTTCCATAAATGGGAAAATGCCCCAAAGGCCAGGCCTGAAATAGAATCTTTGGTTAAGTTCCATACGACGGCATCTAACGCGGCAGTTGCTCCGCCGGGAAAGAAAATGACGGTATAGTCCTGCGGCAGGCCCAAAAGAAGGCGCAAATTGTCGGTCGTTTGTTTGTAAAGACCTTCGGTAGAAATATCAGCGGCGCGGTGGCTTCGTTCAAAAAAAGTTTTATATAGCGGTGTTTGGCGAACGGCCTCCAACCCTTGGCTGGGGCCGCAGGCGAAGGTAGCGGTTGGTAATTGGTTGGGGTCTAAGGCTATTTTCATAAAGTCCTTCTGTACCGTGTGATTTTATTATTCTAGCAAAACTGGACAGGAAAAGGGCGGATTCCCCGTGAAAGGAATCCGCCTTGAGGTTACGACTAATTACCCCGGGTCCTCGGCTCCCGGAGCCAGCAGAAAGCGTATATAGAACGGTTTTTAGCAATTAAAACTGCGCTTGATGATACTGCGTACAATGCCTTCCACACGGAACGAATCGCGGTCCGCCACAATGGGGTTGTAAGAAGGGTTTTCAGATTGCAAAATAACGTTTTCTCCATCTTGCGTAAAGCGTTTTACCATTACTTCACCGTTATTGACGCATACGACGACGTCTTTATTTTGGGGTTGGTGACTTTGCTCTACAATCAGCCAGTCGTGCGGCGCGATAAGACTTTCCATGGAATCGCCCTTGGCTTCCACCATAAACCCCTTGCAGGCGGGAAAGTAAATCATGCTGGGATCCACGGGAACGATACGGGTGGGGGTGCCGTCCAAAATAGTTCCTTCGGGGCCGCATTTGGCCATACCGTACATTTTAAGATAAATCACATTTCTTTCTGGGTCTTTTAGAATAATATAATCTCGCGGATTGGACGGATTTCGTTTGAGGTATCCCTTTTTTTCCAATTGTTTAATGTGATGGAAAACTACACTCTTGCCACTCACGTTTAAACGGTCGGCCAGTTCTTCCATGGTTAATGGATCGGATATGTGGGTGCGTAAAATTTCCAATAATTCGGTTTGTTTGGGGTGTAACGCTTTCATTTTGTCATCTCCTGTTTTTATTTCCGTTCTATACTATGTTCTATAATTTTTTAATAAAAAAGTAAAGATGATTTTAAAAATATATAAAAAATAAGCATTTTTTATTTTTAGTTGTATTTATATTGTTCTATTATTATAGAACGGAATTTTAAGATATAAGTTCTCCTGAAAATAAAGAAACAATAAGAAGCAACAGAAAATCACACAAAAATACTGGACCCGTTTTTCGTTTTTTCGTACAATAACTCTAACTGGTAGGCTGATAAAAAACTTTGCTTGGCTTACTGTAAATTGTTTTGTAAGGAGAGTGTAATGAGAAAGGGTTTTACGTTAATTGAATTATTGGTAGTAGTTTTGATTATCGGTATTTTGTCCGCGGTGGGGTTGCCGCAATATCAAAAGTCGGTTACCAAATCACGCTTTGCGGAAGCTATGACGAACTTAAAATCCATTTATCAGGCTGATGCCGTGTGCCGTATGGGAAACCCCGGAAAGGATTGCTTGATTGGAGATTTAGATGTTCAAATTTCTGGAGATCTTACAGAGTCAACGGGAGATTTAGGAAGTGAAATTAGAACGAAGGATTTTCTCTATCGTGCCTCTGCTAACCCTACCGGCGGTGCCGGCCAAGCCTTGTATTTGAAAGAAGATGTTTGTTTGTGTATTGACGAAAAGGGAAAGATGTTTGTGGAGCAAGATGATCAGTGCCATAACACGCCCGCTTCCATGGATTATTCCAAACTGCTTGGCGTAGAAGAAGGTACTTGCGGTTGTTGTTAACAGCCTTTCGTTTTTAAGCATAAAAAACCCCCGACTTGTCGGGGGTTTTGTTTTTAGTAGTAAACTTAAACTTAGTTATTGGTGATTTCCAACTCTACGCGGCGGTTTTGATAGCGGCCCGCGGCGGTTTTGTTGGTGGCAACCGGATTGGCTTCGCCGTAACCGATGAAGGTTACATTTCTGGCCGGTACTCCATCTTTTACCAGTTCCATGGCTACCGCTTTGGCGCGACGTTGGGAAAGGTCGATATTGTAGTTGGCATCTCCGTAGGAATCGGTATAGCCGGCTACACGTACTTTGGCATTGGGATATTTTTTAAGCGCATCGGCGGTCTTTTTGATTTGGTCCAAAGAAGATTCGGCGATGACATCGCTGTTATAGTTAAAGTTAATCGGTTCTTTATAGGCAAGAACGGTTTTGCCGGCGGTTTGGGTTTTTACGGCCGCCACTTCGGCAAAATCTTTTTCTTCTACGGCTTTGGGGGCCGGTTTTTCAGCCGGTTTGGCGGCTTCTTTTTTGACAGGTTCTTGTTTTACGGTTTCTTTGGCCGCGGGTTTAGCGGCGGTGGTGTTGCATTTGGTGCAGGTGTTCGTGCAGTGGCAGGCACCCAAGAACAAAGCACCCATTAAAACGACGGCTACTTTTTTCATTTTTGCTTTCTCCTGTTGAGTCTCACTTTCTATTCTAATTCTACAATATTCTACACTCGGGTGTTCCCTTTTTTTTCATTAAAGCCCGATACAATAAATAAACGGGTTTTTGAAGTTTGGGGTGCACATATTCCGGCAGAATATAAGAAAGGGGTTTTAATACAAATTCCCGCTCGTGCAAACGCGGGTGGGGGATAAAGAGCATATACTCGTCATCATCTTCAAAGACGATTTGGTCGTCATAAAATAAAATATCCAGGTCAATCACGCGCGGCCCGTCCTTAAAAGTGGGCACGCGGCCCAGTTGTGTTTCCAGGGCTTTTAATTTTTTAAGTAAATCGAGCGGTTTGTACGGCGTACTTAAAATAAGCACGGTGTTAATAAAATCGGGCTGGTTGGGAAACCCTTCAGGTTTGGAGATGATATAGGGGGCCACCTCTTTAACGGTGCCCAAATCGGCCAGGGCTTTTACGGCGCGGTCTATATTTTCTTTGGCGGGAGCAATGTTGCTTCCCAAAGCAAGAACGGCTTGAGCCATGTTATTATTCTCCTCTATATTCTATCCAACGGTCACTTTCTTCGGAGACTTTCACACTGTAAACGTAGGGAAATTGCGTTTGTACTCGTTCAAATAACCAGATGGCCAGCGTTTCGGTGGTAGGGTTTGGAAACAACGTATTTAAATCGGCGTGGTGCAAGCGAGTATTAATTTTTTTTGTAAAAAAATCCTGTAACACACGAAAATCAACAAGGTATCCTTCTTCGTTTAAGGGGCCATAAAAGGTGATTTCGTAGTGAAAATTATGTTCGTGTGAGGCTTCCGCCAAAGTGCCGCCGTGTCCGTGGCGAGCAGCAAATTGTCCGCACTGGGTAAGATAAACTTTTTTCATTTTGAGGACTCCAATTCTTGGTAAAAATTGATGATTTTGCGTGTCTCTTTTACATCGTGTACACGCAGGATATCCGCTCCGCCTTGCAAGGCTACTAAATTGGCGGCTAAGGTTTGTGCTTTACGTTTGGGAGCTCCTTCGCATTTTTGGCTTAAGAAGGTTTTACGCGAAAGGCCGACCAACATTTGTACGCCCAAATCTTTGAACTCGCTTAAATTTTTTAGGAGTTGGTAATTTTGCGCGCGTGTTTTGGCAAAGCCGAAACCCACGTCAATAATAATTTGCTCTTTGGTAAGGCCGACATTCTCGGCTTGGGCGATTTTACCGGCCAGGAAAGTTTTTACTTCGCCGATTAAATCCGTGTAGTCGGTATGTTCCTGCATGGTTTGCGGGGTGCCGCGCGTGTGCATCAGCACGATTTTGGCCTTAAAGTCTTTGACGAGTTTGAACATTTCCGTATCGGGGGTACCGCTGACATCATTGATGATGCATACGCCTTGCTTGAGCCCCTGTTCAGCTACGGGAAGTTTTACCGTATCTAGAGAAAGAGGAATTTTCGGCCAATTCTTTTTTGCGGACGCAATAACAGGCAATACCCGATCCAGCTCTTCTTCGTCGGATACGGGGCTTGCCCCCGGACGAGTGGATTCTCCGCCGATATCAAGCATATCGGCCCCGCTTTGCACATATTCCTTGCATTTGGCTACAAGCGCCGGCAAGTTGTTTTGCGGGTTGCCGTCAAAAAAAGAATCGGGCGTGGCATTTACAATGCCCATGAGTTTTGCGGTCATAAAAAGCTATTTAATCATTTCCAAAAATTCGCTGCGTACTTCCAACTTTTTGAATGCACCGCGAATGGCACTGGTTACCATGACGGCATTGTGTTTTTCGATGCCGCGCGAACTGATGCACATATGTTTGGCTTTGCAGACTACCATTACGCCGTGCGGTTCCAAGGTTTCCATTAAACTGTCGGCAATTTCGGCCACCAGTTTTTCTTGAATTTGCAAGCGTCTTGCGAATACTTCTACCAAGCGTGCCAATTTAGAAATACCGAGCACCCGCCCTTTAGGCAAATAGCCGATGCTGATAGTGCCGAAGAAAGGCTGCAGGTGGTGTTCGCAGGTAGAATAAAATTCGATATCTTTAAGGACGACCATTTCTTCGCAAGATCCTTCCGTGAAAGTTTTCAGAACGTCTTGCGGTTTCATTTGGTAGCCGCCGTAGAGTTTTTTCCAACTGCGCAAAATGCGGTGGGGGGTTTCCAGTAAACCTTCGCGGGACGGGTCGTCGCCGATGTAAGCTAAAATTTCGCGCAGGTTGTTTAAAATTTTTTCTTCAGTTAGCGAATGTTTATCAGTTTGTGCGTTTGCAGGCTTAACCGCGCGGCGGGATGTTTTTTTAACAGTTTTACGCATAGGGCTATATTCTCCTTTAAGTTACTTTCGGGTTGTAGGTAAATTTGCGTTTTGTCGTTTTCGTAATTATAGTATTTTTCCAAATCGGCAAGGTCGGTTTCTTGGCCTACTACGATTTTGATGACATCGGCCTTTTTCAGCATTTCTTGGCTGACATATTTTTTGGGAGAAACGCAAACGAAATCCGCACGGCTTACATCGCAATCATGGGCACCGTTGGTTTCCAAATGAACGCAATATCCGGCCGATTTTAAGGCGGCAATCAGCGCGGGCAAATCTTGTTCGGCGGGTTCTCCGCCAGTAATTACTACCGTTTTGCAAGGATATTCGGCCAAAGCCACAAGCACTTGCAGGGAGTTCATTTCTTCGCCTGTTTGAAAGGCGTATTTTGTGTCGCAAAAAGAACACCCCATGGTGCAACCCGCTAAACGCAAAAATACGGCAGGCATACCGGTATGGCGGCCCTCGCCTTGAATAGAATAGAAGATTTCGTTAACCTTCCACGATGGCTGCGGCATTTTCGCTCTCCCAAATTTCCAAGGTTTTAAGCGTCAAATTCATTTTGGTTAATTCTGCTCCGATTTTTTGGAACAGAAA
Source organism: Elusimicrobiaceae bacterium (assembly GCA_045580265.1). Taxonomy (GTDB): domain Bacteria; phylum Elusimicrobiota; class Elusimicrobia; order Elusimicrobiales; family Elusimicrobiaceae; genus Avelusimicrobium. Next base: position 116,169 of record JAZNNM010000017.1, on the reverse strand, counting down.
CTGGGCCAAATTTTCCGCGGTGGGATTTTCTACCCAATCATTTAGCAGTTGGTGGTCGGGCAGGTTTTCGTCCAATAATTTTTTGACTACTTTAAAATCGCATACCATGCCGTCTTCTTTAACGGGGCCTTCAATAATAAAAACGGCTTTCCAAGTGTGTCCGTGTAAATCATGGCAAGGGCCGTCGTAATGCGGAAGGCGGTGAGCGGAACTGAAAGAGCGAATGAGTTTAATAAGCATCTATTTCTCCTCGGTGAGCGTATTAAAAATTTGTTGCATATAGATAATGCATAAAATCACTTGGGCCAGTGTAAAAAGCGGAATGTAAAACCACAAGCGTACAAACCAAAGGGCGCTTAACGGGCCTAACATAAAAAAGGCCCATTTAAAAATAGCCGCTCGGGGGATAAAGAAACCGTTAATCAGTTTGAAAATAAGCCCTACTGCGCTGGCCATACAAAACCCAAAAAGCATTACAAACGGGAGCAACATTAAGCTTGCCATAAAAGATACGGCACTTAATGAGAATTCCAACGTAGATTGCTGTTTGGCTAAAAATTCCGGTGTGGTAGTGAAAGAAGCTTCCGCAGGGATTTGTTGCGTTTTTACGCCGGCGGAAGTAGGCATATACATTTTGTTGCCGTTTATTAACATCAATATCTTTTTTTCAGTCAGCTCACTTGGGGTGGGGGGAACCTCTCGCGTGGCATCAAAAAGAATTTTAAAATCCGTTTGGGGTACGGTTACGGATACGGGGGTTTGGGGGGAGACCAGTTCTCCCTTTTCAAAACTAACTTGCGGGAAATTTTTTAACAAAATCGGCAGGTTTTCTTCTATATGATGCTCGACCGCAAAATGAAAAACAAGCACGGAAAGTAAAAAAAGATACGCGCCAAACCCTATCATCTGTTTGCGGGAAGCAAATAAGAGACGTTTGTAAAAACTGAAGGAAAAAATTGTTTTAAAGTGTAACCACAACATACTTAAATTATACCAAGTTTATCTATTTGCCCGTATGGAAGATTTCCTGTGATAAAGTTACTGAGCTTGGCAAGAGATTTGTGAGCCTAAAAAGAAAAATTGATTTTTTTTAAATACGCATGAAAGCCGTTGGGAGTTCGGGGCGGAAGAATTGGAAGAGGGGGAGGGTTTCAAGCAAGAAATGCGAACGCAGGAATATGTTTCCGAACATTCGGGAAAAGAGGAAGATGGATAATTGGCAATAAACCAAGAAAAATCTAAATTGTATTTTAAGTCTCGCAAAAAATGTTCACAGGTGAGCGTTTCAATCGGACAGAGGGGTTCTGGGGTTTGTTTTTCTAGCGTTAATTTTTCTTCCAGCAGGGTGTATCTCTCTGTATCTATGGGGGAACCTTGCACCATGTATACATCAAAACAAGAGAAATTTTCTTTATTTTTTTTGCTGCAAGAGAATTGTTTTAGGATGTTATGTTCGGGGCAAGTATCTTCCACCAGGGAAGGATTGGTCGACAAGTATTGCGGTGCCTGCCGAACGGTTTTAAGTTTGGTAGGACCGGACGCTAAAAAAAATATACTTAACAAACAAAATAAAAGCAGAATTTTTATTTTCATATTTGTTTCCTCTTTTTGTTCTCATATTTTAGTGAGATTTGGGACATTTACTCGTGGCTAAATTAGATTAGAATTTTTCCCGAACGCACGCACTCGCTCGCGCGTTCGGATTTGTATTGCAAGAGCGGGCGGAATTTATTAGTATATAATCGTAGCGTTATCTTCCAACTGAAATGAGGGATTATGTCTAATAAATTATTTTCATTTTTTTCCAAAGATTCCGAATCCATTTCCGACCCTGTTAAAACTTTAACCCCCGAAATGTATGCTTTTTTGGAGCACTTTCCTACGGCGGTACTCCTTTTGGAGGGGAACGGTAAAATCGTTTTCGCCAATATGGCGGCGGCAACCTTGCTGCATACTAAAACATCTTCTCTTACTTCTTCCAGCGTAGATCGTTTAGGGCTTACCATGACGCAGGTGCGTTCTATGACGGAAGCCCAAACCCCGCAAAAAATGGTGTTGGATATCGTCAATCCGGATGCAGATGCTTTAACGGTGAGTGTGGGGGCCAGTATATTGGCTTCTACCCCGTTTGTAATGATTACGTTGGAAGATGTCCCTCATTTTCAACAATTGAAAGAAGAAAAGGCTTTTTTTAATTCTATTTTAAACAAAGAACCGCAAGCAGTTGTTGTGCAAAATTTTGCGGGAATTTGTGTGTTTTGGAACAAGCATGCGGAAGAATTATTTGGGCATAAAGTGGAACAAGTGGAAGGAAAGTCCATATATGATTTACTTCCCAAGGAAATGGAACAGGCCGTTCGCCGCTTAGATGAAGACGTTCGTAAAAAACAGATTTCTCCCCGAGATGTGCAATTTTCCTACAAAAACGACAAAGGGGAAGAACGCGTTTTATCCGTTGATAAAGAAATTATTCCGGGGCCGGATGGAAAGCCACGCTATATTTTAAGTTTATTTGATGATGTTACAGCGCGCAGTGAGAGGGAACATGTGCTGACGCAAAAACAAATTTTGTTACAAGCTATTTTAGACAACGTGCCGTTGGGGCTTTATACGCGCGACAATAAAGGCATTATGACGTATTTTAATAAGCAAAGCATGAAAGTTCTTAATGAATCCGACCCCAACCGGACAGACAAACCTCACGCTAAGCAAACGGAAGAAACGATTGAATTCCACCGTCAACGTGAAGCAAAAATTTTACAAGAAGGAAAACGCCGCGACTTTCCGGAGGAAGTGTATACAGACTCTGAAGGGAATAAAATTATCTTGCACATGATTAAAGTCCCGTTGTGGGACGCCGGCCCTGATCCGGTAGTACTTACCATTGTGGAGGATATCACGGCTCGTTGTTTACAAGAAAAAGAGGTCAAGCGGGTAAACGGCCTTCTTTCCGCTATTTTGCAAAATGCGCCTATGGGATTATATGCCCGTACGGCAGACGGACGGATGTTGCTGCGTAACCGCAAATGTGCGGACTTGTTTGGAGAAGAAACGGAATCTGCTTTCGATTCTACCGGTAAATTGCCGCATGAAACCGATGAACAAGTAAATGCTTATGTGGCAAGAGAACAGGAACTGTTGAAGAGCGGAAAGATTATCGATATTCCCGAAGAACCCTATGTGACGGCTTCCGGAGAAGAACGCTTGCTCCACCTCATCAAAGTGCCGGTAAAGGAAGAATCTGGTCAGGAATCCTTTGTGGTTACCATGGTGGAAGACGTAACGGAAAAACGTGCCCAAGAGCGCAGTTTAATAGAAACCAAAAATTCCTTGCAAACCATTTTGGAATACGTGCCGGTGGCTATTTATGCACGTAAAGTAGACGATACTCTTTGTTACATCAACCGCCGTGCGCATGAAATCTTTCCTGACGAAAGAGAATACGTTGCCAAAGACGATTTCTACGGACAACGCGAAAAGAACATCTTTAAAGAAGGGAAAGTGTTGGAATTTCCGGAGGAATGGTACACTACGTTACGCGGGGATAAAATTTTGTTACACCTCATCAAAGCGCCTGTGTTTGATAAAGAGGGGAACCCCTTCATGGTGCTAACCGTGGCGGAAGATATTACAGAGAAAAAACAGCAGGAAAAAGCCATTGTAGATGCGAAGAACTTCTTGCAAGCGGTTATTGACCAATTACCGCTTTCTCTGTCGGTTAAGAATTATGACGGGAAATATATTTTGTGGAACAAGAAAAGTGAAGACTTGTTCGGTGTAAGTGCGGAAGATGTAATCGGGCGCACTTCTTATCGTGCTGATATCAACCGCGAACAAGCGGAGTTCTTGCGCGAGTCGGACTTGCGTGTATTTGAAAATAAAAAAGAACAGGATATCCCGCAAGAACTTATTTCCACCGCAGCTGACGGGGTGAAAATTATGCATACCGTCAAAACGCCGGTGTTTAATTCGGACGGCACCCCCAATTGCTTGCTTGTCGTGTCGGAAGATATTACCGCGAAAACACGCATGGAAAAACAAATTCGCGAAGCCAGCGACAAAAATACGTTGCTCGTAGAAAACGCAAGGGAAGGGATTGTCATTTTAGATGATGATAAAATTATTTACACCAACCGAGCTTTCTGCCATATTTTGGGGTATGAAGAAACAGAGGATATCAAGGGAAAAGGTTTGCTCGACTTTGCAGCCGAGGATCACCGCCCGTTCTTAAAAGATAAATGCGATGCCGTACGTTCCGGCTCTGATGATACCTTAGCCCCCATAGAAGTTCATTTCATCAAACAAAAAGGCGGCGAAGTAGAGACGGAATTTGCCGCGGTTGCCAGCAAGTATTTGGGGCGGCGTATTACCCTTTGCTTCGTGCGAGATGTTACCACCTCCAACCGTATGTTACGTGATATGAAGACCGAGCGCGAATGTTTCCGCTCCGCATTTGAAAAAAGCATCACTCCGGCATTTATTCTTTCCAGCAAGGGATATATTTCGGTGATGAACGAAGCTTGCCGATCGTTATTCGGTTTTACGGAAGCAGATAAGAAATTCTATCGTAATGTGTACATTAAACCGGCCATTCGTTTGTCTGTTCGAAAAAAATTGAAAATGGGTGATCCGGCTCAAATGGAATATACCTTTGATTTTGATCGTGCTTCTCAAAAATTCCCCGGTCGTATCGACGGAGAAGGGCAGATAGATCTTTCCGTTAATTTTGTGCCGATAAATAAACGCGACGCAAAGGACGGAACGGTAGAGGCGGACTATATTGTTTTCTTGGAAAAGAAAGAGGAAAAACAGGAGCCGGAGCCACCCTCTTCGGTGCCCCCTGCTCCTAAACCGCCCGTCGAGTCGGTTGAAGTAGCAGCTCCTTCGGTTTTACCGCCTCCTCCGCCGGAAAAGCAACAAGCTCCGGCGGCTCTTTCATCTCATGCGCAAGAAACCTTGGTGTTACCCAACAGTGAACCTTATGCATTATGTTCAAAGGACTTTAAAATTGTTGCCTGCAATGATTTGTTCCGTTCTTTATGCCAGTTGGAAGAAAGTGAATTAATTGGTCAGCCGATTATGTATATCTTCAATAACGATTTTCAACCGGCTCTTACACAGGATTTATTCACACTGGCATCCGACGGGGCCATTTCCAATCGGGAATATCGCTTAAATCTCGCCAGCGGATTGGAAAGCACTTCCGTACGGGTAAGCGCGGTGAAAGAGGCGGACGGGTGCTATTTGTTTGTCCTGCGCAACTTAGCTTTTCATCAACAAATTATGCGTATTTTGGAAGAGCGTTCCGCACAGTTAAATGCGCTCCTTGAAGCTACGGACGGGGTTGTTTTCTCCGTTTGGTTTGAAGAAGGTCGTTTCGGAAAGATTGAGCAAGCCAATAAATTTTTGTCTCGCAAGTTAGGTTTTTCACATGAAGAATTGGTGCGTATGTCTTTTAACGAGTTATTCACTAAAGGCGAAGGATCTTTTGCTAATCCGGATCAAATTTTATCCAAAGCGCAAGAAGAGCTTTCCTCTCAGGGGAAAGCCGGTTTCCGCCTTCCCGTTCGTAGAAAAGATGGGAAAGTTTTCGATGCGCAAGTGATGCTTAGTTTGTTGGATTTGCCTACAAAAGAGGCTGCCTTGGTAATCATTTATGACCTTTCCCAACAACTTGACCGCGTCGCAAAAGATTCCAAAGAAGCTCAAGAGCTCAAATGCGTACGGCAAGCCTTACCGGGGCTTTATTTAAAAATGGATAGTGAGGGAAGAACCGCAGAGGTTTATTCCAACTTAAATTATTTGGATAACGAGCAAACGCAGGATATTTTTTTAGATAAATTCCCCGGGCAGTATTGGACGGCGGAGACCGCTTCTCGAGCGCTTTTTGCCGTAAAAGAAGCCTTGTCTATAAATGTGAACACTCGGTTTGAATTTGAATGGGAAATTTCCGGCAAAGTACGCTATTACGAAGCGCTGGTTACTCCTATTGCAGGAAGTGGGGAAGCCGTACTGTGGATAAAAGACGTATCGGATAAACATGCGTATGACAGTAAGGTGCACGAATTGTACCGCATCACCCGAGAACCGGGTTTATCCCTTACTGAACAAGTGGAAAATATTTTGGCTTTCGGTCGTAAGATTTTTAACAGTGACGTGGGCTTAGTGCTTCGTTTTCATAAAAATCGGGAGCAATTAGAAAGCACCGTCGTCTATTCCACCAAAAATGATTTACATTTGGAACGTCACATGGAATTCGTGGTGGAAGAATGCCTGACGGACGTTGCCGATGGAAACGTGGTACTTATTCCTAATGGGGAAGCGCTTTCTTGCACGCGTTGCTTACATAGAGCCAAAAATTTAAATTCCCTTTTGGCCGCACCCCTATATATGGGGGGAAAAGTGACCGGTGCGCTTTGTTTTGCTTCTAAGGAACCGTGCCGCGAATTCCCTGAAGGGGCTGAAGAGTTGATTGGTATTATGGCACGTATTTTAAGCCTTCGATTGGAGCTGCGGCAAACGGGTAAAATGCTGGGTGAGGCCTCTCGTTCTCTTGCCAAGACCTTGGAATATGTGGAAATGCCGGCAGTAATCATTGGGCTTGATTACCACGTTACTTTTGTGAATCAACCCTTACTAACGGCCACAGGCAGACGTAGCAGCAATATGTTGGGGCGGGACTTTTTTGAAGAAGTCATTCGTAACGAAAAAACATCTAAAGAGATGTTTAAAACGGCAGAAAAATCTTCCACTGCGCAAGCCTTTCGGGTAAGATTGGATTTGTTGCAAGAAAACGGCCTTTATAAGGATACGGGTTGGGACGTATTTGTTTGCAAAAATGCAGAGGGAAAAGTGGATTCATATGCCTTAATTGCATCCGCGGTATAAAATTCCCCCTTGTTTTTTGTGTATGAAGTAGTAAAATATCTATAAGGTGTTTTTTTATTCTTAAGGAGAAACTATCATGAAAAAATTTTTATTGTTGAGCGTCGCACTCTTTACGTGCGGTGTTTTGCACGCGGAGGGCATGCAGTTTGTTACTGTGCTGTCTTCTCCGTTGGGAACCTTTAACCAATTAGAAACGGCGGACCCGAGTGCAGCGACAACGGCCACTCGTGTAAACTTTTGTACTGCACGGTCGACGGAGGGTACTATTGATTTGCATCATAAAGATTTCTCGATACAAAATATTTTCTTACGCCCTGGTACCAGCCTTGTAGGAAACGATGTGAAAAATTTTTCATCGACAACATCATTGACTCTAGGTGACGGCGGAACGATAAAGGGAAATAGTTTAAAAGCCGGAGTCTTGTCGTTTTGGGATGCCGATTCTGCAAAAATCAAAGTTACTGGTACCTTAACAATAGGTAGCTATGCGTTGGCACGCGTTGGTAAAGCCGATACGATGTCCCTTGGAAATGGTACATATACGGGAAGAAGCCCTGCTGAAAACAAAGGTGTTGGCTTAATTTGGGATAATAAGTATGAGTGTGAGGTGGCTTATAATGCAGATGGAAGCTGCCCTGATGGGAAGAATACTAAAGCAAACTCGTATTTGTTAAAGAGCAGCAGGCATTTTTGTGATGAAACGATGAAAAGTAAATGTACGTCCAGCGGAGGAAGTTACAATGAGGATACCTGCACTTGTTCATGCACATCTCCGTTTATATTAAAGGATGGTTCCTGTACGTGTGGTAAAGCAGCGACTAAGACGGAAAGCTGCCCCTCCGGATACGATGGTGTGAAGACTTATAAATTAAATACTTCAACCTGTGAATACGAACTAAGTAAGGATGGTTGTACGAAGAAAAAAGTTACGTGTTTTACCAGTGCTACGTGGAAAACTGCCAGCAATTCGGCGAATTGTGGTACCTCTTCTGCCACTGGTGGGACTTGGCAAGCTACTTACTATACCCCTTCTGGTGCAACCCTCATGAGTTCTATTAGCGCGACCTGTACTCCTGGGAAATCCTACGTATACAACATAACGTATGGTTGTTGGCTTACTAAGACAAATACTAAGCAAGGTTGTAACTATCAATATGGTTATTGGAGTTTGACTTGTGCCGAGGTTCAATCAGAAAGCAGTTGTATGACGAAAGCCCCGACTCTGACTAAAGCGGATTGTTGGAGTCCTGCCGGCGGTAACGTCGGTGACGTTTCGGTGCCGGGGTTTGAAGAGCTTAATCCTAATCCAACTGCTCCAACCTATAGATAGATGTAGTCAAGCTAGGGAGAATATTTTTGAGAAGGAGATAAAAGGGCGGCTGATTTTTTCAGCCGCCTTTTTATGTGTTTAGTAAACTCGTATTTGGCGTTGATTTTGAATGTTTTAAGAAAAAGGCTTAATGTACATCTATGTTTTTATTTCATTCTTCCTTTCCCTCAATGCTGACTTCTTGTGTAAGGGCTTTCTTTATTTTTTGGGTTATTTTTTTATCTTTCTTTTCCATTTTCTCTAATAAATGCTTTTGCAGTGGGGAGTGAAGTTTTTCTGCCCCGTATTGGCGCAGTAAATGAATGGCAGCCTCGTTTTGTAGTACTGCTGCATAGTAGAGCGGCGGAAGGCCGTTTTTAGCGGCTAAATTGGCGTCTGCTCCACGTTTTAACAAATAAAGCAGCAAATCCTGCCGAACTTTTTCCGATTCAAATTTTTGCGTAATAGCCATGAGTAACGGCGTGGCTCCCAAGTCGGTTTGTATATTTATTTGGGCTCCTTTAAATACAAGTAGTTTAGCTGCTTCGGCCTGGCCGTCCCGCGTGGCGATAAACAAAGGTGTCCATCCTTGCGAGGTGGTTTGATTGATATCTAAGCCCTGTTCCAATAAAAATAGAATAATATCTTCATTCCCTCCGGAGGCTGCCGCTTGTAAAATGTTAAACTCCATAGCCTTATATCCGCGTTCGTCATCCGAAAAATAAAGAATATGGTCGAGGGGAGCGCCTAGTTCCAAGCCTTCCTTTACAGCCAGTAAATCGCCGTAATAGGCATCGGCAATCAGTGTGTCTCCCAGTTGGATTTTGTTGGAACGATAATAGCTAAAAGATAAAACTCCTACTATCAGTACGACAATTACAATGCTCCATTTTTTTATCATCACAGAACCTCAGGCTTTTGTCTAAGTTTAAAAACAACAAGCAGTAAAGATTGTTTTTATAAGTTTAGCAAAAAAGAAGAGACGTTGTCGGTCCATAAAAAAACCCCCGCTTTTGGCGGGGGTTTTGGTTTTGTTTTAAACTATTTTTCTACTTTTTCGGTAGGTTCGATAGCAGCGAGTTGTTTGTACAAATCGCGTCTCCAAGCATATTCCGATTCAGCGCGTTTGATAAGTTCTTTCGCCAGTTCGGGATTGTCTCTCATGAGGCCTTTAAAGCGGTTTTCGCCGCCCATATATTCGGCCAACGGGAGAGTGGGGGCACCCAAGGGGCTGTCCACATGCAAGGGGTTTTTGCCTTCGTAGCGAGCTTCAGGGTTGAAGCGGTAGAGGATCCAGCGGCCGGCTTGTACGGCACGTTTGGCTTCACCCATACCTTTGGACATATCAATACCGTGAGCAATGCAGTGAGCATAGGCAATTACCAAGGCCGGACCGTCATAAGCATCGGCTTCCGCCAAAGCTTGAATGGTTTGGTTCATGTTGGCACCCATGGCTACTTGTGCTACATAGATGTTGCCGTAGGTCATGGCAATCATACCGAGGTCTTTTTTCGGCATGGTTTTGCCGCCGGCGGCGAACAAGGCTTTGGCACCGAGCGGGGTCGCTTTGGACATTTGACCACCGGTGTTGGAGTATACTTCGGTATCGAGCACCAAAATTTTGATGTTCTTGCCGGAAGCTAATACGTGGTCCAAGCCGCCGTAACCGATATCGTAGGCCCAACCGTCACCACCTAAGATCCACACAGACTTGCGGACTAAGTAGTCAGCCAAGCTCAAGAGGCGTTTGCAGCGTTCGCAATCTCTGCCGGTTAAGAATTTTTTAAGTTCGGCTACACGTTTGCGTTGTTCTTCTACGCCGGCATCCGTGGTTTGATCGGCATTCAATAAACCGTCCACCAATTCGGTATGTTCTTTGAGGCATTCTTCTCTATTTTCGAGGAGCAACGCTTTGGCATCGGCATTTAATTGGTCAAACGCTAAGCGCATACCCAAACCGAATTCGGCATTGTCTTCAAACAAGGAGTTCGCCCAAGCCGGCCCTTTTCCGTCATCGCGTTTGCAATAGGGGGTGGTGGGCAAGTTTCCGCCGTAGATGGAGGAACAACCCGTAGCGTTGGCAACGGCTAAGCGGTCACCAAAGAGTTGGGTTAAAAGTTTTACATAAGGCGTTTCACCGCAGCCCGCGCAAGCACCGGAGAATTCAAACAAAGGTTGTTTAAGCTGAGAACCTTTGACGGATTCTTTTTTGGTTTTTACTTCGGCTTGTTTGAGGCCCAAGAAGAAAGCATAGTTGTCAATTTCGTCGTTGCGGACGTCCAATTGATGTACCATATTGATGGCTTTCTTTTCCGGATTTTCTTTGTTTTTAGCCGGGCAGTTGAACACACAAGCGCCGCAGCCGGTGCAGTCTTCCACCGCTACTTGTACGGTGAATTTAAGGCCGGCCAAATCGGCTTTGCCGTCGGCGGATTTGAAAGTTTTAGGAGCATCTTTCAAGGCTTCGCCATCGTAAGCTTTAATGCGGATAGCGGCGTGCGGGCACACCAAAGAGCAGAAACCGCATTGGATACAGGTGTTCGGGTCCCAAGCCGGTACCATGATGGCGATGTTGCGTTTTTCATACTGCGTGGTAGCGGTAGGATAGACGCCGCCTTCCGGCATGGCAGAGGTGGGAAGATCGTCCCCGCGGCCGGCAATCATTTCGCCCAACACGTCTTTTACAAAGGCAGGGGCTTCGGCCGGTACAGCGGCTTTGGTGTGGAGTTTAGAAGTTACTTCAGCCGGATATTTTACTTCATGTAAACCCGCCAAGGCGGCATCTACGGCTTGGTAGTTCTTTTGTACGATTTCTTCACCTTTTTTAGAATAGGTTTTCTTAATAGCATCTTTAATATCGGCGATGGCTTTTTCGGCCGGAATTACACCCGCAATACCGAAGAAGGCGGTTTGCATGATGGTGTTGGTGCGGCTGCCCATACCGGTTTTAAGAGCAATTTCGGAAGCATCAATGACGTATACTTTAAGTTTGCGGTCGATGATGGTTTTTTGTACTTCGGCGGTTAAGTGATTCCATACTTCTTCGGGCCCGTAGGGGGAGTTGATAAGTACGGTGGCGCCTTCTTTAGCTTTACCGAGAACGTCGTATTGGGCCAAGAAGTCAAACATATGCACGCCGATGAAGTCCGCAGATTGAATGAGGTAAGGCGCGCGGATATAGTTTTTACCGAAGCGAATGTGAGAAGTCGTCATAGAGCCGGATTTTTTGGAGTCATAGACGAAATAGCCCTGAGCAAAGAATCCGTTGGCACTGATGATTTTCATCGTGTTTTTATTGGCACCCACGGTACCGTCGGAACCCAAGCCGTAGAACAAGGCGGCAAAAATGTCGCTGGCGGCTTTGCTTTCCAATTTGCAAACGGGCAAGGATTTACCGGTCAAATCGTCGTTGATGCCGACTACAAAATCTTTGACGGGTTCGTCTTTGGCCAAGTTTTCAAATACGGCTTTGACGTGAGAAGGAGTAAAGTCCTTAGAACCGATACCATAGCGGCCACCGATGATAAGCGGCGTGGCGGCGAATTTGGCTTTGGCTTCGGCGGTTAAGAAAGCGGCGCAAACATCTTGGAACAAGGGTTCGCCCAAGGAGCCGGGTTCTTTGGTGCGGTCAAGCACGGCCACTTTTTTGACGGTGGACGGAATGACGTTGATGAAATTTTCAATAGAGAAGGGGCGGAACAATTTGACTTTCAAAACACCCACTTTTTCGCCTTTCATGGCATCGATGGCGTTTTGGGCTACGTCCGCGCCGGAACCCATAATGACGATAAGTCTTTCGGCATCTTCATCGCCGAAGTATTGGAACAAATCGTATTTGCGGCCGGTGAGTTTTTCGAATTTAGCCATTTCTTCTTTTACGATAGAAGGAACGGCATTGTAGAATTTGTTGACGGCTTCGCGAGCTTGGAAGTACACATCGGGGTTAGCGGCGGTACCGCGCACGGTGGGGTGCTCGGGGTTTAAGCCGCGGCCTTTGTGTTCGGCCACGAGTTCGTCGTTAATCATTTCTTTCATTTGTTCTTTGGACAAGGGTTCCACCATGTTAAGTTCATGGCTGGTGCGGAAACCGTCAAAGAAGTGTACAAAAGGAATGCGGGAGCGCAAGGTGGAGGATTGGGCGATTAAGGCCAAGTCCATAGCTTCTTGCGGATTGTCGGAGCACAACATGGCCCAACCGGTTTGGCGGACGGCCATTACGTCGGAATGATCACCGAAAATGGACAAAGCTGTGGTAGCGATGGCACGCGCAGACACGTGGAACACGGTCGGGGTGAGTTCGCCCGCAATTTTGTACATGTTGGGGATCATCAAAAGTAAGCCTTGAGAGGCGGTAAAAGTGGTGGTTAAAGCACCGGCTGTCAGCGCACCGTGCACCGCACCGGAGGCACCGCCTTCGGATTGGAGTTCGCTTACAGAGGGAACGTTACCCCAAATGTTCGTTTCGCCTTTGGCGCTTTTCGCGTCGCAGATTTCACCCATCGTGGAAGACGGGGTAATCGGGTAAATAGCGATTACTTCGTTGGTGGCATGGGCGACGTGGGATACAGCACCGTTGCCGTCCATAGCAACTAGTTTAGCCATAGTTAGGAAGTCTCCTTTTTAGAATTTAAAACGGTAAAAATCCGCACAAAAAATGCGGGAGCACGGAGGGATACTCCGGCTCCTATATATTGTATAACTTTGAAGTGTTTTTGGCAAACCGCTTTTCCTAGGAAAAAGGGCCCTTTTTAATATGGGCCTTTCGGCCCTTGAGCAGGTGTCCTCTTTTTTGAGATAATAAATATATATTCTTTAATGGAAAGGTTCATATGAAAAAAATTGTTGTGTTATTGGTTTTATGTGTTTTATCTGTAAATGTTTCGGCGCAGGGGGGAATTGGCAAGTTTTTGGGCGGCCTTAAGCAGCTTGTTGGCCCCAAGCCTACCGGCAGAGCTTATGCCTTGCAACTGGAGCGCCGCGTGTCCGAGGCTATCGTGCGCCAAACTATCGGAGTGCAAACCTATGCGCAAGCTTTGCAGCATACCCACCAAGGGGTGTTTGCCCAACGCGATGGACTGCTAAAGGAACTTGGCTCCTATGCTGCAGTGGAAAAAATGGCGGAAGTGGACTATGTTAACAAACAAGTTTCTCTTCATATTCTTACGCATCGCATCACTCGCAAGTTTGTAGAAGCGCAAGAAGATTTGGTAAAAATAGGCGGCTGGGCATACAAAGGTGATTTTCAGCAAAATTATCAAATGGACAATGCCGGCCTTAACAAAATCAAAAAAGAATTGGAAAAAGCCCGCTTTATGAAACTTTTGGAGCATGGCGAAATGTTGGCCGAGCGCTATGCAGTGCTTTCTCCTCTTTTGGATAGGGCTGATCTACTGAAAATGGAAACAATTTCGCTGGAGCAAATGGCTGTTTATTCTTATTTAAATAGTATTGCCAAGCAATCTTATCAGCACGTACAGGAATTGAAAGAGCAACTCCCTGCCGATTTTGCCCACAAAACCGAGTGGGAACTTTCCTCCCATATTTCTTTTCACCGCATTCGCGAGGCTTCTTTGCAACTTAACAAAAACCTGTTGGACTTGCTTGTCTTTATAAAGGAAGAAAACATCATGGATTTGGAAAAAATTCGCCAAGGCCATGGGGACTTGCCTGCCAACTTATTGCCCGCTTGGAAAAACTTTTTGGAAGTGTACGGATATATAGAGTAGCGCTATTCGCGTGCTACCCTAAACGTTATGCCCGAATGTTTTAGTCGGGCATCTCCACAATATAAAAAATAGCTATTGATTTATTTTTTTTTTTTGTATAGAATTTTAGTAAGTGTAGGCCAAATAAGGGTTGTAACTACGGCCTATACAAATAATATAAAGGAGAATTTTATGAACAAAGGTTTCACCTTGATCGAACTGTTGGTTGTAGTTCTTATTATCGGTATTTTGTCAGCTGTTGCGTTGCCGCAATATCAAAAATCTGTAGGTAAAGCTCGTGCTACGGAAGCTATCCAAGCTGCAAAGGCTTGGGGTAAAGCGCAAGGTATTTATTATTTGGAAACTGGGAGACACGCTCATGACTGGAATGAATTAAGTATTTCTATGCCGTCGACGAAATACTTTTCGGTAGAAAATAGGTATGGTAGCGCCATCAGATTTTGGCCTAATTACTCCTTAGGTAGTTATGTGAACTATTTAGAATTTCGTGTTTCCGGAGAAGGCTCCTTGTATGGAAGTTGTTCCGGTGACTATGCGACTTGTAAAAATATTATGCCGTGTAATGAAGTTTCTTGTTCTTTATAATTTTTATGAATAAGAAATTTTATCGGTTTTTTACCTATGCCTGCCTCCTGTTTATAGGGGCAGGCGTTTTGTCGCGCTTTTTGCTACTCGGTAACGGGTACGAGTACGACGAACTTTTCACCGCCATCACGGCGGACCCCAGCCTCTCTTTGGGGTGGATTTGGACAAACTGGCTGATGGTAGATGTGCATCCGCCGCTTTACAACATTGTTATGTGGGTGTACAACCACTTTGTTCCATATGGGCCTAAATTGTGGATGCGCTTACCCAGTGTGGTATTCGGCATAGTGGGTATGGTGATAGCATGGGTAATGTTCCCCAAGCGCTACGGCAAAACGGCTAAGCTTATTTTTATGGCCTTTTTGTCCTGCAATTTTTGGTTTGTGTTCTACACACAGCATGCCCGCGCGTATGCCATGTTGCTCTGTATTGCCATGCCGTTTAACTACTTGTTTATCAACATGGCTTTGTTGGTGCGCAAAGGTAAAAAAATTGCGTGGAAAACATGGGCTTGGTACGGCGTGCTGGGCCTGCTGATGTGTTGGACGCACTACTTTGGCGCCATGGCATTCGGGTTCTTCTCCTTGGTGCTATTGGGTTACGCCTTTAAATACAAGCGCAACTTGTGGCCGTTTATCGTGGTGCCGGCAGTGGTAACATTACTCTTTTTGCCGTGGGCAGTGCCCAACTTGCTCTACAATGCGGGAGATAGAAAATTTTCCGGAAATTGGTGGGCCAACGGTTATCCCATTACTGCTGCTTGGTGGAACTTGGTTGAGTTCTATTTTGAAGATATTTTGACATTCGGTGTAGTAAGTATGCTTTTTACCGTCTGTTTATGGAAAAGAACGCAACTGCATAAACAAGGCAAGCCAAACCCCTACATTCGCGATATTGGTTTATTTTCGCTTGTGGGGCTGTTGATGATAGGCTTTGTTTCTCTTATCTCCTTAAAAATGTATGTTGCCATCGGGAGATATTTCCTGCCGATAATGCCCGCTATCTTATTAGCCTTTTCCTTGACGATTGCCCCATACGTGCGCAAGAGTAAAGGGCTTATGATATGGATGTTTATTGGCTTATGTATGTTGGTGGAGATGGGAGTATGGCTTTCTATGTCCACCACAAATCGTCTATACGATGGGATAGAAGCGGCTATGGAATACTACAAAACAGAGGCTCCTGAAAAGGAACTTTTTGTAGTAGTAATAGAAGGATATCCAGCTGTTACTACGCAAGCCATGTATAGTTTCTACCCCAAGCATGTACTGAAAATGAAGAATAAGGTAACAGCACTGACTCGTTTGCCTAGGGAAGAACGCAATGAGGTCTTGAAACGAAAAGATGATGCCCTTATTTGGATGCCGCATTGCGCTATAGGAAAGTTAAGAAGTATTTCCTTAGTGTGGCAACGTGCTATTGGTGTTGAACTCGAGTTGGGAACTTCTTGTTTTTTGCGATTTGCCGAAGAAGGACAAATGGAGGCTCCGCCTGAATGGGGAAACCCCAAAAATGTTAGGATTTTCTTGGAAGAAAAGGAAGATGGTACGAGAGATTATCCTAAATTTTGGAAAGAGATAGAAAAACAAGCTAAAACAGGAAGAGATATAACAAATGAGTTCGACCTGTAAGCAGTTTATTTCTTAAGTTGTTTTTCACGGGCGGCCTTTAGTTTTTCTAAGAAGGCCGCCTTTATGTTGAGTTGGTTGGCAAGCGGAGCTGTTTTAAGGTGGCAAATGCCAATGGCCACGGCGTCGGCAGTATCGTCCGGAGACGGGGCTTTGTTCAGGTTTAGCGTTAGTTGCACCATGCGCTGAACCTGTTTTTTGTCTGCCGTGCCTGTGCCGCAAATCATCATTTTTACACGGGTGGGGGGATAGAAGGAAACCTCTTTCCCTGCCTGCTGACAGGCCAGCAAAATAACGCCGCGCGTCATCACCGTGTTTGCCATGGTTTGTGCTCTTTTTAAAAAGTAGTTTTGTTCCATGGCCACCTGGTCCGGACAGTAGGTTTGTAAGATTTTTTGAAATTCTTGAAAAATATAATCGAGCCGTTTCGGCAGGGGCTCGTTAGCTTCGGTGTGGATTAAGCCGCATGCACGCAAAGAAAGAACGGAACGGGCGCTCCTGGTCAGGATTGCCCATCCCGTTCTGTCTAAACCGGGGTCTATACCTAAAACGGTGGTGTTCGTTTCAGTCAAGTTTCCTCTGTGTTACGCGGCTAATTTAGCGGCGATGGCTTCATCAATGTCGGAGTTGTCGTAAACATTTTTGGTATCGTCGTGATCGTCGAGCGCGTCCAACATTTTCATCAAAGTTTCGGCGGTGTGTTCATCGCTGATAGACACTTCCGTATCGGGCAACATGGAAAAATCGGCCGACACCGGCGTAACGCCTTTGGCTTCGATAGCTTTTTTTACAGCGTCCATTTCGGCTACATCGGGGTTAGTGAGTACTTCAAACACATCACCCGCGGTGCGCACGTCTTCGGCGCCGGCTTCCAAAGCTACGTCCATCAATTCATCTTCAGAAATATCTTCGGCTTTTACAACAATCAAGCCTTTGCTTTTAAACATGTAAGACACACAACCCGCCGTACCGATAGAACCGCCATGGCTGGTGAAAATTTTGCGGATTTCGGCGAAGGTGCGGTTTTTATTGTCCGTGGTGCATTCCACAATTACCGCCACGGAACCGGGGCCGTAACCTTCGTAGGTAATTTCTTCGTAAGATACACCGGGCAGTTGACCCGTACCTTTCATAATAGCGCGTTTGACGTTGTCAGACGGCATGTTCGCTGCGCGGGCATCGTCCATCGCTTTGCGCAAGCGCGGGTTTTGGTCGGGATTACCGCCACTCATCTTGGCGGCAATGGTAATTTCTCTTAAAATTTTAGTGAATACTTTGCCTTTCTTGGCGTCTACGAGGGCCTTTTTGTGTTTAATACCGGCCCAGTGTGAATGTCCACCCATAGGTATAACTCCTTGCTTTTTACAAAAATTTTACCCCGCATGGGATTCGAACCCATACCACCGGTTCCGAAGACCGGTACTCTATCCAGTTGAGCTAACGGGGCATAACACCTTATCTTATTGTAGCAAAAAAGAGCCTTCGGCGGTAGAGAAAGTGTTAAAATAAATCGGCGGAAAAAAACTAATATAAAATTGCAGGTAGAAAAAAATGGTCAAAAAAAATTTTTTTTGATATAAATATGAATATGAAATCTATTAAAAACGACGGTGCAGCCCGCTGCCCTAACAATTGTGAACCTTTTGAAGTAGAATACTGGTCGCTCATCAGTGCCGACCAAAACCCCGATTTGAAAGAAGCCGCTTTGGGCGGAGAACTCAACTTGGTACAATGCCCCGAATGTGGTGCTTTTTTTCATCACGACGGAGATTTGATTTATTTCGATGCGCCGACCGAAATGCTTATTTTTGTATTTTCGGAGAAAGACCGCCAAAAAGAACCCGAACTGGTTAAACGCATGCAAGAAGATTACGGTATTATTAAAAATACGCTTCTAAAACAACTAAATATGGATTATCCGCCTTTGTATGTGTTTGGGTTGGAAGCATTGAAAAACATTTTACAAGAAGAAGAAAAAATCGTGTTCGAGTCGGAAGCTGTTGCCGCTTCCGCCGCCGAGCAAGGTTTCGGAGTGGTACGCTTGAAACCATCTTACGCCAGACAACACCACTTCCCATACTATGTGCCGGCTGCCACCGGGGGTGCTGCAAACGATTATGCCGTGGCTGCCGCAAAAGTGCTCAAAGGGGGGGTAAAAAGCCCTTTGTTGGCACACTTCAAAGATAAGATGAGCGAGGAGGGGGCCCAAAGCCCATTACTTTTATGAAGTCCTTTATCCCAAAAAAATATAAAGAACAATTATATGCCGTGGGAGCCTATGCAAATAAATTAGGTCTAAAGGCTTGGGTAGTTGGTGGTGCGGTGCGGGATTTTTACCTCAAACGACCAACCGCGGATATTGACTTGTCCTTTGACGGGAATCAAGAATCTGTTGCCGGTTTTTGCGTAAAACAATGGGGTGGCGGAAAGCGCAAGTTTTCTCAGTTTTGCACCTTCCGCGTGAACATGGCTAACGGTTTAAAATTCGATATGGTTCGCGCTAGAAAAGAATCCTATCCGTATCCGGGGGCGTTGCCTGTGGTGGAGCCGAACGGGGTAATTAAAGATGATTTGTTCCGCCGTGATTTTACGGTAAATGCATGGTGTTTTTCCATTAATCCTCTTACTTTTGGAAAACCTTACGATCCATATGGTGCACAAAAAGATATCGATGCGGGCTTGATTCGTATCTTGCATGACAAAAGTTTCTTGGACGACCCTACCCGTATGTATCGCGCGGTGCGTTTTGCGGGGAGATTTGGGTGGAAGTTGGCCCCGAAAACAGAGAGACTTTTGATGGAAGCCGTGCGGGAAGAATATCCGCTTCTTTTAACAAGAGAACGCTTTAGCCGCGAATTTTTGAAAGTACTTAAAGAGCCGAAAATTAAAGAAATTTTTGCGCTGATGGAAAAGTATGATATGCTCAAGTTTGCTTATCCCGGACTGCATTGGAGTGATGCCCTGCTGCATACGGAAGAGGTAGCTGAGCGTACAGGCATCTTGGTGTGTTTGCTCGGAACCAGCGGAGGAGACTTTTTGAGAAGTCTTCACTTACCGAAAGAGTTTGCACAAGAAATTTTGGGAGCCTGGAAAGTAACCCAAGAAAAGATGAGCCCTCTTTCTCCGCTTTCTCCGTTGCAACAGGAAATTTTAAAAGCCGTACTGCCGGGATTGCCGGCGGGTGCATTGGAGCCTTGTTTCTTGAAAGGACGGGAAGTAAAAGAAATGGGGTTAATGGGCCGACGTATTTCAGGCGCACTGGACCGCGTCCGTCGTGCCCAGTGGGAAGGCACTGTTAAAAATCACGACGATGCAGTGGCTCTTTTAAAGCGATAAAAATGTAATTTAAAACCTCGGTTTAAAATTAGAACCGAGGTTTTAAAAAGCTTTCTTTAAAGAGCGTGGAAAATTCAAACTAACCCTTTTTTTAGACTGGCACGTGAAGATTTTATTTTTTACAATGTCCGCAGATGCGGCATGCTCGATAGGGATATTTTTGTAGAAGGAGGGTTTATGGAGCATACGGATAATGAACAAAATACAGTTGAACAAGAACTATACATTCTTCCATGTGAACTAGGGGTAGAAGAAACGGTAGATAGATTATTAAGTATTATGGAAGAAAAACATTTTCCCGTTTATCACGTTTATGACCATGCTGCGGAAGTAATGACGGAAGGAGTCACTTTACGTCCGGTGCAAACGGTTGTTTTTGGGTTATTAAGTGCACGTGCTAAGGCATTGGCTCTTGAGCCTCGTTTGGCGACAATGCTTCCATTACGTATTGGGGTATGGGAAGATTCCCAAGGAAAAGTGTGGCTGGGGTTTCATCGGGTAAATTTATTGGCAGAGCGTTTTTCCAAAGCTCAAGCGGAACTGGCTGGCCATATGCAAAATATGGTGGAAAATATAGCCCACCGCGCTTCCAAAACGGCATCTGCTCGACATGAAGAAATGATAAAAAATTTGGAATAACTCAAATGTTTCCGGTTTTTAAATGCCCTAGGGAGAGACCCTGGGGCATTTGCGCTTTTACTAGGGGAAAAAGTACAATTTATATATGTCTTATAAACAAATTTATCGTTTCTTTCTTTTGTGTTTGGCGGTCTCTTATCCTCTGTCTTTTGTTTATGCAAAAGGACCTTTAAAAGTAACCCGTTTTTTACAGCCGGTTACTCAGAATTCTTTTCGTTTAACAATTCCACCCGTTCGTGGGGTGCCTGTTGTTCGCATCACTCCGCTACCTACCGAGCATATTGGGGTTTCTGCTTCCTTTGATTTTGCTCCGAATGTTAATGCCTCGGATTTAACTCTTTTGGTAGAAAGAGCTATCGTTAAGAAGAGCCTTGTTTTTCCGCCTCTTCTATCCGTTTCAGAACCGTTCCTTCCCGATTTTGAGCAGTTGGATGCTGTTATTTTTGATTTGGACGGAACCCTTTTGGATTCGCTGAGCGCATGGGAACATTCCGGTACAAACTATTTACGTTCTCAAGGGATTACCCCCGCAGAATGGTTAGATGAGGAACTGGCGAAAATGTCCCTTTTGGATGGAGCCAACTTGGTAAAAGAAATGTATGGCTTATCTGATGAACCAAAGGAAATTTTACGACGCACACTGGCTCCTATTTATAAACGTTATGCAACAGATTTACCCTTAAAACCCGGCGTGATGGAACTTCTGTTGCATCTCAAATCTATGGGGATTAAACTGTGTGTTGCCACTGCATCTGATCGTATGCTTGCCGAAACGGCCCTTGAACGATTGGGCGTGTTAAATTTATTTGATTTTATTATTACTTGTGATGAAGTGGGCGCTGGAAAACGAAACTCTGCCGTTTATGAGCAGGCCTTAAGCCAACTGGGGACTTCCAAAGCCCGAACCTTAGTGGTAGAAGATGCTCCTTATGCTTTGCAAACGGCTCAACAGGCAGGCTTTCCTACCCTGGGAGTTTTTGATCCCCAACACGGGATCGAAGCGGCTCAACACCTTTCTCAACAAGCCGATTACTACATTCTGTCTTTTTCCGGTTTTTTCTCTCGATAAAAACTAATCATTTTTTGCCCTTTCCGATTCTTCAGAATTTGGTATAGTAACAAGTGAAGAAGTACTATTTTAAAGAGAGGTTTTGTTATGTGGGAAAAAGACATTAACATTCATGAAGTACGCGAAATTCGTAGCCGCTCTACCGTCTATTTTGGAGTCGGTGCGATTGTAAAAATCGGGGATATTTGTAAAGATTTAAAAGCGCGTGGGTTGGATAAACTAATCGTGTTGACCGGTCGCGGTGCCTACAAAAAAACGGGTGCTTGGGAACATGTTACCAAAGCATTTGCCGATAACGGTATTGAATACGTTCATTATGATAAAGTAACTCCCAACCCGAATACTCACCATGTAAACGAAGCCACCAAAATGGCGCTTGATTTCGGTGCTAAAGCTATGTTGGCTATCGGGGGTGGTTCCGCTATTGATGCCGGTAAAAGCGTGGCTATTTTGATGAAATATCCCGGTAAAACCGCGGAAGATTTGTATGAATTTACTTTTACACCTACCGAAGCTGCTCCCATTGTAGCCATTAACTTAACTCATGGTACCGGTACGGAAGCAAACCGTTTTGCGGTGGTATCCATCGAAGAAAAAGATTTTAAACCGGCAATTGCTTATGATTGCATTTATCCGCTCTATTCCATTGATGACCCTGCTTTGATGACGGGTTTGGCCGAGGATCAAACACGCTATGTGTCTATTGATGCGGTCAACCATGTTGTAGAAGCTGCCACTACCAAGGTAACTTCTCCTTATGCAATTGATTTAGCTTTGTCGGTAGTAAAACTTGTTTCTACTTACTTACCTGTCGCTCTTAAAGATCCAAAAAATTTGGAAGCGCGCTACTTCTTGGCTTATGCGGCTTTAATTGCGGGTATCAGTTTTGATAACGGTCTCTTGCACTACACGCACGCGTTGGAACATCCTCTTTCCGGCGTAAACCCGAACTTAACCCACGGCTTGGGTCTTGCCATGTTGTTGCCGGCGGTTATTAAAAATATTTACAAGGCTAAACCGGCTACCTTGGCTGATGTGTTGGCTCCGATTGTGCCCGGTTTAACCGGTTGTGCTTGCGAAGCCGATAAAGTGGCGGAGGGAGTGGAAAAATGGCTGTTTTCCGTGGGTTGCACCCATAAATTGGAAGACGAAGGTTTCAAAGCCGAAGATGTAGAAAAATTAGTAGAACTGGCTTTCAATACTCCTTCTTTGGGGGGCTTGCTCTCCATCGCTCCGACGGAAGCCGATCGCGATGCGGTGCGTACCATCTATACCGAATCGTTAAAACCGTATACCAAGTAGAACGATTAAAAAATAAAAAACCCCGCTAATAAAGCGGGGTTTTTTGCTAGAATAAAGGGTATAAGAAAAAAGGTAGGAAATCTTGGATATATGAACAGAAAGAAAAAAGCATTTACGCTGACGGAACTCTTGGTGGTGGTTATCATCATTGGGGTGTTGTCTGCTGTGGTGTTGCCTAAATTTAACAAGATTATTGAAACCCGTAAAACAACGGAAGCGGAAGAATTGATGGCAGTCGTGCGCACGGAACAAGAAAAGCGTTGTTCTTTTGATAAAAACTATCTAACGACCAGTGAGTCCTTGGCAGATATATTACCTTCCAGCTCTACTAAAAATTTTGATTATAGTTTTACTTCTACCGGCATGTTGGCTACCAGTAAAGGGAAATATAAGTATCAGTTACAAATGCCTTCTTATGAAGACGGCAGGATTTGTTGTGAAAATGCAACAGAGTGTCTGAAATTAAATAAAGATTATCCTTTATGTTCTGATTTAGTGTATAAGCCTGATTATCAGGATGGCCTTGCCTGTGCGGGAGAAGATGTAGAGGCGGAGTCCGTCTGTACAACTGCTGAACCATTTGACGAGCAAGAATGCTATGATGGTAGCAAGATTACTCGAAAATATGAGTGTGTGTCTGGCAGTTGGGTACCGCAAAGTTGGAGTGGGGAATGTCCCACTGCTCCTGCTGTTTCCTGTTCTTCGATAACGGCGGAAAATTGGGAGGCTTGTTGTGCTTCGGCCGAGAAAACGGACACCAAGTGTTGGAAAGAATGTACGGTGGATGCATATACTTCCACTTATAAAATTGCTCAGGAGGGGACTTGTCAGAGAACCAATATACTTCAGGTGGAAAAATGCGAGATTCCCCGATTCCCGACAAATCCGACAGGAACAATTACTTGTACAGCCGAACAGGTAGGAAAGATTTGTTGTAGAAATGACCAAAAGTACATTTGTAAGCAGTTTGCTTGGAGGTCGAAAACCTATTATTACAGATGTCATGCTTATGTAGATTCCTGTTCTCCGGATTGTTCCGGTTATTACATGGATTATGCTCTCACTTATCGAACTCCGTTTTTCTAGGTAGGATTTCTCTTGTTCTAGCAATAAAACTCTAGGAAAACCCTAAGTTCTCCTAGAGTTTTTTAGATTTTAGTGTTGGGGGGAATATCTTCCGTAATCCATTTATTGGCACCGATTACGCTATTTTCGCCAATGGTTACATTGCCAAGCACCGTGGATTCGGCATAGATAATTACATTATCTTGTAGATTCGGGTGGCGTTTAATCCCCTTTACGGGATTTCCATTCTCGTCGAGAGGGAAACTTTTAGCACCCAACGTAACCCCTTGGTAGAGTTTTACATGCGAACCAATCACGCAGGTTTCTCCGATAACAACTCCCGTACCGTGGTCAATAAAGAAAGACGGTCCGATTTTTGCGCCGGGGTGAATGTCTATTCCCGTTAAACTATGCGCGTATTCCGTTACAATGCGGGGAATTAACTTAACCCCTTCTTTGTATAAAAAGTGTGCCATGCGTTGGTAGGCTATAGCCGTTACACCGGGGTAGCATAAAAGCGTTTCCACCGGGTTTACGGCGGCGGGGTCTCCCTCGTAGGCAGCTTGTACATCGGTCATCAAAAGGCGCTGAACGGAAGGCAAGGCCTGGAAGAATTTTTCCGTAATTTCTTTGGCACGGATTTCGCAAGCGCGGCAGTCCCCTTGTTGTTCACAGAAAAAACAAAAAGAATTTTTAATTTCTTTTTCCAAACGTACCGCTAAAATTTCTAGTGGAGTGGCACAAGAAGAATCATGGCAAACAAGTGGATATTGGTACAAAAAATCTTTCAGTGCCGAAAAAATTTCCACCGTTTCTTTGGCCGAAGGGATATATTTCGCCCGTTCAAAAAAGTTTTTATCAAACGTGCTTTTTAATTCCTTAGCAACGGTGGAAAATAAATCGCTCATGGGACGTATCCTACATTTTAAAATCTTCCCCTAAATAGAGGCGGCGGGCATTGGGGTCGTTAAGTAATGTGTTTTGATCTCCTTCCACCAAGATCTTTCCGTCGTAAATAAGGTAAGCACGTTCGGTTAGAGGCAAGGTTTCGCGTACGTTGTGATCGGTAATTAAAACACCGAGACCCTTATCTTTCAGTTTAAAAATCATTTGCCGTAAATCGGATACGGTAATAGGGTCAATACCTACAAAGGGTTCGTCCAATAAAATAATTTTGGGATTACTGATCATGCAGCGTGCAATTTCCATGCGGCGTTTTTCTCCGCCGGAAAGAGTCCACGCTTTTTGCTTAGCCAGTTTAGTTAAGCCGAATTCGGTTAACAACTCGTCCACACGGCGTTTTTGTTCTTTCTTGTCGTCTAAAATGCGTTCTAAAACGGCGAGTAAATTTTCTTCCACCGTGAGCCCTTTAAAAATGGTAGGTTCTTGGGCCAAATAACCAAGCCCGTGGCGGGCACGCTCATACATGGGGAGGGACGTTACATCTTCATTATCGATAAACACACGCCCCGTAGTGGGGCGAACGAAGCCCACCATCATGTAAAAGGAAGTGGTTTTCCCTGCTCCGTTGGGGCCTAATAAACCTACGATTTCACCCGTTTTTACGTGAATATCGACCCCTTTTACAACCATGCGGTCTTTGTAAACTTTAACAATTTGTTCGCTGCGAAGTTGCATAATAAAAACCTCTAAAATTTGGAATTAATATCCGCCTCATTTAACTTAGGGGCTACGACCCAACCTTGCACTTTCCCGTCTAATACAAGTTGTTTGCCTTCGTTGTCGGCGGAAACTTTGTCGGCAATAACAGCAAAGGTGTTTTCTTCATTTTTTCCGTAAGCCATCGGGCGGGCCCCATAGGCATAGGAATAGTTTTTGTTTCCGTCATAAACAATGGTTTCGGCTTCCAAGGTTCTTAAGCCGTCCGTTATTTTTGCATCTCCTTCCAAGACGGCATGGTTAGCCGTTTGTTCGAAGGTAGCTTTTTGGGCCGTTAGTGTTTCTTTTCCGGTAGGGGTGGGCCTTTCTACCCGCACATTTCCCTCCAGTGTAAAAATTTTTTGCGCTAAATCAAAAGAAGCTCTATCCGCCCAAGCGGTGCCGGTTTGTTTCTTCTCGTCCGTATAGATGAGCTTAATTTGTTTTTTCGCGGAGGATTTCAATTCTCCTTGTTGCGTTTTGTAATTGTAACGTGCATAATGAGCATAAGCTTCATAGGAAGTGCCTTGCGAGTCATTTTGCTTTAGGTACACATTTCCGCGTGCTGTAAAGCGGTTTTTGGCACGTTCGGAAAGCGCATAATCAGCGCGGAACTGATAGGCCCCGTTATCATAAGAAACATTTCCGGAAAACTCTTCTTGTTGTTTGTCTTTGTAAATAATCCAAGAATCGCTCTGTACAATACCACCCAAAACGGCTGGTAATTCGGTGGGGGTTTTGGATTTAATCGTTTTCTTAGCTTCGGCGATTTTCGGTTTTGCCGCAGGAAGGGGAATTTCCGGCCCTTGTACATGAACGGTCTTACAACCGATCAAGGTCGTAAAAATGAAAAAAGGAAAAAATAAAATTAAGGTTTTTTTCATTTGCTTTTCCGTTGCAATTCTTGAGCTGATGCCGGAAGTCGGGTAGATTGTTTTTTCATTTCGATTTTTACAAGTTTGGAATCAGTTTCAATTCCGCCGCGTGCCGTAATTTTAGCGCCACCGCGAGTGATAACCGTCTTCCCTTCCGACCAAACTCGGTCATTTTCCACATCATAGAAGAAACGGTTTGCCGTGATTTGTACATCTTCCGTAAAAGAATCGATTTTGGCATCTCCCTCTACGGTTACCAGTTTCTTGATGTAATCAAAAGATCCTGTTTTTCCGAAAACACGCGCACTGTCTTTCCCTTCTTGCTTTAGCAAAAGTTGTGGATTTTTTAGCGTTGCACTTTTAAGATCTGCAAAATCTACGGTATCTGCTTGAAGAATCCATTGTTTTTGATTATCTTTGGATTCGAAGATAGATACATTGGTAGCCAATTGCATATCAGATGCGTCTTGGGGAGAATTTTCCCCATTCCCACCGCATGCAACCAAACTAACACAGAAGAGAGTTAGTACTAAAATTTTTCTCATTTTTTATCCAATAATGCTAAAAATTCAATTAAATCCTTTTCATCTACAATCCCCACAACTTTGCCCGATTTGTTAAGCACCGGCAAATTATCCACATGGGTGGTGTGAATCATTTTTGCGGCTTCAATAGCTGGCATGGTGTCTAGTAAATGGTGTGGATTTTTGGTCATTACGTCCGTGATTTTTTTGCTTAGTACATCTTCGCCTGTTTGTAATAAACGGCGCAAATCTCCGTCTGTAAAATAACCGGCTAATTTGCCTTGTTTATTTACTACGCTGGTAGCCCCTGCTCCGTCTGTTTTGGTCATAACAAAAAGAGCATCTTTTACGGTAGCCGTCAGCGGTACAACAGGATTGTTCTTACCGGTACGCATAACATCTTTTACCTGTTGGGTAAGTAATTTCCCCAAAGATCCACCGGGGTGGAAAGTGGCAAAATCACGCTTTTCAAAATTTTTCACTTTCATTAAGCACAAAGCCAACGCATCGCCTAAAGCCAATGTAGCGGTGGTGGAAGCAGTGGGTGCCAAATTGTACGGGCAGGCTTCGCGTTCAATACGAACGGGAATATGAATATCCGACATTAAAGCTAATTTGCTTTTTTCGTGGCCTGTCATGGAAATGATGGTAAGTTTTCGGCGTTCCAAAGAAGGGAGAATTTTGTTGATTTCTTCCGTTTGTCCGGAGAAAGACAAGGCTAAAATAATATCACCGGCCGTAATCATACCCAAATCTCCATGTAGGGCTTCTACCGGATGTACAAAGAAAGAGGGGGTGCCCGTAGAGGCAAGTGTAGCTGCTATTTTACGCCCGATAAGACCACTTTTCCCGATGCCCAACACCACGACACGTCCTTTGCTTTTGGCAATTACCTTAACAGCTTGCAGAAAATTGTCATTAATGCTTTTTTGGCTGAGTTCCAAAGCTTTGTGCTCAATGGATAATACTTCTTTAGCCATTTTTTTAATAGCGGAATCGGAATAAGTTTTAGTCATAATTTTTCCTTTGTGCGGGATTTTCTATCCACGGCATTGCTTGTGCGGACGGCTGTTTCGTTTGATATGGAGCGGGAAATTTAGCCGTCATGTATAAGAAAACAAAGTACCCCGCCAAGCACGCCAGCAAGAGCGCACCAAAAAGTTTGGTGTGCCATTTGAGCGTAGGGGTGAAGACGGGGGTATGTGTCATTATTTAAATTTTTTAACTACTTGGTCGATTAAGCACAATTCGCGTGCCATTTTTTCGGCTAATTTTAAATCCAACGAATTTGGCCCATCGGACAAGGCTGTATCCGGCGTGGGATGTGCTTCAAAAAATACACCGGCAATTCCCAAGGCGGTGGCCGCTTTGGCTAAGATAGGTGCCATTTGGCGGTTTCCGCCGGTGCAAGAACCCAAAGCTCCCGGTTTTTGCACAGAGTGTGTGGCATCAAAAATAACCGGATATCCGAATTCTTTCATTGTTTGCAAGGAGCGCATATCCACCACCAAATCGCCATAACCAAAACTGGAACCGCGTTCGGTGAGTAGGATTTTTTTGTTGCCGCGAGATTCAATCTTTTTGATTACTTGCTCCATTGCACCGGGGGCCAAAAATTGGCCTTTTTTCACGTTAATGGCGCGGCCGGTATCGGCACAAGCAAGTACCAAATCTGTTTGACGGCACAAGAAGGCCGGAATTTGTAAAATATCTGCCACTTGGGCGGCTTCTTCGGCTTGCCACGGTTCGTGCACATCTACTACCACCGGAAGGCCGGTTAATTTTTTGGCTTTGGCTAAGATATCAAGTCCTTTGGTAAGGCCCGGCCCGCGGTAGGCTTCTACCGAGGTGCGGTTGGCTTTATCAAAAGAAGCTTTTAAGATAAAGGGATGTTTTGTTTTGGCAAGAATAGATTTTAATTTTTTTGCCGTCTCCAAATAATGTTTTTCGCTTTCAATAACGCACGTCCCCGCCATAAAAGAAAGGGGCCGGTTGTTGGAAATTTTATAACTGCCGATTTGAATAGTTTTTTGCATATACTTAATGATAGCAAATTTTATCCTATTTCTATTGGAAAAAGAATAGAAAAAAACTTGTAATTTGGCTCTGGGTGTTTTATACTATAAAGCAGAAGTATATTTTAGGAGGAATTATGCAAAAAGGTTTTACTCTTATTGAATTGCTGGTAGTGGTGGTGATTATCGGTATTTTAACGACGGCTGCTTTGCCTCAATACACTCGAGCCGTGGAGCGTTCCCGCGCGGCGGAGGCGGTTTCTACCGGCAAGACGTTGTTTGACGCATTAACCCGTTCTATCAACGAAATTCCCAATTTGTACGGGGAGAGCAGTAGTAAAAAATTTTTAGACGTACGTTTAACTAACGGAACGTGGAACGCGGCCGGCACGGTGTTTTCGTCAAAGGATTTTGATTACGATATTTCCAATCGTGAATACTTAAAAATTACGCGTAACATTGATTCCAACAATTCTTATGTACTTATGCTTTACACGCATATAAGTGATTCGGACGGGGCCCGCACTTGCAAAGGGGTCGGTAAAACCGGAGAGGGGGTTTGTACTTCGCTTACTTCAGCCGGTTTTCAAAAAATCTAATTAGCATAACAAATAAATAAAAAATACCTCGGGTTTTATCGCCCGAGGTATTTTTTTAAAGTTATTTGTTGCCGGTACTGCCAAATCCGCCGCTCCCGCGGGAAGTATCGGTTAATTCTTCGGCTTCTTCAAAAGAAGGATATAGGGTAGGCAACACAACCAGTTGAGCAACTTTTTGGCCTTGTTCAAAGGTGAATTCCGTATCATTTAAATTATACATACATACGATAAGTTCTCCTCGGTAAGGTGCATCTACCAGTCCCGCCATGGCTTTGATTCCTTTGCTTTCTACGGAACTTTTTCCCCAGATAATGCCGGAAGTCTTTTCCGGCAGTTCTACGGCCACTCCGGTATGCACATATGTAATGGTTCTAGGCGGAAGAACCGTACGTTCTAAGGCAAATAAATCGGCACCGGAATCCGTTGCATGTGCGCGAAGCGGAAGCTTGGCATGAGGAGCTAATTTTTTTACTTTCATTACAGGGTTTGTCATAGATTATTCCAATAATTTTTCAATTTGTTTCATCGCGTTTTGCGCGTAAGATTTGACGGTCGGGTTTCCCGTGCGAGCCAAGAGGCTCAGTTGCGCAATGAGGCTTTTTAACAAATGAATATCAAAAACACGGTCGGTGGTGTAGTTGAAAGCATCATCGTTGGCAAGTACGCCCGCCATATAAGCGGTCGCACGTAATGCATTAATGCGCACATTCTCTTTTTCGCTAATCAGGCCTTTTCGGATATCTTCCACGGCATTTCCCGTCATAAAACCAAGAGCAAGTGCATAAGTGGCAGAGGTGGGGGATCGGTAATCGCGTTTTAATTCTTTGAAGACGGATTTTTGAGTGTAATCCCGATTTTTTGCCAAAGCGGTAGCTAGCTGTGTTTGGACGGAAGGATCTTGTTCTGTTTTGGCCATTTTTAATAATTGTTTGGCGGCACTTTCGCTATGTAACACACCTAACCAAGCGGCGGTGGCGGCGCGAACGGAAGGATCTTGGCTGGTGGCAGCTGTTTTTAAATATTTTTCCGTCGGCTTAGAAAAAAGATTTAAAGCTCGTTGGGCAAATGCCGGATCGTATGCATACAAACGCACAATATCGGAGGAATAGTTTTCATTTTGTGGATTCAAAAGTGCGTAAGCTCCCGCCGCATAAGAACGAAGGATAATATCTTCGCTTAACAACGCATTTTCCAATACGGGTAATAGTTCATCATGCGCCGAACCCATAGCTGTTATAATAATGGCGGCAAAAGTTTGTTTCAGGTTGTCCCCTTGGCGTAGCACGAGTGAGAAAAGTGCCGGTTCCTGAATTTTGGCAGGCGGGTTTTTGACTAAACTGGCCCCAGCTGCAAACACGACATCCGGTGTTTTTGAGGAACGGAAAAGTTGCAATACTTGACGATTTTCGGTTTCAGTACGATAGCTTTTTTGCAAAAGCGGCAGTGCTTTTTGGAGTTCACTTTGTGCCATTAAAGGGGTAGCACAAAATAAAAACATGACATACATCAAAAGAGAATAATTTGTTTTCATATTAACATTATATTATTAATTATAAAGGGCTTTTATCAAGCAAAAACCCCACCCAAACGGGTGGGGAAATGCATATTTAGTTGGATTTAACGGGAAGCAAGGGCTTCGGCCAAACGTTCGGGGGCGACGGAAGAGCGCACGCGTTTCTTTCTTTCTCCGGAATAAACCTTCAGCTCGTCGTTTTCCTTTAATACAACGACTTTAGTATTTCCTAGGGCCAGTAAAAAATGTAAATTGGGATTAGCTTTCATAAAATAACTCCTAAATCTTTCTTACTTATACTTTATTGTTTTGCAAGGATTAAAACAAGGGTCTTTAGGCCTAAGGGAAGGTAGGTCCTGGCCTAAAAAAGGTAGGATTTTGTAGAATAAGAATATGAAAAAAATACTCGCATTCACTTTATTTTTATTGGGCGGAAACTTTTTGCTCGCCCAAGGTAATACCGAATTAATGATTATTAATCCCGGACGGGAAACGTTTGCGCATTTCCCTTCCGCTACGTTAGGGAACAAATATAATTTGACAATTTTTCTTCCGGAAGAGTTTGTTCCGTTGAAAGGGCGTTATCCTTTGGCGGTAGTGTTGGGAATGGGGGCTGAAGAAAGCGAAACGGCCGAAGCGTTCTTGCAGACGGATAAAATGATTGTTGCCGGGGTTAATTTTACAGAAAAAGATTATAATGAACCGGAAAAAATTGCTCGATTTGTATCGAAGGAACTTTTGCCATATTTGGAGACGAATTATCCTGTTTTAATCGGCGAAAAAAATAGAGTAATCGTTGCGCAGGGAAAAGGTGGTGCGAGGGTGGCCCTCATGCTGGCTTCTACCCCTAAAACCTTTGGCGGGGTGGGGTTATTATCTCCCTCTGATGTTTTGGCCGAAAAGGCCCTTCCGACGAGGGGTTCAGCGCGTATTCTGGTGGCGGGTACGCAAGCCGAATTGGCCGTTTCACAACGGGTTTTTGAAGAAAACGGTTGGGCGTATGGGCCTGATTTTGCTCTTTTAGAAAAATCGAAAAATAATTTTTGGGCTTTGCTTAAAAAAGATTATCTGTTTGCACCCGTGCAGGAAGTAACATTAAAAACTTTAAAAGCCCAGTTAGAAAAAAAGACGCTCTCCGTTTCTTTACAAGAGTCGGTACATTTGCAAATATCGGCACATTTAAACAATGGCCGAAGTTTTGCCTATGTGCCTGCTGGGCTTCGTATGAGCCCTCCCTATTTAACGTGGCAGCCCAACTTAGGTATTCTTTCCGCTATTTCGGGGGCGGAGCTTGGTACGGTAAAAATTCGTTCCGAACAGCTTAATCCGGGTTTTTCTGTGAAATTAAAGCTTAAAAAATAAGAAAAAAAGCCCCAAAAAGTGTTTTTATGCAAAAAAAATACAAATTGTCAACAGTTTTTTTAAAATTTGTGAAAAACAGTGCCAAAAAGCCAACTAGCCAAAAGCCCGACGGAGAAACGGGATAAAAACAGGCCTACTCCCCTATAGAAAAGCCAAGTTATCCACAGAAAAACGAAGTTATCCACAGGCCTTGTTAAAAAAAGGGGTAAAAATAAAAATTGAAAAATTTTTTTGGGGATAACTCTAGGGAGAAATAGGGGTTATCCACAATTTATCCACAGTATGTGGACAACTTGTAAATTGCAAAATTTTTACGCGTATGTGTGCGGTTTTGCTATAATTTTGACAGGAGGATTTTTTCCATGAAATTGAAAACTTTTTGTTTATTTGTTTGCTCTCTTGCCCTTTTTGCCTGCTCCTCTGCACAAAAAGAGGAAGATATCCCTACTCCCACCAAACGGGACCCGATTATTGAAGAACAGGCCAAAAAGAACGAACGTCTGTATAACCAAAGCGAAGCCCGCATGGCCAAAACCTTGGAACTTCCCGCCATTACTTACGAATTTGATTCCGTCCGTCCGCCGGACTATGCCTATCCTTTCTTGGATAAAGTTGCCAATGTGATGATTGAACATCCTTCCTTGCACTTAATTGTGGAAGGGCACACCGATGTACTCGGCTCGGAAGAATACAACTATTGGTTGGGTGCTTCCCGTGCGGCGGCGATGAAATCTTATCTGGTAAGCCGCGGGGTAAATGCGGAGCGTATCCGTATCCACTCCCACGGGAAGGACAGACCGCTCACTTTGGATAACTCCAGCGAAGGGCGTCGCACCAACCGTCGGGTAGAGTTTACTTTTACCAAACGAAAATGGAATGCCATTTATTAAAAGATAGACCTCTTCTAAAAAATCCTCGGGGAATAACCCGAGGATTTTTTGTGCGATGAAAAAGGATTTTCTCGTCGACAACTTGACCCGTTTTTTTTTTTCTTACAATAGTCCTAATCGGCAGACTGTTAAAGTTTAGACCTCTTCCGTTTGCCATAAACTTATTTATAAGGAGATTTGTATGAAAAAAGGTTTTACTTTGATAGAACTTTTGGTTGTGGTGTTAATCATCGGTATCTTATCTGCGGTGGCAATGCCCCAATATCAAAAATCAGTTGAAAAATCCCGTGCGGCAGAGGCCGTTCAAATGTTGCGTTATATGCATCAGCAAATACAATTATATATTCTAGCTAACGGGGCAGAAGACCTTTATGGAAAACGAAATGAAGATTTGGGTATAGAGTTGCCCAAAAATTTATCTTGTTCATGGACGGGAGAGGAAGAAATTTGTTGTAATAAACATTGGTGTTATATTAACTCCGGCATGGCGTGGGGGTCTCGATGTCCCGACCCTAAAAATGTAATAGCGGCACGATTGGAAGATGGGACCAGTTATGATGGAAATGACTTGCAAAGGAAGTATCTGTTGGAATATGAATTTTGCGAAAATTCTGCTAATGCGATTGTTTGCTATGAAAGTGAAGAATGGTGCAAGTTGTTTAAAGGGGAAGGGAATCCCATCTGATGGAAAAATTAGAAACAATAAAATTAAAAGCCCCACTCTAAAGAGCGGGGCTTTTTTTACAAAATCATCATGCTGTCGCCAAACGAATAAAAGCGGTACTTTTTTTCTACCGCTTGCAGGTAGGCCTCGTAGATAAAGTCCTCTCCCGCGAAGGCACTCGTCATGCACAGGGGGGTGGAATCGGGAAAGTGAAAGTTGGTGATCAGGCAATCAATTCCCTTAAATTGATACCCCGGATAAATAAACAAGTCTGTCCATTTTTTGCCGGCCGAGGTGTGGCCTGTTTCATCAGTAAAACTTTCAATGGTGCGCGTACTGGTCGTTCCGCAGGAAAACACACGCTTGCCCGTTTTGCGCGTAGCATTTAAGAGTTCTGCCGTTTCGGGTGAAATTTCGCCCAGTTCGGCTAACATTTTGTGTTCTTCGGGTTCTCCGCGAAGGGGCTTAAAAGTACCCCAGCCCACATGTAAAGTAATGTAGCAGATATTGACGCCTTTATCTTTTAATTTTTGCAAAAGTTCGGGAGTAAAGTGAAAACCCGCCGTCGGCGCCGCAATAGAGCCTTGATGTTTGGCAAACACGGTTTGGTAGCGTTCTTTATCTGTTTCGATGCTGGCCGTCATACCGTTGTGTTTGCGGGCTTTTTCAATGTATTGCGGAAGCGGCATCAGGCCGTGTTTGTCGCAGAACGGTAAAATGTCGTCTTGGTTAAATTCCAAAATGGCTTCGTTGTTTTCGGTTTTACCCAAGGTGCGCGCGGTTAAGCCGTCGCCAAAGTCCAGCGTGATGTTTTCTTTATAATCGCGCGTAAGAACGGCCCACGTGCGGCTGTTGACGGTGGGGCGTACCAAAAGTACTTCCACTTTTCCGCCGGTGGGTTTATGGGCAAACAGTTTAGCGGGGAAAACTTTGGTGTTGTTTATTACCAATGTATCGCCTGCGTTAAAGTATTCGTGGATATCCCTGAAAGTGCGGTGTTCAATGGTGTGCGCGGCGCGGTTTAACACCATTTGGCGCGAACTGTCCCGCGGAGTGGCGGGTTGTTTGGCGATAAGGGGGTCTAAATCTAATTCTTTGAAGCGTTCAAAAGCCATAAGTCCTCTATTTCAGTTCGGTGATCGTAGCACCGGGATAGTAATTTTTCAAAATTTGTTTGTAAGTTTTTCCGTTTTTGGCCATGCCGTGGGCGCCGTCCTGGCACATGCCTACGCCATGCCCGTATCCTTTGCCCTCAAACGCCACATTTTTGGCGGTAACGGAGAGTTTGGTGATTTTGCAACTGCGGATACCCGTAGCCAGACGAAAGTTGCCACACGGTACAGTTTTGGAGCCTTTGGAGGTACGAATCGTTAGGTTGGTAGCGCGGCCCGTATCGGTTTTACGGGCAATTTTAATGCTTTTTAGCGTGCCTGTCAGCCCAACTTTTTTGGCATAGGCCAGTACCTTGGCATGGGAGACGTTCATTTTCCATGAATAACTTTTGGAGTGGGAATCGGTTTTGCAGGACGCACCCGACAACGGTTTAATAGAAGTGGAGGACGGACTCCAACTTTTTACATCGTCCGTTCCGCCGCCGCAGTTGGCATGGTAGTAAGTATGAAAGAGTTTATCGCTGTAAGTAAGCACTTGTCCGCGGGTTTGGTCCACCGCTTTTTTGACGGAGTCATACTGCTTACCGCCGCCTTTGTACATTTGGCTGCGTACATCGCTGTATACATCAAAATTTTTCCGCTTCACATTTTCCAAGGTTTTAAGCGTATAAGTGCGGGCGGCTACGGCTTGAGCTTTGAGGGCTTCCAAATGCCAAGAATAACTCATTTCATACGGAAGCACCCCGTACAAATAAGTTTCCAGCGGGGCGTGTTCCACTAAATGAAAAGAATTTCCCGCCGGAATAATAACGATTTTACCCGAATAGATATTTTTGTTCCAAGTCAGCAAAGTGCCTTGGGCGGGTTCCAATAAAATGGGTTGTGTGGCTTGCAGGGTGCCCAGTTGGATTTTATTTTTATTAAGGGCCTTTACCATTAAAGTTCCGGGGGCGGAAACTTTGTATTTTTTGTCTAAATTTTGCGTGTAAATATACACCCGGCCCGAGTGTTTTATTTCTGCCGTTTTTTGGGAGTCCGCCAGTAATACGCGCACGATTTTATCCGCGGGGCGTTTTTTAGCGGAAGGATCTTGGGCGGGGGGGACGGTTAAATCTCCCGTAACGGTAGGCGGAGGCAAAGCGGAGTCTTCCGCGTCCGCCAATACGGACGGGGTTTGCAACGAAACATTTTGCCCTTGCGTGGGTTGCGTATTTTGCAACGCGCGTTTTTTAGAAGGGGCCGCACATGCCGCGCACAACACGGCGGATAAACAAAAAATAATAACGGAGCGGAAGATGTTTTTCATGAATTAAAAAAGGAGTTCCGTTTGAAGTTTGCGCCCTAAATGTTCGTAGGCTTTGCGCGTGGCTACACGGCCTCGCGGAGTACGGGCAATAAACCCGGCTTTGATGAGGAACGGCTCGATGACATCGGTTAAAGTATCCACCGATTCCGAAACGGCAATCGCTAAGTTTTCTACCCCGACAGGACCACCCGAAAAACGGTCAATCAACGCTTCCAAAATGCGTTTGTCCACGCTGTCTAACCCTTCGCAGTCAATGTCCAAAGAATCCATGGCCATTTGGGCAATCTCGTAGGTAATAACGCCTTTTCCTTTCACTTGCGCAAAGTCGCGCGCGCGACGAAGCAGGCGGTTGGCAATACGCGGAGTTCCGCGAGAGCGTTTAGCCAATTCCGTTAATCCTTCGCGGTCTGCTTCAATACCTAAAAGTCCTGCTGAACGCTCCAAAATATCGGTAATTTCGGGTACTTCGTAAAAACCTAAATTAAATACAATGCCGAAGCGGTCGCGCAACGGGCCCGTAAGTAACCCCGAACGCGTGGTAGCCCCCACCAAAGTAAAACGCGGAACGGCGAGTTTAAGTGTGGTGGAGCCGGCCCCTTTGCCGGTGTTAATAAAGAAAGTGAAATCTTCCATAGCCGGATAGAGGGCTTCTTCCACGGCGGGGTTAAGGCGGTGAATTTCGTCAATAAAAAGGATATCCCCTTCGGCCAGTTCGGTGGTAAGCATGGCAGCCAAATCGCCGGGGCGCGCCAATACCGGGCCGGAAGTTACCTTGATGTTTACGCCCATTTCGTGGGCCAAAATGTTGGCCAAAGTGGTTTTACCCAAACCGGGCGGGGCGTAAAAAAGGCAGTGGTCCAAGGCTTCTTTGCGCGACTTGGCCGCATCAATAAAAATACGCAAGTTGTCTTTTAATTTTTCTTGACCGACAAACTCTTTTAAGGTAGCCGGGCGAAGAGCCGCTTCCATGCCTGCGGATTCTTCGGGGAGTTGGGTAACATCTAAAATTTCGTTTTGGTTGCTCATTTCTTTAACACCCGCAGGGCCTCTTTAATAATGTTTTCGATTTTATCATTGGGGTTGATGCCTTCGGTTTGGAGTTTTTCCATCGCTCTGCGCGCTTCAGCGGCAGAATAACCCAACGCGCCCAAGGCTTCCATCACTCCGCTAAGATAGGGGGCTTCATCCAATACTTTAATTTTGCTTTCCCCTTGAACGGTAATGGCGTCCATTTTATCTTTCAGGGAGTTAATCAGTTTTTCGGCTGTTTTGGCGGTGAAACCAAAAATTCCCGTTAAAATTTTGGGATCTCTTTTTATAATTGCGTTATGAAAATCGGCCACCGAGCGGAGGGCTTTATTCAAAAATTCCATTGCCTTTTTGGGGCCTGTGTTGGGAATAGCCGTTTTGAAAAGATACCAGAGGTCTTTATCTTCTTTGGTTAAAAAACCATACAAAACTGTCCCGTCGTAGGGGGAAATAGACTCCGCTACATAAAAAGCGGCTTCGGTGCCGGCAGCCAGTTCCAACGCAGAGGAGTGAGGCAAGTTTACTTCGTAGCCTACCCCGCCGCATAAGATAATGGCGCCGTCTTCTTTTACTTCTAAAATTTCACCTTTCAAATACGCAATCATAATTTCATTTTACCATATTGGCACGGGAAAAATGGGTGCTATCCTTTTTGATTTGTAAACAGGAACCGAACAAAAAAATACCCCCGATTTTTCGGGGGTGTAAGTGGGGTCTTAAAAATATAAATCGCGTTTGCCGGATTTAATGGTTTTTAAGTTATCCTCAATCAATTTGCGGATCGGTGTTCCTTCCGCAAATGCTTCTTTAGCGGTACTTTCGATAAGCGCGTACCCCTTGGCTTTTAGATCAGCAGGAGCAAAGTCTTCCAAGTACTCGGCAAAGGTAAACATGGCGTTAGGCAGACAATGCGTTTTAATGAGGCCGGGTTTAGCCAAGTCCATAAAATCTTTTCCCACGCGGCCCAATCGGTAACAACCGGTGCAGAAAGACGGCATATGTTTTGCGTCCACTACGGCACTGATGACCTCGGCTAAGCTGCGGTCGTCCGTGAGGGTAAATTGGCTGCCGTTATCTTTATCGTACGAGTATCCGCCGGGATTTACGCGGGAAGCCGCAGAAATTTGCGATACACCCAACTCCAAGCAGGCGTTACGCATGGCGGGGGATTCGCGCGTACTTAAAATGATGCCGGTATACGGCACAGCCAAGCGCAAAACAGCTATGCATTTTTTGAAATCGTTATCGGTTAATTCGTCATTGGGGTGTTGGCTGAATTCCGACCCTTCCGCCGGTTCAATACGCGGGATAGAAATGGTGTGCGGGCCGACCCCGTAGGTTTTATCCAAATACCACGAGTGTTCGAGGGTAGCCAGAATTTCATATTTATGGTCATAGAGTCCCAACAACGGACCGATGCCCACATCATGAATACCGGCTTTTAAGGCACGGTCCATGGCGTCTAAGCGGAATTGATAATCTTTTTTGGCTCCTTCCAAATGCAGTTGTTCGTATGTTTCTTTGTGGTAAGTTTCTTGGAACAACTGATAGGTGCCGATGTTGCATTTTTTTAATTTTTCAAATTCGGGCTCCGTCAACGGGGCAATATTCACATTTACGCGGCGAATATTTTGTCCGTTCCAACGGGTATCGTAAATGGTTTTAATGCTGTCGTACACATATTGAAGCCCGCCGCCGGGGTAAGCTTCACCCGCCACCATTAACACGCGCTTATGACCTTGTTGTAAAAGGGCGGTAATTTCTTGGCGGATTTCTTCCTGCGAGCTGGCGTGGCGTTTTAGGTGTGTGTTCGACTTGCGAAAGGCACAGTAGATGCACTCGTTGGTGCAAATATTGGAAATATAAAGCGGTGCGAACAAAACAATGCGGTTTCCGTAAATGGCTTCTTTTACATATTTGGCCGTATCAAACAAATCGTTTAATAATTTTTCATCGGTTAGATTCAACAGAACAGCGGCTTCTTCCAAAGAAATTCCTTTTAATTCTTTGGCTTTCGTTAAAATGGCGGAGACTTCCGAGTCCGAGTGGGACTTGGCTTTCTCTAAAATTCGTTGTAATTTGTCGTTATCAATAATCATATCTATATGATAGCACTTTTAGAGCGGGAAAACCGCCCATAAAAAATGTCCCCGTTTTCTCGGGGACATTTAAAGTTTTTATTTAATGATTTCTTTGACGATTTTGTAAGCCGCTGGCTTTTTGCTTCCCAGTTTAACGGCTGTTTTGAATAAGGCTATGCCTTCTTCCAAGCGTTTCTTATCCGACGCATACAGTGTGGCAATTACATCTCCTTTCTTAACGCTTTCTCCGGCTTTCTTTTCCAACCAAATGCCGGCCCCGTAGTCGATTTTATCTTCCATGGTGTTACGTCCGGCACCTAACAATACGGCGGCAACTCCGGCCGTTTTGGCATCGATGTGTTGCACATATCCCGCTTTCGGTGCGCAAAACTTATAAGCCAGTTTTGCATTTTTGAGGTGCTTGGTCGGGTGGTCGGCCACATCGGGGTTGGCACCTTGCCATTTCAGCATTTGGCGGAATTTTTCCAATGCGTTCCCGTTTTTGATTTGTTCTTCCAAGAAAGCACGTGCTTTCTTGGCATCTTTTACTTTTCCGCTCAACAAAAGCATTTGTACTGCTTCTTGCATGAGAAGTTCGTAGAAATCCGGTGCAATGGTTTTGTTACCTTTTAGAATTTCTATGGTTTGATAAATTTCGTTTGCATTTCCGATGGCGCGGCCTAAAGGTTGGTCCATGTAAGTAATGAGTGCACGGCATTTAAGGCCCAACAGTTTGGCGGTAGTGACTAAGGCCTTGGCTAGTTTTCGACTGTCTTCCAATTTTTGCATAAAGGCACCCGAACCGTATTTTACGTCCATTAATAAGCTGTCCACTCCTTCGGCATATTTTTTAGAAAGAATACTGGCTACAATAAGCGGGCGGCTTTCCACGGTGCCGGTAGCATCACGCAAAGCATAAAGTTTCTTATCGGCGGGAGCCAAATCTTTGGTTTGCCCGAACATGCACAAACCTGTTTTTTCTACTTGTTTGTAAACCTCTTTTACAGGAACGGAAACATTAAAATTTTTCATGGCTTCCAATTTGTCCAGTGTGCCGCCGGTATGGCCCAATCCACGGCCGGACATCATGGGAACCGCCACATCCGCACAAGCCACCAATGGGGCAAGTGCCAAAGAAATTCCGTCGCCCACGCCGCCGGTGGAATGTTTATCTGTCTTAGGGCATTTGATGTGTTTGAAATCGAGTCTTCCGCCGGAAAGAGCCATAGCTTTGGTAAAAGCGGCGGTTTCTTTATCGGAAAGCGGGTTTAAAAAACAAGCCATTAAGAAGGCTGAAAGTTGATAGTCCGGCACGGTTCCCTGCGCTGCACCGTTGGCTACAAAATTAAATTCATCCTGTGTAAGCGTTTTACCATTTCTTTTTTTGATGATAACATCAAT
This sequence comes from Elusimicrobiaceae bacterium, assembly GCA_045580265.1. Classification (GTDB taxonomy): domain Bacteria; phylum Elusimicrobiota; class Elusimicrobia; order Elusimicrobiales; family Elusimicrobiaceae; genus Avelusimicrobium. The sequence continues at coordinate 75,592 of JAZNNM010000017.1, read as the reverse complement.
CATTCTCATATAAGTACGCCTCCTTAAGTTAGAACCTTCTGCTGCCTGGAACTCTAGGATAGCATTTTCCCGCAAAAAAGAGAAGGGGGCTTTTCTAATTATTTTTTTAATGAAAAATTTTTTATTCAAAACTTATTTATTGCTATGATATATCTATGACAAACTCTATTTTAACCGCATTACTTCTTAGCTTTTTTGCCGGCGCGGCTACTGCCGTTGGCGGAACGTTGGCTTTTTTTATTAAAAAGAAAAACTTATCAGCTCTTTCCATGGGGCTTGGCTTTTCGGCCGGCGTGATGATTTATGTTTCGTTTATGGAGATTTTTTCGCAAGCTACGCAAACCTTGCAAGGATTGTATGGAGAAAAATCCGGTGCGTGGCTTGGAACGGGAATTTTCTTTGGAGGGATTGTCCTGGCGTGGTTGATTGATACTCTTTTACCTTCACATCACGTGGAAACTCATACGTTGGATAAATCCGCTAAATTAAAACATTTAGGTTTGTTTACGGCTTTGGCTTTAGCCATTCACAACTTTCCTGAAGGTTTGGCTACTTTTATGGCGAGTATGAAAGATGCTACCTTGGGGGTCTCTATTGCTGTGGCGGTAGCCATTCACAACATTCCGGAAGGAGTGGCTGTTTCCTTGCCGATTTATCATGCAACGGGATCTCGCAAAAAAGCATTTTTGTATAGTGCTCTTTCCGGCTTAGCCGAACCGGTGGGCGCACTGGTGGGATTTGTGTTGTTGCGTTCCATTTTGCATGATGCTGCGTTTGGCGTGATGTTCGCTTTGATTGCGGGTATTATGGTATATATTTCGTTGGACGAACTGTTGCCTACCGCACACGAATATGGCGAAGGGCACAAAGTGATTTGGGGAGTCGTCGGCGGTATGTTTGTGATGGCGGTGTCCCTGCTTATTTTTTAAAAAATAAATATAAAATAAAAAATCCTCGTTCATTTGAGCGGGGATTTTTTCAATTTGTTTAGGCGCAAATCGCATCTATTTCTGCCAGTTCTTCTTCCGTAAAGGTGGCTTTTTCGGATACATACGCATTTTCGGCAATTTGCTCGGGTTTAGAGGCTCCGATGAGCACGCTTGTGATATCTTCGTCTTTTAACACCCAAGACAAAGCCATCTGCGCAAGGGTTTGTCCGCGTCGTTTGGCTATTTCGTTTAATGCACGGATCTGTGCCAAGCGTTTTTCGGTTAAATGTTCGGCTTTTAAGAATACTCCACTTTTGGAGATTCGGCTGTCTTGCGGGATACCGTTTAAGTATTTATCGGTCAGCAAGCCTTGCGCAAGCGGACTAAAAGCAATTAATCCTAAACCGTTTTTCCCAGCCCATTTTTTTAGGCCGTCTTTTTCAATATGTCGGTCAAAAATGGAGTAACGGATTTGGTTGATGATAAACGGGCATTTTAAATCTTCCAAAATTTCAGCCGCTTGGCGGGTGGTTCGTTTGTCGTAATTGGAAATGCCTGCATACAATGCGCGTCCGCTATGTACCGCAGTGGCCAAAGCCCCCATGGTTTCTTCTAAGGGGGTGTTCGGGTCCATGCGGTGGGAATAAAAAATATCCACGTATTTGATGCCCAAACGTTTAAGGCTTTGGTCCAAACTGGAAAGCAGATATTTACGGCTGCCCCAATCTCCGTAAGGGCCGTCCCACATGGTGTAGCCTGCTTTGGTGCTGATGATGAGTTCGTCGCGGTGGGCAGCCAAGTCAGTAGCTAAAATTTTACCGAAATTTTCTTCTGCTGAACCGGGAACGGGGCCGTAGTTGTTGGCGGCATCAAAATGTGTAATGCCGTGATCAAAAGCAGTTAAGCACATGGCGCGCATATTATTAAAATTATCATGTGTGCCGAAATTGTGCCAAATTCCCAAAGAAACGGAAGGTAATTTAAGTCCGCTTTTGCCACAGCGGTTATATTTCATGCGTTCATAACGAGACATAAAAACTCCTACAAAATAGCCGGCTTTACAGGCGGCTGAAGAATTAAAAAATAAGAGGGTCTAACCAAAAAGCAATTATCATACCCAAAGAGTAGCTGGTTACATTAATTGCTAAGCTAAGTAAGAAAGAATTTTTAAGTGATAGTTTGCGCTTGTTCATAAAACGGATTATCAACGTTTCTGTGAGCAGGCAGAATAACCACAAAAAAGCTGTTTCTTTTACATGTCGAGCAAGGACCAACCAAGAGAAGGCTGTTGTTAATAAATTGGCCAAGGCCACACTATATAGAATAGTAAAAGGTTTTTGTGCGTATACCAAAAACATGGCAGCCGCCAGTAATTCAAGCAGTAATATAATCCCCAACGATAGCCACGCATCCGTACGGACCCAATCGCTGGCAGGGGGGAGCAGATCGGTCGGCTCAACGGTTAGTTTATCTTCGTCCACATATACGTTAAAGCGTGAACGAAGAGAGTCCGGCGCTTGAAAAACATTACTCTCACGTTTGGAGGCGTCTTCAAAAGTGATAATCAGTTTTTGAAAATCATCATATTCATACGCGATGGAAAAACAGCTGCCTGCAGAACAGTACAGTTTTTGAATGCCGTACTTACCTAAGGGTTTTGTTTCCATGCACTGGTTGTCTTTGCACTGAATTTGTTCGCTAAGGAGCGGATTAATGAGTGGCTTGGCATTTGTGTTATAGATAAACGAAAAAGCCATTTCCGGTTTGGGGGAGACGTCCGCCCAAAGCGGAGAAAAAAGCATTGATAAAATAGTTAAAAGAAAAATTTTTTTCATAGAGTTTCTCTCGTGTTTCTTTATTTGCTATTATAACATTAATGAATAAGAAGGGGGAATAGAAATGTTTACAAAATTACAAAACGAAAAATATGCCGATGTGATGATTTGGGCCATGCAAGCTGCTCGTCGTAACGGAAAATTTAAAAAGTACGATACCGTACTTTTGCGCACCGACACGGCCGCTTTGCCGCTTGCCGAAGCCATTTATAAAAAATTGTTGGCGGCTCGTTTTAATGTTGTCACTCGTATCATGGTGCCGGAAAATTTTTCTAAAGCCTTTTACGGACAAAGTGATAATAAGCAACTCTCTTTTCTTCCTCCCGGCGAAAAAGAATTTCAAGGCGGAATTAATGGTTTGATTGCCCTTCATGCGCCGCAAGATTTAACTCACTTAAAAAACATCGATCCTGCCCGTATTGCCAAAAATGCAGTAGCTCGCAAACCGGTTCGTGAAATTTTAGATGAACGTGAACAAAAAGGCCTTTTTTCTTGGACGTTATGCAATTATCCCACGGAAGAATTGGCCGGGCGCGCGGGGCTTACTGTGAAGGAATATGCCAATCAAATTGCGCGGGCGTGCTTTCTTAACGAAAAGGACCCGGTAAAAAAATGGAAGGAAGTGACCAAACAAATCAATGAAATCGGAGCCTGGTTAACCTCTTTGCCTATTGATACTTTGCGTGTGGAAAGCGAACATATGGATTTTGAAGTCCTACTGGGTGAACAACGCCGCTTTATTGCGGGAGGGGGGTGTAACATACCGTCTTTTGAAATTTTTACCTCCCCCGATTGGCGCGGTACTCGTGGCGTATATTTTGCAGATTTGTCTTCTTACAGAAGCGGGAATTACGTCAAAGGTGTTCGGTTGGAATTTAAGAACGGACGTGTGGTAAAGGCCGATGCCGAACAAGGGGCAGAGTTTGTGCGTAAGATGGTGGCTATGGACCGAGGGGCAGCGCAAATCGGGGAGTTTTCGCTTACGGACCGCCGTTTTTCAAAAATCAATAAATTCATGGCTGATATTTTGTTTGATGAAAATTTTGGCGGTCAATACGGCAATTGCCATGTAGCAATCGGTTCCAGCTATGCAGACACTTTTTCCGGTCCGCAAAGCAAGTTGGATAAAAAAATGAAGGAAAAATTGGGCTTTAACGATTCTTCTTTACATTGGGATTTAATCAATACCGAAAATAAACGGGTAACAGCACGGTTGAAAGATGGTTCCACACAAGTGATTTACGAGAAAGGAGAATTTAAGTATTAATCTAGGTCCAGGACCTAGGTTCATCTAGGTCCAAAGTCTCTTGCTTGTTGCGAGTTGTTTTTTTAGAATAATAGTAAGAAATAAAATTTTTATTTTGGAGAGTGCTATGAAAAAAGTGCTGGTGTTGGTGACATTGATGGGGTTAGTAACGCCGAATTTATTTGCGGCGATGAATGGGGCAGCTTTGTCTTCTACCGTTACGGCTAAGGTTTATGCTCTACAAAAAGAGGCTGAGGCAGAGAAAGCTTCCGCATATTTGAGTGATTTGGCTGAAAAACACTCGGAGTTTGCCGCTGAAATTAATGCCGTCAGAGGTTCTCATGCCCGTTTGGTAGAAGCAGTGGAAAGTGGCAGAGATTCGCAGTCTCTTTTGTATGTGGTGGAATCACTAAATGAAGATTTGGCGATTTTAAAGCTTAAAAACTATGATTTGTATCAAAAAGCTTATGAAGCTTGTAATCATGCGTATGGTTCCATGAGAAGTTTAGGTGCTGTGTCATGCAGAGCAGAGAATTGCTTAAATGGTTATGGCTCCTTGCGTAGTGTTGTATATTATGAAGCAAGTTTAATGGCCGATGAGATTGATAAAAAAGGTTCTTCCAAGGACACCTTAGTCTCAGAAAAGCGTGTATTAAAAGAGTTCGAAATCTTTAAAAAACTGGTTTACAATTTAGATTACTATAGCTATGAAGCCATGTTTACCGCTATGCAGAATTTACGTAATGCTTATGTGGCTTTGTATGAAAAGAAACCTGCAGTTGCTAAGTCGATTTCTGAAAAAATAAATGAACCCGTAGAAATTGCCGGAGGAGCTGCAAAGATTTCTGTTGAATCTTATGTTCGTATGGAAAGCATCGTTCTTTACAGAGGAAGCGAGCACTCTCAATGTGCAATGAGAAACGGTGATCAGGAACGAGAGTTATTTGATACTTTCCAAGAACTTTTAAGTGCTAATTTAAAGAATTAAATAGAGACGTTCTAAAAAATCGCCGGCAAAAGCCGGGGATTTTTTTTGTCCTTTTGGAAAGAAAAAACCCGCCTTTCGGCGGGATTTTCGTAAAGCGGAAAAGGAATTAGTGCAACACTTTTAGGGAAGCCTTTTCTTTAGATACCGGCAGACACTCCTGTACGCGGTAATTTTTTCCTCCCACCAGTTGCGAAATAGCAGCAATATCCGCCTCGGTCAGCACGTCTTTATCAAAGGTAGTTCGGAATTCATACCCCAAACCGCTTTGTCGAATTAAATCAATCGATTCTTGCAGAACTGCCGGATTAAAATCAACCCCGGTAATCAGAGAATACTTTTCCAAGGGGGCCTTTAAGTCCATGGCAATAAAATCCAGCCATTTATTTTCTATAAGATTTCGCAACACTTCCGGGCGAGTACCGTTGGTATCTATTTTGGTGGCATACCCCATGGCTTTTAAATCGGCCATAAAACGCGGAAGGCCTTCCTGAAGGGTTGGCTCTCCGCCGGAAACAACAACGCCCTCCAAGGTTCCTTGGCGGCGTTTTAAAAAGGCATATACATCTTCCATTGCCATGGGTTCGGTGAAAAGATGCGGATATACAAGCTCCGGATTGTGGCAATAGCGACAACGAAAATTGCACCCTTGCGTGAATACAACCGCTGCCGGTCTTCCCGGAAAGTCAATCAATGTAAATTTGATAAGTCCGCCTATCTTCATCCGAACACCACAGCAAAAAACATTAAATTATTTGCAGTCGCAACCGCATTCTACATGCATGGTTTTGCGCATGGCAAATTCTTCTTTTTTCCCGTTGTTCCAGTTTTGTACCGGGCGCAAATAGCCCACTACGCGAGAGTAAACTTCACATTTGGAACCATGCACTTCGGCCATTTCTTTTTTAAGTTCGGAAATTTGGTTTTCTACAGCTTGTCTTTCTTGTGCGGTCATAATGATTCTCCTAAGGTTATGGCTGGTCTGACGGAATACGGGCCCGTGAAAACCCGTACCTTAATTATGGCACTTTCGTACCCCCGTTTCAACTGCTTTTTTGGGTTATCTTTTGGTAAAAAATAACCCAAAAAAGGTATAGGTAGAAGAACTATTTGCTATACAACTGTTCTTCTAAAAGTCTTACTTTGCGTTCCAACTCTTGCATCCGTTCTGCTTTACATTTGGGGCATTCAAAGTGCTCTCCTTCAATGTAACCGCATTTGGGGCAGACGCTGAACGTAGGTGTGATGGAGAAATACGGCAATACATATTTTTCACACACCGTTTTAATAAAGCGTTTCATAGCTTCCAAATCTTTAATTTTTTCGCCGGTGAAAATGTGTTGTACCGTTCCGCCGGTATATTTGGATTGAATGGTCGCTTGTAAATCTAACATTTCAAACACGTCATCCGTATAGTTGACAGGCAACTGAGAAGAGTTCGTGTAGAAGGGTTGATGGCCTTGTTTGTAAAGGGCTTCGTTGGCGCAGATAATTTCCGGATAGCGTTCTTTATCCAGTTTTGCCAAACGATAAGAAGTTCCTTCTGCCGGAGTGGCTTCCAAGTTGTAGTTGTTTCCGGTTTCTTCTTGGAAGGAAACCAAGGTTTCGCGCATAAAAGTAAGCACTTTTTCGGCAAAAGCTTTACCTTTTTCGGTTCCGATATCTTCTCCGATTAAGTTAACAGCCGCTTCATTCAAGCCCACCAGACCGATGGTAGAGAAATGGTTTTTCCAGTATTCGTTAAAGCGTTGGCGGACGCTGCGCAAATAGAAACTCATGTACGGATAAAGGTTTCCTTTGGTGAAGCGTTCAATGATTTTGCGTTTAATTTCCAAGCTGGTTTTGGCCACTTCCATGCGATCTTTTAAGTTGGCAAAAAATTCTTCTTCATTTTTGGAGAGGTATCCAAGGCGCGGCAAGTTGATGGTTACCACACCGATAGAACCCGTAAGCGGAGCAGAGCCGAACAAACCGCCGCCGCGTTTTCTCAGTTCGCGGTTGTCAATGCGCAAACGGCAGCACATGGAGCGGGCATCTTCGGGGTTCATGTCCGAGTTAATGAAGTTGGCGAAGTACGGGATACCGTATTTAGCCGTCATTTCCCACAGGGGGGTAAGTTTCGGATTATCCCAATCGAAATCTTTTGTGATGTTATAGGTCGGAATCGGGAAGGTAAACACACGGCCTTTTGCATCACCCGCGAGCATTACTTCACAGAAAGCGCGGTTGAGCATATCCATTTCTTCTTGGAATTCGCCGTAGGTTTTATCTTGCAATTTCCCGCCGATAATAACCGGTTGGTCCTTATAATAAGAAGGAACCGTTAAGTCTAATGTTAAGTTGGTAAACGGAGTTTGGAAACCCACGCGGGTAGGAACGTTTACGTTGAACAAGAATTCTTGTAAAGCTTGTTTTACTTCTTCATAAGTAAGTTGATCGTAGTGGATAAAAGGCGCAAGCAAAGTGTCGAAGTTGCTGAACGCTTGGGCACCGGCACTTTCGCCTTGAAGCGTGTAGAAAAAGTTTACTACTTGTCCCAAAGCTGTGCGGAAATGTTTGGCCGGTTTACTTTCGGCTTTACCCACAACACCCGTAAAACCGTTCAAAAGCAAGTCTTGCAAATCCCAACCTACGCAGTAAGCACCCAAAAGGCCCAAATCGTGCATATGGAAGTCCCCTTCCGAGTGCATGCGTTTTACGTTATCCGGATAGATTTTGTTAAGCCAGTAAACTTTGCTGATTTCAGAGGAAATATAATTGTTCAGCCCTTGCAAAGAATAACCCATGTTGCTGTTTTCATTTACTTGCCAATCCATTTTTTGCAGGTATTGGTCTACCAAATCCACGTTAAATTTGGAAGTAATTTCGCGCATGCGGGCATGTTGATCGCGGTACAAAATATAGGCTTTGGCCGTCTTGTGGTAGTTGGAAGTTAAAAGAACATCTTCCACAATGTCTTGCACGTTTTCCACGTTGGGTACCGTGTCGGAATAAAGTTGTTGGATAATGTTGATCGCACGGATAGTTAATTTTTTGGCGGTATCAACATCAAATTCTCCGGTTACTTCAGCAGCTTTTGAGATTGCTTTCGTAATTTTTTTAGAGTCAAAACGTTGGGTTGTACCGTCTCTCTTGACGATATGCGTGATTACTTCAGAGTTTTCCATATTATATTTCCTGAGTTTTAGTGGATTTTATCCGTTAGGTTAGAACTAACGGTTATTAAAATTTTGACAAATACGGACCAAAAATGCAAATCCCGTCTAAAGATTGTTTTTTGGAGATCCTTTAAAAAAAGAGTTATCGTCGATAAACTTAAATTTTCAGCAATCCAAAAACAGAAAAATTAAATCTTTTCTTATTAATAATTATTCCTAATAAAGAGACGGTTTGTCAATCATTTTTTTAAAAAAATAGCATATCCCTTAAAATATAAGGGAAAAATTTTAAATAAAATTTATAAAAAAACAGTAATTAATCCTTTTTTGGGGTTGACGGATTTTGAACAAAGTAGTTAAATTTAAAAAAGAAACTAAGTGAGGGGGAAATATATATGGACTTTTATCAATGGTGTGTACTGGTAGCGGTAGTGGCTTTTGTAGCTTTGGTGGTGTTTGCGGTGCGTACGTTGTTGCAAATTTCTCGCACGGCTGAAGCCGTAGAATACTTGGCTGTAACCACGGCAGAAAATGTAGAAAAAACAAAAAGTACGTTTGAATTGATTGATAATGTATCTTCTTTGTTGGATACAGGGTTTTACAAAGCACTCAAGTTGGGTGTTAGTTTGGTAAAGCAACTAAGAAAATAAAAGATATTAAGATTATTGTAAAGATGAGTAACGGCACACCCTCTTGGTTGTGCCGTTACTGTTTATCAGCGGTTAAGCAGCCAAAAGGAACCGGTTAAGTAAGTGGCAAAGCCAATCCATATCATATAAGGAATCATCAGATTGCCGGCCCATCTGTTTTTTTGATAGAAAGCTTTTACCAACCAAAAACCCTCCATCAACATGGCCAAAACAAGAATAAGTGCCGCCAGCAAATTCCGTTCTCCGAAAAAGACAGGTGTCCAACAGGCATTAAGTCCCAGTTGTACCAGAAACAACCGTGCGGCTGTTTTGGTATTTTCTTTCGGGAAATTTTTTAGTGCTAAAAACGCGGCGATCCCTATCAGTATATACAGCACCGCCCATACGATGCCAAAAACGCCGTTGGGCGGGGTGAGTGGCGGAGTAACTAGTTGGTTGTACCAAGCCATATTTTCCATTACGGCTTCTGAACCTACCAGCCCTGCCAGTTGGCAAAGTGCCAACCAAAAAATAAGCTTTATGAATTTCATTTTTCTACCCCCTTGCGGTTAGTGTAGCTGTTGGAAAGATTTTTAGAAAGCCTCAAAAAAGGGTTAGGTGTTTTGTGCGGAGTTGGGTCAAAAATGGTAAAATAAAACCAATCGTATTTATATTTTCAAATCCGAGGATTCTATGGACACCAAACTGATTACGGAAATTACCGAATGGCTTAAGACCACCGATTTAGCCGAGTTTTGTTACGAAAAAAACGGCGATTCTATTGAAGTAAAAACGAAAGAAGCTCTTCCTGAACCGGCCCAATTTGCTTGCTCGCTTACTCCGGTTACTTCCCCCGCAGTAGGGATTTATCACACTGCCGGAAAAGGTAAAAATCTTGTTTTTAAAGAAGGTCAAGCCGTCAAAGAAGGCGACTCCTTGGGATTAGTAGAAACCGTTTCTACGCAACACAAGATTACTGCTCCCGTATCGGGTAAACTTCGTGTCGTTACTGCCGAGGAAGGTGCTCCGGTAGAATTTGGTTTGCCGCTTTTCTTTATTGAAAAATAGGAGTTGCTCATGTCTGCGCAAATCAAAATTACTCCTTTTAAAAAAGTTCTTATCGCTAACCGCGGCGAGATTGCCTTGCGTGTTATTCGCACGCTTAAAGAAATGGGGATTTCCTCGGTTGCTGTTTATTCCGAAGCTGATCGTTCCAGCTTGCATGTACGCATGGCTGATGAAGCCGTTTGCATCGGTGCGGCGCCTTCTTCTTTAAGTTATTTAAACATTGATGCCATTGTGACTGCCGCTAAAATTACGGGAGCTGATGCCGTTCACCCAGGATATGGATTTCTTTCCGAAAATGCCGATTTCGCTGAGGCAGTTACCAAAGCAGGCATGACGTTTATCGGCCCGACCGCTAAAGCCATTTCTATGTTGGGCGTAAAATCTACCGCGCGTGATATAGCCGTAAAAGCCGGTGTGCCGATTACCCCCGGTTCCGATGGTGTAGTAGGTAAAAACTTTCGCGAAGTAGCTCGCAGAATCGGTTTCCCGATCATGATTAAAGCCTCTCTGGGAGGCGGCGGAAAAGGAATGCGTGCCTGCTTGAAAGAAGAAGATTTGGAACGTATGATGAAAACGGCCCAAGGCGAAGCCAAGGCCAACTTCGGTGATGATCGTGTCTACTTTGAAAAACTCGTTTTAAATCCGCGCCATATTGAAGTACAAGTGGCAGGGGATAATTACGGCAACGTTGTAGCGTTTGCTGAGCGCGATTGCAGTATGCAACGCCGCCACCAAAAGTTGGTGGAAGAATCTCCGTCCCCGTTTGTAGATGCTGTAACCCGTACTAAATTGTGCGAAGCGGCTTGCAAACTCGTCAAAGCCGCAAAATATCGCGGGGTGGGTACGGTAGAATTCTTGATGGCTCAAAATAAAGAATTTTATTTTATGGAAGTAAATACGCGCCTTCAGGTAGAGCATCCGGTAACGGAAGCTGTGTGCGGGCAGGATTTGGTAAAGATGCAAATTCAAATTGCCCAAGGGGAACCGTTGCACATTACGCAAAAAGAAGCCTCCACCATCAACTGCCATGCTATTGAGCATCGTATCAATGCCGAAGACAGCGCTAAAAATTTTACGCCGTGCCCCGGCACCATTGAAGAATGGATTCCTGCCGGAGGTCTTGGGGTACGTGTGGACAGCCATATGTATACCGGTTATACCATTCCCAGCTACTACGATAGTTTGATTGCCAAGCTGATTGTTACGGCTCCTGACCGTGCGAAACTGTTGGAACGCAGCCGCCGTTGCTTGGGGGAATTTGTAATCGGTGGCGTGCAAACCACTATTCCGTTCCATCAAAAAATCGTACACAATGAAGATTTTATCAATGGTAATATGGATACGGGTTTGATTGAGCGCATGATGGCCAAGGACCAAGAAACCAGTGAAAGCAAAAAATAAAATTTTAGGCCCGCGTGCTCTCAAAAAATTTGTGGAAAAAGAACGTGCGGCCGGTAAGAAAATTGTATTTACTAACGGGTGCTTCGATATTTTGCACGCCGGTCATGTGAGCGTGTTGGAGTTTTCCCGTTCGAAAGGCGATGTGTTAATTGTAGGAATGAACAGCGATGCTTCTGTTCGTCGGTTAAAAGGACCGACCCGTCCGGTAAACGCCCAAGCCGATCGTGCCCTTGTATTGGCCGGGTTGGAGAGTGTTTCTGCCGTTGCTATCTTTGAAGAAGATACTCCTTACAATTTGATCAAGGCCGTTTGCCCTGATGTGCTTGTGAAGGGCGGGGATTATAAACCCAGCGAAATTGTTGGACGTGAATTTGCAAAAAAGGTGGTTCGGTTTGCCTTGCTAAAAGGTCGTTCCACTACGAATATTATTAAAAAAGTAAGTAAATAAAAACCTCCCGCGTTTTTAACTCGGAAGGTTTGTTGCGAGGAAAAGTATGTCTGATATTTTTGAGAAATGTAGGAATTTTAAAGATGCCAAAATTGCCATGCGTATGGGAATTTACGGTTATTTTCAACCGATTGAATCCGCGCAAGGGCCCGAAGTGGTGTTGGACGGTAAAACCTATATTATGGCCGGTTCCAATAACTACTTGGGTTTGGCTGATGATCCGGAAATGAAAAAAGCTGCCAGTGAAGCTGCTTTGAAGTATGGTACCGGTTGTGCCGGTTCTCGCTTTTTGAACGGAAACACAAAAGCGGCCGATGCCTTGGAACAAAAAATTGCGGATTTTAAACGTAAAGAAGCCGGTCTTATTTTCTCTACCGGATATCAGATGAACTTGGGGGTAGTGTCTTGCCTCGTTAAAAAAGGCGACTATGCCATTGTGGATAAATTGGACCATGCCAGTATTTTGGACGGGATTAAACTTTCCGAAGGCGAAATGGTTCGCTTTAAACACAACGATCCGGCCGACTTGGAACGCGTAATTTCCAAACTTCCCGAAGAAGCCGGAAAACTGATTATCGTAGACGGTGTATTTAGCATGGAAGGGGATATTTGCCCCTTGCCCGAAATTGTAAAAATCGGTAAGAAGTACGGTGCGCGTATTATGGTAGATGATGCTCACGCGACGGGTATTATCGGTAAAACGGGCCGTGGAACTTGCGAATACTTTGGCTTGGAAAACGGTGAAGTGGATTTAGTGGTGGGAACCTGCTCCAAAACTTTTGCCACCGTGGGTGGTTTTGTGGTTGGTTCCGAAGAAGTTATTCACTATATTCGCCACTCTGCCCGCAGCCAAATTTTTTCCGCCGCTCTTCCGCCCGCTTCTGTGGCTTCCATTACCAAAGCTTTGGAACTTATTGAAAACGATACCTCGCGTCGCGACAATTTGTTCCGCTTAACGGCTAAACTTAAAAAAGGCTTGGAAGATCTCGGTTTTGATTTGGGTACCAGCACTACACCCATCTTACCTGTACATGTCGGAAGCAACGAAAACTGCTTTAAAATGTGGCGCGCCTTGCACGAAATGGGCATCTTCTCCAACCCGGTAGTAAGCCCTGCCGTGCCTCCGGGCCGCGCGCTTATGCGCCTGACCTTAATGGCCACTCACACCGATGAACATGTGGAAAAAATCATCTCGGCGTTTGCGCAAGCGGGCCGCGCAGTCGGAATTATTAAATAGTTCTATTACAAGAAGCCCCGCTATCGGCGGGGCTTTATTTTTTAAGGGGGACGTATGAGTGTGGAAGTTAGGTTAATTTCTGATAATGAGTTAAAAGAATTTGTTGGCTTTCCGTTTGAATTGTATCGAGATAACCAGTATTGGGTGGGGGAATTGAAGGCAGATACGATTAAACTCCTTAAAACGGATAATGCCTTTTGGAAGCATGCCGAAAGGGCTCTTTTTATGGCTTACCAAAACGGAAAAATTGTGGGACGTGTGATGGCTCTTGTCAATCATGCGCACAATGAGTATCAAAAAGAAAATATCGGTTTCTTTGGCTTTTTTGATTGTGTGAATGATGAACAGGTTTCTGCTGCTTTGTTTGCCAAGGCTGAAGCGTGGTTGCGCGAAAAGGGTGTGTCTGCCGTGCGTGGACCGGCCAACCCGTCCAGTAACCATGTGTACGGTCTTTTGACCGATAGTTTTGACAAAATGCCTGCCATCATGATGCCTTATAACTTTCCTTATTACATGGAGTTAATTGAAAAAGCCGGTTTTAACAAAGTGAAGGATCTGCTTGCTTTCCATCGGACGAAAGAAGATGTTTTTTCCGAAAGATTTTTAAAAGTCTGCTCTCGTTGTGAACGGGCCAAAGGGATAACTTTAAGACGGCTTAATTTAAAAAAACTGGAAGAAGAAGCCGAAATTATCCGCGATATTTATAATAAAGCTTGGGCGGAAAACTGGGGCTTTGTGCCACTTGATAAACAAGGTATGGCGGATGTCGTTAATGAGTTAAAAATGGTGGTCAAACCGGAAGGCACCTGTGTGCTGGAAGTAGACGGTGTCCCCGCCGGTTTTTATATTGCCATTCCCAATATGAACCATGCCTTAAAGGAGCTCCGTGGTAGTTTAACTAGTCCATGGCGAATTTTAAAAGCCTTGTGGGCATGGAAAAAAATCAAAGATGCACGTCTTATTATGCTGGGGGTTTCACCGGAATTTCGTAAGCGCGGCATAGATTTGGTACTTATTAAACATATTATTGAGAATGGTGTCGCGGTGTGGAACGAGGCCGAGCTTTCATGGGTTTTGGAAGATAACGACGGCATTATCCGTGGGATACTGGAATGTGGCTGTAAGCCATCCAAACGATATCGACTGTACCAAAAAGAGTTATAAAAATAAAAAACCTTACCCGAAATCGGTAAGGTTTTTTATTTTTCAGAAAAAGGAAATCTTCTCGTCAGAGAGTTGACCTATTTTTTTTTTTTCATACAATACCCCTAAGCGGCAGACTGTTAATTTGGAGTTATCATTTGCTTGTCGTAAACCTGTTTATAAGGAGATTTCTGTGAAAAAAGGTTTTACTTTGATAGAACTTTTAGTTGTCGTGTTAATCATTGGTATATTGTCTGCAGTTGCGCTTCCTCAATATACTAAAACGGTAGAAAAATCCCGTGCGTCAGAAGCCGTAACTCTTTTGGGAACGATAGCCAATGGGGAACGGATTTACAAAATGGCTAATGGGTCCTATACGGACGTGCTTGATGATTTAGATGTAACCGTTTCTACCACCACCAAGAATTTTATTTTTACTCCGACTGTTTCCAGCGGTACTTTAAAGGTGCAAGCCGATCGTGCCAATAACGGAACGGCTGTTTCGGGTACGAATGCTTATGCGTTAGTATTGCACATGGATTCGGATGGAACGATTACGCGTAACTGCTGTGGTTCTGAAGAAATGTGTAAAGCAGTAAAATCAGGCAACGATTGGACATACGAAGGCCAATGTAATGCAGCTTCCAACGGTTCTGGAAACGGCGGCGGTGGCTCGTCGCATAGTGAAGGCGGATCCGGCGGATCCGGCGGAGGATACGGCGGCCATAGCGGCGGTTCTAATTAATTTGTTTTTAGGAATTCAGTGAAACTTTTTAGCAGTATTTTTAGTTTATTGTTTGTCAGTTTAGTGTTGGGGCTTCTTATTTATCAAAAATGGGGGCCCCAACCTTTCGTTCGTCCTGTTATTGTAGGTCTTTCATCTTATCCGGTTTCTTCGGAAGAAATAGAATTTTTGCGTAAAGCGCGTCCTTACGGGATTTTAATTTTTGGACGAAGACCTTTTCTCTTAGAGGCTCAAACGGTTATCATCCAATTAAAAAAAGAACTCAAACGGCCTGATTTGTTGTTTTTTGTCGATCATGAAGGGGGGGATGTTAACCGTTTTTATCGTCAAAACCCAAAGCGTTTTCCTTCGGCACGTCATTTTGGTAAATTGGCCGAGCAAAATTTGGAGCAGGCCAAAAAGGAAATTTATGCCAATGCTCTCGAGGCAGGAAAAGAAATAAAAAAGATCGGCATCGATGTGGTGCTGGGGCCAGCGGCGGAAATTTGTTTAAAAGAAAATTTTTTGAAGACGCGTTGCCACTCTAAAGATCCTGTAATTACAGCAGAAATGGCAGAATCTTTTGCCAGGGGCATTGCTGATGCCGGTTTAGAACCCGGATATAAGCACTTGCCCGGTATTGGTGCTGCGGACAAAGATATGCATACAGAAAATTCTATTGTCAACAGAACAATAGAAGAGTTGCGTACACAGGAAGCTCTTGCCATGCAGTATGCCAAAAATTGGAAATATGCCATGACTTCTCATGCCGTTTACCCTGCCCTAGATCCTACAAATGTAACCACTTTCTCTCCAAAAGTAAATCAATTTATCCGAGAGGAACTTGGCTTTCAAGGTTTTATCATTACAGATGCATTGGATATGAAAGGCGCTAATATCGGGGAGTTGAGTGTTGGAGAAAGAATTCAAAAAGCATTGGAAGCCGGAGCAGATATAGTAATTCCTGCCTTTTGGAGATCTTCTTTAGATGAACAATGGCAAGAATTGCAAAAAATTTCCCCTGAACAAATAGAAAAATTTAATAAAAAACTGCGCGAGTATAAAAAAGCAGAGAAAGAATATTTTTAATATCACTAGGAACAGCGATGTTAAAATGATTTGTATTAAGAGAAATCAAAGGTCGTTTTTATTTTCCAATCACTCGTAAGGTTACCGCTAATCCCAAGGCTACTAAGAGACCTACCACAGTAGCCACGATTTCGGCTTTTTTGGGAGCGGGGGAAACCGGCTCTTTAGGAAGTGCATTCAAACGGTTTTGATACACTGCCGGAGCCAAACAGAAAAATAAAAATCCCATCAAGCGGTAAAACATCTCAATCGGGCAGAAGATTAGTACTGCCCCGCCTAGCCACAAGGTGCCCCACAAACCGGCCGGCCATGCTATTCTTTTACGCATGTACTCGCAAGTTCGGTTGATAAGTGCGACCAAAGTAAAAAAGGTAATTGGCGCACCCAAAGTACGCAAAAACGCACCATGCTTAAGCGGAGCACCACTTAATCTTTTAAATCCTTGTAAAACGGCTTGCCACTGTTTAAAAAGCCAGTAAAACGAAAAAAACCCGCCACTTACCACGTTTAAAATAAAAAATGTTTGTGCATGAATAAAATAAAACGTGCTGGAAAGACCTAATTGTTTAAGTTCGGTCTTTCTTTTCTCTCGTTCAGCTTCGGTGGTATAAGTCCATTTTTTTATTCCCAGCGCATATACCGCGTACAATATGGCAATCGCCAAAATCATTTCAGTTAAACGTTGCATAAGGGTATTATAGCCATTTTATGCGTAGGAAAAAAGGGGGTTATATAGCGGATAAGCTCAAAAAATACTAAAATATAGTATCTGCGAATTTTTTATTGTGGGCTTTGGTTATAGCCCCTTTGACACCCGCATTTGCGGGCATTTTTGTGGAAATTAATTAGGAAGAAAAGTTTAGTATGAACAACACCCGCCAAGATGTACGCAACGTGGCTATTATTGCCCACGTAGACCACGGTAAAACAACTGTGGTGGACTCCTTGCTTAAATTTGCCGGAGAATTCAAAGTAAAAGAAGATGAAGCACAAGACACCGTGTTAGATTCCAACCCCTTGGAGCGCGAACGCGGTATCACAATTTTAGCGAAATGTACTTCTATCGGTTATAAAGATCACACGATTAACATTGTAGATACTCCCGGCCACGCCGATTTCGGCAGTGAGGTAGAGCGCGTGCTTCGTATGGTAGACGGGGCTATTTTGATGGTAGACGCAGTGGAAGGCCCTATGCCGCAGACCCGCTTTGTACTTCGTAAAGCTTTGGCTCTTGGGTTGCGCCCTATTGTAGTTATTAACAAAATGGACCGCGACCACGTCCGTCCCAGCGAAGTGGTAGATGAAGTATTTACGTTGTTCATGGAATTGGGTGCTACGGACGAACAGTTAGACTTTCCGATTATCTATGCTTCGGGTCGTGCCGGTTGGGCCAGTTTGAAGATGGAAGAAAAAGGCAGTGATATTGCCCCTATTTTAGACACAATTTTAAGCCATGTTCCTGCTCCGGAAGCTCGTTTGGATGCTCCCTTGCAAATGCAAGTAACCATGCTTGACTACAACAACTTTTTGGGCCATGTCGGGATCGGGCGTATCTTGGCCGGAGAGATTAAAAAAGGTCAACCGGTGGCTCTTATTCACAATGATGGAACCGTTTCTCAAGCTAAAGCTGCTAAAATTGAACGTTATTTAGGGCTTGGCAAAGTGGAAGTGGAATATGCCCAAGCGGGGGATATTGTTTCTATTGCCGGTTTGGAAGGGGTAGACGTAGGGGATACCATTTGCCGCCCCGATGCCTTAAACGCTTTGCCGCCGCTTACGATTGATGCGCCTACTATGTCCATGGATTTTATGGTAAACGACAGTCCTTTCTCCGGTAAAGAAGGAAAATTTGTTACCAGTCGTCACTTGAAAAATCGCTTGGAAAAAGAAGCCCAAACCAATGTGGGCTTGAAAGTGGAACAATTGGAAGGCGAAGGAAAATTTAAAGTATACGGCCGCGGAGAGCTGCACTTAACGGTGTTGATTGAAAGTATGCGCCGCGAAGGGTTTGAGCTTGCCGTATCCTCGCCCGAAGTAATTTACAAAGAAGAAAACGGACAGATTTTGGAACCGATGGAATACTTGATTTTGGATGTTAAATCCGAATTTCAAGGGGCCGTGTTTACCTTATTGGGTACTCGTGCAGCCAAATTGGAAAATATGGTGACGGAAGGGGAAGACCGCTTGCGTTTGGAATACTTGATTCCTTCCCGTGCGTTGATTGGGTTTAAAAATGAATTTTTAACCAATACGCGCGGAACGGGGATTATGCACCACAGTTTCCATGGCTACTATCCTAAAGCCAACTTGCCGGATTTACGCCACAACGGAGTATTGATTGCCAAAGAAGACGGGGAAACCACCCCTTATGCTCTTTTTGCCTTGGAAGATAACGGAGAGCTTTTCTTAGGCCCCGGAGTAAAAGTATATGCGGGACAAATTGTGGGGCAAAACTCTCGTTCTAACGATTTAGTGGTCAATCCGTGTAAAGCCAAACATTTAAGTAATATGCGTAGCAAAGCCAGCGACGAATCTTATGTGCTCACTCCTCCTCGTCAGATGAGTTTGGAGCAAGCCGTGGAATATATTGCTCCCGACGAATTGGCCGAAATTACGCCCACTTCTATTCGTTTGCGCAAGAAAATCTTATCGCATTTGGTTAGAAAGCGCACCGAAAAAGCTGCCGAAATTGCGGAAGAAGAAGCCGCTGCAGCTGCTTAACGATTACAACGAAAAGGGACTTGTTACCAAGTCCCTTTTTTAAGATTTATAAAAAAACGGACGAAGTAATCCTTCGCCCGTTTTTATTTTGTTTAAAACAATTGTCCCAGCCCCAGCTTGCTTAGTAGCCCGTCTAGAAGACCCGGCTCTTTAGTTTGGGAAACCCCTAATTGATTGTTTTCTCTTTCCTGTGCGTGGGTTAAGAGCGATAAGGCTCCCGCATAGGCCGGATGGGTGGCATCACAATCAGAAATTAATTCTTCAAAATTTCCTAAACGTGTTTTTCTTACCCCCAACACTTTTTTACACAGTTTTAGCAGCTCTTTATTTGCCACCGCTCCGCATAAAACCAATTGAGAAGAGGGATATCGTAAATAGGAAAGGGAAGATTGCACCAACTCTTTTTTCAGTTTCTCCAGTAATTTAATGTTGGCATCTTCGATCACTTCATCCATAATTTCGTCAGATTCCATTTCATAGTCTTGGAGAATTTCTTTAGTAGTTTCCAAATCGTTTTGCAGAAGTTCCGCAACCTCTTCGTGTAAAGTATTTCGTCCGATGGACAATTCCCAAGCATCTACTAAAGCTCCGCGGTGATACATTAGCGCCGAGGTGGCAGTTTCGCCAATGTCTAATAATAAAACCCCTGCTTGTTTCTCTTCGGGTTTTAGCAGGCTTTCCCCTAAAGCCACGCAAGTGGGCATTAGTTGGTATGCGTTACAACCACACTCGGAAAGAACATTGTTTAAATTGTTTAAATGAGTAACAAGCGCGTAGGAAATAAAAGTTTCCGCTTCCAAGGTAAAGCCGGCCATTCCTTTGGGGTTAGTGATGCCCACATTCCCGTCTATGGTGTAGGAAATAGGCAAAATGTCTACTACTTCCAATGTTTCGCTCAAACTGGTAGGAACGGAGTTTTGCACTGCGGCGTCTATTTCTTGTTGTGTAATAATGCGGTTACGCGATTCGATAGACTTAAAACCGCTGGTATGCTTAAAAGAAAGGAAGTTTCCCCGAATCCCGATAACAAGGGCAGGGCTTTCAGAAACATATCCGGCAATTTCGGCAAAAACGGAGGAAAGTTCTTTTTGTGCTAGGGCCATGTCCCGCACGAGGGCCCCGGAAAAAGCTTTTACGGGGCGACGCAAAGCATGGCGCAAACGGAGGGTGTTGGTTTCCTCGTCGTGTGCAGCCAATACAGCGGCAATTTCATTTCCGTAAAAATCCAGGGATAAAACGTTGCGGTTCATGAGAATTCCTTTTGAATATTTTAACAAATTTAAAAAGAAGTCAAATTTATAGAGGAGAAGAAGAAAAAGGGTAACTTTTATTTTTAAAACTTCTCGTCGATAAAATTTTATTTCCTTAAATCCGATTTGTTATAAAATACTTTATTTTAAAAGGAGCGTCTTCTCTTAAAAAATCGCAGAATTATTTTTTTATCTTGTGTTCTCTGTTTCATTGATAAAATGCGGTTAATCAGGAAAAACCATCAAAATAAGACTGATTAATTTAAAAAATATATTTCGTAAATAGGTGAAGGAACTCTCTTTTTGTACCCTCTCTATATTTAGTAAAATATAAATATCTATGATAGACATCAAAGACCTTTCCTTCCATTTCGGTTTACGTACTCTGTTTGAAGACACTTCCGTGATGATTCAAGACGGACAAAAGGTGGGCCTTGTGGGTCCGAACGGGTGCGGAAAATCCACGTTATTTAAGCTGATTGAAGGGAAGTTCTCCCCAGATGGAGGAAAAATTGATGTTTCCCGCGGAACACAAATTGCTTCCGTTGCGCAGGAAATTGCTGACCCGTCCGTACTGCTGTTGGATTACGTTCTTGCCGCCAATAAAGAATTGACCGCTCTAAATAAAGAGTTGGAAAATCCTTCCATCTCAGGCGAGCGCATGGCCGAAGTTTTTGATAAGTTGGAATTTTTGGGTGCGCACAGTGCCGAAGCCCGTGCCAGCGCTATTTTAAGCGGGTTAGGTTTTGTAAACGAGGATTTTAAACGTCCGCTCAAAGAATTTTCCGGTGGGTGGCAAGTGCGTGCTAATTTGGCAGCCACCTTGTATGCTCCGTCGAATTGTTTGCTGTTAGACGAGCCCACCAACCACTTGGACTTGGAAACTGCCATGTGGCTGGAAAACTATTTGGTGCGTTTGGACAAAACTATTTTTATTATCAGCCACGACCGCCATATTTTAAACCGTTTGTGTGATAAAATTATTCACGTAGAAGAGGCCCAATTAAAACTTTATAACGGTAATTACGATACCTATGAACGCACTCGTGCGGCCGCCATAGAAGGTGCCCGTTTGGCTGCTGCCAAACATGAGCGGGTAGTGGCGCATTTACAATCGTTTGTAGATCGTTTTCGCTACAAAGCCACCAAAGCCAAACAGGCCCAAAGCCGCATTAAAATGATAGAAAAATTGGGCGATGCTCCTGCCATTCCTAAAGATCCGGAGGCCCATTTTCAGTTCCCTTCTCCCGAAAGGCTTCAAAATTCGCTTGTTACCATTGAAGGCGGTATTGCCGGATATGACGAAAAACCCGTATTGGAAAATTTAAATTTACGCATTGAACCGGACGACCGCATCGCCCTTTTGGGGGCCAACGGGAACGGGAAATCTACCTTGGCTAAAATCTTATCGCACCGTTTGTTGTTAATGGGCGGTAAAATGACCTTAGCCAAAAAAATGAAAATTGCCTATTTCTCCCAACACCAAACGGAAGAATTAGATGTCGAAAAAACCCCATATCAGCAACTTTCCGCCGCCATGCCTTTGGCTACGGAAACGCAAGTGCGCGCGCAGCTGGGCGCGTTTGGGCTAAATAAAGCCAAATCCGATACAGAAATAGGAAAACTTTCCGGTGGGGAAAAATCCCGCTTGCTATTAGCTCTTATTACAAAAGATGCACCCCATTTGCTTATTTTGGACGAACCTACCAACCACTTGGATATTCAATCGCGTCAAGCCCTGTTGGAGGCGCTTAATAATTATGAAGGAGCCGTAATTCTTATCACGCACGATTTGCACGTGATAGAACTTACGTGTGATACACTTTGGTTGGTGCGTCGCGGAACGTGCCAAACTTTTACGGGTGATTTGGACGACTATAAAGCCCAACTTCTAAAAAATAACGATCGCAATGATTTGGCTAGCGATAAAATGACTTCCAAAGAAGCTCAGCGCAAGGCTGCGGCGGAACGTCGTGCACGCGTGGCACCGTTGAAAAAAGAAATTCGTGCCTTGGACGAAAAAATGGAAAAATTAACCCTTCGTAAAACGGCTTTGGAAGAACAATTATTAGTGGCTTATTCGGCCGATAGCAGTATTGAACTTGCACTTTTAAACAGTCAGTTAAAAGACGCCGAAGAAGAATGGATTCGTTTAAACGAAGAATGCGAAGCTGCCTTAAACGAGGGAGAGTAATTTATGAAAAATATCTTTTCGTCTTTACCCGATTTTTTGCAAAATGCGCTAAGGCAACAAGGCATTACGGAGCCTACTCCCGTTCAGCAAAAAGCCATTGCCCCCGCACTTGACGGAAGAGACGTGTTAGCTACTGCGCAAACAGGTACCGGTAAGACGCTGGCATTTCTTTTGCCGCTTGTGGTACACTTGCAAGAAAATCCTCAGCAAAATGCACTTATTCTATCGCCTACCCGAGAGCTTGCTCAGCAAACTTACGAAGAGTTAAAAAAACTGACAGATGCGGAAAACCCTTTAAAAACGGTGCTCATTATCGGGGGGGATAATATCCATAAACAATTTGCCGATTTGCGTTCTAAGCCTCGTGTGATTGTGGCTACTCCCGGTCGTGTGATTGACCATATGCAACGTAAAAGCATTGTTCTAAAAAACACCCATTACTTGGTATTGGACGAAACGGATCGTATGTTGGATATGGGCTTTATTGATGATATGCGTCGTATTGCGTCGACTCTGCCGTCTCCTCGTCAAACGTTTCTTTTTTCTGCCACGATGCCCAAAGAAATTGTTTCCTTGGCGGAGGAATTTTTGAAAACCCCCGTACGGGTACAAATCGGTTCGGTAGTTTCTCCGGCGGATTTAGTCTTACAGGAAGTGGTGCAAGTAAGCATACGCGAAAAATTACCGCAACTCTTGCATGAGCTAAACTCCCGCCAAGGTTCTGTACTTATTTTTACGCGTACGAAACATGGAGCGGAACGTTTAGCCAAACAACTTAAATTGTATGGGCAAAAATGTAATGCTTTGCATGGAGATTTACGGCAAAATCGTCGGCGGCAGGTGCTAGAATTTTTTAAAAATCAAACGGTACGGGTGCTGGTAGCTACCGATGTGGCTGCCCGCGGGATTGATGTGCCGCACATCGCTCATGTGATTAATTACGATTTGCCTCAATGTCCGGAAGATTATATTCACCGCATTGGTCGAACGGGGCGTGCCGGAGCTGTGGGCAGTGCCATTTCGTTTATTTCGGACGATGGGGATAAGTGGCAAGATATTTGTAAAGTAACAAAGTTTTCCATTCCTGTAAAAACTGTTCAAAAAACGATAGAACCGCTACCCGAACCGAAATTTGTTGCGCAAGAAGAAGGTGCCGCGCATGCTCGTAATCGTAAAAAACAGCGATCCTCCTCTTCTATTCAGAAAACTTCCAAAGCTACCGAGTTGGCTAAAAAATTATTGGCGGAGGGGGAAGTCTATTTACCTCAAGGGGAAGAGTTAAAAAAGCCTGCTTCTGTTAAACCTAAAGAAGCACCCCTACGCAAGGTAAAAACTTTTCGAAAGGCTGTTCAAACCGAACGAATTTTGGAAGAAACCCGACAGGAAGAAACGAATCCCTTTCGTATGGTAAAAGTGGGGGCAAGTAAGAAGAAATTACAAAAAGTTTCTCTTAAACCTCAGAAAAACGCCTCACAAAAACATAAAAAATTTTCCAACAAGTTTTTCAAAAGAAAACGTCGCTGATTTTAAAAAAAAAGGACCGTTCATTTAGGAATGGTCCTTTTTTAAGAGATATAAGTTTATCTAATGAGGTATGCCCCACTTTCTCCGTCCTTTTCACCGCCTAATCGGTCGCATATATCGGCATATTTACCGGTAGTTTCTCCGGAACAAATAAGGGCATCTCTTCCATAAGTGGGATGTTTATAATACATCTGCAGGGTATAACCGTTGTCCCAAGGGGAAACTTGAACGTAATCTTCATCGAATGTATAGACAAATTTTCCCAATTCAAAACCATTTTCTTTTTCTAATGCATCAAAGAAGGTAACATCCAACCCCGTTAAAGAAGTAGGAGCCGCATCGGATTGGGAGCGGTAGCGGCGTGCCGCATCGAATGTGGAGCGTAAATTAACCATGGCTTCCATAGCTTCCGCGCGCTGTATGGAACGGCGATACTGCGGTAAAGCAACAGAAGTTAAAATTCCAATAATAAGTACAACAGCTAAAAGTTCAATGAGGGTAAATCCGGAACGGCTAAAAATTTTATTCATATTTCTTCTCCTTTCCGATTAGTATATCGGTTTTGGAGGGTTTTTTCAATATCTCTTTCTTGCAAGTGTGTGAAAAAAGGTTATAATAGAAGTATCTAATTTTATGAGAGGTTTTTATGTTTAAACATAGCAAGGTACAAACCGGAGGGTTTACTCTTTCCGAAATGATGGCGGTTGTAGTGATTGTGGCCATTTTGGCTTCCGTAGGGTTAGGGTCTTTTAAAAAATCCGTGGAACGCAGCCATTTTAGTGAAGGATTGGTGGCTGCTTCTACTATTATGGGTGCAGTCGAACGTTACTTTAGTGAACAAGCAATGCTTAGTGGGTCTAATACGGCCACTGCTCAACCGACGTTTGATAAATTAGATGTAACCCTTGAAAATTGGAAAGCGTGCACTGCTTCCAGTCTTTACTGTAAAAAAACCAAGTATTTTGAAATTACGATTAACAATGGTTATACTGTTGCACAACGCATGAAAGGCTCTACGGCAGGGAACTATTCCATTGTTGTCTATCCCGAAACATTTGGGGACAATATGCGCCGCGGAACGGAATGTACGTTTACCAACGATACCGGAAAAGATTTATGTGTAACGATGGGATACATTTCTTGTGATACGAGCACTTGTAAAAAATAGACTTTTTTGAAAAACTCCGCTCTTCGGTTTCGAAGGGCGGATTTTTTATGGGAAAAGATCTTTTAAGTTTCTTTTTTGATACGTTTTGCCTCGTGCCTTTTATATAATATAAATATGAAAGTATTACATACCGATTGTTTGGTGGTCGGCGCGGGAATTGCCGGCTGCGTTTATGCGCACCAAGCCGCTAAAAAGGGTTTGAAGACCCTCCTTTTGTGTTGTGGGGAAATGCCCCAAACCAATAGTGACCTGGCGCAGGGGGGGATCGTTTACGAGCCCAACCTGAATTTGGAAGATTTATTGGAAGATGTCCGCTTGGCTACGGCTAACCTCTGTAACGAAGAAGCAGTCCGATTGTTAAGCCAAGCCGGTTGCCAAGCCGTAGAAGAGATTTTCTTAAAAGATTTGACTGTCCCCTTCGATAGAGATGAACATAACGCCCTTCGTTTCACGCGCGAAGGGGCTCATCGTAAAAATCGCATCTTATATGCTAAAGATACTACCGGCCATGCCATGTTATCTGCTTTGCAAGCGGCGATTCGGCAAAATCCGCTCATCACCGTGCGGGAGCAGGCCTCTGCCATTGATTTATTAACACTTTCTCATAGTTCTTTAGATTTGAAAGACCGCTACAATCCGCTTACTGCTTTCGGGGCTTATGTGCTCGATAATAAAACGGGCGAAGTTTTTGCAGTATGCGCCAAAAAAACAGTTTTAGCTACCGGCGGTGTAGGGCAAATTTACCGCCATACCACCAATTCAGAGCACGCCTACGGGCATGGTATCGCCATGGCATATCGCGTTGGGGCACGTGTGATGAATATGGAATTTGTACAATTTCATCCTACCGTATTTGCAAAGGGGAAAAATTTCCTTTTATCCGAAGCCCTGCGTGGGGAGGGTGCCATTTTGCGTAACGTAAAAGGGGAAGCTTTTATGGAAAAATATCATCCGTTAAAAGACTTAGCCCCGCGTGATGTGGTTTCCCGTGCAATCGAAGAAGAACGATTGGAAACCTCGCACGATTGTGCTTATTTGGATATTTCGCATAATCCGGCTGAAGAAACAAAAGAACGTTTCCCTGCCATTTACCAAAAGTGTTTGCAAGAAGGGTTCGATATGACAAAGACCCCTGTTCCCGTGGTACCGGCCGCGCATTATTTCTGTGGCGGAATTTATGCTACCCCCGCGGGACGTACAAACATTTTGCATCTCAATGCCATTGGGGAAACAGCTTGCACGGGTTATCACGGGGCCAATCGTTTGGCCAGCACCTCTTTGTTGGAAGCCGTGGGAATGGGTTTCTTGTGTGCGCAAGAAGATGCCAAAGATATTGCCGAGCAAACGTTTCATATTCCGCAACCCAAAGAATGGGTTGTGCCGGAGGAAAAGCCGGATATCAATTTGATTAAACAAGATTTAGCCACCTTACGTAGCACCATGTGGAACTATGTGGGGCTGATTCGCAGTGAAAAGCATTTGGTTCGTGCAGAAAAGATTTTGCGCCATTTGCAAAATGAAATTGATATTTTTTACAAGGGTACAGGGTTGTGTCAGGAATTGTTGGATTTAAGAAACGGCACCAAAACCGCCTTGATGATTACTTATGCTGCTCTTCGAAACAAGCGTAGTATCGGGTGTCATTTTATCAAATAGATTCTGTCAGTAAAAAAACCGGCCTCTTTGTTAGGGGCCGGTTTTTTGTTGAGTCAAAAACTTATTTTTTCTTAGCAAAAAAGAACCGTTGCCCGTGTTTATCAAAAAAGCGTTTCAATAAATAGAGGGCCAATATGGTGGAAATGGTATCTGCAAACACGGGAGCATAAAAAACTCCGTCCAGCCCCCAAAATAGCGGCAAAATAAGCACAAGCGGGATAATTAGCAGCACTTGGCGCGATAAACTTAAGAAAGCCGCTTTAAGAGGATTATTGATGGCTTGAAAGAAACTGGTGGTAAGTACTTGCAGGGGGATAATGGGCAACATAAAGTTCAAAATGCGTACCACCCGTGCGGAAAGTGCCGTAAGGGCCGTATCGTTTGCACTAAATACGGAAGAAATAGGATATGCAAACGTCTCAATAAGTACAAATCCAACCGTAGTGATAAAAATGCCCCAGCGGATTGCCATTTTTAAGGTTTGGATGGAAGTGGTGTATTTGCGTGCTCCGTGGTTATAGCCAATAAGGGGTTGTGCCCCTTGGGAAAGGCCGATAAGCGGCATCAGCACGATGGTGTTTACACTTACAGCGATACCCATAGCGGAGATGGCGATGTTGCCCCCGTATTTTAACAAAGAATGGTTTAAAATCACGTTCAGGGTACTGGAGGCTAATTGAAACGCAAACTGAGAAAATCCGATAGCCATGCTATCCAGCGCAATATACTTTTTTAAACGAAAGTATTTGGGCTTTAGGCGGTAGAAACTGCGTTTTCCGGTAAAGAATAAAATGACCCATAAAAAGGAAATTACCTGCCCTGCCACCGTGGCAGCGGCGGCACCTTTAATACCCCAACCCCATACGAAAATAAATAAGGGCCCGAGTACCAAGTTGATAAACGCACCGATGAGTTGGGTCCCCATGGCCGTTTTAGGATGCCCCGATGAACGAATAAAATTGTTCATGCCCAGCCCGATACCAAAAAGAAAGTAGCCCGGCAAAACCACGAGGGCATAGTCTCGCGCGAACGGAAGCACTTCGCTGTCTGCTCCTAAAAACCCTAAAATGGGGTCCAAAAATAAATAGCTTAAAACAGTTAACGTGGCAGAGGCGATGGTTAACAGGATAAAGGCATTTCCCAAAATTAGCTGTGCTTCTTCTTCTCTTTTCTCTCCCAAGCGAATAGAAAAAAGGGCATTGGCCCCTACCCCGATAAGAGCACTAAATCCCATATACACAAGCCCTAGGGGAAATAAGATAGTAATACCGGCTAACCCGTTGGCGCCGACGTCTTGCCCTACGTAGATGCGGGAGATAATGTTATACAAAGCATTGGCAAACATACCGGCTACTGCCGGTGCAGAAAATTTAATAAGAAGTTTGGATAGTGCGTTTGATTTAAAAGGATTTTTCTCTTGAATACTGACAACTTTAGACATATTAATATTCTATCAAAAATAGAAACTTCTGGGGATATAAAAAAGGGGTTGTTTTTTGTTCATTTATCTTATAAACTATACAAAGGAGTATGTTGTACAAAGGACAAATACTATGAAAAAACTATCTTTCTTTATCATGTTGTTATGTGCAGTTACCTGCTACGGAGAGATTGTCTCCGAAGTCAGCTTCAATCCTTCTCGTATGGGGGACTATAACTACCTGAAAGTAGCCGATAAAGCCACTTTGGTAGGCGGCTTGGAAACGGATTACTTAAATATCCGAAGCAACGGTACTGTTACTTTGAAGAATAGTGCGTCTTCTTCAGCTACCTTTCAAGTTAACAACCAAATTATCGGTGACCCTGATGAAAATCAAACTGTTGAGATAAGCTTTCCGAATGCAGCTTTTGAAGTGGGTAGCGCGGTATATGCTGTTGGAGGGGTAGGCGATTTTGACAGTGGTGTTATTACTGACCGGATTTTGGGTGGAGAAGAGAATGGCAGCAACAAGAAGTTAAAGCAAAAAGCAGGAACTCTAACCGGTGGCTCCGTAACGATAGAGGGCGGGTCGGGCGACTTGTATGATGGAGAATCCATTAATGGTTTTTGGTTGGAGGGTAATTTAATCCCTACACCGACCAGTCTTAAAAATAAAAATTGTGAAATGGAGTGGGATGAACGCTTTCCCGCAGGGAGTTCTACATCTGTAAAACTATTGGCTTTGAAGGATTGCACCGTTGGCGGTTCTGGCGGTTCTGGCGGTTCGACGCCGTCTACGGGTAGTGATACAATTAGTTGTGTGAAACTTGTAACAGAATCGCAAACTTTTATGTATTCCAATCAAATGGATTATAATTATACACAATGTGTAAACGCATATAAAACTTGGAGTACCTATACTGTGCCTGAATCTTTTTTACAACCTGGAGTATTAATTCCTAACAGGTTCCCTAGTTGGAGACAAAAATGGACGGCAAATTGCCCTACTCCTGCTCAATATGGCGGGTCAAGTGTGACAGGGACAATTACTTATTTGGTAGGAGAACAGGTCGCTAGTTGTCCAAAGAGTCAAATTATCAATCCGTATTCAGGAAATAACGAATACTAATTTTAGAATCCCCGGGTTTATGTTTAGCCCGGGGATTTTTTTGTCTGTCTTTCTTTCATACTCAAGCTTGAGGGGTTTATTTGAGTATCCGCCTTTCTTACTTACTTATAAAAACCCACCCTCGTTTTAGCGAGGGTGGGTTGATTTAAAACCGAAGTAATTTATTTCCCTTCTTTTTGTTTTAAGCTGGCTTTAACGAGGCCGTCAAACAGCGGGTGCGGTTTCATCGGGCGGGAACCAAATTCGGGGTGGAATTGGCCCGCGATAAAATACGGGTGATCCTCGCGTTCCACAATTTCGGGCAAGGAGCTTTCGTGCCAACCGGTAACTTTTAATCCCGCATCAGCCAATTGTTTTACATAAGCAGGGTTCATTTCATAGCGGTGGCGGTGGCGTTCCACAATTTGTTCTTTACCGTATAAACGGGCCGCTAACGAGCCTTCTTTCAAGTCTGCGGTGTAGTTACCCAAGCGCATGGTCCCACCTTTGTAAACCACGTTCTTTTGTTGAGGAATCAAGTCCACAATCGGGTCCTTGGTGGTGGGGTCAAACTCGGTAGAATTGGCATCGTGGAGGCCGCATAAGTTGCGCGCGGCTTCAATAACGGCACACTGCATACCTACGCAAATGCCCAAGAAAGGTTTTTTGTGTTCGCGGGCATATTTAATCGTTTCGATTTTTCCTTCGATGCCACGGTTTCCGAAGCCACCGGGGATTAAGATTCCGTCCACATCGGCTAATTTTTCCACCACGTTGTCTTTTTCGGTATTTATGTAGGTTATCTCCACTTTGGCATCATTATTCATGCCGGCATGGCGTAAAGCTTCGCTGACGGATTTGTATGCATCTTGCAGTTCGGAGTATTTACCGGCAATAGCAATTTTGACCGTTTTAGAGGGGGTTAAGGCATCGTCAAAGTATTTGAACCAATCGGTGTCCACTTCTTGCGTCGGTTTTAAGCCCAAGAGGTTGATAATTTGTTTATCCACTTCTTGTTTATAAAACATTTCCGGCACGTGGTAAATGGATTTCGCATCCGCGCATTCGATGACAGCTTTGGAAGGCACGCTGCAGAAGAGAGAAATTTTCTCTTTTAAATGTTGCGAAATCGGTTGCTCCGTTCGGCAAATGAGCATGCTAGGTTCAATGCCCACTTCGCGCAATTTATTGACGGAATGTTGCGTCGGTTTGGTTTTAAGCTCTTGTGCTACCGCAATGTAAGGAATTAACGTTACGTGTACGGAAATAACATTTTGCGGGCCTTTTTCCAAGCGAAGTTGACGCGCTGCTTCCAAGAACGGTAAAGATTCGATATCCCCTACCGTTCCGCCAATTTCGATGATGGAAACGTCTACGTCGTTTTCAAAAGCGGTAAAACGTTTTTTAATTTCGTTGGTAATGTGCGGAATGACTTGTACGGTCGCGCCCAAGTATTCTCCGCGGCGTTCTTTGTCGATAACGGTTTGATAAATGTTTCCGGCGGTGTTGGTATTCCCGCGGGTCATATTGACGTCTAAAAAGCGTTCATAGTGGCCTAAATCAAGGTCGGCTTCGGCCCCATCCGTGGTTACAAACACTTCTCCGTGTTGGTAGGGGGACATAGTACCGGGGTCCACATTGATGTATGGGTCGCACTTAATCATGTTGACCTTTAGGCCGTTTAATTGAAGTAATTTACCGATACTGGCGCCGGAAATTCCTTTCCCTAAGGAACTTACCACACCACCGGTAATGATGATGAATTTAGACATGTGAGTTTCTCCTTTAAAAATTAAAATTTACATAAAAAGAGGAACTCCCGCCGATGGGCGGGAGTCCTTCGCTTAAGAGCGATTTTTCAAAGAGTATTCTTCGGCCGCTACCAAATCGGCAGCGGTATCGATGGCTGGTCCGGCCGAATCAATGACTACGCATTTTAACACCATGCCGTCTTCCAACGCACGGAGTTGTTCCAGTTTTTCCAGTTGTTCCAAATTGCTGGAAGGCAAAGATACAAAGCGTTTTAAGGCCTCTCTTCTGTAACCGTAAATACCACAATGTTGCCAGTAGGGAACGTTTTTGTTTTCTTCGGTAATTTCCCGTTTAAAAGGCACACGGGAACGCGAAAAATACAGGGCTCTTCCGTCCTTGGCTAAAACGGCTTTTACGCAGTTGGGGTCATTAATTTTATTTTCATCCAGCGTCGGAGCAACGGCGGAAGCAATATCGCAAGACGGATCGTTCTGCAAAAGCTCCACAATTTTTTGAATCGTGGAAGGTTGCACGAACGGTTCATCTCCTTGTACGTTAATGATGATTTGTTCCGGGCGGTTCTTCGCCGCTTCATAAATGCGGTCGGTACCGCTTTGGCACGCATCGCTGGTCATGACGGCTTTGGCCCCGAACTGGGCTACGGCATCTACGACAATTTGATTTTCCGTGGCGATAACCACATCTCCCACATTAGCTTTTACGCAAGCTTCGTATACGTGTTGAATGACGGGCTTTCCAGCCAAAATTTTTAACATCTTCCCAGGCAGGCGAGAAGAACCATAACGAGCAGGAATAGCAATTAATACATTACTCATAATAAAACTCCTTCAATTTCGCTGCGAGTAGCAGTAGCCGTGCCGGATTTGCCTACTACAATACCGGCTGCATAATTGGAAAGCACCGCTGCTTCCCTCAAATTGGCCCCGGCAGCCAAGGCAAGGGTCAATACCGAGATAACCGTATCTCCGGCACCTGTTACATCGTAGACCTCACGCGCGGCGGTCGGCACGGTGTAGGGAGTTTTTTTGCCCTTTTCAAATAAGCTCATGCCGTCGGCACTGCGAGTGATTAAAATAGAATCGGCTTCCAACATATTTAAAATTTTATTTCCCAAATTTTCCAAGGCTTCTTCGCCGGATTTAGGATTTTCGCCCACACCTTCCCAGGCTTCTTTGGTGTTGGGGGTCATACAAGTGATATGTTTATATTTTTTGAAATTATCGATTTTAGGATCTACACATACCGGAATGTTATGCTTGCGGCAAGTGTCGATAATAGTTTGAATGTTGTGATCGCTGAGCATTCCTTTTCCATAGTCGGAAAGAATTACCCCTTTGGCAGTTTTGATGGCTAACTCAAAGCTCTTCATACAGATGGAAGAAACGGAGGGGGAAATTGTTTTTTTGCTTTCGCGGTCAAAGCGAACGATTTGTTGTTGATCAGCCATTACACGGATTTTTTGTGTAGTGGGCCGATCCGAATCTTCGGCTACGCCATAGATGCTTACGTTTTTTTCTCGTAAGAAACCTTTCAACATTTCTCCGCCCAAATCTTGCCCGACGACGGAAATCATGACGGGTTTGGCACCCAAGGCAGATAAATTAACGGCTACGTTCCCTGCGCCGCCGGCTACAAAAAATTCTTTTTTTACGTCCACTACCGGCACCGGAGCTTCCGGAGAAATACGGCTGACAGAGCCTTTAATAAAATGGTCCAACATAATATCGCCTACGACGATAATTTCCTTCCCTTCAAAATTATTCAAAATCTCTTTTAAACGTTTGGTTGCTATTTGTTGCATAGACCTCTCCCGTTTTGTTTATTTTCTCATTATATCTTTAATTTCGCTTGTATTCCAGTAATTCCGCGTAAACACTGCCGATGAACACTTCCACCTTCATTTTAATGGGCATTTTGTATTCATCATCCGTCAGCCAAACCTGTAAACTTTTCCCTTTACTTACGAAGATTCCTTCTCCTCTAAACATCGGTTCCACTTTAATACAATCAAATTTTCCGGCTTCGGTTTTGATGGTTTCTTTTCCCAGTACTTTTACAACGAGCGGATATTGTTTTTCGCGATTGACGATATCAAATACAATATCCTTGCCTACTTCCAGTTTTTGTGCGCGCACATAATAAAGGGAGGTAAGCATATCCAGCACATTTATGGAAAGCTCTCCGGAGATGGTACGCGGGTCCTGCTTTTTTTGTACTTCCCCATAATACATGTTTTTGTCGTAGTCGAAGGTAAGCCATTCATCTCGTTTATAGCGGCCTTCCCGCAAACTTTGGGCATATCCCAGCGAGTAAAATTTTTCTGCATCCAACCACGAAAGATTGATATCACGTACTTTGTAAACCGCATCGATAACCGGTGCCGAAAAAGCAGTGGTTTGAATGAGAAAAGCATTCCTGCCGTTAACGTTGGTAATCCCGCGGTTTTTAATATAGGCCGTCCCTGCCTTGATAAAGGAGTAGTAAAGCCCGTATTTTAATTCTTCATTTTTCCAAGGCGTTTGGGGTTGATCTTCCTTGGAAAGCGGTTCGTATGCAAAGGGGCTTAGGCGGCGGCCTTCCAATGGCAGAATTTCTTCTTCTTCAAAAGACGGCGTATCCGGTGCAGGGGTGGAAAGCGTTTGTTGTGCGCGTGCTTTTTTTACCATATCTTGAGGGGTTTCTTTTGGCGCGGAAAGAGCTTCTTGCTCTACTTTTTGCACTGTAATTTTTTTCTCGGGAGTTGTTTGTTTAGCAGGTTTTTTTTCAGATTCGGAATCGGATAATTCAGGCAAACTGACAGGTGTTTTTTCTACCTGTGGCGCCACTATTAATTCTTCCGTTTGTGGAGGTGTTGTAGAGGGGGGCGTTTCATGCGTTTGTTTAGAGGCACAAGCATTTATGAGTAAAGAAATAAAGAGGATGAAAAAGAGTGAAAAACGGCTCATTTTCCCTCCGAATCTTTAATAATGAAACGGGCGGCATTCAATAGATTATTAGCTATTTTTTCGGGGGATAAATCCGGATATTTTTTGAGATGATTTTTTCCGTTTGCGGTGGTAACCAACACCGATTTGAACCCTAAATTGTGTCCAAAATCCACATCTGCTTTTTTATCCCCTATCATGTAAGAGTGTTGGGGAGAAATCTTATATTTTTTTATTAGTTTTATTCCTAATTGCGGGTGGGGTTTTCGGCAGTTGCACGCTTGCTCCGGTGCATGGGGACAAAATACCACCTCTTCAATGATAGTCGGTTTTAATAATTTTTTTAAGCGTTCATGGCAGGCATGGACTTTATCTTCCGTAAAATAACCTCGTCCGATACCCGATTGATTCGAAACGATAAAAAATTTGAATCCGTGTTTTTTAAGTAAGGCCAAAGCCGGCTTTACGCTTTTATAAGGGCGAACTTTGGCGGGGTCACTCAAATAAGTGCCGGGTTTTTCGTGGATAAGAGTGCCGTCCCTATCGAAGAAAACAGCTTTTATGGTTCCGCTCATATCCGCTCCTCCGGATGTTGCTCTAAATAGCGGTTTCCTTCGGCTTCTCGTTTCCAACGGTTATGTGCCCACAGCCAAGAGGCAGGATCTTCCCGCAGAAATTGTTCGTAATACGAAACTAATGTTTTAGTAAATTTGCGTACATTTTCCACACTGTATTCTTTGGGCGGTAAGACGGGATCCTGGATAGTGCACAAAATAGTGCCGTCTTGTTCGCGCGATACTTTGACGGGGAATACGGGCACCTGCATTTTAATGGAAAGCAACGCAGTAATGGGCGACGTGGCTGCCGTACGGCCCATGAAAGGGATCCAAAGTTCACTGGAAATGGTGTTTTGGTCAAACAAAATGCCTAATACTTTTTTCTTTTTTAACCAACGCATACAGGCAAAAAACGGTTTATCCTCGTGGTTGCTGTAAAAGGTACGGCCCGAGAAGATGTTGCGTAAACGGTTGATTTCTTCGTCCACGTAGGGATTGTCTACCCGTTGAGCCAAAACGGCCTTATCAGCCCCGTAGATGGACGCAGCCAACCCAAAGGCCTCCCAGTTGGTAAAATGTCCGATGTGGATAATTCCACCCGTTTTCCCTTCGGCTTCAAAAACTTTTTCCATGCCTACAACACGGCAATGTTTTTTGAATTTTTCGGGGGTCATGCTGCTAAGTTGAATAAACTCCGCCATGATTGCCCCCATATTGCGCCATGATTCAAGAGCAGTTCGGTAGGCTTTTTCTTCACTCATTTCAGGAAAAGCAAGAGAGATATCGTGGATAGTGCGTTTAAAGCGTTTGGGCATTACAAAACGTACGGCTCCGGTTAACCGACGGCTGACAGCAATCGAAAGGCGGTAGGGTAACAAGGCAAAAAGCACGCAGAAGGTTTTTAATGCGAGATATTGAAAATAATGAAAAGGGGTTTTTTGAAAACGAGCTTTACTCATACTTTCATTATAGCAATTTTGTCTCTAAACCTACTGGTTTTGAAATCTTGTCGGAAATGCTAAAATATCTAAAAGCCTTTTGGAAAAGAGGAAAAAAATGGATTTACTTAAACTAAAAGAAGATTTGGAACAAAATATAGTAGGTCGTGGCGTTTTGTTAGGGGCCTCTAAGGTATATGCTTTGGGGGCTTGGCTGGACCGCATTTCTTACGAAAATGGTTGGAAAACGGCAAAAAGTGTTAATTCTCGTGTGGTGTGCATCGGCAACATTACAGCCGGCGGAACGGGCAAAACAACAGCCGTTTTGTTGGCGGCTACCACTTTAGCCAAGGAAGGAATTCGGGTGGCCATAGTGTCTCGCGGGTACAAAAGGCAGCAAAAAACGGAAGGCCCTGTGGTCCTTTTTGATAACCCCGATGCCGATTGGCGCTTGGCGGGAGATGAGCCCTTTATGATGAGCCGCGTGCTTAGCCAGTATAAAGTGCCGATTGTGATTTCCGCCAACCGTGCTGAAGCGGCCACCGAGGCCTTGCGCCGTTTTAAAAGCCAAATTATTTTGTTAGATGATGGGTTGCAACATCACCGTTTGAATCGTGATGCCAATGTAGTACTCGTAGATGCCAAAAATCCTTTTGGGAATAAAGCGCTGTTGCCATATGGTATTTTACGCGAGCCCATGAGTGCATTAAAGCGCGCCAATTTGGTAGTGCTTACGCATTGCGATCAAGTTTCCCAACGCCAGTTGGAAGATATCAAAGACGAAATTCGTGAGCACAATGATTTGGTGGAAATATTGGAAAGTGTACACGAGCCCGAATACTATTTTGATATTTGTACTTCCAAGAAAGTGGATTTAAAAGATATTAAAGGGCCGGCCGTGTGTTTTTCGGCTTTGGGACACCCTGAAACTTTTGAAAAAACTTTGGAAAAATTGGGGTTGGAGCTCAAGCAGAAATGGCGCTTTGCCGATCATCAACATTATACGGAAGAAAATCTGCGTACTTTTGAAGAAACTCGCGGGGGGCTTCCCATTATCACTACGTTTAAAGACTTTGTAAAATTTCCAGATAATTGGCGTGAAATTTTAACAAAAGATGTATATGTCTTGTCTGTTAATTTAAAAATTTTAGGAGGGGAAACGGAATTTGATAAATTCACGGATACTCTCTATCCTAAATTTTCCAAGATTAAAAACGGAAAATAAAAAAGTGATTTTTAAAAACCCTAACTCCAAACGGAGTTAGGGTTTCTTTATCGTTGTTTAAAAATTTGCAAAGCGGCAAAAGTTGGGTTTTTCCCCAAGTGAATAGAGCGAAGTATTTGCCTTTCTTTAGGGGAGTTTATCCCTTTTTGAAATGTTATAAAAGGAAGTTTTTCTAATTTTTGACAAAGATTTGTCAGTTTTTCTTCGTGTTTTTTTAAGCCGCAGTTCCAAGCAAATCCATCTATTGATAGCTTAAACAGTTTCTTAAGTCTAAAAGCACTTTCTGTTAATTCAAAAAGGGTTTCTTCTGTCGGTAGAAGGGATAAGTCTTTTCTGTTTAATCCCATGGCCCCGAAGGAGAACAGTTTGCTTGTTTGTAAATATTTCAGTTGTTTGGCAGTAAGCATATTTTGCCAAGGTTCCTCATCGGGAGATTGGCACTCGTTATAGCCATCTACAAACCTCGGAGAGAGAAAAAGGCATGCTTTTAAGTTATGTTTTTTTAGCAAAGGAAGCGCTTGGGTATAGACCGTTTGATATCCGCCCATAAAGCAAAGAAGGACCGGTTTTACAGGAAGCTTCTTTTTATTTTTTAGATCTGCTAAGGAAATAAAAGAAAAGTTCTTTTTAATGAGGTGTTCGAGGGTTTTCTCGAGGCTTTTGAGGGGAACCCATTCCTTTTTTAAATGAGAAGAATCCGGCGCTACCCCTATTTTTTCAACCACTAGTACAAGTAGAGCAGGATTCTCTTTTCGAAACAAAAAATACATACAAGCAGCAACACCCGATAAAACCGCTGCGGAAAATAGGATTATTACGAGCGATTGCGTTGCCATAAGAACCAAAGTTTAATGTATTTAACGAAAGTGTAAAATGCGGAAAACGATGCCCAAATAAGGCCTCTTACCCCATCTAAAAAGCCCAGTCGGAGCACATATCTTCGTAAAAATTCGAGGGGGGTTCGCAAAACAAGTACGAGAATACTGCATCTTTTCCCATTCTTATACATGGTTTCTGCCGCAAGGGAAGTGTATTTGTTAAACTTAACAAAATAACCATCAATATCGGTATAGGAACGATGTTCAAAGACACCTTTTAATCTTTTTACTTTTCCTTCCACGTGTAGTACTTCGTGTACAAGTCCGCCGCGGTATTCGGCTTTTTCCGTACGAACCAAACGCAAAATATGCTCCTTGTCTATGCCGCTGTGGTTCATACGTTTACCCAGAAAATGATTTACTCTGGTTAGTTGATAACCGTC
Source organism: Elusimicrobiaceae bacterium (assembly GCA_045580265.1). Classification (GTDB taxonomy): domain Bacteria; phylum Elusimicrobiota; class Elusimicrobia; order Elusimicrobiales; family Elusimicrobiaceae; genus Avelusimicrobium. Next base: position 37,981 of record JAZNNM010000017.1, on the reverse strand, counting down.
GACTTCTTCGTTTTGTACGGCTTGGCGAATTTCTTCCACCAGTTCGGGGGTAAGGTTTTCGTCGGCGTCTAGAGATAAAGCCCAAGGACTGGATACTTTAGACAAAGCAAAATTCTTTTGTTTGGTAAATCCTTCAAATTTGTGGGTATAAATATTGGCTCCCAGTTCGCGGCAAATTTGAAGCGTTTTATCCGTAGAGAAAGAGTCTACAATTACCACTTCGTTTACTAAATCTTTTGCACTTAGTATGCATTTAGCGATGTTGGCTTCTTCGTTATGAGTGATGATAAAAAGGGAAATCCGTTGTTTTTTCATAGCGCTATTGTAACATTTCAGATAATAAAAATCAAAATACCTTATTTCTTTTTATTGTCTATCAAAAGAATTCAATAATTCGAGGGCTTTTTCCCGATCTTTTTTCAGTTGGATTACTAAAGCATCAAGTCCGTCGAATTTGCTTTCGTTTCGTATTTTCCCCACAAAATAAACGGTTATTTTGCGACCATAGATACTCTTTTTAAAATTAAAAATATTTACTTCTACTAACGGTAATTTGGCATGAACGGGGTTTACCGTCGGTCGGAAACCGATATTACAAAAACCATTAAAAATTTTTTTGCCTACTTTTACTTTGACGGCAAATACACCAAGGGGCAAAATTTTATAAATGCCTGTATCCAGGTTGGCGGTTGGAAATCCTATTTTTCTCCCTAATTGATGCCCTTTAATCACTATACCCGTCAATTGATAAGGGCGGGTTAACATCTCTGTGGCTTGGCTGATATTACCCAAGGCTAACGTCTTTCTAATTAACGAGGAAGAAATTTTTTCGCCGTCCGTTAAATAAAAGTTGGCTACTTCAAAAGGAATATTTCTTTTTTTACATTCTGCTCTCAAAAAAGCCAAACTGCCTTCTCTGTCTTTTCCAAAAGCAAAATCCGGCCCTACCAAAAGCCCTCCCATACGATATTTTTTTATCAAAACATCATTAAAAAATTCTTTGGGAGAAAGATTCCTGCAATTTTCAAAATCAAGTGGTTGAGCAGGAACACCCAGCTCTTTAAAAAGTTTTTGCTTTTCTTTAGGGGAACTGAGCACTGTCATCTCGGGTTGCGTACTTAATAATGTTTTGGGCGGAAGGGGGAAATAAAGAGTTAGCGGTCGAACCAGATATTTTGCCGCCAAGGTTTCCAAGCGATTAAACAAAAAACGATGACCGGCGTGAATGCCGTCAAATGTGCCGATGGTAATGAAGTTTTTTCTTTTTATCATTTAGTTACCGGTAAAAGACGGTTATATAAAATGTCAGGTCCGCAATTTTTAAGCAGGTTACCGTCAAAAGCATCTTTCAGGTCAAACGTACCGATTTGTTCTCGCGTTAAAGTGGTTAAGTGTCCTACTGTGCCTAATTTTTCGGCTAGCATATACCCAAGTGAACGGACATAAGTCCCGCAAGAGCACCGAACGGTAAAAGAAATTTGGGTGGGGGTTTGCAGTTGTATCTGCAACCATTCAACCGTTACTTCATTGTATTTCCGTTCCATTTCTGCTCCCTTGCGGGCCAGTTCGTACATGCGGTTTCCGTTAATGCGCTTAGCGCTGAAAAAAGGAATCGGTTGACGGATTTTACCGGTGATAGATTTAGCGGCTTCTTCCAACTTAACTTGCGTTAGAGTAGGGACGGGAGCGGTTCGGATTACTTCTCCGTAAGCGTCCCAGGAATCGGTTTCCTCTCCCAAGGTTAAAGTGGCGGAGTAAACTTTATCCAGTTTTAAAAATTGGTCTTGTTGTCGAGTGGCTTCACGTCCGATAAGTAGGATAAGAAGCCCCGTCGCCATAGGGTCCAACGTTCCGCTATGGCCGATCTTTTTAGTTTTCATTTCCCTTCTGCAAATAGCAATGATGTCATGCGAAGAGAAATCCTTCGGTTTGTTGATAAGAAGAATACCGCTTTTGACGGGATCAGTGAAGGTTTTTGACGGCATCATACACCACTTTTGCCAATTCGTCAGCGACTACATCTACGGGTTTTCCGATTACTTTGCACCCCGCGGCGCGAGCATGCCCGCCGCCACCGAATGTTTGGGCAATTTTGCTCACATCGGCTGCTCCACGGGAACGAAGGTTGATTGATACTTTGTCTTCTTCTTCCTTGATAAGGGCCGATACTTCTACCCCAGGAATCATAGTAGGTTGGCTGACAATCCCTTGTGTTTGGGCCGGAGTGGCACCAAAGGTTTCAAAATCTCGATGAGTCAAAATGATTTGGCTGTATTTATTGTCGAAACGAAGTTCCATCTTTTCAAGCGCGCGTCCTAAAAGCTTAAGCTCTATATAAGACTTAGTAAAATAAATCACGCGGTTGATTTGGTCTACATCTGCTCCAAGGGCTACCAAAGCGGAAGCCACTCGCAATGCTTCGGCGGTAGTGTTGGAATGAACAAAACGTCCCGTATCTGTTACCAGTCCCGTATAAAGGCAGGTAGCTTCTTCTTGGGTAGGAAGTAAATTTTCTTCTCCGGAAGCTTCGAATAATTGAAAAATAATTTCCGCGGTGGAAGAAGCTTTGGAATCAATATGGTTAACGGTTCCATAAGCATCGCTTACCAAGTGATGGTCCACATTAATGAGGGTTTTGGCTTTGGAAAGTACGCTTTCCAAATCTCCGCCGCGTTGACGATCGGAACATTCTAATAAAAGGACTGTATCAAAATCCGGATTTTCAGGCAGAACCCCTACGTGGATTTTTTCTAACCCCGGCAAGAATTTTAAATCGTTTCCGATAGCGGGCGCCGCGTAGGCGTAAACGGTTTTTCCAAGGCGTTCTAAAAGAGAAGTCATTGTTAACGTGCAACCCAAAGAATCTCCGTCCGGATTTAAATGTCCGGCGATAAAAAATTTTTTCCCCGCGCGGAGAGCTTCCCACACGTAAGATAAACTTTCTTCTCTATTTTCCATTTTCGTGTTCCTTTTCAATTACTTGAAAGATGGCTTCCACACGAGAAGCTTTTTCCGGTGTGTCATCATATTCAAAACTAAAAGAAGGAATACGTTTTAAATGCAATCTGCCGCGAAGTTGCGCGCCGATTTCTTTGCGAAGTAAAGACAAGGATTCTTGTGTTTTTTTGCGGTCTTCGGGACTGCCGAAAACGGAGAAATACACTTTGGCATTGGCAAGGTCTTTGCTGATGCGGACAGCCGTGATGGTCACGAATCCGCCAAAATCGCCATTGGCGGCCATTTTGGTGATGAGTGTGTTAATCTCTTCTAAAAAAAGGGTTTCTAAACGTTTGATTCTATCTATCATAATACCTATTATAGCATTTTGGGTCCCTATACCGAAAATACTTATACTTAAATGGGAAAGAATTTTTAAAAAAATACCCCCAGTTTTTAGCTGGGGGTATTTCAATAATGTTTTATTTACCGGCGGCTTTTAGCAAGTTATCTACGGCTTCTGCCAAATTCCAGCGGACGGCTTCTTTATCGGAGCGTTTTTTGTATTCGCATTGACCGTCTTTTACGGTGCGGCTGCTGACCACCAAGCGGTGGGGCAGACCGATTAAGTCCATATCTTTGAATTTTACGCCGGGGCGTTCATCGCGGTCATCTACCAACACGGATAAGCCCGCGCTTTCCAATTTGGCGCAGATTTCGTCCGTGTGTTGTTTCACTTCGGGATTGGAATCGTAATCAATGGCGACCAACGCCACATCAAACGGAGCCATCGGCGCAGGCCAGATAATACCGTTATCGTCATGTGATTGTTCAATAGCGGCGGCTACCACGCGGCTGATACCAATACCGTAGCAACCCATAATCATAGGTTTAGAAGTTTGTTTTTCGTCCAAGAAGTTGGCTTCCATGGCGGCGGAGTATTTAGTGCCCAATTTGAACACATGTCCTGCTTCGATGCCGCGCGTGAAAGAGAATTCGGCTCCGCAACGGGCGCATTTATCGCCGGCAGAGGCCATTTTCAAGTCGGCATACAAATCTACTTTGATGTCGCGGCGGGGGGTAACATTAACGGTATGAACATCTTTTTCGTTTCCGCCGGCTACGCCGTTTACAATGTTTTTCACATAGTTATCGGCATAAATCATCACATCGGGGTTCTTCTCTTTTAACCCTTGTGCGCCCGCAAACCCGACGAAGGATCCCGTTACTTGGGTGTATACTTCTTCGCTGGCTTTTTCGAGCGTGGTGCATTTGAGAAGGGCTTTGAACTTAAATTCGTTTAATTCATGGTCGCCGCGTACCAAAGCCACCACCGGTTTTTCGTCCGCCACAAAGACTAACAGTTTAATCAGTTTGGAAGTGGGCACATTAAGCATCTTGGCCACATCTTCCACTGTGTAGGCTTTGGGGGTGGGGCGGTTTTCCATGGGCAACAATTCGCCTTCATTTAAGGGTTCTTCTGCCGGGGCCTGAATTTCGGCTTTTTCCGTATTGGCGGCGTAACCGCAAGCGGGGCAGTTGGCAATGGCATCTTCGCCTGTTTCCGCCAACACCATAAATTCGTGGGAGAAGTTCCCGCCGATAGAACCGGTGTCGGCTTCTACGGCCTTAAATTCAAACCCGCAGCGCGTAAAAATGCGTTGATAAGCATCGTACATTTTTTGATACCATTCGCTGGCGGACTCGTCCGTAGCGGCAAAGGAATAGGCATCTTTCATGTAAAATTCGCGGGCGCGCATCACACCAAAGCGGGGGCGGATTTCATCGCGGAATTTAGTGCCGAACTGATAGAGGCACACGGGGAGCTGTTTATAAGAAGAAACATCTTTTTTTACCAAATCGGTGATGACTTCCTCGGCCGTGGGAGCAATACAAAATTCGGCATCTTTGCGGTCGGCAAAGCGCAATAATTCTTTTCCGTAAAAAGTCCAGCGGCCGCTCTGTTCCCACAATTCTTTGGGTTGTACAACGGGTAACCATACTTCGCACGCGCCGGCTTTATCCATTTCTTCGCGGACAATGTTTTCTACTTTTTTAAGCACTTTAAGGCCCAACGGCAACCACTCATAAAGCCCGCTGGCCAGTTTGCGGATAAGCCCCGCACGAATCATAAGTTTAGCCGATAAGGTGTCCGCATCTTTCGGTGCTTCTTTAAGGGTGGGAATATAGTAATTCGATAGTTTCATTTTTCTTTCGTCCTTTTATTTTTTCCAAGTGTTGATTTTATCAATTAAGAAATCTACCCATTTCCCTTGGGGAAGTTTGAACATGGTTTCGCCGTGTTCAAAGTAAAGCCCTTCGCCTACGCCGCCGGCAATACCAAAGTCGGCATCGCGTGCTTCGCCCGGGCCGTTTACCACACAACCCATGACGGCAATTTTAAGTCCGGTAGCTTTTTGCAAGAGTTCTTTATCCGCATAGATGCGTTCTTCCAGCGCATGCACGGTGCCCGTTACATCTACTTGCGTGCGTCCCCAGGTGAGGCAGCAAATCAAGTTCGGACCGTATTCGCGCAGTCCTAATGCCTTTAAAATTTCGTAGGCGGTGCGCACTTGCAGGCGCGGATCTTCGGTAAGTGAAACGCGAATAGTGGCCCCGATGCCTTTTTGCAAGAGTGTACCCAAGGCAACGGAACTTTTTACCGCTCCGCTTAAAAAACTGCCCGCTTCGGTAAGGCCGATATGCAACGGAATATCGCTTTGTTTGGCGAAAAGTTCATTGGCAAGAACGGTGCGTTTAAAATTATCCGATTTTAAGGAAACCACTACATTTTTGAAATTTAATTGTTCCAAAATATTGGCCTGTTCCAAGGCTTCGTTCACCATTACTTCAGCCCATTTTTCGTCGGAAAGTTCCATGCGTCCCTGTACGCTTTTAAGGTATTTTACGCTGCCCGCATTTACCCCGATGCGAATCGCTACGCCTTTATCCGCGGCGGCTTTTACCACTTCTTTGGTGTTTTCCACCGCGCCGATATTGCCGGGGTTGATACGAACTTTATCCACACCTTGTTTAATGGCTTCCAAGGCGAGTTTGTAGTCGAAATGAATGTCGGCCACGAGGGGGGAAGAGATGCGTTTTTTAATTTCGCCGATCGTTTGTGCCGCTTGCATATCGGGCACGGCTACACGGTTGATTTCACAACCGGCCGCATCTAACAAATTGATTTGCGCAGCCGTTTTTTTGGCATCACGCGTATCGGTGTTGCACATGCTCTGCACGCGCACGGGGTGGCCGGTTCCCAAGGTGTAAGGGCCTACTTTTACTTCTCTAGTCTTGTACATTTGTATTCTCCGCTTCGGCAGGTTTTTCCGTGGCCGGGGCTGTTTGCTCGGCGGCGGTTTTATTTTTGAAGAAAATGCGTTTTACATCGGAATATGATGCATAAATAACAAGCGCAATCAAAATATACATACCGATATTTACCGCAATGTTGAGAGTTTTTTCGGTCGGTAATTTTTTGGTCAGCCCTTCCCACAGGTAAACAAGTGCGTAACCGCCGTCCAATATCGGAATCGGGAACAGGTTAAACATACCCACAGCTACGGAAAGAAGGGCAATTAAGAACACGAAATCGAGCAAACTGCGGTGTACCGATTGGTGAATTACATTTACAATGCCAATCGGGCCGGCCAGTTCGGGGGCTTTCTTTTTGGTGAAACTTTCCGCCAAAGAAGAAAGGGACATTTTCGTCCAATAGTAACATTGATAAAAGCCCAATCCGGCGGCTTTCCACCACGGTACGGGGTTATAAACGATTTCCACCGTAATCCCCAAGGTGTTGGGATATTTGGGATTAAAATCACTGTCTTTTACGGTGGCGGTCAGTATTTGGTCGGCGCGTTTGTAGGTAAATGTTACATCTTTCCCGTTTCTATCGGCCAACACGTTAGTAAAATCTTTCCAGTTTTCTATGTTTTTATCGTTAACGGAAAGGATTAAATCACCGGGTTTTATGTCCAATTTTTCAACAGGATATCCTTGGGCTACCGTCCCTACCACAGCAGGAATTTTTGTAGCATCATTTACGGGCATACCCTGAATATAAATAAGCGTACCGAAAATAACTGCCGCGAGCAGATAGTTAAAAAGTGCACCGTTTACCACCATAAAGAATTTAGAATACCACGGTTTGGCGGCAAATTCATAAGGTTTGGGGCCTTCTTTGGCACCTTCGGGGTGGAACATTTGTCCCGCGGGTTCTACAAAACCACCGAACGGGATCAGGCGGATTTGATAGTCTGTATATCCTACTTTTTTGTGCCATAACACTTTGCCGAAACCAAAGGAAAATTCTTTCACACGAATTCCGGTCAAGCGGCAAGCAATATAGTGCCCAAACTCATGCACAATTACAATCGGGCTGAGCACAACTAATACAGCAAGTACGGTTAGAAACATCTCTTTCTCCTAAATAATGGCTTGGGTGTAGGTCTTTTCCTGTAAAGAAACAGCGGCGGTTTCTCTCGCCCAAGTATCAGCTTCTAAAGCTTGATTGATGGTGGCCACACCGGAAGTTTGCGGAGCGGCTTTTAACACCGTGTAGATGAGTTTTTGAATATCGGTAAACTGGATTTGTCCTTTCAAAAACGCGTCCACGGCCACTTCGTCCGCCGCGCTTAAAACGGCAGGTAAAACACCGCCTTGGCGGGCTGCGGAAAGGGCCAAGTCTAAACACGGAAACCTTGTTAAGTCCGGTTCAAAAAATTCCAGTTTAGCTGCTTCAAACAGGTTTAATTTTTTCACGGGGCCGGGCAATCGTTGCGGATAAGTAATGGCATACTGAATGGGTACGCGCATGTCGGGCTCGCCCATTTGCGCCAAAATAGCCCCGTCGTGAAATTCCACTGCCGAGTGTACAATAGACTGTGGGTGAATAACAATTTGCACTTTTTCTTCAGGTAAATTAAACAAATTCATAATTTCGATGGCTTCAAACCCTTTGTTCATAAGGGTAGAGGAGTCAATCGTAATTTTTTTACCCATTTTCCACCGCGGGTGATTAAGGGCTTCTTGCGGGGTAACGGTAGAAAGAGAACCTTGCCGTTTGGCAAACGGCCCGCCGGATGCGGTTAAAAATACTTTGGAAATTTGGTCTTCAATTTTGTGGTAGCCGTATTCGTCGGCGATTCCGCTTAAACATTGGAAAATGGCGGAAGGCTCGCTATCTACCGGGATAATGGCTGCTTCCCAACGGTCGCACTCGGTCATAAGGGTTTTGCCGGCCATAACCATGGGTTCTTTGTTGGCAAGAGCAATTACTTTGCTAGCTTTGATAGCCGCTACTAACGGCTGAAAACCCACTGCTCCTACCACCCCGCTGACTACCAAATCGGCCGTCGGCAAGGAAGCCATAAAGCAAAGGCTGTCGATTTCCGGCGGCAAAAGGCGGGTTTCGGCGGGGATTTGATCTTTTATTTTTTCGTAACTTTCCGGATTTAATACCGCAGCGAAGCGCGGTTTAAACGTGTGAAGTTGTTTTAAGAAAAGTTCTGTATTATTATTGGCAGACAACGCAAGCACTTTGTAGTCCGTACCTAGGCGGGCTACAACGTCTAACGCAGAAGTGCCAATAGAACCGGTGGAACCTAAAATGACTAAATTTTTCATAAGGTGTAAAGTACCACGTAATAAAATAACGGCGCAAGCAAAAGGTAGGAATCAAATCGGTCCAAGAATCCACCATGCCCCGGTAACAAATTAGAAGAATCTTTTACTCCGCAGGAACGTTTAATGACCGATTCAGCCAAGTCGGACACTTGGCCTACTACCGCTACCAAAAGCCCCATCCAAATGGCTTCTTGTACAGAGAACAATGCGGAGAGAAACAGATTGCGCATTAACACTGCACCGCCTACGGCCAACAGGGTTCCGCCAACAGAGCCTTCCCAAGTTTTTTTAGGGCTGACTTCTTTGTTGAGTTTGTGCTTACCAAAAAATCGGCCACTGAAATAAGCACCGGTATCGGATACCCACACCGTGATAATCATAAAAAGCGTTAAATATTCCCCGTAGGAGGCGATCTCGCGAATGTTTACCAAATGTGCCAAAGACCACGGAATTAAGAAGATACCTGTAAGGGTATTACAGACACGTTCCCACGAACGTTTGGGGGTGAGCACTTCAAACAGAAGTACACCAAAAATAACTACGCTGATAGCGAAGGGATATAAGTTATCCGGCAGTTCCAGACCGGGAACGGTGGAACGGCCTAAAATAGCCACTACGGCCATCAATAAACCAAAGAGCATAAGGCTTACCAAATGGACCGGTTTTTTTCCGGCGGTTAACGCTAGGCCGTATTCGTACAGGCACAGCAAGATTACACAACCGACAAAAGTCATGTAAACGATACCGCCAAAATGGATGGCGGCGATAACAACGGGAATCCCAATCAGGGCAGTTAATATTCTAGGTAATAGCATACTTTTATTTTACTATATTTCCGTACGCGCGTGCGCGACTTGCGTGAAGGAGCTTTTGATATGCACAATTAACGTTTAGCAATAAGAGCTTTTATTTTGGGGGAGTTTAGTTCCCAACGTGCATTCTTGGCTACCCATTGAGCGGTTTTGTTGTCTTCGTACAAATAAAGAATCTCTTCCGCACAGCAAAGGGCTTTGGGAGTAAGCTTGGGGTTTTTCTTGCCGATATTTCGCAATGCCCAGTTGACTGCTTTATAGACCATGGGGCGCGGGTCGGCAGCGTGATTTTTAATAAGGGGGAAAAACTTGATTAAATCTTCGTTGGTTGTTTTTGCCCGAGGAGCGGCCAAAAAACAGAGAACGGCAAAACCGGCTCGACGTGTAAATTCGTCTTCTCTTTTAATCCATTTTTCGGCAAGTTTATCGGGGTTTTTTACTTTGGAAAATAGATTCTGGCAGCATAAATCGCATATATCCCAAGAATTTAATTCTTTCACCCATTCGTCTAATTTTTCGCGGGTCATCAGCTTGGGGTCTGCCACCATAGAAGCTAAAATACGGGCTTCATGAACTTTGGTTTGCCAAAGAGCTTCCGCTAAATCCTGATCGGGCCGCGGAATAGCTTTTAGCAAAAGTCGTAAGGTGGTGACAGGTGTACCCAATGCATATAGGGTATTAATACCAAAGCGTTCTTTCATTTGCTTTTTGAAAGCAACGGAGGAATATCTTTCAATGCGCGCCAAAATTTCGGCAGCGCGGGAACGGGTAACAGGATCCATTAAATCCCTCCGAATCGGCGAGTACGCGTTTGGTAAGCATCAAGCGCTTTTTGAAATTCGGTTTCATCAAAATCCGGCCACAAAACAGGGGTAAAATAAAACTCGCTGTAAGCCGCTTGCCATAGAAGAAAATTAGAAAGACGTTCTTCCCCTGATGTGCGGATAATCAGCTCCGGATTAGGTAAATCGGGTTGGTATAAATGGGCTTGGATATCTTCCGCTGTGATTTGGGTTTTCCCTTGAGATAACAAACGGTTTACCGCGTAAGTAATTTCTTGTTGTGCGCCATAATTGAGGGCCAAGTTCAAGGTAAGACCTGTGTTTGTTGAAGTAGAAGAAATGGCCTTATCTATTTTAGCTAAAATAGTTTTCGGTAATTTTTCTCGTTCTCCGCTTACCCACAGGCGGACATTGTGTTTTTGAGCGTCTTGGGTGTATTGATCCAAGGTTTGCCCTAAAAGTTTCATTAATCCGTTGATTTCTTCTTGTGGGCGGGTCCAGTTCTCAGTAGAAAATGCATATAAAGTTAAAAATTCAACGCCTGTTTTTTGGGCAGCTTGTAAGGTGCGCTCTACTGCTTTTGCTCCCGCTTTGTGACCAGCCAAACGCGGCAACAGACGGTTTTTGGCCCAACGACCGTTTCCGTCCATAATGATGGCTATGTGGCGAGGAATGGAATTTTTAATCTTATCTGACATATTTATATTTTATCTTTTTTAATTAAAAAAATGAAAAAAGGTTGCATATAAAATAAGAACCCCCGATTGCTCGGGGATTCTTTATTGCAAGCAAAAGCTTAGATTTTCATGATTTCGGCTTCTTTGTTTTTGATGACTTGTTCGATTTGAGCGATGTGAGCATCAGTAGATTTTTGCACATCAGCTTCGTAACGTTTCAAATCATCTTCGGTAATTTCGCCGGCTTTTTGAGCTTTTTTGCATTTTTCCAATACATCGCGACGTTCGTTGCGTACGGCTACTTTAAAGTCTTCGCTCATTTTGGAAATATTTTTAGCAAGTTGTTTGCGGCGGTCTTCGGTCATGGAAGGCAAGGTGATGCGGATTACTTTACCGTCGTTTACCGGGCTGGCACCGAGGTCGGCTTTTTGAAGGGCTTTATCGATGTCGTTTAAAGAGCTGATATCCCACGGTTGTACTTCCAAGGTTTTGGCATCTAAAATGTTGATCATAGCCATTTGTTTAATGGGGGTGGGGGTACCGTAGTAATCTACACGGATATTTTCCAAGAGTCCGGCACTCGCACGACCGGTGCGAATGGTGGCTAAGTCACGTTCTAAGCGGGCTACGTGCTCGCTCATTTGAGTTTTGGATTTGTTAAGCAAATTAGTAATGCCTTCCATAAAATAAAACCTCGTTATTTAATGTATTTTCTAAATTATAGCAATTCTATTTCGTGCTGTCATTTGTGCTACAAGCCCCGTCAAACACTTGGCACAAGTCGGGGGCCTTGTTTCGGGTAGGAAGTTCGTAAAGGAAAATTTCTTCTAAGTAAATTTTATCTCCTTCGCGCGTCCAGTTCCCTGTTATTTCTCCCATATCATTTCCATCGGGATATTGAATAAAAGTCCCTTTAGGAGAAAAATAAAACTTATTCAAAGTTCGTCCCGTTATGTTAGTTTGATAAAGGCGAATTTGGCTTTCGTCCCACCAAATGCGGTTGATTAAATTTTTTTCATATTCAAAATTAACCGCGCGTTTCATCTCCCCATAGGCGTAATAGCGTTCTGTAAGCGGTTGGTTTTGTGCATTGTAAACGGTAACCGTTACGGAAGAGCCCCACTTGTTTGTAAGGTAAGCGGTTTTGCCTGTTTCGGTTTGTTTTTCTCCATAATAAGGGTGTCCGTTCTCAAAAAAGGAGCAAAAAGCACCTTGCTTTATTTTGCAAGTAAGGTTGGGGTGTTGATTTTGCGGGAGTGTAAGTTCCTCGCAGGAAACTTCTTTCCAAGCAGGCAAAGAGGGATTTTCTGCTAAAATAATTTCCGGCCGCTGCATATGGCAAGCGGCCAGAAAAAACAAAGAGAGAAGAGGAAAAAGTTTTTTCATTAATAAATTACAGTTCCGACTTCTTCTCCGCAGAGGGCTTTTTGGATATTGCCTTTTTTGTGTAAATTAAACACTTGTACGGGTACTTTGTTTTCTAAACAAAGGGCCAAGGCGGCGGTATCCATAAACTGGAGTTGTTTAGCGATAGCTTCCGCATAAGTGATGCGGCTGATAAGCTTGGCATCAGGGTTTTTGCGAGGATCACTATCGTATACACCGTCTACTTGGGTGGCTTTTAAAAGTACATCAGCGCTGATTTCCGAGGCGCGTAATGCAGCGGCACTGTCCGTAGTAAAGAAGGGATTTCCGGTTCCGCCCGCAAAAATGACAATGCGACCTTTCTCAAGATGACGCAAAGCTTTACGGCGTACAAAAGGCTCGGCTAATTGATAAATGTTAATAGAAGTAAGTACGCGTGTAGGAACACCGGCTTCTTCAATGGCGGATTGCAAGGCAATCGCGTTGATGACAGTGGCGAGCATACCCATACTGTCCGAATTGACGCGGTCAATTACACCACCGCCGTCGCGCACACCGCGCCACACGTTACCACCACCGATTACGATGGCAAGTTCACAGCAACTTTTTTGGTAAGCATCCGCAAGTTCTTCAGCGATACCTTTCAAAGCTTGCGGGTTGATGCCGCGTTGGCCTTCGGTAATTAAGGCCTCACCGGATAATTTCAATAAAACTCTTTTCTTTTTGGGTTGCTGGCAGGTAGCAGACATGGAAGTTCTCCTTCTTAATCAAAATATATTTAAATTATTTTAGCACAAAATGAGTGGCTTTTTCTTCTGCTTGCGCGATGAGCACAGGCACAAAAAAAAGCCCCTCAGATGAGGGGCTTAAAACTAGAAGCGAACAAAGCGTACAACTTTGAGTTCACAGCCAAGTTTTTTAGATTCTTCGGCCAAATAATCGGCAACAGTAACTTTGTTGTCTTTGATGGTGCCTTGTTCCAACAGGCAGTTTTCTTTGGCGAATTTTTTTACTTTACCGGGCAACATTTTTTCAATGGCGGCTTCCGGTTTGCCTTCGTTCAAAGCTTGCGTTTTGTAGATATCCAATTCTTTGTCGATTACTTCTTGCGGGATATCTTCGGCTTTGATCCAGCTGCTTTGCATACCTACGGTGTGCATGGCGAGCCCACGGGCAATTTCTTTTACAGCTTCCATATCGGAGGCGCCGGCAGCGGCGAGTTCCAACAAGGAGGCTTTTTTGTTGTCGGAGTGAACGTAGTACGCCATTACGGAACCTTCGGCCGGGGCCCAGTTGTAGCCGCCTTTGAAGGTGGTGTTTTCCCCAAATTTAGGGGCTTTTTCCGTAATTTGGCCTTTAATGAATTCATCTTCATTGTAGTTTACGCCGGGGTGTTCCAATACATATTGGGCCAAGTCTTCGGCGAGTTGAATGAAGGCATCGGTTTTGGCTACGAAGTCAGTTTCGCAACCCAAGTAGGCCATGGCATAGTTTTTACCGTCGGTCTTTACGCAAACGCGGCCTTCTTTGGTGGCGCGATCGGAACGTTTAGCCATATCGGCCAAACCTTTTTTGCGCAAGAACACGATGGCTTGTTCCATATCGTTGTTGTTTTCCATCAGGGCTTTTTTGCAGTCCATCAAACCAGCCCCGGTTTTTTCTCTTAAAACTTTAATATCTTCGGCTAAAGACATTTCTTTCTCCTATCTAAGTGAAGGTAAAACTGGTGGAAAGTCCCCGTTTTAAGGCGGGAACTTTCCCTGAAGCAAATTTATTTGGCTTCTTCGGCTTTTTCTTCCGTAACTTCTTCAGCTTTTTCAGCTTTTTCAGCTTTGGCTTTTACGGTTTTTTTGGTTTTGGTAGCCGTGGTTTTTTTGGTAGTGGTTCTTTTTTTAGCAGCCGGTTTTTTGGCGGGTTTTTCTTCCGCGGCTTCTTCGGCTACTACTTCTTCTTTTACTTCTTCTACCACTACTTCTTCTTTAGCAGGTTCTTCCGCTTTCACTTCTTCGGCGGCAACTTCTTCTTTGGCTTCTTCAGCTTTTTCGGCGGCCAACATGGCAGTTTCAAAAGCTTGGGCCATTACAGGATTGTCGGCGGGAGCGGCTTCGGCGGTTTTTACGGCTTCTAATTCGGCTTTACCTTCCAAAATGGAATCGGCGATGGCGGCGCAGAAAAGTTTAATGGAGCGCGCAGCGTCATCGTTGCCGGGAACCGGAACGCTGATCATATCGGGGTCGGCATTGGTATCGCACACGGCTACTACCGGAATTCCGAGCGCATAGGATTCGCGCACAGCACCGGCGGTATCAACCGGGTCGATTACAAAAACCACATCGGGCAATACTTTCATATCGCGGATGCCACCCAATAATTTTTGCAAGCGCAACATTTCTTTACCGAGTCTGCTGGCTTCTTTTTTGGAAATGGCTTTAAAAACACCGGAAGCTTCCCATTTTTCCAATTCGTTAAGTCTTTCGACGGATTTTTTTACGGTTTGGAAGTTGGTAAGCGTACCGCCCAACCATTTTTCATGAATGCAGTAGGCACCGCAACGAGCGGCTTCTGCTTGGATGGCTTCTTGGGCTTGTTTTTTGGTACCGACGAACAAAAATTTGGAACCTTTTTTGCTTTCTTCTTTAATAAAAGCACAGGCTTTTTTAAGTTCTTTAGCGGTTTTTTGTAAGTCTAAGATATGGACGCCGTTTCTTTCTCCGAAGATAAAGCGACCCATTTTGGGGTTCCAGCGGGAAGTTTGGTGACCGAAGTGCACGCCGGCTTCCAGCATGGCTTTCATAGATACATTGCTCATTTTATTCTCCTGTGGCCGCCGCCTAAATTTGAGTAGAGGCTACTCGGGTGGCTTTGGCCGTTGGTGTTGTCGGGACAGGCTTGGATTTACGAACTTTTTTCGCTCTCCCGCTCAATTTACACCTGTTATATTTTAACAAATAAAGAAAGATTTCTCAATAACAATGAAATTTACAGTGGCATATCTTTTTTGTTATACTGAACATACAATTTGATCTGTTTTTGGAACCGTATGCAGAATACGGACGGTGCCTGAAAAGGTTCGTTATCCCTCCAAAAGCAGCCGATATAGTAGGTACATCACGAGTGGATTGCAAGCTATTTGTGATGTGCCAAATGTTTGCCGTCTTTTGGCGGCAAACTACGGCTGTTTGGTTAAAAGACTAGGGATAACGACTTTCAACCATTCAGCCGTTTTTTGTACGGTTCTCTGAACAAAAGAAGTTGCTTCTAAAGGAGAGAATAGTACATGAAAAAGATAATCACCATGATGCTTGTAGTAACAATACTAACAGGATGTTCGGCCTTCCGTCCTCATAAAGAAAGTTTATCCATTATGACTAATCAACCTGATGCCGTAATTTATGTAAATGGGGAGAGGCTAGGGACTGGAGTTGTACATACTAGAGTAAAGCGTAGTAAAAATGTACAAGTGGTGGCATCTAAGCCAGGCTATCACACTGCGTATCGTTCCATTGATAGCAATTTAAACATCACTGGTGTTTTGGATATTATAGGAACGATTCTCTACCTTATTCCTTTTGTTGGTCTTCTTACCCCAGGTTGTAAGTCTTTGGATGAAACCAATGTCGCACTACACTTAGATCCTGTAAAAACCACTTCTCAGAACAGAGAAGTCAATACTCACAACAATGTTACTTTGTATCTAAATTCCCCAGGGACCTCTGAAGAAGGAGAATAAAGATTTGTTGGCTAAATCAAAAACCCCGAGCGTACACTCGGGGTTTTTGATTCTCATGTGAACGGTGACTAAAATTAGAAACGGCCGTTTACGAGTACCATCGCTGGGAACCAACCGTTTTTGGCAAAGTTTACTAAACCTACTTGCAAACCGTGAATGTTTTTTACGTTGTTGATAAAACCCAACTGCACGCCGGTAACATTTTCAGCTTGGTTGAAGAAACCCCATTGTACACCAGTTACGTTTCTTTCGGAAATGTTTACGACACCGAATGAAACACCGGTTAGATTTTTGGAGTGGGTAACGATGGCACCTTGGACGCCGGTGGCATTGTTAGATTTGGCATAGAGCCAGTCAAACTGAACACCGGTTAATTTGTTGGTGTCAGAACCGATACCTAATTCAAGACCGGTAACGTGGTTAAGGTTGTTAGTGGGTGCAGCGATGGCAATATCACCCCACAAAGACAACTTTACAATACCGCTATCGGCAAAGGCCGGAACGGCGCATACTACGAAGGCCAACAATACTGCTAATTTTTTCATGTATGTTTCTCCTTATTTTTTACTAAAAACGACCGTTTACCAAAACCATAGCCGGAAACCAACCGTTTTCAGCGATATTAATCAAACCGATTTGTAGCCCTTCAATGCTGCGGGCATAGTTAATAAAACCTAATTGCGCACCTTGGATAAATTCAGCTTTGTTAAAGAAACCCCATTGAACACCCGTGCCGCTGTTTTCCACCATGTTGACAACACCCAACTGGGCACCCGTCAATTTTTCGGTTTTTGTAAGCAAAGCCATTTGGGCGCCTGTGGTTTCTCCTACCGTGCTGATAATCCAAGCTGCACTAAGGCCTTTGAGGTCGTACTGGGTTTGGGCAATTAAGAAATCAAATTGTAATCCGGTTACCATGGCAGTATTGGACATGATTCCTAAATCTACACCGGCTACATCTTGTTTATAATCCGGAGTAGCGAAGGCGATATGATCCCACAAAGAGAGTTTTAAAGCAGCGGTACCGGAAGCCGCCGCAGGAAAGGCAATTAAAAACAAAGCCACAAGTGCAAATAATTTTTTCATTTGTTAAATTCCCTCCAAGAAGTTTAAGTTTACGATTTATTGTAGCAATTTTACGCAAGATTGGGGCGATAAAAAAAGAAATAAAAATTGCTAGAATAAAATCAAAGGTAATTTATGAAAATAAACTTAACTTCTTTCAACCCGCTTTCCGCGGATATGAGCGGCAACAGCCGTAAAATTATAGAACTCTTACGTGCCCCGGCTTTGCAGGCAGATTTGCTCGTTTTGCCGGAAGCTGCTTTATGCGGTTGTCCTCTTTTTGATTTGTTTGATGATAAACGACTTCAAGCGCAGAACACTGTTGCCTTGAAGGAAATTGCCAAAGAAACCAAAAAGACGGCTTGTGTGCTGGGTTATGTGGAGAAAGACGGAAAAGCCCACACTACTGCTGTGGCTTATATATATAAGGGAAAAATTACCAAGATTTTTGATTCGGAAGTTGTCTCTCTAAATGGGAAAAATATTCAAATTACCTTAGCCGACCCGCAAGATTTTCAGCCGGACCCTGATGCCGATCTCGTGCTGTTTGTGTTGGCGCGGCCGTATATAAAAGGGAATATCTCTTCTCGTTTAGATGCTCTTAAAAAATTTGCTAAAAAATATGTGTGTCCCTCTTGTTTGTGTAATTTGCTTGGCGGTGGAGATGGAATAATTTTTGACGGACTTACCGCGGTGGCGGATAAAAAGGGTTCGCTCGTGTTGATGGGGGAGCTTTTCCGTGAGCAAGTGATAACGTTTGATTTAGATGAAAAGTACACGCCGATTTCTTATAAAAAAGAGTTGTTGGAAGAACTGCTGGAAGCGCTTTCTTTCGGAGTGCGTGATTATGCTCATAAAAGCGGTTTTGATCAGGTGGTGTTTGGGTTAAGCGGCGGGATTGATTCTGCTGTTACGGCTGTCTTGGCTGCGCGTGCTTTAGGCGGCGAAAGCGTACATTGTGTTTCTTTGCCTTCTCTTTGTACCAGCGATTTAAGTAAAACTCTCGCTGGTAAACTGGCCGTAAAGTTGGGTGTTAATTTAGAAGAGGTGGGGGTGAACCCTGTGTTTCAAAAGATTAACGAATCTTTTGAGCATATTGTTTCTCAGCCCAAAGATGTTACCCAACAAGAATTGCAATCTCGTTTAAGAACAACCATACTTGGTGCATTGGCCGCGGAATATAATGCTATGCTTATTTCTACGGACGATAAAAGTGAAAACGCAGTCGGTTCCACGGTCCTTTACGGAGATGCCGGTGGCAGCCTGCAACCATTGGGGGACTTATACAAAACCGAAATTTACGAATTAGCGGAGTATATAAATAAGGAAGAAGAAATTATTCCGCTCGGAATTATCGAGCGGGCCCCCTCTTCGGAGCTGTCCCCCAATCAAAAGGACGAGGATCATTTGCCGCCTTATTCTGTATTAGACAAAATTTTAAGAGCTTATTTAGAAGATAAATTGACCGCGGACGAAATTTCCAAAAAGTATCGCGTACGATCGATTGTGGTACAAGATGTACTTTCCCGTGTAAATCACGCCGATTTAAAACGTCGTCAAATCGCGCCTGTTTTACAAGTTTCTCAGAACCCGTTCTCTTCGATTCTTCGACCGATTATTAAGAAGATAAACTTATGAAAAAATTAATTCTGTCGTTATGCTTAGTGAGTATTTTTTCTGTTTCTTGGGCAAAGGATACTTTGTTTTTGGGACCGAGAAATATGCGTGTGAGTGAAAACGGAGAGTTCTCTCGTGTAGAGGTTGCTCCGAAACAGGAATATTTTGATAATTTTTGGGCATATCGTTTATTTCCTGCCGATAAAAAATTAACGGGAAAAGGAGTGTCGGTCGCGGTAGCAGACAGCGGGATTACTTCTCATCCCGAGTTTAACGGAAAAAATATTCAAGGACAAGATTTTACCATGTCCGGAATAATGGCAGATCTTAAAAATCACGGAACCGGGGTGGTTGGTGTTATCGGGGCGCGCGGTCTTCGATTTACGGGCGTTGCACCGGAGGCAAATATTTTAGTTTATAAAACAGATGATGGCAGTCGTCTCGTCGGGCCGCAAGCAGCCACGGCAGCACTCAATGCCATTTTTACTTATAACGAGGAGCATCCCAACCAAAAAATTGCTGTGGTAAATTTAAGCTATGGTGCTTCCGGTGGGGGGAGTGTGCCTTTGACGAATGCCATCAACCGCCTGCATGATACAGGAGTGGTAATTGTTTGTCCGGCCGGAAATGACGGATTTCCCGGAGTGCATTATCCCGCTAATTTAAGTACTACGTTGGCTGTCGGAGCTCTGGCAAGTGATCAACGTAATGTCTATTCTCATTCTTCTTATGGCCCGCAGTTAGATTTTATTGCTCCCGGGGACAGAGTGTACACCACCTCCAACGACGGCGGATATACCCTGATGAGCGGTTCCTCCGTGGCGGCTGGGTTTGTTAGTGCGGCTGCTGCCTTAGCCGTCGAAGGATTTAAAAACAAAAATGGGCGCTACCCCACTGTTGATGAAGTAAAAGACGTGTTAAAATCCGTTAGCGAAAAATTGGCCGGAGTTCCCGATATTAAACAAGGTAATGGAATTATAAATGTAAGAAAATTGGAAGAAAAGTTTAAATAAAAAGCCTCAATTAAAAAGAGAAACTTTGAACACTAGTCTTTCACGAAAAAAAATTTTTACAATATTAATAAAGATTTTATTTTTGGAGATAAAGAATGAAGAAAACCTTTCTGTTTATTTTCTTGTGTAGTTTAAGCATCAGCTCGTGGGGTGCAGAAAAAAATCCCATTCCGCAAGTTTTGGATCGGGAGCTTTTTAAAGCTAAACAAGAAAAAACGCTTATTAAGAAAGAGGCTTACTCTCGTTTTATTAATGAGACGGAAAAGTATGCCCAAATACGTGTGGGAGAGTATACGACAGATTCTTCTTCAGAGAAAAATTTGAATAAGAATTTCCAAGAACAAGATTTTGTATGGCAAGCCGTATACATACAAGTCCCGCAGCAAGCCTATGAAGTTTGTTGGAATGCACTTGATAGAATGGGAAAATTAAATTTTTCCACGAATGAGAAAAATACTAATGGAAAAATAAAAATAAGTCATAATTTTGATACGCATACCTACCGTTGGAAAGAGACCTTATATCAATTGGAAGGACTTGATTTTCATCTTTTTTCGATAAAAGCTCCGTTGAATGGCCGCGTGTTAAAACAATCTTATACGGATCGTGATTGGGCTGATGCATTTCATCTTTCTTTTTGTGTAGATGTACAAGGCCAAGCACGCGGGGAAATGTTTAAAGCTTTGGGTCCGCTGGCGCAACCGGTGTTGATTTTAGAAGAAGAGCCGATAGGTAATTCTTTAAGAAAAATAGAAAAATTTACGAAAGAAGTTTCTTTTGAATGGCCTTTTTAACATTACCTACCACTCATTAGAAAAAGAAATTCCTTTTTTGGTAAAATAATAATATGAACGAAAATTCCATTTATCGCGATTATGATGTTCCGCAGGATCTGCAATTTAAAACGGCCGATGTTATCCGCATGGGCGGTTTGGATTGTTCTGCTAAATTGAGCACCCAATATTTTGAAGATATTTTTGCCGCACCGAATAAAATTACTAAGGTGTCGGTGGAGCTTTCGTTTTCCGTAGCCAGCAAAGAAATACTGGTTCGTGGTAAAATAAATGGCGAGCGCGAAGTGGAATGTGCCCGCTGTTTACAGAGGGCAAACCAGCCTTTTAGCGAAGAATTTTTGGAAACATATAGCAACAAGAGTGAAATAATTGATATAATGTTACTTGTGCGGCAAACACTGGCGTTGACCGAAGAAATTCGTTTTCTTTGTAAGCCCGATTGCAAAGGTTTATGTTCTCTTTGTGGGCAAAATTTAAATATCGCTTCGTGCGATTGCAAGCCGGAAAACTTGTCGCCCTTTGCAGCATTAAAAGGAAAATTTAAGTAATTAATCTAGCATTTTACTAGAGTAGAATAGGAGTATTACCAATGCCGAATCCGAAGAAAAAACACACTCGTTCCCGCCGGGACATGAGAAGATCTCATAACTCTGGGGTAGAACTTCCCCAACTCGTGGCCTGCCCGAACTGCAAATCTCCCAGACTTCCTCACAACGTCTGCCCGACCTGCGGTTTTTATAAGGACAGAGTGGTAGTGGCCCCGAAAGCCAAAACCGAAACCCCTGAAGCCAAATAACATTCGTTATGAAAATAGCCTTGGACGCCTTAGGCGGAGATTACGGCGCAAAGCCCAATGTGGAGGGTGCTTTAAAAGCTGCTAAGAACCTCGGTTTAGAGGTTATCTTAGTAGGGGATGAAGCTGTTTTGCGCCGTGAACTGCGTGAACATGGGTATGCGGACGTACCGAAAAATATTTCTATCGTCCATGCCCCCGACACCATTGATATGGGTGCAGAACCCGCCAAAGAGTGTCGTAATAAAAAAGGCGCCAGTATTGTGGTATGCGCTAACCTGGTCCGCAAGGGCCAGGCAGACGCGTTTGTATCTGCCGGCCATTCCGGCGCTGCCATGGTGGCCGCGTTGTTTGGTATGGGGCGCATCAAAGGGGTGCAACGCCCTGCAATTGCTTCTCCCATGCCTACCTATAAAGGGGTAAGTTTGTTATTAGATGCCGGTGCCAATGCCGACTGCAAACCCATTCACCTCTTGCAATTTGCCGTCATGGGTTCTGCCTACATGCAGAAAGTTTTTGATATTCCCGCTCCGTCCGTGGGCGTTTTGTCTATCGGTGAAGAAGAAACCAAAGGGAATTTTTTAGTTAAACACACTATCCCGCATATGCGCGAGATTGGAGTAAATTTTAGAGGTACTTTAGAAGGTCGTGATGTAAACACTGGCGATGCAGATGTGATCGTTTGCGATGGATTCGTCGGAAACATTGTATTAAAAATGGCGGAAGGGCTTGCCAAAACCATGATCAATATGATCAAACGCGAAGTTAAAAAACGTCCGTTGGCCATTTTGGGTGCTCTTCTTTCTAAAGGTGCTTTCAAAGCCGTGAAAAATCACACTAACCCTGATTGTTATGGCGGGGCCCCTTTGGTCGGGGTCAATGGTGTTGCCATTATTGCTCACGGTAAATCAAACGATTTTGCTATTTATAATGCATTGAAAACGGCTGCTCGCTTGGTGGAAAAAGATTTTATCGGTGACGTATCTGCCAAAATTGAAGCACTTAAACCTACTTTCGATGCGATTGAACAAGAAGTTCATCAGGAGGAAAACTAGTGATGGATTTCAAAGGAAAAAATGTAATGATAACCGGCGCTACGCGCGGAATCGGCTTGGCTTTAGCGGAAGAATTTGCCAAAGCCGGAGCGAATTTAGCGGTGTGCGGTACGAATGAATCTGCCCTCAAGGAAACGGCTGAAAAACTTTCCGCTTACGGTGGAAAGGTGTATGTGCAAAAGGTAAATGTTTCTAGCGGAGAGGATTGTGAATCTTTTGTCACCAATACGGTAAAAGAGTTAGGTTCTTTAGATGTACTTGTTAACAATGCCGGTATCACAAAAGACAATTTGACCGTCCGCATGACCGAACAAGATTGGGACGATGTAATTGCTGTTAATTTAAAAGGAACGTTTTTAATGTCCAAAGCCGCTCTTAAGGTAATGTTCAAAAAAAGATGCGGAAACGTGGTGAACATTTCTTCTGTTGTAGGGGAAATGGGTAACCCCGGTCAGGCCAATTATGTGGCCAGTAAAGCGGGCATTATCGGGCTTACCAAAACCCTTGCGAAAGAATTTGGTTCTCGTGGGGTGCGTGTAAACGCGGTAGCTCCGGGTTTTGTGCAAACTGCTATGACGGATGCCTTACCCGAAGAGGTAAAGGCAAAAGCAATGGAAGCAGTGCCTCTTAAACGATTTGCAACAACGCAGGATATCGCCAAAGCAGTTATGTTTTTGGCCAGCGAAGACGCCTCGTATATCACGGGGCATGTTCTCGCCGTCAACGGCGGGCTTTATATTTAGATTTACAAATTGTAAACAAGGGTAAGCCCCTTTAAAAAATTACGGAGGACTAAAATGTCTGTAGAAAACGTACAAGAAAGAGTAAAAAATATCATCGTAGAACAGTTGGGTGTTGAAGCCGACCAAGTGAAACCGGAAGCCCAGTTTGTAAACGATTTGGGTGCCGATTCCTTGGACACGGTAGAACTCATCATGGCTTTGGAAGAAGAATTTGATGTTGAAATTCCGGATGAAAAAGCCGAAAAAATCAAAACTGTAGGCGAAGCTATCAGCTACATCGAAGAAAACGCCAAAAAATAAACGTGTATACCGATATCGAAAAAATTATCGGGTACCGTTTTATTAATAAGGATATTTTAAAGGAAGCACTCACTCACAAATCCTACGCAGGGGAACGCCGTAGCGCCAAACATAATGAGCGCTTGGAGTTTTTGGGAGACAGTATTTTAGGTGCAATCGTTGCAGATTACATCTATAACCAATGTCCTCATGTAGAAGAGGGAGTGCTTTCTAAAATAAAATCAAACCTTGTTTCTAGGCGGAACCTGTATCTTTGGGGTAAGCAACTGGGCTTGGGGCAATATATGCTTTTGGGCCACGGAGAGTTGGCTACTGGCGGAAGAGAACGCGACAGCATTATTTCTAATGCGGTAGAAGCTGTTTTGGGTGCCATTTATTTGGATGGCGGTTATACAGCTGCAGAGTCTGTTATTTTGCCGTGGGTCAAAACTCAGGCGCTTACGCAAGATACAAGAGATTTTAAAAGTTTGTTGCAAGAATACTTGCAAAAAAGAGGCCAACAAACGCCCACGTATGAAGTGATTCAAACCGTCGGACCGGAGCACGATAAGGTTTTTACCGTGAGAGTCTGTTTGGCGGAAAAAGAAATGGGGGTGGGAAAAGGCCATAACAAAAAAATGGCAGAACAAGCCGCCGCCCAAAACGCTTTTGAGCGTATGAAAAAATAAGTAGAGGTTTAACAATGCTCCCTACTAAAAAACCTTCTTCCCGTGTTTCTGTGCAGCCGGAAAAGAATGTTCCGGGGACGCCTTCTGGTTTAATGGCTAAGCCTTGGCTTATTTTGGCTATTGTTGCCGCTTTACCGATTCTTCTTTTACTTGCTTTTACATTTAAGAGCGGGTATTCTCCCAGTGGGCGAAAACCCGGAAAATACGATAAAATCGTTTCCGTTAAAACCTCTACCGAAATTGCTGATCAAGCTACCGCAGCTCTTCAGAAGAAAGACACACAAACCTTTTTGGATATTCTCCAACAACAAGTAGGTTCCAATGTTAATATGGTCAACAGTAAAGGGGACTCTTTATTGTTGGCTGCCGTATCTATGGGAAATTTGGAAGCTACTCAACAATTAATTTTGGCGGGTGCTGATGTGAATAAGAAAAATGCTTTTTCCAAAGACACTCCTTTGTTGCGCAGTTTGTATGGCAACAATTCGGAAATTACCCGCCTGTTGGTTTATTCCGGTGCGGATATAAACGCCACCAATAACTATAATCATTCCCCAATGTTTTTGGCTTTGGAAAAACAAAAAGCCGAATTTATCGATTTATTTCTTTCCAGCGGGGTAAAAGAAGGATTGTCCACAGACTATCTTTTCCGTGCTACCGCCAAGAAAAATTATATGGGTGTGTTGGCCATGCTTAAAGGAGGGGTAAAACCCAATGTTAAGAATGAAAAAGGAAACACTCCTTTGATTATTTCCGCTTCGTTGGGTGATGTGCCTGCGGTGCAGTCTTTAATGGCTTACGGTGCTGATGTAAACGCCGCTAACAACGACGGAAATACGCCTCTTATTTATGCGGCTCGTTATAATCACCCCGATGTTATTCGTGAGTTATTAAAACCCCAAATGATGCAAGTTCCGTTAGATGTGAATATGCAAAATAAATTGGGGCAAACGGCTCTTTATTGGGGGGCTGCCAAAGGTTACGAAGACGTGGTACGCCGCTTGTTGGCCGCAGATGCAGACCCGACTATTTCTGCCAATGATGGACTTGTGCCTTACTTGGTGGCTCGAAAAAATAAACGGGAAAAAGTGCTTCCATGGTTCGAAAAGAATTTGATTGAAGTTAAAAATAGTGTAATTGAAGAAGACAACGCAGCTTTGGCGGCTAAGGCCAAAGCGGAAGGCCGAGATTTTATAGGAGAACCTGCAACTGCCGCTCCCGAAAAACCCGTTACGGATGACGATATCTTTAAAGCCGCGGCGGAAGGGGACGAAGAGTTAGCCAGAAAAGTAATTGATCAAAATAAGGCTGTTGTTTTCAATAAAAACAAAGCGGGGGATACTCCCTTATTGGTAGCTGTATTAAATGGAAAGACGAATATGGTAGATCTCTTGTTGGATAATGGCTCTCGTTTATTTGATGCTTCAGGAAGAGGAAATGTTTTCCACATTGCGGTTACTAACAATGATATGGTTATGATGAAGCATTTGGTAGATTTGGCCCGTCGAGAAGGGCGCTTGGCTATGATGCTGGAGTATAAGGCTCGCCGACAAGGATATCAACAAACTTTTACTCCGTTAGGTTTTGCCGCGCTCGATTGTAACCAAGAAATGTACAAATACTTGGTTTCTATGGGGGCTAAGCCGGGGATTCGTACAGATGGTAAGAACTTGCTCGGGATAGAATCCCCTGTTGATTTAATGGCCAAATGTAAGGCAAAACCGACAGCGGCCAAGACTCTTAAAAAATAACCGATTTTAGATAAAAAAAGGACATAAGAAAATTTCTTATGTCCTTTTTTTACAATCTTTTTTTATGCTTCCAGGCGGATAATGATGTAAATAATCAGCGTAAGGGCGGTCGTAATTCCCGTCAGCCACCAAGTCAGTTTCCAAGTAAATCCTGCACAAAGCAAAATAATAAAAGAGATAAATCCCACCGACAGGCCGCCTAATAAGGCTATCAAAATCAAAAAGGGAATTGCCAGCCCGGGGCCCATTTCTCCGCTGCCGATCGTCATGGTTACCAAGGAATAAATCATCGCCAGCAGGCAGGTGGTACATACGCCCAAAGCCGGGAAACACGCCCCACCGAGGGCTTGTAGTAGTCTCGTAATAAAAGTCATTTCCTTCTCTAAATAAAAATGCCCTATGCCGAAGCATAGGGCATTTTTATGAGATTACATCGTAATGCGTCTGGTTACATTATCCTTGCGGAAGCACTCAATGGTGTCGCCTTCTGCAACGCCTTTGAATCCTTCAATCAAGATACCGCATTCGTAACCTTTTTCCACTTCTTTTACATCGTCTTTGAAGCGTTTAAGACCGCCGATTTTACCATGTCCTACTTCGGTACCGTTGCGTTTGATGCGCACTTCGTATCCACGAATCATGGTGCCCGATTCCACAAACGAACCGGAAATCAAACCGGAGCTGAGTTTCATTACTTTGCGAATTGTTGCCGTACCGACTACCGTTTCCACCACGTCGGGTTCCAACAAACCTTCCATAGCGGCTTTAATATCTTCTAATAATTCGAAGATAATGGTGTAGCGGCGGATTTCGATGCCTTCGCGTTCGGCTTCGGCTTGCGCCTTGTGTTCCACATCTACATGGAAACCGATAACAACCGCGTTAGAGGCTTTAGCAAGCAAGATATCCGATTCATTAACGTTTCCGGGAGCGGAAAGGATAATGTCCACTTCCACTTCGTCGGACGGAATGCGCAAGAGGGCATCTTTAATGGCTTCGATAGAACCTTGTACGTCGGCCTTCAAGATAAGACTGAGTTTTTTAACGGTATTTCCGTTTTCGTCGTTTTTAGCCAAGTTCATCAAAGAGACTTGCTTGCGATGAGCCTGCGAGTCTTCTTTTTGGGCCAATTTGCGTTTTTCGGCCGCGTAGCGGGCTTCTTTTTCACTCGGCATAATGTAGAGTGTATCACCTACTTGCGGCGGTTCTCCGTTGATCCCTAAAATTTCAGCCGGAACGCTGGGGCCGATTTTTTGATAGCGTTGAGAGTTTTCATCAATAAGCGCGCGAATACGGCCGGAGTTCGTGCCTACGATAAACGGATCGCCCACTTTCATGGTACCTTTTTGTACGAGAACAGTGGCTACCACCCCGCGTTTATTATCGCGTTTACTTTCCAAAATAACACCCACACCGGGTCTGTCCGGATTGGCTTTAAGTTCCATCATTTCCGCTTGCAATGCAATCATTTCCAAAAGTTTATCAATGTTGATATTCTTTTTAGCGGAAATTTCTACGAAAATAGTGGTTCCTTGCCATTCTTCGGGCACTAAACCGCGAGCGGCTAAATCTTGTTTAACACGGTCCACATTGGCGCCGGGCAAGTCAATCTTGTTGACGGCCACAATAATAGGGGCTCCGGCGGCTTTGGCGTGTTCCATGGCTTCTACCGTTTGGGGCATGATGCCGTCCGTTGCGGAGACAACGAGCACCACAATATCGGTGGCTTGGGCACCACGTGCACGCATAGCGGTAAAGGCTTCGTGACCGGGGGTAACCAAGAAGGTAAGGGTGCCGCGCGGAGTTTTCACGCGGTACGCACCAATGTGTTGGGTAATGGCACCCGCTTCTCCGGCTACTACATTGGATTTGCGGATAGCATCAAGCAAACTGGTCTTACCGTGGTCCACGTGGCCCATGATAGTAATGACGGGGCTTCTGGGTTGTAAAGAGGCCGGATCATCTTGAGTATCCATCAAAGCTAAGGTTTCTTGGTTTAAATCTTCTTCTACAAGTTCTGCCTTAAAACCACAGTCGTCCACGATTAGTTCAATCATGTCTTTTTCCAACCGTTGGTTAATGGTGGCGAAAATGCCCATCATCATCAACTTTTTAATGAAGTCGTTGGTTTTGATGTTCATTTTTTCAGCCAATTCTTTTACCGTCGGTTGCCCCACGATGCGAATTACTTTTTCATCTTTTTGAGGGGATGGCGGTTGAACGGGCTTTTGCTGACCATGTCGGTTGGTATTAACGTGGTGTTGCGGGCGGGGGTCTTGTGCTTGGACCTCCGGTTGAACAGCAGGTTTCGGTTCCGGTTGATGTGCCGGAACTGGTTTCGGTTCACTGACGGGAGCCGGTTGAACAGCAGGTTTCACTTCCGGTTTTGGTGTTTCCTGTACCGGAGTGGGTTTTTGCTGTTCTGCCGGTTGTTGCAAAACTTTCTCTTCCGCTTTTTCTTCCACGAGTGGTTTTTCTACCTTTTTAGCAGCCGGTTTTCTAGTAGCGGTTGCTTTTTTAGCCGTCGTTTTTTTGGCGGCAGTGGTTTTAGTAGCCGTCGTCTTTTTAGCGGTTGTTTTTTTAGCCGCGGCGGTCTTGGTCGTGGCTTTTTTGGCAGCCGGTTTTTTCTTGGCAGTGGATTCGTCTTCGGTATTAGTTGTTTTCTTGGTTGTCGTCATTCACTGCCTCCTGCGGCTGGGCAGATTTTTCTGCCAAATACTTTTTCGCGCCTTCAATAATTTTAGCGGCGGTTTTATCACCAATGCCTTGTACGGTGGACAAATGTTCCGGATCTAATTCGGCAATTTGTTCCACGGTCGTAAAGCCGGATTTTTGCAATACTTCAGCCATTTTGGGGCCAATGCCTTCTACATCAGCTAATACGGCTTGTACGGCTGCGGTGGCTTCTTTGCCTTCTTGGGCTTTTTGAGATTCACTCTTTACTTCCAAGTTCCAACCGGTAAGTTTGGATGCAAGTTTAATATTTTGCCAATCTTTACCAATGGCGATAGCCAATTGATCGTCCGGCACGATGACAGTGGCGCGTTTTTCAGCCAAGCTGTCGATTTTTACAAAGTCAGCTTTAGCCGGAGCCAAGGCATTCATAATAACGGTAGAAATATCTTCCGAATAGTTAATGAGATCGATGCGTTCGCCGGAAAGTTCATTCATAACGGCACGAATACGAATTCCGCGCATACCTACACAGGTACCGATAGGATCGATTTTGCTATCGATGCTTTTTACCATTACTTTGGCACGGAAACCGGGATCGCGTTGGACGTTTTTGATTTCCACAATACCTTCGTTAATTTCGGGTACTTCTACTTTAAAAAGTTCTTCTAAAAATTTGCCGTTTGCACGAGACAAAATGACGTACGGCCCACGTTGGCCTTTATCCATTTTGAAAGCGGCCGATTTGTAGCGGGCAAGAACCGGATCATCCCCAACGTTGGCCAAGTCGTTTTGGTTAAGCACTTTGGTAATGATGGCTTTCACACGGGAACCGTTTACATAGCGTTCTTTTTTAATTTGTTCGCAGTAGGGCAAAATGGCTTCCACTTTTCCTAAATCTACGATAATGTCGCGGTCGGAAAAGCGACGTACGGAACCGGTAATTACTTCGCCTTCGCGGGGTTTGAATTCTTTGTAGAAGTTGTCGCGTTCGATACCGCGTACTTTTTGGATAAGCACTTGTTTGGCAATTTGAGCGGCAATACGAGAAAAATCTTCTACTTCCAAAGTGTGGGTTACTACGTCGCCGGCTTTGGGATCTTTCAAGTAGGCTTTGGCACCTTCTACATCAATTTCCATTTCCGGATTGGTAACAAGTTCCACCACATTAAGTGTTTGGAAAGCTTTGATAGATCCGCTTTCCACGTCGATTTTTGCACTGATTTGGGCGGTTTTACCCAAGTTTTTGCGAAGTGCGGAAACGAGGGCATCTTCAATCGTTTTTAAGATGTCGGCACGTTTGATATTTTTTTCTCTTTCCAAGCCTTCCAAGGCGAGGACTAAATCTTTAGCAGTTCCTTCCATTTTTGTTGTTCTCCTTTTGTGTCTGGTTAAAATTTAAGGACAGGGTCCAAATTTGCTTTTTTAATGTTATCGTAGGCGAAGCGGAATTGGTTGGTTCCGTCGTCTAATGTAAATTCGGTGTCGCCGGCTTCGGCAATAACACCCGTGAAAAAGCCGCGGCCTTCCAACGGCACTTTCAGCACCAATTTCACGCGGTGAGTTACAAATTGCTTAAAGTGAGCGGGTTTTTTAAGTACGCGGTGTACTCCGGGGGAGGACACTTCCAAAATATAAGCGCCGTCAATCAGGTTTTCCATTTCCAAAATGGAATCGATTTTGTCGGTCAGTTCGCCGCAATCGTCCAGCGTTACGCCGCCTACTTTATCCACGAAAAATTGGAGCAGTTTTTTCTTGCCTTGATTTTGAATGACAAGATCCACCAGTTCCACTTGTTCGTTTTCCAGGGCTTTCGCCACGGTTTGTTCAATGGTTTTCGGGTCTCTCATAATTACTCCTTGTTAAAACCTTATTAAGGAAAGAGCGACTTGTTACCAAGTCGCTCTTTCTAATACACTAATATACTACCATTTGGGGGGGATAATGTCAAATTTCTTTTACGCGTACGGA
This sequence comes from Elusimicrobiaceae bacterium, assembly GCA_045580265.1. Taxonomy (GTDB): domain Bacteria; phylum Elusimicrobiota; class Elusimicrobia; order Elusimicrobiales; family Elusimicrobiaceae; genus Avelusimicrobium. The sequence goes on along the minus strand of JAZNNM010000017.1, from coordinate 7,604 downwards.
AGAAAAACTAATCAGTTTTTTACGTTGACCGCTAAAAACAGCCTCGCTAGAATGAAAGTGTAGTAACTGATTGTGTTGTACAACTTAGGGGGATAACATGAATAACAAATGGATATTTGCGGCAAGTGTTGTGTTGTTTTGTGCGGCACTTGCATTTGCCCAAGAGGGCGTTGTAACCTACGGGGAAGCTACCGTAGTAAGCGGGCCGAATGGTACCATGGTAGTGGAGGAAGAAGTAGCCTACCCGACCCAGGCCTCTAAAAATGTTAAACAAGCGGCAGATGCCAAAAAGGCTGCTGCCAAAAAGGTGATGACCGATTCCAAAGCCTACCAAGAAAAAGTAGGCGCTAAAGCCACTCAAAAAGCCAATGAGGCCTCTCTTAAAAAAGGGGAGCCTGCCTTAAAGGTAAACAGAACCACCACAACTACTAACGTATATGACGTGAGTGTAACCGATAAAAAAGGCACTACCGATTACGGCATTGTGGAAGAAACGGTTACTAATGCGCAGGGAAGCAAAACCAGCGGCGGGGTAATTTACAGTAATTATACGCCCAGTAAAGAAGGCCGTGCCAACGAAAAAAAGATGGAAGTTTCTTTGGCAGCCGGTATGGGGTTGAGCATGAACGAAGACCGCTTGAGCGATCGTTACAGTACTAACGGTTTTGTGGCCGGTGCCAGTGTGTTAAGCGAAGTTTCTCCGCATTTTTCGTGGGGGCTTGATTATATGATGCTCCATCCGCATGGAAGAACCTATCATGAACCTACTGCCGAACGCCATTATAAAGATATTTATGCCCATAACATTGCCGTAGCGGGAAAATATACCATTAACGCTTGGGATAGTTTACACTTATACGTGCCGATGGGCATTGGTTTGATGAATGCTCGTATGAAAACACATCACGCAGGAACGGGTAGCAGCAGCAAAGATAAATGGGGTGCTTCCGGTTATATCGGTTTAGGTGTACAGTACGATTTAACTGCCAGTCTGTTTATGGGCTTGGAATACCGCTATACCTATGCCTTTATCAATGATAGAGACCTTACTTTCTTTGATCGCGATAAAAATCTTCAATTCCATTCCGCTTTCTTAAGAATGGGTATGCGCTTCTAAAAGAAATCTGCACAGCCAAACAATTACTCATAGGGGGCTGGGGGGGACGAAACCTTCGTTCCCCTTTTTATGTTGTTTTTCTAGATGTAAAAAACCCCTGCGTGAGTAGCAGGGGGTGATAGTATGTTTGCTATGCAAAACGCGTATATACGCGGGCGGCTTCTTTGCCGTCACTTTCCCGCACGAGTACATGCCAAAAAGAGGTTTCACTTTCCGGGTACACTTCCACGCGGAGCGTTTCTTTTTCTTTACATTCCGTTTTGAAGGAAAGTAAAATCTGTTCCAATCTTTTACCTTTTTTTATTTCGGCCGGTACGCTTTCCAGGGCCCACGCGGCATAGTGAGTGTTGTTAACATGCGTGTTAATATCTAAATCTTCCTCGCGTGTGATGATTTGCAAAGCAGCAGTAGGCGTTTGGCACGGAAGGGCCGCCTTAAAATTACCTTCGGGTTCCAGTTCTTCGCGCTCGGCAGGGTTCATATCCAGCAAGTGTTGCGGGGTGCGCACCGGGCGGCGGCGTGTGATGTCAATAATTACCCACCACGACGATCCTTCCATAATTTTATTTCCGTCTTGGCCGTAAATAATAAATTGGCGGCGGCTTAGCAATTTGTCCGAATAAGCGTGCCAAGTTTCCACCGTAACATCTTGTTGCGCAATATCGGCTTGTAAGGCGCGGGCTTGCATGTGGGTTAACACCCAAGCGGTGTTGGCTTGTTGCATATCGGCAAAACCGAAATTAAGTTGTTGGCTGTCTAATGCGGCACATTCCTGAAAGTATTTAAGCAAGGTTTGTGTGGGGATATTCCCTTGGATGTTTAATTCGTCAAAGCGTACTTGGAAAGTTTTTTTAATCATAAAATCTCCTTTTTTATATTTTATCTGTTTTTTGAAAAGCGTTGATTCGTTTTTTTTTTTTCATACAATACCCCTAAGCGGCAGGCAGGAAGAATTAGGTAGTTGTTTGCTTACCGAAAACTAGTTTATAAGAGGTTTTGTATGAAAAAAGGTTTTACTTTGATAGAACTTTTAGTGGTAGTGTTAATCATTGGTATCTTGTCTGCGGTGGCGATGCCGCAATATACCAAATCGGTAGAAAAGTCGCGGGCTACCGAAGCTATTAGCAACATGAGAACTATCGTAAATAATGTAGAGATGGCTATTTTGGCCGGTTATGGTGATTATGCTGATCCCGAAAATTGGGATATAGAACTCTCCGGCGGAACATGGAAAACGGGAGGGTGTTGTGGGCCGGAATTTACTACTAAAAATTTTACATATCTTCCGGCAGACGACAATACAGGTGTTTCTGCCTATCGTTGCCAAGGAACTTGTAGTGAATCCGACACAGGATACAATAATACGGAATATGAACTTTTTCAAACCTATCCTAGTGTAGATGGGGAAAGTATTAAAATTTGCACAGGCACAACAGAAATGGGAAAGAGTATTTGTCAAACGCTTGTTTCACAGGGATTTGAAAATCGCAGTTAATTAAACATTTAACAAAAAAACCCCGCTCCAGCAGCGGGGTTTTTATCGTCAGAAAAGTTCTTCAATTAGTGAATTTTTTTGAGCGTCAAAATACCGTCTTCAAAAAACCACTCTTCAATCAGTTCGCCGGTTTCGTTGAACTTTTTGGTTACGCCGTTGGGTTTCCCGTCTTTGTGGGGGGAGATAAGCGCAATCGTTCCGTTGGGGTGATAGATGATTTTATCCCCGATGATTTTATCGTTTTTATAGGTGCATTCGGAGCGCAAATCCCCGTCCGGCGTGTAAACTTTGCAAACCCCGTTTAAGTACCCTTTGTGATATTCGGCGGTTTCCAATACTTTTCCGTCGGGGTAGTACTTTACTTGTTTGCCGTCTTGGATGTCGTCCACATACGAAAATTCTTTATACAAACGGCCGGTGGGGTGATACACGCGCGCTTTGCCTTGCAACATACCTTTTTCGTAATATTTTTCAATACTTACTTTGCCATTATCAAAGTAAATTTTGCACGCGCCGTTTCGTTCTCCGTTTCTAAATTCACATTCAAAATAGGTTTTGCCGTTTTCGAAATATTCTTTTACGGTGCCGTCAGGCATGGTGCCGGTGTGTTTTTCGATATCTAAATTTTTGTCCAGCGTTTCGCTGTATACTTCTTTTCCGTCAATATAATAAGTGCGGATAAAACCCACGTGTAGAGGGTCGTTGTTGCTGGTAGTTTTTCTGACGATTTCTGCCATAATTATTTCTCCTTCATAAGTTCTGTGCCGCGATAAATCCGCTGGCCCAAGCAAAATGTAAATTAAATCCGCCGCTTTGGGCATCTACGTCCAATAATTCGCCCGTTATAAACAGCCCCGAACATTTAAGGGACTCAAATGTATTATAGTTTATTTCCCGCAAATTTACACCCCCTGCCGCAACCATAGCCTCTTGCCATGGGCGTAAAGCCACGGCGGTAACAGGCCATGCGGTAAGGGTTTCAAAGACGCGTTTTAAAGTGTTGGGGAATTGGTCTTTCATGGGGAGATTTTTTCTTATCCCCAAAAAATCTATCAGTAAATTGGCAATGCTTTCGTGTAGCATACCGGCAAAAAAATCTTTCGATTTTCGGTGGCCGAAACGGTTTAGACGGTCTTGAAAAAAAGCGTTAAAATCCAATTGTGGGAAGAGATTGAAAGTTATTTTTACAGGCCCTTTCATTAACAAACGGGAAACCTCTCCGCTGGCATTAATAGTCGCCGGTCCGCTGATGCCATAATTGGTAAATAATAATTCTCCCTCTGTTTGGCAGACAGCATTATTTTCGTTCCATACCTGCAAACGCACCTGTTGACGAATGCCCGACAGACGAGCCAAAGCGTTTTCTTTTAAGCAAAGGGCACTTAATACAGGCCGAGGAGAAATAATAGTGTGACCCAAACTTTTGGCTAAATTATATCCGCTTTGTGTACCGCTGACCTGCGGGTAGGCACACGAACCGCAAGCCAATACTACTTTTTGGGCTTGATAGGTTGCTTGTTTAGTAAAAACAGAAAAAGTTTTTCCCTTTTTTATACGCGTAACCTCTACTCCGGTTACGAGTTCTACACCGGCTTCTTGTATGGCTACTTTCAATGCTTCCGTTACGGCGGTGGCTTTACCGGTAAGAGGGAAAACGCGGCCTAAAGCTTCTTCCGTAAGAAGAAGTCCTAAATCTTCGAAATAAGAGGCACATTTCTCGTAGGGAAATTGTTCCAAAGTTTTATTGATAAGAGAAGAATCTGCATGATAAAAATGTGGGGAAGCATGAGCATTGGTGAGGTTACAACGGCCGTTTCCGGTAACCAAAATTTTACGTCCTACGGTTTGTTCTTTTTCCAACAAGAGGGTTTTTAATCCGCGCAAGGCACTTTGCCTAGCGCACAATAATCCGCTGGCACCGGCACCAATGATAATTACGTCGTAAATAGTGGAGTTCATTGTTTACAGTTTAGCATAAAATGAGGGGAAGAAAAAGGCACTTTTCCCCTTGACACTTATCCCTAGAAGTATATACTATTAAGGTAGAACTTTTTAGGAGGAATACTATGAAAATTTTAACAGTTTTAATGGCTTTTTTTCTGGCAGGGAGTCTGTTGGACGTACAGGCCTATCAAGCGGGGGTAACCACTCGTCCCAATTTTGGTGCTCAACAAACAGAAGGGGAAGATGAAGACGAATCTTCTGTTCCGGGGGCTCGTTCCCGCGTTAAAACGCGTACTTTTAGTAACTATGGTTCTCGTCAACAGTGGGGAAAAGGGGTGCAAACCAAAACCGTCCAAACAGGTGGTGCTGTTGAGCAAAAAGGGGAGTTAACCCAAACGGGTGCTACTGATAAATTTTCTAAATCCAAACCGGAAACTAAAGCTGATAAAGCTAAAGGTAAACTAAAATCCGCCAAAAAGGAACCTAAACAAGACGAAAAGAAAGATAATTCCAAAGGCGCCAATGCTCAAGCGGCCCAACCGGCCGAAGCTGCTATGCCCGCAGAAATGGCTAACGTCATGCAACAGATGCAAGGCATGCAAGATATGATGAAAATGTTTGGCGGTGGAGCCGGCGCCGGTGCCGGTGCTGGTGGGGCCAAAGGCGGAGCCGCCGGTGCGGCCGGAATGCCTGCCGGAATGAATATTCCGGGGATGCCTGATATGTCTGCTTTAATGAATGCAGCTTCTGCCGGGCAACAACCTGCGCAAAAGTAACCTAAAAGAGGATTTTATGTTAATAAATAAGAAGGTGTCGGGCGTGTTGTGTGTGTTATTAGGGGGAGTGTTGGCTCAGGCTCATCCTACGACGCAGACGGTTATTTCTCGTCCGAAAACAGATACTACCGTTACTCGTCCGACAACCCACACTTTAGGAACTCGCCCGATTACGGCTGTTACTGTATCTCGGCCGGAGACAAAAACGGTGGTTTCTCGTCCCGTTACCAAGGGGGGGACTACTCGTCCGGAAACCGAGGTGGAAGTTTCTCGTCCTAAAACGGAAGTTACCGTTTCTCGCCCCACTACAGAGGCATCTGCCCCTAGGCCAACAGTTTTATTGGGAAGTAGCGGTGCAAGAAAGGAAGGTAATCAGAAAGGACAGTCTTCTTCTAAAAAAGCGGCAGCAGATTCTACTTCTGTGCAGAAAAAAACTTCTATGAGTGGATTCCAACTTCCCAAAGCCAAAGACTTTGCTGCTGCTCAAAATAATTTGGGTACGGCGAATGCTTCTGAGCAAGCTGCCAAGGATGCTGCCGCGGCGGCCTTTAAAATTCCTCAAGCAAAAGATCCTTCGGCCGCTGATGCAGGCCAAAACGGAAGTTCTATTTCTAACTCGTCCCTCTTGCAAAAAGTTAAGCAAAAAGCTTCTAACCGAAGGAAATAGATATTTTAGTGCTTATTAAAAATCCCTCTAAGGTAAGTCCAAAGAGGGATTTTTTTAGATACTCTGAGAGTGCCAAAGCGGCAATTTCGGCGGAAAGGTCGTTGCCTTTATCTGCGCCGCCACCGCCGTTTGCTCCGTCCTCGCCCTTAGCGGGGTCGCCTTCCTTATCGCGGAGCATATTGTTTTGCAACATCAGTTTTAATAATTTTTTCATATCGTTTTTCCTTGTTACCCCTTGAAATTCCCCTGTTTATTCGTTAAAATATATTTATAGATCTAAAGGGTGCTCGGGCTGAGGCGGAAGAGCACAAAACGGAATACGCGGCATTAAATATTCCTACCTTTTAGGTCTTTTCTTTTGCTCAAACATTGCTACGGGGAAATTAACCTTCCTCGCCTTTGGCGGGGTCGCCTTCCTTATCGCGGAGCATATTGTTTTGCAACATCAGTTTTAATAATTTTTTCATATCGTTTTTTCCTTGTTACCCCTTGAAAATTCCCTGTTTATTGGATATACTATTGATATCCCTTAAGGGTAGAGAAAGGGCAGTTTCTCACAAACAAGTGTTCATGCAGCGCCCCACACTTACCGCTTAGGGGTATTTTTTTGCCTAACCATTGTTACGGGAAAATTTATCTTTTTTCCTTGTATTACAATCAATTTCTTTTTCTTTTTATTCCACAAATCAAAACGGGTGTCGCTATATTTATTTGGAAATCTTTTTCCATTTTTTATAATGAAAGAAAAATCCTTCAAAAATTCTTCAATATTAAATTGCTTAGATCTACCCCTAATTAAATGGTCAAAACCGATATGCTCATTTCCCCATATTAAACTAATGCGTTCTCCGCCTTTGTAAAGTTTTTCTTTGGTTTCCTGCCCGATAGCATCACTGGTTTCTACTATCGGCAGAAGGTTGGCCACCTGCGCCAATTTGCGCCAGTCCGAAGTCTTAAAAACCAAATCGTTGCACCCCAACAGGGCTTTGCAAACAGGGTTAAAAATGCTGTGAAAATAGAAAGGAGGGGAAAAGGGGGGATATATTTCATTAGCAGAAAGGGGGTAAAATAATCTTTTGCAACCGAAGGGGAAAAGAATCTATTCAAGAGAAAATCCCTCCTGTAAATTAAGAGGTAGAAGGGATAAAGAAGAAAAGAATAAATAGAATTTCCCCTCTAAAAAAATTATCAAACCATTCTCTTTCCCTTTCAAATTATAATTTCTCCCCTCAGAAATATTCCTAAATCAAATAGTTTTACCGCTTGATATCTTTTTATCTGTTGTATTTCTATCTAAGATCAATATCAGATAAACTCGGCGGCCAAGAGTATTCTTAATGATAGAGCATAAAATGGTATTATCCTAAAGAAATCTTAACAGATAGCTAATAAATATCTGAAAAGTTAATAAAGTAAGTCATATTAGTCCAAAAGCCCAAAAAGCCCACCCTCGCTATTTCGTTTTGCCCCATACCCTAGGTACCCCCAAAACGTTCTGGGGCGTTTTAAGAAAATGCAAAAAAGATGTAATTTTTGCAAAATTTTAAAAATAATAAAATTTTACAAATTGTAAAATGCATGTTGATTTTGCAAAAGAAAAAGAAG
>JAZNNM010000016.1:0-12420 GCA_045580265.1 Elusimicrobiaceae bacterium | reverse complement strand
GTTTTCTGCAGTTGATTCTTCCAAACGGGCCTGTTCATCTTGCAGTTCCTTAATTTTCTGCTTAAATAAAACATCAGAGATCCCATCTTGCAAACGCAAATCAACCAAACGATCTATCTTTTGCTTGATGACAGCCAAAGTTCTATTAGGTAATTCTATTAAGGCCAGTTATATTACATTGGCACTAAAATTCCCCGTTCTTACGCACAAGGGTTCTCCTGTTATACATTTCATCTTTCGAGTGTGTAAGTAAGGTTTATAATAGGAAATAGTTGAAAAAAATGGAACTCCCTAATTACAAACCTAGGGAGTTCCATTTTTTAATTAAATTACCTTTTTCTATAAAACTTCATTAGCAGTTAAAAATAGCGATTGAGACAAAGCATTAAAGAAATTTTGATAAGCCATTGGTTCTTTGATAGCTTTGCGGCCTTTTTCTGCATTTGCTCGCACAATCACACTATTGTTACGAAGTCTTACGCTTACGGTAATAGTAGTTTGATTGGTAAAAGAAAAACCAGAAATTGTACCAATATCTCTATCCGCTCTCTCAATTACAAATCCTAAATCCTGCATTGTAGCCACAATATTATTCATCACGTTATCAACATCCGTAGTTTCAAAGGAACGAGATTGATAATTTCTTACTGCTACCTGTGAGGTTCCTGAATCTAAAGCATGCTGGTTCATAGTAGTACATGCACCAGCAAAGAAAACTGCGAAAAAACATAAAATTACAATCTTTCTCATAGTATACTCCTAAATATCATTATTTGTTAAGAAAATAGACTGACTTAACTTATCAAAAAATTCTTGATAAAGTTTTTCATCTTCTAATTTCTGAATAGTTAAAATATTTCCATAATTATCATAACTTGTTCTGGCGAAAATAACTCTTACTCTTGTTTGTTTTTCATTTATTTTAGTATTTACAATACTTACATAGAAACGTTGAGAGTCTTCATATACAGCTGGAGTTCCCGCAAAGGCCGCCAAAACAACCAGTGCGGCCTTACCGGCGGTAGAGCCAGATTCTCTCAGTTTTGACGCCGTAAGAACTCCTATTTTTGCCTCAGATTCACTAATAGAGTATCCCATGTCTTGTAACACTTGAGCAGAAGAAATTAATATTTTTTTATTTTCTATTGTATTGAAAATTCTTGTTTCTATATTCCTCCTTTCCAAATAATTCTCTTCCAGCGTATATAAGTTCTTGTGATTAACACATGCTCCCAAATAAAACAAACTAATAATCAGTATGCAGTATTTTTTCATTTAACTATCCTCTTAAAAACTTGAAGTTCTGTAAGCGAAATCTCTCACCTTGTTTGAATTGTCAAATTTTACGATAATGGTCAATGTTTTTTGGGAGGTACGACTAGAAGCTCTTGAACTGCCCCCTGCTCCTAACAAAAACCAAACACCCATCTCGGAACCAGAAGAATCTATTTGAGTAGAAATTTTATCATACACCCAAGTTTCTCTTCGTAAATCATCCGTAGTCACCATATTGGGACTTCCTAAAACCTCAACTACATCTGCAGAAGACATTCCCACTTTTATTTCTTTCTGCACTTTAGCAATGGTCATTCTATCTTGTTTTTCAGAAGGGAAAGATGCATGGCATCCCATCGCGGTCAAACATCCAACAAGCAACACTATCAATGTTTTTTTCATACGACATTTCCTCTTTTCTTTTGAATCTTTAACAGCCACATATTAAAACAAATAAAAAACGGCTGTTATATTTGAGCCAGCTCTAATAACCCAAATAGTAACAGCCGTGGCTCCTGCCATATAAATATGGCAGGAAGCACTCGACACAATACACCCAAGGGATCAGCTCGGATATATTGTGCCTAAAACGACTGTTTTTGGATTAGAGCTGTGCCATTGGCATCCCAACAGCGCACCGTATTCTTCATACGGTTCCAAAAACAGAATAAATTGTATATAAGCCGTTATGACGGCTTATGGAACATCTTTAAATTTACTCCTGTAATTGAATATAGTCTCAGTATAGCAAATTTGGGTACTGATAATTTATTTCAATTTTCTAATATCTTATTAATTTCTTTTGCTTCTTCCAAGTGCTGACGAAGTATCCGTATCTCTTTGGCACGCTCTATAAACGAATCCAAAAGAGGCCTCATTTCACTTCTATGTCGGTAAAATTTAAAACCACCCAAAAGGGTGGTTTTTTATTTCCCAATATAGAAGTTTTTACACTCCGTGGACATGCCCTTGAAAAAAGGCATATCCGCCCCTTAACCAATTCAACAGTCACAATACCACCCTTTGAAACCTCCTTTCAAATGGCACTTTTTATTATAATGAGAGTAAGAGGTGACTTTTATGAAAAATTTTATGGACAAAAACTTTTTATTATCTACACCAACAGCACAAAAACTGTATCACGATTTTGCCGCTAAAACCCCGATTTTAGATTATCATTGCCACATTAATCCAAAAGAAATTGCCGAAAATAGAAAATTTGAAAATATCACTCAAGTATGGCTGGGTGGCGACCATTATAAGTGGCGCCAAATGCGCTCTAACGGGGTGGACGAAAAATATATTACCGGCAATGCTACCGATAGAGAAAAATTCCAAAAATGGGCCGAAACACTCGAAAAAGCTATCGGCAACCCATTATACCACTGGAGTCACTTGGAACTGCAGAGATACTTTGGCTATCATGGAATACTCAACGCAAAAACTGCCGAAGAAGTATGGAATCTGTGCAATGCTAAACTGCAACTAGACGATATGCGTGTACGCAATTTAATACAGAAGTCCGGAGTTTCTCTTATTTGCACAACAGATGATCCGGCCGATTCTTTACAATGGCATAAACAAATAAAAGAAGATAAAACTTTTGATGTACAAGTATTACCAGCCTGGCGCCCCGACAAAGCCATGAATTTAGAAAAGCCGGACTACCCTGATTATTTAGCCAAATTAGCCCAAGTTTCCCTTGTAGATATTCACAACCTTTCCACTTTGAAACAGGCCCTGCGCGTACGCATGGACTTTTTTAACGAAATGGGTTGTAAGGCCTCTGATCATGCGTTAGAATACGTCATGTACAAACCGGCTTCGGAACAAGAGATTGAGGATATTTTTACCAAACGATTAATGGGGGAAAATATCAATCGGGAAGAAGAATTAAAATTCAAAACAGCCTTCATGATTTTTGTCGGGCAAGAATACCATCGTTTAGGCTGGGCCATGCAACTACATTACGGTTGCAAACGCGATAATAACGGCCTGATGTATCGTCAATTAGGTCCCGACACCGGCTACGATTGTATTAACAATTATGCACCTTCTTCAGAAATGGCAGATTTTTTAAACGCATTGAATAGTACTGATCAATTGCCTAAAACTATCATCTACAGTTTAAATCCCAATGACAACGCCGCTATCGGCACCATTTTAGGGTGTTTTCAAAGCAATTCTGCCATTGGCAAAATTCAGCAGGGTTCGGCTTGGTGGTTTAATGACCATAAAACCGGCATGCTTGAGCAAATGACATCTTTGGCTAATTTGGGATTATTAGGCAATTTTATTGGCATGTTGACCGATTCCCGAAGTTTCTTGTCTTATACCCGTCACGAATACTTCCGCCGTATTCTATGTGAACTGATCGGGTCGTGGGTGGAAAATGGAGAATATCCGGCTGATATGGAAACTCTAGGGGAAATGGTTAAAGATATTTCCTACTTCAATGCCGTCAGATACTTTGGCTTTGAATTATAAATATAAGAAAAAACACCCCATCAAAACGGGGTGTTTTTGAGTATAAAAATACCCTCTAACATAAACTAGAGGGTATTTTAAAATCATCTGTTTCTTTACATTAAGCCCGCCATGCGCGGTATCCACAAGGAAACTGCCGGGATAAATGTAACCAATAATAAAATCACAAACAGCACCCCAAAAAACGGCAACAAAGGGGACATAATTTTTTCTATAGAGATATTTGACACTTTACACCCTGTAAATAAAATGGCCCCAACAGGTGGAGTAATACATCCTATGCAAAGGTTAAATGTCATCATAATACCAAAATGCACCGGATCCATACCAAAATTAAGCGCAATCGGTAAAAAGATAGGGGTAAATATCAAAATAGCCGGTGTCGGATCCATAAAAGTACCGATAACAAGTAACAAGATATTCATAATCAGCAAAATAATTATCGGATTATCCGACAAACTCAACAACCCCGCAGCCAACAAACTAGGAATCTTGGTAAAAGCCAAAATCCAAGACATAATGGAAGACAAGCCGATCAAGAACACAATAATACAGGTCAACTCCGCCGCCTGCAACAAAATGCGGGGCAAATCACTTAATTTAATGGTTTTATAGATAAAAGACAAAAATAATGCATAACACACCGCAATGGCAGACGCTTCCGTTGGCGTAAAAATGCCCAACAAAATACCACCAATAACAATTACAATTAATAACAAACTAGGAATGGCTTGCCAAGTAACCTTTAGTGTTTCTTCCCAAGTAGTTTTTGCAGACCCTTTATAACCGCGTTTTTTTGCCATAAAGAAAGCTAACAACATAACCCCCAACCCCCACAAAATACCGGGGATATAGCCACCCAAAAACAAAGAGGTAATGGACACCCCGCCTGCTACGGTAGAAAAAATAATCAATGTATTGCTGGGAGGAATCAAAATGCCCGATGGTGCAGAGACAACGTTAACAGCAGCAATATAATCTTTCTCGTAACCTTCTTCTTCGGCCATTGGGGTAATAATCCCGCCGATGGCCGCACAAGAAGCAGAACCAGAACCGGAGATGGAACCAAAAAGCATATTAGCTACGACATCTGTTAATGCCAAGGCCCCCGGCAATCGGCCTACCAATGCTTTTGCCAAGTTTACAAGCCGTCTGGCAATTCCTCCGTTATTCATAATAATGCCGGCCAAAATGAAAAACGGAATAGCCAAAAGAGTAAAAGAATTTATTCCCGTAAAAGTTTTTTGGGCAGCCATCAACAAAGCTTTATCGGCAGGGAGTACTACCATCATTGCCAGTGCAGCGCCACACCCCAAACTAATACTAATCGGCACTCCGATAAGGAGTAAAAACAGAATAGACACGAGCATAATCAGCCCGCAAGTTAAAGCCGCACTAATCATGATGTACCCCCTCCTCTTTTTCTTGTTTGTAGAGTTTGATAAAATCCGTTAAATTACACAAGCAATATATCGCTGCCAGTATTCCCCCCGCTGGCAAAGCCAGATACACCACCCCTACCGGCACCGGTAAAGCCGAATCCATTTGGCTCATGGCATTAACAGCAATATACCCCCCCCCATAAACCAACACGCAGAGCACAAATAGAAAAATAATTACTTCACTCGCTACACCGAAACGAATTTGGTTTATTGGGTTCAGTTTATGTAATACAAGTTGCAAATTCATATGATCTCGCTTACCAATCACATAAGCAGAAGCTATCATTACCAACCATAAAAACAAGTACTTGGCTAATGCTTCTGTAATAGTACTGGGAGAATTAAACACAAAACGTGTAATTACTTGCCAAGTGACTAATATAGTCATCACTCCCATAATTAAGCAAGATAAAAAAGCTGTTATTTTGTTTAAAGTTTTTCTTAATTGGGTCATCATTATTTCAACTCCGAGGTAACTTTTACGGCATCGTATACTTCTTTAATTTCCGGATTTTGGGTTAACTCGGCATGCAACGGAGCCACAGCTTGTTGCAATGCCTTTAGGTCCACATCATACACAACAGTGGCTCCGCCTTCTTTAACTTGTGCCAACCTCTCTTGTGCATCTTTCTGCCAAAGTTCCACTTCATAATCAGCCGCTTGGCGAGCCGCTTCCTGCAAAGCGGCTTTATCTTCGTTCGACAAACTACTGTAAAGTTTATTATTCATAATCAAATAATCGGGAACGATTAAGTGCCGTGTATACGAATAATATGGTGCGATTTCATAATGTTTGGTGCTACTGTAAGACGCTTCATTATTTTCCGCTCCGTCTACTACACCGGATTGAATAGCGGTAAAGACTTCTCCAAAAGACATAGGTGTTGCCGCACCGCCCAACGCCTTCATCATTTTGGCGTAGGTGTCGGATTCTGCCGTACGGATTTTCATACCTTTCAAATCCGCCAGGGTTCGAATCGGCTTTTTGGCATACATGTTACGCGTTCCGGCAGTGAAATATGTAACAATTTTGAAGTTATATTTTTCTGTTCTGGAAAACAATTTTTCGACAAGAGGAGATGTGGTAAAAAAACGCCTTTGATGTGCTTCGTCATCAAATAAAAACGGCATTTCAAATGTCAAAAATCCGTCCTCAAAACTAGATACATTAGGATTTCCCATAATCGCCATTTCAATAATACCGTATTGAACTTGTTCCAAAGTCTCGCGTTGGGGGCCTAAAAGTTCATTTGGAAAGACTTCAAAACGATATCGGCCATTGGTTAGTTTCCCAAAAATCTCTCCCATTTTTTTAACGGCTTCATTTTGAGGATGCCCTTCTACTTGAATGGAGGCAACATTCCAAACTTTTGTTTTCTGTGTTCCTCCTTGCTCTGCCCCGCATCCCACCAAGGCCCAAACAAAAGCACTCACTGCTAAAAACGACAAATACTTTCTATTCATACCTACTCCTTTTGGCAAATTATAAAACGACTCCATCCTTAAAAATAGATATTTCTTTGTATCCGTAGATTTCATTTTTTGTTTTAACTTTGCCGGATGCTATGTCCAAAATAAAATGGAAAAGTTCTTCGCTGGCTTGCTCCAAAGAGAGCCCTTCTAACACGGCACCGGCGTTGTAATCGATCCAGTGTTTTTTATTTTCATAAAGCGGGGTATTAGAAGATATTTTAACCGTCGGCACAGGGGCTCCAAAGGGATTTCCTCTCCCTGTAGTAAACAAAATAATCTGAGCACCGGCTGCTGTTAGATTGGTAGTAGACACCTGATCGTTGCCGGGGCCCGTAAGTAAATTAAGGCCATGCTTTTGCACTCGTTCCCCAAAAGCTAAAACATCTACCACTTCACTTTGCCCGCCTTTTTGGGTACAACCTAAAGATTTTTCTTCTAATGAAGAAATCCCACCCTTTTTATTTCCGGGAGATGGATTTTCATAAATTGTTTGCTGGTATCGCGTGAAGTAATTTTTGAAATCGTTAATCATATTCACGATTTTATGAAAAGTAGCTTCGTCGTGTGCGCGATTCATTAGCAATGTCTCTGCACCAAACATCTCGGGCACTTCCGTTAAAATAGTGCTTCCGCCACGGGATACAAGCAAATCATTAACCCGGCCACATAACGGGTTAGCCGTAATGCCTGAAAAAGCATCAGAGCCTCCACATTTAAATCCGAGGGTTAAAGCAGACAAAGGGCATTTCTCGCGCTTAAATCCGGAAGCATATTCGCCTAACTGACGCAAAAGCTTCATCGCTTCTTCGTATTCGTTTTGTACATTTTGCGTAATTAAAAATTTAACGCGATTGGAATCATAGTTTCCCAACAAAGGTTGAAATACACCCAAGTTATTATTTTCACAACCCAAACTAAGCACCAAGACTCCAGCCGCGTTTGGATGTTGAATCAAGCCTTTTAATATCTTTTGCGTATAAGCTTGATCATCTCCTAACTGACTACAACCTTTATCATGCGTAAAAGCATACACACCATCTACTTTGTCTGCCAATTCTTCAGCGGCCTGTTTAGCCAAGATTTGTGCCGTCGTATTAACACAACCTACGGTAGGAATAATCCAAATTTCATTACGAACACCTACGGAACCATCTTTGCGTTTGTACCCCATAAAGGACATATCATCATTGGCAGGCAGTATCGGATTAGGTTGTTTTTGATAAGAATATTCCAACAAGCCCGAGAGGTTGGTTTTAAGGTTATGAGTATGCACATGATCCCCAACGGAGACTTTCGTTGTAGCATGCCCAATGGGCATACCGTATTTAATAATATTTTCTCCCGCTGCAATATCTCGAACAGCTACTTTGTGCCCAAAAGGAATATCTTGCTTGATAGTAATTTGCTCAGAGAGGAGAGAAAGGGTTTCTCCATCTTTTAAGTCTCTCGTAGCAACGGCTACATTATCTCGGTCAGAAATTAAAATTAAAGACGGTTTCATATTATTTCACCAAATCTGTTACTACATCTTTAATGGGACGCATTTGCATTTGTTCCAAGAAGAAAGCCACTTTTTCCGTGAGCCCTGTTATGTCGGCCGGAGGAACAGACCATAATGCCGTGCTGGACAATACACTTTGAGCCAACCGCATCATATCGGTTTCTTGCCAAGCTTGAGCAAAAAACTCCAATACAACTTGATCATCACGAATCTCATAAACCGTTCCATCAAAGCGGTTCCCCATATATTTCCCGTCTTTCATTTTTCCTTGATAAAACTTGATAAAAGCAGCTAAAGAAAAAGATAACAATTCGGGCAATGTTCCTTTTCGTTGGAAATATTCCGTTAAAGAAGGAAGACATCTAGCCGCATATTTGGAACAAGAATTTAAAGAAATATCCAACAAACGATGTTTGATATAAGGGTTGGCAAAACGTGCTTTGACGGCTACAGCAAAATCCTTAAGTTCCTGTTCCGGCAAATCCAAGGTAGGGATTACTTCATCAAACAAAAGTTTATCTAAATACTTCACAAAAACAGGATCATTCATAAAATCCAACACTATGTTATGACCTACCAAATAAGCAGCTAAAACCGTAGCGGTATGCCCGCCATTTAAGATACGGACTTTTCGCATTTTATACGGGCGAACATCATCAGTCCAAATAACATTGGCTTTAGTTTTATGAACAGGAAAGTATTCCGCCCACTCTTTTTTCCCTTCAATAACCCACAAATTAAACAATTCGCTGGTTACCATTAAATTGTCTTGATATCCCAATTTTTCTTGCAGAGCAGAGGCCTCTTCCTTTGGATAGCCGGTTACAATACGGTCCACCAAAGTATTGGTAAAATAATTGTATTTTCCCACCCAATCAATAAACTCTGTGGGCAACTTCCACTCTTGGCTATAACGCAAAATGATTTTACGCAATTCGGTGCCATTATAGTCAATCAATTCTACCGGTAAAAACAAAAGTCCTTTATCCGTTGCCCCCTTAAAAGCCTTGTATCTTTCGTATAAAAACACTGTCATTTTAGCAGGGAAAGAAGTAGGCGGGACATCGGTAAGTTGATCTCCTTCTTTATAAGCAATACCCGCTTCGGTAGTATTA
This sequence comes from Elusimicrobiaceae bacterium, assembly GCA_045580265.1. GTDB lineage: Bacteria > Elusimicrobiota > Elusimicrobia > Elusimicrobiales > Elusimicrobiaceae > Avelusimicrobium. The sequence goes on along the minus strand of JAZNNM010000016.1, from coordinate 3,127 downwards.
GAGATGCAAACTTTCAACTCCGGATTACGAGCTGCTTCCAAAAATTTTTGGAAATCCTTATAGACATTGATACAACGGGAAACAGAGGTGATCTGTCGTACTTTTTCGGCTGGTTTTCCCTCTTCATCTATGCCACGCATAATCAAGGTATAAGCTCCATTCTGTTCGGCAAAACGATCACGCATTTGTTCATTAAAAGAAATCGGTTGGCATAACAAAATACTTCCCTGTAAATCACCTTGTTCGTTGGACAAATCAGCCATCCAATCAGCAAATGCACGAAGGAAATTTCCTTCGCCCATTTGAATAATTTTTTCAGGAAATTTCCCATAACATACAGAAATAGTTTCGCAAATTGATTTCATAAAATTCCTTCTTTAAATTAAAGAGATTACCCTTTCTTTCTAGCATTTTACCCGTCAAAAAGCAACGAATAGGTTTTTGACAAGATGATTAAATAGAATATACAATAAGGAGAAAATCCTCTTTTATGGAAAGACTATGAACATTTTAAATGAAATTTCTCAAATTGGTATTGTACCGGTCATCGCATTAGACGATTCCCAAAAAGCCGTTCCTTTAGCTAAAGCTTTGATTGAGGGAGGACTCCCTTGTGCAGAAATTACTTTTCGTACCCAAGCCGCCGAGGAATCCATTCGGTTAATAAGCCAAGCTTATCCTGAAATGCTAGTTGGTGCCGGCACAATCTTAACGCCGGATCAGGCAGATAAAGCTGTTAAAGCCGGAGCCAAATTCCTCGTCAGCCCCGGACTAAATGAAAATGTTGTAAAGCATTGCCAAAAAATCGGAGTTCCTATTATTGCGGGGGTGGCTACTCCCAGCGAAGTGGAAAAAGCGCTTTCCTTGGGGCTTTCTACGGTAAAGTTCTTTCCGGCTGAAGCAGCAGGAGGACTTCCTATGATTAAAGCCATGTCCGCCCCTTATACTCAACTTCGTTTTATGCCGACAGGCGGAATCAATGCCAAAAACATCAATAGTTATTTGGGTTTCAAAAAAGTAATTGCTTGCGGTGGAAGCTGGATGGTAACAAAAGAACTTATCAATAACGGTAACTTTGCCGAAATTACCCGTTTAACGAAAGAAGCCGTCGCTACCATGTTGGGCTTTGAGTTGCGCCACATTGGAATCAACTGTACCGATGAAAAAGAATCCTCCGCGGTAGCTTCTCAATTCGAAAATCTTTTCGGTTTTACTAAAGAAGATAGAGGCGGAGCCTACTTCGCAGCGGATTTTATAGAAATCATGAAAAAACCTTTTTATGGGCAAAAAGGGCATATTGCCATTGCCACTAATTTCCCACAAAGAGCAGCTTATCGCTTAGAAAAAGCAGGTATTCAGATCAATTGGGAAAGCTCAGGTTACAACCCTGATGGATCTTTAAGAGTAGTTTATTTAAAGGAAGAAGTTGGCGGTTTTGCTCTTCATCTTTTGCAAAAATAGCGGAGAAAGTTAAATGTCTAAACGAGTGATTACTTTTGGAGAATTAATGTTGCGCTTAGCCCCGCAAGGTTATATGCGTTTTATTCAAACCGACGCATACGAAGCTACTTATGGGGGCGGAGAAGCTAATGTAGCGATATCTTTGGCTAATTACGGTTTAGAGGCGGCCTTTGTCAGCAAAATGCCAAAACACGAAATTGGTCAAGCAGGTGTAAATTCCCTGCGTCGATATGGGGTCGATACCTCTTTCATCACGCGTGGGGGCGAGCGCGTAGGGATTTATTACTTGGAAAAAGGGGCTAGCCAACGTCCTTCCAAAGTAGTCTACGATCGTGCCGGTTCGGCCATTGCTACAGCAGAAGAAAAAGATTTTGATTGGGATAAAATTTTTGATGGGGCGGATTGGTTCCATTTTACCGGTATTACACCTGCCTTGGGGGATAACATCGCCGCAATCACATTACAAGCTGTTAAAGTAGCCAAGGCTCGTGGAATTACGGTTAGTTGTGATTTAAACTACCGCAAGAAACTTTGGAGTAAAGAAAAAGCATGCCAAGTGATGGAACAACTTTGTAAATATGTAGATGTTTGTATCGCTAACGAGGAAGATGCCGCAGATGTTTTTGGTATTCATGCCACCGGAACAGATGTCACTAGTGGCCATGTAAATCATGAAGGCTATAAAGAAGTGGCCCAAAAATTGGCCCAACGTTTTGGGTTTAAAAAAGTGGCCATTACTTTACGCACTTCCATCTCTGCCAATGATAATAAATGGGCAGCCATGCTTTATGATGGAAAAGATTTTTATTTTAGCAAACAATATAATGTGCATATCGTCGATCGAGTGGGAGGAGGAGATTCTTTTGGCGGGGGTTTGATTTATGCCTGCTTGCAAGATTTTCCGGCTCAAGAGGCTATTGAATTTGCCGTAGCCGCAAGTTGCTTAAAACACAGTATTGAGGGAGACTACAACTTGGTTACCGTGGAAGAAGTACTGAAATTGGCCCAAGGAGATGGATCCGGCCGTGTACAACGCTAGCGTTATATGTTTTAACAAAAACCCGCCTCCATAGGCGGGTTTTTTATTAGAGAATTTTTATTTTTTCTTCTGTTTGAGAAGTTCCTTTAGAATTATGACAATGAAAAAGATTCCTTCCCCCCCCACTTCAATCCCCCTTTTTCTATGCAATAAAACATCAAGTTGAGAAACAACACACGAAAAGAAATCCCCGCATAAAGGGCATCTTGAATAACGCTCCCGTCTTCGGGTAATTGTACTGCAATCATGGCCGTAAGTGCCGCGCTAACAAATCCGTTGAGGCACATAGGCAAAATGGAATTAGCAAGAAACACCTAAAATGATAGGATTTTGTTTTTTTTATCAACAGAATCAAACATCTCCATACGTTTCTGAATTTCTTTTGCTTCTTCCAAATGCTGGCGAAGTATCCGTATTTCTTTGGCACGCTCTATAAACGAATCCAAAAGAGGCCTCATTTCACTTCTATGTCGGTACTTCTTAGAACAAAATGACCCTTCAACAAACAAGTTGAAGGGTTTTTTATAGGAAAAATAAAGGTTTTTTTGCTCCAAAGACAAGTTCGCAAAAACACAGTTTATAATTTCCTTTTTTCCATCAATTTGCGAACTCTTAAAAATTTCCCCT
>JAZNNM010000015.1:0-54093 GCA_045580265.1 Elusimicrobiaceae bacterium | reverse complement strand
TCCATGTCCCAATGGGGGGTGGGGATTTTGCCTTTAGGCAGAACCCATGCGCAAATTGCTTCTTTAAGCCCTAAAATTTTAATTCCTATTTTATCTCGTTTATCTCAAACGTTTGATATTTTCTTGGATGTAGATTCTTCTTTTGCCATGCAGTCTTTTGCGTTTGATTTGGCGGACAAAGTTTTCTGGGTGTCGAACGCTACGCGCACGCACCTTAACTCTACCGTACAACTTTTTAACGATTATAAAGAAAAGCTTTACCCCATGGATCGTGTGAGTGTTATTTGTAACTCGTACGATATGCCCGGTTCTATCCCTTATGAAGAAGTAGAACGTTTCTACTCTTCCATGGGGCGGGAAATAGATGTTTTCTTGCCGTGGGATGAAAATGTAATGGCTACTTCCAACCGCAAAGAGGTGGAAATTATTGTCAACCCTCAATCCGAATGGGTAAAGGGTTTGCGTTTGGTGTTGGCCAAAATCCGCGATTTAAAACCTGCTCCCAAAGATTGGGTTGCTTCCGTCTCCGACGAAGAATTTACCCAAGCGGCAAAAGATGTATGGAGCCCGGTGTTGTTTGACGACGGAAAAACTGGTGCCGCAAACGATCATATCGGTGCGTCGGAAGAAGAAGCAGGAAAAACGAAACTTTCCTTCTGGGACGATTTAAAACAAAAAATACACAAAGAAGTAGTCCATACGTTGGAAATTGAGCACATTGTTATCAGTGATGAAAGTTCCGCCAGCGAACAAACCCGCAAACGGGTAGCTGCTATTGTGGACGACATCTTGCAAAAGCAACCCAACTTGCAGTTCTCGCGTGATCAGCGCGCTCGCTTTACTTCGGAACTGTTGGACGAAATTTTAGGGTTGGGGCCGCTGGAAGTTTTAATGAGAGATCCGGCTGTCACCGAAATCATGGTTAATGCCTTTGATAAGATTTTTATCGAACAAAAAGGTAAGTTGACTTTAACCAAATACAAATTTAGAAATAATGAACAAGTGGTACAGGTTATTAAACGTATTGTGGCCCCGCTTGGTCGTCGTATTGATGAATCCGTCCCGTTGGTGGACGCTCGTTTGAAAGACGGTTCTCGTGTGAACGCCATTATTGCACCGTTGGCTGTTTCCGGCCCGACTCTTACCATTCGTCGCTTCTCCTCCAAGCCTTTCGGACCCGAAGATTATTACCGTTTTGGTACCATCAGTCCGGAATGTATGGAATTTATTAAGAAATGCGTGAAAATTCGCAAAAACATCATTGTGTGCGGTGGTACCGGTACCGGTAAAACGACTTTCTTAAATGCTATTTCCGGCTATATTTCCAATAACGAACGTATTATCACGGTAGAAGATACCGCGGAACTTCGTTTACAACAACCCCACTGGGTTTCCTTGGAAAGCCGCCCGCCGAACGTAGAAGGTAAAGGTGCTATTACCATTCAAGATTTGGTAAAAAACTGTTTGCGTATGCGTCCGGACCGTATTGTAGTAGGGGAGTGCCGCGGTGGCGAAGCCTTGGACATGTTGCAAGCTATGAACACCGGTCACGAAGGTTCTTTGACCACCATCCACGCCAACACTCCGCGTGACGGATTATCCCGCTTGGAAGCTATGTGCATGCAAACGGGTGCGGATTTACCTATTTTTGCTATCCGCGAAATGATTTCTTCCGCAGTTAACATGATTGTGCAACTGTCTCGTTTTTCGGACGGGTCTCGTAAAGTAACCTATATTACCGAAATGCATGGTCAAAAAGATGGGGAAATCCAATCTACCGATTTATTCCGTTATGTCCAAACCGGTGTAGATGAAAACGGAAAAGTGCAAGGTATGTTTGCTCCTACAGGTAATTTGCCTACATTTTATGAAGATTTTGCTGCCAAAGGCCAGCCTGTTCCTGAAGAAGTTTTCACCAAGGGGGCAGTTCCTCTTGATGAGAACGGAGAGCCGGATTTGAATGCTGTTAGACGCATGAAAGCGGAACAACAGTCTGCCGCGTCTGCCGAGCAAGTACCTCCGCCTCCGCCTGCGGCTCCGAAAGCATAACCTTTTTATGGGATTTTACATGACGAAAAAAATTCAACTAATCTTACTTTTACTCATCACGTTGGGCATTTTTATGCCTGCCACGTTGGATGCGCGTGCATTGAACTCCAATGACCGAAAACGCATTCAGTGTGCACAGGAAAAAATGCGTATTTTGGCTGAATTTTTTGATGTCGAATTAGCTGCCGATAAAAAGGTATACCAAATGCCGGAAATGTGCAGCCCTTCCAAGCGCGAAATTAAGATGCCGGATTGGTTCGTTGAAGAATTGCCTAAACTGGAAGCTAATAAGGTGGTGTATGTTCCCAATGAAGGAACCTACAGTGAGGCGGATTTATGGCGTCAGGCGTTTTCTAATATTTATTTGTATTTGGATCGTGCCGATAAATCTTTGGATCCCAATCAACCGGTGGTGCTTGAACAGCTTTCGCGCGGCTATGTAGGAAATCGTATTAACTTGATGGCCACGTTGGACCGTTTAAATAAAGATTTGTCTCGCGGGAACAAAATGGTCATTATGAAAGACAGTTTGGAAGGTCGTGCAAGAGGTATGTTGGCCACCATGGAAATGATGAACAACGAATTTTTCAGCACGATTGAATCTTTTTCCAGCCCTCAGGCCGTAAGAGATAACAAGTATCGCCAATCTGTTATGGCTGTGGTTACGTTGGCTAACCATTTATTTTCTCAGTTTAGAACAAGCCCCATTCCCGTGTATCCTCCTAAGCCGGAAATATATAAAACTACACCGGCCGATCGTGCCAGCAGCTTGTTTTTAATGATGTTAGGGGCCGCGTTGGCGGGATATGCCGTATTTTTATTTCTCGATAACAAACGTGAATATATTTTGCACAGAACGGAAGATTACAGGCAAAAAAGTGTTGCTTGGGCAGAAGATTTCAACCGTCAATTCGTAACCATTGATGTAAAGTATATTGTATTTGGCACCATTGGCGTATTTGCGTTAATGGGGTTGGGACTAGGCCTTTTAACGGGCGGTTTTGGCGGTGTGTTTATCTTCCTGTTAGTTGTGTTTGTCGGTGGCGCAGTCAGTATTCGTATGCCGGCTGCCGTATTGGACACGTTAAAAAAGAGCCGTGGTAAAAAAATCAATGCACAGCTGATGGATTCGCTGATTTTGCTTTCCAACTCCTTGCGTTCCGGTATGGATATTGTGCAAGGCTTTGAAATGGTTTCTAAGGATATGTTGCCTCCTATCTCCGACGAATTTGGGCTGGTGGTAAAAAACTATCAGTTAGGTACGCCGTTTGAAAAGGCTTTAGACGGATTAGCTGAGCGTGTGGATAGCCGTATGCTTTCTTATATCATTAAGGCTATTATCATTCAGCGCCAAGTAGGTGGTAATTTGACAGTTATTTTCGCGCGTTTGGTGGAAAATATACGCGAAGAAAGCAAACTGGAAGAAAAGCTTCAGGCTATGACTGCCCAGCAAAAGATTCAATCTATTGTAGTCAGTATCATGCCGTTTGTGATGATGATTGTTATGTTTATCTTTAACCCCAGCCAAATGATTGGTTTCTACACAAGCCCCGTAGGGATTTGTGTGTTCTTGTTCTGTGTCGTTTGGATTGGTATTGGTATGAAAGTGCTCAAGAAAATGGGCGAGGTGCGGGTGTAACATATGAACAGTTTAGCATTTACATTAGGGCTTAATTTTCTGTTGGCAGTAGGGATGTTTGCCATCTTTTTAACAGTTTTAAACTTATTGGCTCCTAAAGAGAAAAAGGAAGAAATTGTGGACGTGGCCGTTCGACGGTTTAAATCTACTTCCAGTTTTTCTCGTTTAAAACCGGAAGAGAGTATTTTGGACCGTTTGGCCGTGTTCTGCTTGCAGAATTTCCGTTTGGAAAAGAGTTTGGAAGAAATGCATATGCAGTTGGGCAGCCCCGATAACCCGCAGCCGGTGAATATTTTATATACTAAAATCATCGCTTCTTTGGCTATTCCGGCTGCGCTGATGCTTCTTTTTCAAGCTATTTGGCCGGTATTATTAGTACCGTTATGCTTTAATGTGCCGGATGTGTTTTTGAAAAGCAAAATTCAGCAACGTCAGGCGGAGATTTTGGGTAATTTCTCCACTACGGTAGACTTGGCTGCGCTTATTATTGAATCCGGTTTGGATTATTTAACCGCATTTGAAAGAATTATTAAAATTGCCAAAGAAAAAACAATTTTGGAAGAAGAGCTGGAAAAAACAATCAATGAAATTAAACTGGGGTATTCCCGCCGTGAAGCTTTGGAACGTTTTTCGGCTCGTACGGGGGTACAGGAAGTTCGCTCTTTGGTCGGGTTGATTATTCAGTCCGACGAACTCGGTACCAGTTTGGTGGATTTGCTTCGTAACTTCTCGTCCGACTTGCGTTCCCGCCGTTTAAGTCGTGCGGAAAAGTTGGCCGCGCAAGCCTCTACGAAGATGTTATTCCCTCTTTTTATGTTCATCTTCCCTACGATTTTTATTTTAATTTTATCGCCAATGATTATGGGTCTTGTCAGTGGCGGCATGGGCTTTTAGAGGATAACTTATGAAAAAACATTTTACTTGTATGTTGGTTTGTTTGTTTGCAACCATGTCGGTGCAAGCAGCCGCTACGTTTCGTAAAGAAGTGCCGGTCCGTCAGCATGGGAAAATGGAAGGAATGCTTTTGGATTTGGGCAAAATTTCTATGGGGACGTTAAATGATGTAGAAGAAAAGAAACAATATCTTTCTACTGTGCAACTGGAAAAACAACGCATTCAAAACTATACTTTGCGCATGGTTTACGAAAATGCCTATCAATTGTATAAATTGGGGGATTACCAACGCGCGCAGGAAATGGCTCAAACTATATTAAGTATTGATCCTAATTTCAAGCAAGCTCAAACACTTGCGCAACAAGCGCAACATATGGGTACATATGGCACTATTTCCGAATCGCAAGTGGTAGAAGCCAAGTTCCAAGAAACCATTCGTTTGTATGATAGCGGTCGTTTAGTGGAAGCAAACGATAAATTAAATGAAATTTTGACTATTCAACCCGGCAATTCCAAAGCGCAAGCTTGGAAACGGAAAATCGATTATGATATTGCCAAAGAATATTCTCGTCGTGGGGAAGTAGCCTATAAAGAAGGAAATTATCAAAAGGCTTTAGATGCTTGGTACAACGCACTTTTGATGCGTAAAGACGATCCGGATTTGGTGGCGAAAATTTCCGATACGGAAAATAAACTTCGTAAACAAGAAGTGGAAACTTCCATGAAACAAGCCTTGGAATTTTATAATAAAGGCCAATTCGTAGAAGCTTATGCTGTGTTTGAAAGGATTACCAAGATCCAACCCGGTGATGCCCGTGTACAAAAGTATATGTCTCAATTGAAAAACGAAATTGCTGCAGGTTACTATAATGCCGGAAATCGTTCTTATAATTCCAATCGTTTCGATCAAGCTATTTCTTATTGGAATAATGCTAAAAAGTGGGGTGCCGATACCGCCAGTATGGACGGTTTAATCAAGCGGGCTCGCAATGCTAAAGAAAATCAGTTGCGCGTGAAAAAAGAAGAAGCTGATCGCGCACAAGAAGCTGCTAAGCAGGCTGAAGAAAAGGCAAAAGCAGCTGAAGCAGCAGCTGAAAAGGCGGCCGAAGAAGCCGAAATGGAAGAGATTGAAACGCTTACCATTGAAGGGAACGTCCCCGGTATGGTGGGCGGAACCGTGATCCCCGGTGCTATCCCTGGCTCTACTACGGGAAGTGCCTTAGGCGGCTTAGAATCTAATGAAGCGCTTCCCACCATGGGTGGCACCATGACTCGTGTTTCTGCTGAAGCCAGTGCCGCTTCGCGTGCTAAATATATCGAAGGGTTAGATGCCTTCAACCAAGACGATTACGAACGTGCCCGTCAAGCTTGGATCGTTGCCAAGCAGTTAGATCCGGGTAACAGTGATGCCGACTTAGGTCTTCGTAAAGTGGAAGAGTTAATGAAATAAGAGGACGAAAATATGAAATTAACTTCCAAATGGTTTTTATGGTTCGTGTTAGTGACAGTCTATGCCTCTATTATTGGCGGCCTGTTCTACTACAACTTGTTTAAATTTGTATTTGATAAAAAACTCCAAAACGAAATGGTGGAGATGGTTCGTTTCCGCGCGCCGGCTTTGGTACAATCGCTGGCGGCTCGCCCCAGAGGGGAAGCCACTTTCCGTGAAGCGGAAATTATGAAAAGCCTCATTCGTAACGACGATCGTGTGAAGAGTTTAATTTATTTGAACTCGGATCTTACTGTTCGTTGGCACGAAAATACCAAGTTTTTGGGTATGAGTGCCAGCGACTATAACAATACCGTCGGGTTTGATACGAATGCCACCTACCAATCCCATCGGGATCGGCTCCCGCGCGCGATCCTTTTCGGAGACGGAGACCATTACGATATGGCCATTCCGCTTTTGGCAAAAGATAATGTGGTGGCGGGTATCATAAATTTAACCGTTTCGCGCGAAAGTGCTCGCAAATTAATCCATTCGTCGATGATTCGCTATGCCTTTGGTGCATTTATTATGATTTTATTAATCGGCGGGGTATTGTATTTATTCTTGCTGCTTAAAATCATTCGCCCGTTGGGCAGCTTGAAAGACAGCATCGAAGCCGTTTCTCTTAACAATTTAGTTTTGGGCTTTCCTGCCCGTAGAGATGAAATCGGAGAAGTGGCGGGTGCCGTCGAAGGATTGCTGGGTAAAATCCGCGAAGACATGAAGAGCTTGGAAAATGTAGAAATCTTGTCCTTAGAAAAAGAGCAAAAATGGTGGAAAACTATTTTAGCGGTAACTGTTCCGAAAGGCTCTCGCGCCCTTGTAATTGATGAAAACAACAACATCCTTTACACTAATTTTGAATTGAAAATGCCGGGGAAAGAAAAAGTTCACCTGTTGGACCTTTTTGATGGTCGTCAACAAGAAATTATTCAAGTAGTCGGTGAAGCGCTGGAAAACCCCACCAAAGTATTGCGTGGGTCGGTGCTAAACAAAGATGTAAAATGCTTAGTAAAAGCTGTTCAGCTTCCGGATGATGCCGGCAAGAACAGAATTGTGCTCGTGTTGGAGCCTGAAAAGTAAGAGGGTTTTAAAAGGAGATTTAGGAGAAAATATGAAAATAGAAATCAAAAAAATTAATCTTTCGACGGTCTTGTTTTCTGTATTTCCGCTTGCAGTATTTGTGGTAATGCTGTTGAGTGCATGTGTAGAAATTTTTAATCCGGATGCAACGATTTCCTTTGCTTACATAATGGGGCTTATTATGCATGCCATTCAAAGCACGTTGATTACTTTGGTTTCTGCCGTGTTCTTTGTGTTTGCCTATAACGGTTTCTGCGCGATGGGTATTCGCGGGGTTCGTGTAGATTTAGAAGATAAATAAGGAGAAATAGATGAAAAAAATTCTTGCACTTTTTGTGTCATGTGTATTAGCCGGTACCGCTTTTGCGGCTCCTGCTAAAAAAGCCACTAAAGCCCAAGCAAAAGCTCCAGCCAAAGTGGAATTTGTAATTGTGGAGTCCGATGAATATGAAGCCGGTAAAGAAGATACCCAGTTAACCGCGGGCATTGCCGGTTTTTTAGGCGGAGAACCTGCTGTTACTAAAGTATCTTATAAAGAAGCTATGGCCGATCCTAAATTGGCCAATATGGATTATAGCTTTTTGCCGCTCTATTTGATTAAAAAGACCGACGATATCCGCACCAAATTGGAAAGACATATCCAAGCCGGTTATGCCTTGGAAACTGCCGATTATATCGCCCTTCCCCGCCAAACTCGCGAAGGGGTTCATAATGGAAAAGAAGCCAAACCCGGCGTAATGGAAATTTTTGTTATGTCTCAATGCCCGTACGGTGTAATGGCCGAAAATTCAGTAATCAAAGCCCAAAAAGAAGGGAAACTTCCGGCGGACAAAGAACTTAAAATCCGCTATATTGTGGACTATTCCGCAGATAGAGGTTTCTCCAGCTTGCACGGTTCTGCCGAATGGGAAGAAAACATTCGCCAATTGTTAGTAGCCAAATACTATCCGGAAAAATACTGGAAATATTTGGAAATCCGCAATAAAGACTATCAATCCAGCCGTTGGGACAAGGCTTTGGAAGAAGCCGGTATCAATTCTAAAAAAATTATGAAAAAATTTGATACCGAAGGAATTGAACTCTTGAAAAAAGAGGCGGAATATACCAAAGCTTATTCTATTAATGCCTCTCCTTCTTTCTTGTGGGAAGGAAAAGTATTGTTGAACTTCGGTTCTGCTTCCGAAATTGAAGGATTTGGATTTTTAAATCCGAACGCTTCCGACGCGAACGCCGCTCCTGTTCCGGCCGGTAGCTGCTAAGTCCTTTGGAAAGATTATTTTTTCGGGGGCTGGGAAATTATTCCGGCCCCCATTTTCAAAACGTTACTTTTTGGCTTAAAATTTTGAATTTTATCAATCCTGATTGCAGACGAACGTTTACAACCTATGAAAAAGAAATTTAGCAGTTTGTTTTTCAAAGCGGTATTTGTCTTAAGCCTCATTTCTATTGTGCCGGTTCTTATTATCGGTTATCACGTGATGGGGGTGGACAGCCGTATTTTGCAAAATGAAGTCTTGCAAAGAGAGCAAATTGTTGCCGGTCGTTTGTCTTCCGTAGCCCAACAACACATCACCCGTATGGCACAGTTGTTTTCCGTATTTACGGACTTACATACCGATTTGGGTGGTCACCAATTTTTAAATAAAACAGACTTAGATTACCTTCGGGCTCGAAATTCTTCTATTTTTTATTTATCCGTTTTAAATCCCAAAGGGGAAGAACTGTTCTCTTCCGGCTCTCCTGCGGATAGTTCTGCCTCCTACCAAGAACATCTTTCTACCATTTTGGAAACCTGCTACAAACAAGGGAAGGATTACGTGGGGCGCGTGTATCGCATGGAAAAGGGTTTGTTTGCCTTGATGGCTTTTCCGGTGCGCCAACATTTGGGAGATACTAAAATTGAAGGGGTTTTAGTTGTGGAAATGGATTTGTCCGAGATGGGATTATCTCTTTCTCGTGCTTATCCGCTTGATATGAATGCTATGGTTGCGTCCGATACGGGGGAGGTCATTTCTTACAACGGTGCTCCAAAAGGCTTAGCTCTTTCTCCTCAGCCGGAACTTTCGGAAAAAGTAAAAGCCATTAACAAACAATTGGGTGAACGGTTGAGCGGAGAAGTAACCTTGGCGAATGGCGAAAAAATTTTAGTAGCTACGGCTGATTTGCCTTTGCCGGGTTGGCGCGTATATGTGGATCAGCCGGCTAATTTGGCAACAAAATTATTTGTAGAAAGCACATTCCATTCTTTTTGGGACGTTTTATTGATTCTGGTTGTTATGATTGCGTTTGTAGTAGGGGTAAGCTACTTGGTAATTGTGCCGATTACGCGTCCGTTGGAGCGTCTGCGCCGTGCCGCTTTAGCCTTGCGTGAAAATGAAGATGTGGTATTTACAAAAGATGATTTAGAAATCCCTAACAATGAAATCGGCGAATTGGCTTCCGTCTTTTTAGATACAGTAGAAGCTTTACATGGACGAAGACAGGAGGTCTTGTCTGCCCAGCGCCAACTTTCTCAAGTTAATCAGCGCTTGGAAAAGAGGGTAGAAGAGCGCACGCGCGAGTTAAAACAAGCCACCGGAGAATTGGTAAAGGCCGAGCGTTTGGCCGCTATTGGGCAAATGGCATCTATTATCAGTCACGAAATTCGAAACCCCTTGGCTGTTATTAGTAATGCCACACGTTTAATTAAGATGTTGGTAACTTCTCCGGATCCGAAACTTGCCAAACAATTTGGTATTATCGAGGCTGAAATTAAACAGGCTAACAGCATTATTAGCGAGGTGTTGGGCTATGCGCGCTCGAGAGAACTGATTCTGTCCACTATTGATGTAAACAGCTATTTGCGTGAAATTTTAAACTCGTATCCCATTGCACGTCATATTAAGTTACAAATGGATTTAGAAGCGGAAACCGTGCGAATTAAAATTGATGCAGAAGAAATTAAGCAAGCCCTTCGAAACGTAATTTCCAATGCGGTAGAATCTATGGCTAATGGGGGAACCCTTACGGTGGGGACTCGTATTGGGCGCAAAGCTGTTTGTATTTTTGTGCAGGATACCGGCCCGGGGCTTACGGACGAGATCCGTCGAAAAATGTTTGCTCCGTTCTTTACCACCAAAGCTCGTGGTACGGGCTTAGGACTGGCTGTTGTGGGAAAAGCGATTGCTCGCCACAAAGGAAAACTTTTTATTAAGAGTGAGCTCGGGCAGGGAACCTGTTTTCAAATTTATCTAAAAATTTATAAAAAAACCGGAGACACAAATTATGGAGAAGCAAGTTAAAATTTTAGTGGTTGATGATGATAACAACCTACGCGAAACATTGGTAGACCTTTTGGAAATCGAGGGGTATCGGGTTTATCAAGCCGGTTCCGCGGCTGAGTGTTTGGAAATTTGTGCCAGCGAATTTTTCAGTATCATTTTAATGGATTATAACTTGCCCGATGAAACAGGGTTGGAGTTAATCCGCAAAATTCGTTCTTTTAACCAAGATACGCAAATTATCATGATTACGGCTTATGCCTCTTTGAACGCTATCATGGAAGCGATGCAAGAATCTGTGTATGATTTTCTCATCAAACCGGTAGATTTTGACTACTTAAAACGCACCATTAATCGTGCCTTAGATAAGTATTTCTTGGAACAAGACAACAAAGAGCTTGTGGCGCAGTTAAAAACGCGTAACGAAGATTTGGACCGTTTAAATAACATGAAGTCCAAATTCTTTTCTATCGTTTCGCACGACTTATCCAACTCTCTGATGACGCTTAAAATGAGCTTTGATATGCTCAAAAAGAAGCTTACTCCGGATGACGACCAGAAAAAGAAAATGATGTTTATGGACGAGTCCGTCAGTCAGATCGAACACTTGATTAAGGACTTAGTGGACTGGGCCGCTATTGAAAAAGGAAAACTCCGTATTGAGAAAGCTCGTTTTGAATTAACAGAGAGTTTAAAGAAAACGGCCGAGATTTTTCGCGCGAAAGCTGCTAAGCGTAATATCCGTGTTACCTTCGAAAGTTGTGGTACTTTGCCCGTAGTGGCAGATGAAAAGCGCATCCGGCAAGTAATTTCCAATATGTTGGAGAACGCTGTTCGTCATACGCCGGATAACGGAACGATTGAAATTGTTGTTAGCAAAATAGATGAGAAAAATGCTAAAGTGTCGGTAGTGGATTCCGGAGATGGTATCGACCCCGAACAAGCACCGCATTTGTTCACCAGCTTTACGCAAGTGGGCGCGATGGACCGTGTGGGGCGGTTGGGGCTTGGATTATCCATTGCCAAGGATATTATAGTTAATCACGGCGGGCGTATTTGGGCGCAAAGTGACGGTCTTGGAAAAGGAGCCGCATTTAACTTTACGTTGCCCGTTGCCAATTCATAACATTTTACAACGTTAGGGGAGTATTGCCATGAATAAAAAGAAAAAAGTAACAGTACTTATTGCCGACGACCAAACGCTGTTTAGAGAAGGTATTCGCGATATTTTAAACGGCGAAAAATGGGTGGAAGTAGTAGGTGAAGCCGCTGATGGGTTGGAAGCCGTTGCTAAGGCTAAAAAATTGAAACCCGATGTGGTGTTAATGGATATCAAACTGCCGAAAATCGACGGGATCAATGCTACGAGACAGATTCGTCAGTCTTGTCCGGAAGTGAATGTGCTAATGCTTTCCAGCTTTGAAGACGAAGCTCACGTATTAGATGCTATTCAAGCCGGAGCCAATGGTTATTTATCTAAAATGCTGCCCGCGGCGGAACTGGTGAACTCCATTAAAACCTTTACAACGGAAGGTTTGATGATTCCGCAACAATTAATGGGTAAACTTTTGCATGGTTTGCGCAAAATGGGTGATGGCGGTATGCCGTCCCAAGCTACCCTTACCAAAACAGAAATTAAAGTGATGGATTACTTGGGCAAAGGGCTTAGCAATAAAGAACTGGCCAAAGAACTTAATTGCAGTGTTAAAACCATTAAAAATCACTTAAACAGTGCTTTTCATAAATTGGGTGTAAGCAGCCGTACGGAAGCTGTGGTAAAAGCTATCGAAAAAGGCCTTATATCCTCGGAAGGAACTGTTATTCCGGACGAAGACGAGGAATAATTTTATGCGTTTAAAAAGGCTGGCAACGCGTTTTTTGCGTCCGCAACGGGGGCAAGCTACTATCGAGTATGTATTGATGCTTACCTCTATTGTGGTGATTTTGTCGGCCTTTTTAACGGCATTTCATACGCATATTGTGCGTTTCTTGTTCACTTTTGTAGGAATGCTCCTTACTCAATAATATGAACCATCTTATAGCCAAAATTGTATGGAAACTGAAAGACCGAAAGGCGCAAATTTTGTTGCCTTCGGTTTTGTTGGCGCCTATTTTTATTTTGGTTATCTATTTGTTGTTCGAAATGGTGAAAGTATCCGCTACCAAAATTCGTGAACAGTTCGCCTTGGACAATGCAGCGTATTCTCAAATGTCCTCCGTCAGCACGTATTTGAATTCCGTTGCTATGGTAAACGGCCCGTTGCCGTATCGTGTATTCCAGTACTATAAAGATCAAAAAATTACTGGTACGAGCAATGCTCCTGAACCTCAAATTTCAGTATTTGACGTATTCTATAAAGGGGGCGGTGTTCCATCAATCGGCCCAGATTATGAAACAGGGATCAACCCTCCTCCTGCTCCGGAGTCTACCGACTGGGGTATTCGATTTTACGACGGTCCTTATATTAATCAGAATGCGAGTCGAAAGGGTTGGGAAAAGGAACAACCCACCGTGGATATTACCGGAGGAGATCCCGTACCGATTATTAGTGAAGAATTGGTAAAAAAGTATCACTTTACACAGCAGCCATATGGTTTACCGGCGATTGTTCAATACCTGCAAACCTACTTAACTGTCGGTTCGGGAATTTATGAGCCACAGCGATATGCGTATGAGCAAACCACTAAAAATGCCATTATGTTTAGAGAAGCCTATTTCTTAAACGTTCGTAACTGTAAACGGGCCGATTGTGCGCGTCAAAGCGCTTCTAAAATCAGGCAATTTATTGATTTGAAAACAGTACCGGTAGAATTAAATAAATTAATGGTGTACCTTGCTGATTCCGATGGCCCCGGTAGTATGCACGGCGGCGCCTTGGCTCTTCCTTTAGAATCTAAAGATTGGGGGGGAAAACCTCTTTTCCAATTTGCCTATGTAGATCCGTCCAGCCGTACAAAACTTCGTACTTTAGCTCGCGGAATTATGCTGAAGCAAAACTATAAATTGCCTGCCAACCATTTTAATATTAATTTAGAACAGAAATACAAACCGTATGTGCGCAATGAGGTTGTGTTGTCATGCCCTCGCAATAATAATAACTGCGTGTGGCCCAACCCCTTGCCTAAGTACAGTGTAACATTGAACCCATGATAAATAGAATAACAACTTGTTTTTCTTTTATTCGTTGCCGAAAAGGGCAAGCCACAACCGAGGTGGTATTGCTTTTTCCGGTATTTCTCATTTTTATTTTATTTATTATTAAAATTTTCGGCTTGTTAGTGCTGGACCAAAAACTGGAAGTTGCCATGTTCTATGCGGCACGTCGTTTTCAGTTGCAATCCCATGAAACGGATTACTATGCTGATACTTGGGATAGACGTTTCTTAGAAAAAGATATCAAAAAAAAGGTAGAGGATTACTTGGGATTTAACAACGAAGGAATGCGTAAGTTCTTGAGCTTGCGTGAAATAAAACTTGATATCAATCGCTCCGGTACATGGACGAAAATGGTTCTTACGGCTCGTACTCGTGCCCCGCGGATTCGCTTTTTGTGCAACTATAATAAGGACCGAGTGTGCGAACGAGATGAAAAATGTTTAAAAGGCTATAACTTTTTGTGTGAAACAGGCGGAACGATTGAGCTCACCCGCTACGTGGGCAAAAATGAACGTCCGGCTCCATATCAACGCCCCGAAGGCAAATAATATCTTAAATAAAACGCCCCGTTTGGGGCGTTTTTTAGATTGTCATGCTCGGGTGTTTTAGTCGAGCATCTCCGCCTTATAAAAAAGCGAAAGCGGAGTAGATTCCCGACAGAAGCTTTCGGGAATGACTTATTATTTATAGTCATGCTCGAGTGTTTTAGTGGAGCATCTTCACCGTATAAAAAGTAAGAAATTGTTATAAAATCAAAACTCTTGTAAAAATCACTTGAAAAATTTCTTTTTTTTCCCTATACTAAAATAGAAAGCAAGTAAACTCTGTGTTTGAGGTACCCCCCGGGTACGGTCAACAAGAGTAGTTTTTATTATTATGTAAATGGGGTTTTTATGCTGAAATTAAAACCGGGAAATGTAATCCAAAAATTAAATAAAATGGACAAAAAACAAGCCTATACGTGGGGTGCCATTGTATTGGTTTGTTTTATTGCATTAATTACGCTGGCCACCTTTATGGGGAATGCGGAAGATGCTTCTTTTGAAGATTTTAACACGCGCGGGTACGACCTTGCGCAAATGCCGTTTTTAAATGACGAAGCAGAAGAATATTTGCTTGCTTCTAAATATCCGGACATGAAAGACAATGATGCCACCCTTCTTTATTCCCAGCAACAAAAAGAAGCCCGCCAAGCGGAAGATGCCGCTGAAGCGGAAGAAGGGGCAGTGAGCGAAGATTCTTCGGAAGATTCTTCCAATAATGGGTATTCCGGCGGTTATTCGGGCCGTGGATATGGCGGATATAGCGGAGGGGGAAGTTCCTCTCCTACGCAAGTAGGCCAATTGGGCACCGCCAGTATGGGCCGTTCGGGCGGCAGCGGTGTGAGTGCCACGTGGGGAGCTCCTCGCGGGGATTTTTCCACGTTCAAAAGCCAAGATAAAGGAACCGAAGCTCCTATGGCACAACTCAAAAACCAAGATGCCCGCCGTGCTTTATCTCAGTTTTCGCAAACCAGCCGTGCAGCTGCAGGTTTAAGAGACGGCAAAGCCGCCAACGCCAAACGCGCGTTGATGGGGGGGCATATCCAAGGGAGTGAAGCTTTTACGGATTCGGGTATCGATTTAAGCAAAGCAACGGGCCTTGCCATCGATCCGGACGGGGATTTTTCTTCCGATTTTAGCGGTTTAGAAGATGCCATAAGCGATGCCGCCAATACAGCCAAAGAGGCCAAGGAAGAGTTTGAGGAAGAATCTATGTCTCCTTTGTTGCAACAATTTTTAAGCGGCATGGTTAATATCGTGGTGGATTTAGCTGGAGATGCGTTCAGCTGGGGAATGGATGCCATCAAAGGGAGTGTCGCTGCTAATCAGGCTGGGAACCAAGTGGTTGATAATGCAGCCTCAAGCCTTTGGGGAACGCCTCTTAATCAAATGACACCTGATCAACAACAAATGTTGGCCGCAGGGTTGGGAACAACGGTAGATAAGATTGATTTTACCAAAGTGGACACAGGTGGAAGTTTTATTTCAACTCAAACAGGTATTAAAGACCCGGGTGGTCCCGCCGTCGTTTCTAGTCGTATTACTAGTACTAAGAAGGACGGTTCTTCTAGTGACAACCTGTATTCATATGGTGAAAAAGAATATGAAACGTGGGGTGAAGCTTGGGAAGCGCGCAAACAAGACAGAAAAGCTTACAATGGATTTAAAGAAAATTTAGAAAGTAACTATTTAGCACAAGGAAATAGCGAATGGTCAACTGATTATCAAGATGCACGTTCAAATGCTTGGGCGCCGTACACGGGTAACCGCTCAGGCGGCGGATATGGTTCTTCCGGCAGAAGTTCCTCAGGCGGAGGAACTGGAAACAGTGATATTGATAGAATTATGAACTCTAATAAAACTCAAACAGAAAAAGTTACCGAATTAGAGGGTTGGGGAATGACTCATAAAAAGGCCTGTCAAACAGTATACGGTCGTTCGGATTGCTAGAATTTAATTTTTTAGGAGGAAATTTATGAATATCTTTAAATGGATAACCAACCGCGCCGGAATGGCCACCTCCACCGTATTGAAAGCGGTGGGCTTGACCACGGTCGTCGGTGTGGCAGGGGTTGCGGCCCTGCAGTTTTTGGATACCCCCGCGGATAACACTGCGTTTAATCCCGCGGCTCAATACGACCCCGGCGAAGTAGTGTACGTGGCCGGCGGCGGTGCCGGTGCTTATGCTTCCGGCGGATTCTCGATGGACGGTTATGCTTCCGAACGTTCGGGAACTTCTTTGAACGTATCTTCTGCGCAGATTAACCGCTTGGACCGCCTTACGAGCTCTACTCCGCAAACGGATGACGTAACGGAAGACAATATCGACCCCAGCGATCCCCGTGCCTATCAAATGGGTGGTTCCGAAGGGTTGGGTATGAATGCCAACGTGGCAAACGAAGCCGAATTGCAAAATAACCCCATGGCCATGATGGGAAATATGATGTCTAGTATTTCTAACATCACGCAAGGTGTTCAAGGGGCCGCAGCGGGAGCCACTCCTGCGCAAGATGGGGCTGCGGCGGGTACTGCGCCGGCTTTGGCTTCTGCGCAAAAGAATTGGAGCAAAGGGGCTGCTACCGGCGGTGGTGCCGGCGGAAATTCGTTTAATTCCTCTTTTGTGGTGCAGGACAGTGGCAAATCTGCTTCGGACGGAGCAAACGTTTCCCCCGAGCAAGCAGCCGATATGATGAAGCAATTTCAAGGCCAAATGTCTTCCATTCACGAAAAAAACCGTATGCGTTCTCGTTCCAGCTTTGGTAATGCAGACGGTTTGTTGGAAAATTCCGGAGATTCTTCTGTTAATGGCGGTTTCGCCAACTCCAAAGCTGCAACCGATTTGGAATTTGCTCGTAAACGTTCGGTAGATGTAGCGAAAAATAAAAACCGCGCTACTACAGATCCGGCTAGTTCTTGGTTAGCCTCTGTGAGACAATCCGGTAGTATTACGTTAACCAAGGCGGATTTTCAACAAAACCCCACGCCGCTTTCTAAAGATTTCGATAAAACGTATGAGAAACATTTGCGCGGTATTAAAAACTGGGGAGCGAATGTAGGACAAAAACTTACAGACCGCGACAATGATTTAAATAATGTAAAGACGTGGTTCTGGGCTGCCTTTACCACTGCCTTTCTATCCATGGCTCTTATCGTTATTTTTAAACCTATTCCTATATGGGGGAAATGGGTGGCTCTCGCTCTCGCAATTGCAGCCACTCTCGTCATGGTTGCTGCAATGGCTATTGCTACAGACTTCTTGCTAAAATACAAAGATATAGATAGTGGTCAAGGCTGGGCTATCTCCATGTATCCTGTAATGGTTGTTTTGATTACCGGAACTTGGTTGTGCTTTGCCTACGGAGGTGCAATTAAGGAAGCTATGATAAAGGCATTTAAAGCGGTAAAAGACTGGTTCGGAACCATATTGACGACGGTATAATTTATGCAAAATAAAAATAGTTTTTTGAAAGTTTGTAAAAAAATACTAGCTATTATGCTTTTGGCTTTTATGTCGATAATAGCACTGGGGCTTGTTGTGGCTTGGATAGCGTGGGGGATTACCCTCTTCCAAGACAAAGCGGAATCTCAGCGACGTTTGGAAGCCTTTAAGCAAGAGCAAGTGCAAAAAGAAGAACAGGCACGCCGTCTCGCTGCGTATCAGTATGCACAGGAGCAGGCTAAGCAACAACAAAATCGCACACAAAATGCGATAGACGTGCTTCAATAAACGGGAGAAAAATATGAAATGGTTTAATTTTTTAACCGGTAAAGCGGGAAAAATAGTGTTGGGGACCGGCCAAATGTTGGCTCTTTCCGCAGTGGTGGGCGTTGGGGTGACCTCTCTCATGTACAATGCTTCGTCCAAAGCGGCTGATGAGCGGCTGGCAGCCCGTGCTCTTTCCGGTATTTCAGACGGATATCAGTACGAAGGGCTCCAACAACGCGACGGTATGCTTACTTCCATCAATGTAGGTGGAGGGGAAGTTTTGGCCACGCCCGAAGAAATTGCCGCCCGCGAAGGTTATAACGATTTCGGTTCAACCGTGGCTGATGGCGCCGAAGCCGATTTGGCTTATTCCATCGGTAATGCGGCCCAATTTAATGCCACAGAAGGTTTTGGGCAGGATAAAGATGTGGATGTTTCCATGCCCGATACTCGAGCTTCTGTTGGTGGCGGTAGTAATGCTGCAGATGCAAATGGTGTATATGGGGCCGCTCCTACGGCCTCTTCTTCCACTCCTTCTTCTGAACCGACGGATCGTCCGCAGCTTTCTTCAACCTCTATGGCGCGCAGTAATGCGTCGGGCGGAACTTCCGGCAATGTTTATAGTACAGCTTCCGGAGCTAATGGGGCGGGGCATTCTTCTGCCGGCAAACCTTCTCCCTCAAGGGAAGCTTCCGGTAGTGGGTATCAATTTTCCGGTGCCATGCCGTCCGGCTCTTCTTCCATGGGCTTGGGCGGGGCAAATTCCGGTCCGTCTCCCTATATGGCGGGTGGACGTTACTCCACGGTGGGGAAACGCCGTCATGTAAACCGTGTAAAAGGAGAAGTGGAAGATGTTGCTAAAATATCTTCGGAGGTTGCCAAAAATAAATTTAGAGCGTCTAACGAAGGCAGTAAAGCCCTTCTGGCAGGGTATAAGCTTTCCGGTGGTATTGATGTTTCTTCCCCCACGGAGTTAAATACGACAGAAAGTACCTCTTTCGATCCCCCACCGCCACCACCTCCTCCATCTCAAATAGGGGATACCATTGGAGAAACAGTAGATGATAGTATTAAAAAGCATAAAACAGCCAAAGAAAAAGTTTTATGGTGGATGCTCGGTTTAACGGCAGCTACCGTTTTGGCTACTACTTTTGGGTACTTATTGATTGCAAACGGACGAAGGCTTGGTGGTTTGCTCGGCGGTTTTATGATTGCTGCCGGTATCCTGTTGATTTTAGGGACGTTAGTGACAGCGGGATTCTTGATTGATGCGGCAGTCCAATATGGAAAAGAGTACTTGAAGCCTTCCTATACACCACACTGGCTTACGTGGGGTTCCTTTGCTTTGGCGACTGTTTCTACCGGCTTTATGGCTTACACGTTGGCGAAAGCCTTTACAGTTGGAACGGCCGGAGGAAAGACTATTCCTTTGGAGGGCTTCTTTGCGAAAACTGCTGGTGTTGGAAAGAAGATGGCTGTGATGGCGGGCAAACAACTTGCTACAAATGTGATAAATAAAACCATGTCTGATTCTCCTAGCGACAGTGCCCGTTCATAAAAATGTTTTAAAAGGGTGCCTTAATCGGCACCCTTTTTTGTGCTACTTAAAAACCTTGTGTTTTCCCTCTTTAGTTGTGCTACAATAACCATATATGCCCGAAAATTTACCCAAAACTCCTTTTCCTCAGCCTAAGGTTGCCCCTTCCGGCAAGCAAACGGTTGCAGAACAACCAAAAACTCCTTTCCTCTCCAAGAAGGGGTGGATAGTAGTTGTGTTATGTTTGTTGCTATTTTTATTGGGAACGGTTGTTCCGGTAGGGTCTATTCCGATTTTACGAAGTTTAGCCTATGCGATGGGCTATTCGGCGGACGAGGCAAAGGATATATCTTTGTTGCGGGCACTCCTTTCTTGGAACGAACACTCCAAACAGGTTACGCCCGAGGGACTTGATCCGGACGAAGTATCCGTCTTTAGTGCGGCCTCCGCCAGAGGCATGGCGCAAGAAGGCGGCCCCGAAAACAGTTTAATTGATATCCGTGCCGTTAATTCCGCTTTGGCCCGCCGCGGAAAAGCAGGCGACAAACTGGTCGGGTCCTATTATAAGGTGGGGCAGGAAGATGATTCCCAAGCCCCTAAAGTGCAAATCAAAAATACCAATGTAGCAGCCGGTACGGAGGCCAATTCCACTCAACCGGTAGAAGTTTTCTTCGGGGAAGATGCTTCTGCGGTGGCGCGCGACCCGAAAGATGCATTTAACTCTTCGGCCAGCCTTAAAAAAATTGCGAATCCCAACATTGCCGGTGCGGGGGAAGATGACTGGTTTATGAAAATGGTGGATAAGGCCAAACGGAAAGATGTTAATTTGGAAGCTCTTACAAAAGATTTAGAAATGGGCACCACCCTTGCACGTTTGCAAGATTCCATGGAAGTAGGGAAAAACCGCGCTTTTCGCGATATGTATTATGCTTTTCTGATGGGAAATGCCGCCCGCCGCACCAATGTAATTCCATTAAAGAAAACGTTGGCAGCTGCCGGATTTAACGGCGCTGAAATGCCTAAATCTGTATTCGATTCTTCCGGATTTTCGGGAGTGGGAGTGGATGCAGATGCCGTGGTGGCGGATTTGGATAACATCAAAGTGCGCCTGAGAAATGAAGAGATGTGTGAAGAAACCGCCTTGTCCGCCGGTGTACGTATTAATGAAAACTTAAAAGATGCCAAAAACAATATTAAAAAACTATCCGGTTCATTTCCTAAAAATTGTGATGATGTGGCGGGCAGTACTTTTAAAAGTTCGCTGGGATATATTCAGGCACAATGCAAGGCTGTTACCGAAGATTACGGTCAGTTGGATACCTTCTGTGGGGTGAAACTAAAACAACAGGGGGAACCTTGCACAACGGTAACACTGACCAGCGCCTATGAGGATTATTCTTCTTACTGCGAAAATGCCTGCACCGGTATTGAAGATCCGTCCGCTTTGGAAACTTGTTTGAAAGAGCGCAAGACTGGCGAACAGCATATTGGCGAAGAATTTAACGGGAAAAAAATTGATGAACTGGTGGAAGACAGTTTTGAAAGCGGGTTTTTCCCGGAGCAGGACTGGTCCAATTTCGTTCTTCTTTAGATGATAAAAATTTTAAAAAACCCCTTGAAAAATTTGCATTTAATGCTATAATAAGAGTAAGGAAGTATCGTAAAGAAAGTTGTCACGAAGTGGGGGACCATCTTCGAACAACGGTTTCTTTATTATGATAAAGCAGTAAAAACGGGAAGTTTCTCGACGAGATAAATTTCCACCGGGGCCTAAAAACCCCGCAAACAAGACGTTTTAAAGTTAAATAGGAGGCACTTATGCCAGAGGAAAAAAAGGAGAAAAAATCCATAATTCCTATGCTTTTCGGCAGTAACGAAAAAAAGCAGGAAAAAAAGGATAGTTTTACCTTTAGCGATAAGATTAAGAACAGTAAACAACCTAGTTCTAAATCTTTTGCTAATCGTATTTCCTCCAAAGTAGGGAGCGACGGCAAGCCGAAACGCACGCTGTTCGAAAGAACCAAACGCGATGCGCCGTTTATTATTGCCGCGATTATTGCCTTACTTTTGTTGCCGTTTTTGTATAAATATAGCGGCCAAGTAAGCGAAGAACCGATTGTCGCCCCCTCGGTGGAGGATAACATTTTCGATCCCGATCGCTACGGTTTTGATACGGTAGCCGGAGATCCGGAAGGGCAAATTGCTCAGTTGTCCGGTCGCGATCCGTTGAGCTTAATCAAAGGCTTTGGCGGTGTGGAAGAACCCGAAACCTACGATTCTTTGGGTGATTTTGACCGCAGCGGTTTGTCGGATAATCGTTCTTACTCCGATACTACGGAAGAAAGAAACACGACCAACATCTATAAAAACAGAGCTCCGCACGACACGCGTGCCACTATCAAGCGTACCCCTACCAAAATCGGCAAGCTTTCTTCTGCCGGGATTAATGGGCGCGGTGGCGGTAAATTAGGTGTAGGTATGTGGGGTGGCGGTTTGAAATCCGCTGCTAAACGCGTTAAATCCGAAACTCCGCAAAACAGCCCCAAACCGGTTTCTTTGCAACCGTTGACGGCTGCCGGTAAGCCTTCTCGTTCGTATTTCGGGCAACCTGCCGCGGAACAAGCGCGCCGCTCTAAAGATGCCATGTCCAAAGCCAATGCCATGCAAGCTTTGGCCGATGCCCAATTCAGACCTATCGAACCGGGTAAAATCGGTGGTATTGCCGGCGGCGATTTAGGTGGCCCCGGTGGCGGTAACGGCAACTTGGAACGCAGCTTTGCCTTTAACGGTAAAGAACCTTGGTGGTGGGATATGATGAAACGCCGCTCCCAAATGGAATGGGAGAAAAAATTCAACCACGTATGGGGTTGGATTGACTTCGGCGTTGGCTTGTTGCAAAAATTGCTTGATCCCCTCCTTTCGTGTTTGATTACCGGCACGGACGACTGGTCCATGGGCAATCTGTTTGGTGCGGTGGCCGGTTCGGGAGACGAAGATGAATGCGGTGGCTTGACAGAAAAACAATGGAAAGCCCAACATCCGGATGTTCCTTTTGGTAAAGAGCCTTGCCGTGAATTCTATCAATACAAAATTAAACCGGATATTAAAGACCCGTGGTCTTCCGGTAATAAGGCCGGCGTCGATTTAGGCTTCTTCGGTCAACGTTGGGATTGTATGAGCAATGGCATCTATGCGGGAAGATATGGTGCCGGTCAGCCGGGCCTTTCAGAAACTTCTTCCGGCGGAGAATGTGCCGGCCTCAACACTACACATAACTATGAAGTACGTCCTGAAGGTAAAGCCTTGAAATGGAACACCTATCATTATATTGTAGCGCGCAACTACCTGCCCAAAGCAATTCAGGATGTTTTAAATGGTAGGGGTATTAAGACGGGAGAAAAGATCGTTGAGATAGAAGATACCAACGGTCAAACGGTTACGGAAACCGTAGATGTTCGTTCAACATTCTCTGGTAAAGAATGGAATCTGTGTTCCGAGTTTAACAACCCCTTCCGCAAAGCCAAACATTCCGGTGCGGGCGTGGGTGCTTCCGGAACGTTGGATCATGAGAATTTAACTGACACGGAAATAGATGAATTGCGTGCGGCTTGGGCGGCTGCTCGTACCCACACAACGGATAAAGGTAATAAAAACAATACTACCTTGCAATATGCAGAAGGTAGTGTGGAACCGGAATCTTTAAATGATGCGTGTGTGATTTATGTTGCCCACTCTACCATTTTAGATTGGGAACAACAGTTCAAACCCACCATGGTGGAATTGTTTGAAAATCTGTTGAGAAACGTTGGATACTCTACCAATAATAAGGATTTGCAGGATAAAGCATTAGAAGCGTTTGACCAATTGGACTTGATGTTCATTGAGTCTGTGAGCATGGAGGATAAAATTGGTACGACGCATAATGTGAAAGAATTGTTGCCATTGCCGTATTGGGTATTTAACAGTGCGTATCTCGTGCGTAAAGGGACGACCACCAAAGATAAATCCGAAGGAGGATATCACACCAACCTCGACAGACGTAAATTCCGCCAAGCTGACGAAATCGTGCACGGGGCCAGATGTTTCTTTGACCGCAGCGTAAGCTTGAGCTGTCAGGACGATTCCAGAGTTGCTACCGATGAGAACGCTACAACAGCTTATCCTAAAGCAACGGTTACGTTTAGGCCGTCTTACAAAGGTGGACAACAAAAGGTAGAGGATATTAAGAACGAAAAAATTGAAGTGCGTGCTACCTTTGCTACGGGAGAGGGAACGTCTACTCAGTATTATAGAGACCAAATCTTCCATAATCCCACCAAGGTTTCTACTGACGCGGAAAAGAATGTTGTGTATGATTATACGTACACTACTTTGTCCGGTAACAAAGAGTTTGGACACCAAGATGTCAATGGTCGCGTGGTTTGGACGATGTATCGTAACGGAGTGTTGGAACAAACCAGAACCTGCTCTTTTAACAACAGTGCAGATGGCGAACCCGTTACTCCGAAAATTACGCTAAGAACGTGTACTGATGGCGACAGGAAATGGGAGAACGCAGAACAAATAGCTTCTTTGCAATCTGACGGCTACTGTCCTAAATATCAAGAATGCGTGAATGGAGAGTGGGCTGTGGAATGGAAGAAAGTACCTGCGTCTGAAGATCCGGATTGTGCTGACCATTCCGAGGAAGAAACGACGGGAAATGGTACTCCGCAAACAGTGAACTTATATAGTTTCTTTAGACAGTTTCCGGCAAAGAACGACATTATGAAAGCCGAATATAGAGATGGTTTTTCCGAACAGCAAACTCCTGCTAATAAACAATGGGGTAGCTGTAAACTTGAAAACTCTCCTATATTACTTGCAGTAGATAGTTATACGGAACGCTATATGGAAGCGGCTAAAGAGACATTCGATAGAGCTCATACCGATCAGCAGATAACACTTAACTTGCCATCGAGTGATACGTGGACGGTTGCTAACTTGGTAGATGCTATGTTGATTAACCCACAAAATGGTCAGGTTCCTGCCAATACGGTTTGTATGTTAGGGAAAACTATTGGTGCGAATGCAAAAGATCCACAAGTCGGTGATAAGGGGTTCGATAACTTGTTTGGGGCTTTCTTGGCATACATTACAGTAGATGCTGCGTCTTTCCCAAGTCAAAAAACGTATAATAAAAATGGAGAAAAGATCGGTGACTCGCGCTTTGCCGGTAATGGTGCTACCAAACCCTATTATTGGGGTGGATATACGGATAAAGGGCAGAGAGTCGCATATCTACAAAGCATTCAATCCTTTGGGTGGAATACGTTCCCTTTAAAAGGCTTAGCAAGAGAACCCTTGAAATTGGAGGATACTCATGTGGGTGACAGCGTAGCCAGAATCACGTTCCATTCGAGATATCAAGACTTGATGACTAACGGTGTTTGTAACTATGGTGATAAAACAATTAATGTTAATGATGCTATAAGATATATCGGTCTTCTCTGTCAATATGGAGATCAGAACAAGCCGGCAGGGATGGGATATGATGCTTATATTGAAAACCATCCTGAAGACAGGGGTAAAACTGGTAAGGGAGGGGCTCATCACCTGCAGTATCATGGTAATTAAAAACGTCTGAAATTTACCCCCGAGGGAAACCTCGGGGGTTTTGTTTTGCACGGGTTACAGCGTGTCTATCTTTTGGGCTATTGCGAGCTTTTCTACTAACCTTTTTTATCGTTTGCTCACGTCCTTGGTATTTTCTATCATATACGTATGGAAAAAATACGTGTGTTTCGATTGGCAATGTTGATGCTTTTCTTTGCATGGGGAATGGCACTGCCTTTGCATGCTTTTTTTCCGTTTTCTTTTGGTAAGCAAGAGCTTAAAACAGATTACTCTCAAACCGTATGGGACCAAATCATGCGCGACCAAGCCCATACCGATATCCGCCGCGGCATGGGGGAAATGGCCCAAGCCCGTTACCAAGAGGCCTCGAACAGTTTTGCCAAAGCCATCGTAAAAAATACGAAAGACCCGTTGGGGTATTTACTCTTGGGAGCTTCGCTCTATTGGGCCGGAAAGGTAGATGATGCTATCAGCGAATACAAGGAAGCCCTCCGCCTGAACCCGCACAACCCCATGGCACACCAACTCTTGGGGATTGCTGCCGGTTGGAAGGGAGATGTTTCCCTAGCGCAAGAGTACTTTCTAAAAGCCAACGAGTTAGACCCTAACAAAGCCGATACCCAAATGAACTTGGGTTCGACTTATGCTGTTCAACAAAATCGCGAAAAGGCATTGGATCATTTTCGCCGCGCTACGGAGTTGGCCCCGCGCGAACCGTTGTATCATTATCAGCTGGGCACCCTGTACGAAACGTTAGGACGCGATGAACAGGCCGAAAACTCCTTTAAAAAGGCTTTGCGCTTGTTCCCTGCATATGAAGACGCACAGCTTAGTTTGGGCGCTCTGTACGAAAAAATGGGCCGAACAGATGAAGCTCTTAAATACTACAAAAAGGCCGTTCGTACCAAATCCGGCGATTATGTGGCGCGTTTGCGCTATGCTTTTTTACTCATGCGTACCGGCCAAGAAAATACCGCCCGCCAAGTGATAGAGGAGGCTTTTTCCATCTCTCGTTTTAAGCAAGACGGGCTGGCTTTAAATGCCGTCTATCGTGCCAGCGGACGGACCGCGCAAGCTTTTGAAAACCAAATCGAAAAGTTTAAAGAAAATTTGCTCAAAGTGTCTTCCTCTAAGCCTATTCAAGTAGAAGTTTCTTTAGAGTATGATCCCGTTTCTGATATGCAAAATAGCAAAACTTCGCAAAATACATTCGAGCAAGCCTACGAAAAGATGCGTGTTGCCGGTGCCTTGGAAGGAGCCGGAGAAAATAAAATGGCTTTTAAGCGAATGTTTACGTTGCCGGCAGGAGATAGGGACGCTCGCACCAAACAAGTGGACGATTTTACGCAAGGGATTCGACAAGCTGTGTTACAGGGAGAGGGAAAGTATCAGGTAAATTTGTCTTTACAAGGGCGCACGCCGGATTATGCCTCTCCGTCTGCTCTTACGCAACATAACACTACCGCGCCCAAAGCCGTGTACGACCCGCGTATCGTTGGCAATGATATGGGATTGTGGGTAATGGGGCGTACGTGGCTTAAATTTGTGGAAGAAGCGCAAGAAGAACTGGCAGAATATCTGCCCAATTGCCCGAAAGGAAACACTTGCCAACTCTTGGAAGGATTGGCCTCTTTGGCTCGCGGAGACGGGAACAGTGCTCAATTTGCTTTTGAGAAAGCAGCAGCCGCTTCTTCCGTTTCGGCCTTGCCTTTTTTGGGGTTGGGCACTTCGTTTGTGGTGAACGGGGACGATGCTTCGGCGGTAGAGTCGTACAAAAAAGCATTGCAAGCAGAGCCGAATAATAAGACCGCAAAGAGAAATTTAAAAATTTTGGAAGATTAAACTATGCAAAAATACGGACAACATTTTTTAATCAGTGAGAGTGTAATCGCTCAAATTATCGATGCCTCCATGATTTTAAAACGCCAAAACTTGGTGGAAATAGGCCCCGGAAAGGGAGCTTTAACGTTGCGCCTTATAGAACGTGGGCAACGAGGTTTTACCTTGGTGGAAATCGATCCGGAAATGGTAAGTTACTTAAAGGAAAATTTACCTCAGGAAGCAGGGGTGTCTATCGTGCAAGAAAATTTCTTGAAGTTTGATTTGTCTTCCCTCCCTCAGGTTCCAACGGAGTTTGTGAGTAACTTGCCCTACATCGATGCCGCGGATATTTTAGATAAAGTGCTTTGTTTCCCTTATTTTGAAACGGCCGTTTTTATGTTCCAAAAAGAACAAGCCCAACGCATACGCGCCAAAGCGGGAGAAGAATTTTACGGTCCGTTAAGCATTTTCAGCCAATTGCGTGCCTGGGTGAACCCTATTTGCAAAGTGGGAAAAGGCTGCTTTAATCCTCCGCCGAAAGTAGAAAGTATGGTGCTGGCATTTGAAAAGAAAAAAGAAACCCCGTTTCCCACGCAAGAGAATTGGCAAAAGTTTCGCAAGGTGGTACTGTCGGCCTTTGCTCATAAGCGCAAAACGGCCTTTAATTCTTTGTCGCTTTGCGGATATGAAAAGGAAAAAATAACGATGGCTTTAGAAACTTTGCATTTGCCGCTTACTGTGCGTGCGGAGCAAATCCCTGCCGAAAAATATGTAGAATTGGCGAACTTATTATAACAGCTCGGTCAACTTGTTTTCTAAAATCCGCTCTTCCATATGAAAAGGGCGGATTTTATTTAATCCTAATTTTTCTATCGCCAGTCGGATAAGTTGTTGGGAAGAGGCGTTTTGTGGAGAATAAAATCTCCCTGCCTGAAGGATAGCTTCTAACGGGAGAAGTCCGATAAGTTCGCTGCCTGTTACTTCCAAACCACGTTTATGAGCTTCTTTTTTACACGCCTCCCACACTTGGGCAAGACCCGTGGTGTGAAAATCGGTTAAGTTAAATGATACTTGCGCCGCTTGATAAGCAGGCATATACCAACCGATAGCTTTTACGGAGGGAAGCCCTCCGTTTTTTTCGCGCAATACGGCGGCAATTTCTTTAGCAGGGGATACGTCTTGCGTGTTTAAAGATATGTTAAATGCAATTAAAAAGTTTCGTGCTCCAATAACGCTAGCACCTGTTTTGGCAATCTCTTGTGAATAGGAAACGGGTCCGTAGTCGGGGGGGAGGGTGGCTAATTTGCTGGGTAAATTTTCGTATTCTCCTTGTCGGAGAAAGGCCAAGTTTTTTCGGGTGGGTTGGGTGGCATTGGCCTCATACAGATAAATGGGAATATTCAACTCCGTGCTTACTTGTCGGGCCAATTTGTCCGCCCACAGGGCTGTTTGCTTAAGGGAAATATTTTGTACGGGAACAAACGGACATACATCTACCGCACCCAAGCGCGGATGTTTACCCTGCTGAACACGCATATCCAAATGCTTTTTACAAGCCCGAAAAAGAGCCAAGCAGGACTTTAATATCTCTTCAGGTTCTCCCGCCAGCGTAAGGACCGTGCGGTTTGCGTCGGCATTAGAGTCTATATGTAAAATTTTAGCGCACGACACCTCTGCCGTTTCTTTTACAATTTGTGAGATAAGCGGAAGGTTTTTCCCTTCGGAAAAATTTGGAACAGCCTCAATAATTTGCATAAAAGTATTATAGTTTTTTCCCCAAAAAAAAGCGTAAAAAATTTTCAAAACATTTGTGTTATTTCAAGTTATTTATTGTATAATAACTATAGGTACTTATTAAGTTTAAGCACCTGATTATTAGAAAAAGGAAGTATTTTTAAAATGCCTAAAGGAAAAGTAAAATGGTTTAACGACCAAAAAGGTTACGGTTTCGTAACTCCCGAAGATGGTTCTAAAGATCTCTTTGTTCACTATCAAGAAATTCAAGGCGACGGTTTCAAAACCTTGGCCGAAGGTCAAGAAGTGGAATTCGAAGTCGTAGAATCCGAAAAAGGCCCGAAAGCCGTTAAAGTAGTAAAACTTTAATTTTTAGGGTTTTCAACCACCGGGGTATTTGCTCCGGTGGTTTTTGTTTGTATTGAGAAATAAAAATGATGAAAAAGAAAATAGCCCAGGCCTCTTTGGCAGAGCTGTGGTTTTTATCTTATCCGTTGATTATCACCATGGGTGCCCAAGTGGTGATGCAGTTTGTGGATAGAATGTTTTTGGCTTGGCATTCGCACGAAGCCTTGGCTGCCTGCGTACCGGCGGGAGCTTTGGCCATGACTTTTGCCTCCATGTTCATGGGGCTGGCCAGCTATACCAGCGTTTTTATTTCCCAGTATTATGCGCAAAAGAAGTACGCTTCCGTAACGGTTTCCTTGTGGCAGGGGGTGTTTTTGGCAGGAATATCGGCGGTGTTATTGGCCTTGTTAACTCCGGCCGGAAATGCTCTGATAAACGCTTTTGGGCATGAAACGGCTGTTAGGACATTGGAAATAAAATATTTTTCTATTTTGAACATTTTTGGAGGGTTTACCGTTGTAAATAATGCCTTGGGGGCCTTTTTTAGCGGGCGGGGACGTACGAAAGTGCCCATGTGGGCCGCTGTGTTTGGTAATTTGATAAACATTGGGTTGGATTATGTGATGATTTTCGGAAAGCTCGGTTTCCCTGAAATGGGGATTGCCGGTGCCGCATGGGCCACGGTTATCAGTATGGCTATGACAACGGTTATGTTTGCCACTCTTATTTTTTCGGGAAAATTGCGAAAAGAATATAAGGTAGCTAAACTGGCCGGTTTTTATAAACCGATCTTTTCACGTCTCCTTCGTTTTGGCCTTCCCAACGGTTTTGGTTTTTTGATGGACGTTGTTTCTTTTACCTTGTTTACCTTTATGGTAGGGAGTATCGATACTATTTCCCTTCAATCTAGTAACATTGTGATGTCTATGCAGCCGGTGGTGTTTATGGTCATTTTGGGCTTAGGAATCGGAATTCAAATTTTGGTTAGCAAGTACCAAGGCCTTCGTCGACCTGATTTAAGCGTAAAAGTGGTGAAAAACGCGTGCAAAATCGGTTATGCGTATGCTTTGTCTATCGGAGTCTTATTCTTCTTTGGTGCGCCGTTTTTAGTAGGGCTATTTGTTCCGGCGGGAAGTCCAGCCGCCGTGCTTATTGCCGAAAAGACATACCCACTGATGAAACTGGTAAGTTTTTTTGTAATCTGTGATGCTACCTACCTGATTTTTGGTGAAGCAATTCGTGGGGCGGGGGATACCAAATTTTATATGTATGTGATGTTGTTCTGTGCTTGGGGTTTATTAGTACCGGGGACGTGGTTTATCGTATATAAGTTGCATTTGTCCGTTTTTTGGGTGTGGAGTTGGCTTACCTTTTATGCCGGTGTTACAGCGGTACTTATGATGTGGCGTTTTTTGCGCGGGAAATGGAAGGATATTGTGGTAACGGCTGGATAAACGGGAATTTGTCCCGTAAATATATAGATTATCGGCGAGAAAATTACATTTTTGATAATTTGTTTATTGAATTTTTAAAGGTATGGAGTATAATAGAAGTATCCTCTTTTTAGGAGAAAAAGTTTATGAAATTTAACATCAAATATTTGTTCGCTCTTTCTTTGTTGTTTGTTGTTTCGAGTTTGTTTGCAGATTCGGCGAGATTTGTCCTCCCTTCTTCTTCTCAAGCTGAATCTTTATTTCAAAAAGTACAAAATGAAATATTCCCACAGTTATCAGCGGATAAGAAAGACTTTTATAATACTTTTTTGCGACAGGTTCAATATAATACGAGTAACTTGCCGGATGTTTCCGAGCCGACCACCATGAAAGCCTATTTGGCTTTTTATAAGTTAAACAAGTATTTTCCAAATGAGATTCCAGTACGATTTGATGTATTGGATGAAACTTCTCCTCTTTTGGGATACAGCTCCAAAGAATTTCGTGAGTTAAAAAATATGCCATCTTATAAAGCTATGCTTTGGTTGGAAAAGGTTCTTTATAATACAAAACGTTTTAAAATGTTGCCTTTATCTTTACGAGAAGAAGCTTCTCAAGAAGCTGAAAAGCTCCTTTATAATATTTTGCAAAATCGTTTTAAATTATCTTCCAAAGAAATTTCATCTCAATTGGAAAACTTTTTGGCAGACGAAGAATTGGTAGAAATGGGTTTTACCAATCGATTTCAGATTCATGATGTTGATAATGAAATTAATAATTGGTGTATAGAAATAATCCTGTCTCCTAAAGGGGTTCTTTCCTCTACTAAATTCATGCCCTTTGGATTAGTAGCACTACATGAGCTTTTACATGCACAAGATATTTTCCCCGGAGAAAAAGAAAATTATCATCTGCCGTTAGTGGAACTTGCAACCTCTTTGCAAGATATAATGCTTAGTGATCTTGTTTACAAAAAAATAAAAAATATTTCATTAGAAAAGGTTGTTTCTTATTCTACTGGGAGTCTCGTTCCAGAAGGGGAAGTTGCTGTGTTCTTACATAAATTACAGAAAAGATATCCTAATAAAAATATGACACAGCTGCTTACATTGCCGGATCTCCAAGAATATATTGAAAATCTTTATAAAAAATACTCTGGCGAAGATAAAAATAACATGCGGGACCAGATAGAAAGCGCCCTTCATCAGGAACCTCAGCTTTCTTATCCCTCTAAAAATAATCCAATAACCTCTAAGAAGTTCTCGGCTTATCCTGAGAAAGTTCAAATATTAAACGACAGGCAACCGGATTTTCCCAGATCATAAAATAAAAAAGGCACTTCCTAAGAAGTGCCTTTTTACGGTTAAAGAGTATAGGCTTAGTATTGGCCGTTATCTTGCTTGGCTTCGTTGTATTCCACCTTAATCCAGGCATCTGTGCCTATATCGTTGGCTAATTCTCTGGAAACTGCTCCTACTTCGGGTAGAGCTGCTTCGGCATATGTTTGCTCAAATAAGGTGGTACGAGTAGAAAGCGGTAATTGCCTTTCACCCGGGAAAGAAAGCCTATCCACCTGCGGTGCTGTTTTAGAGGTAAACCCAATGACATACAAATCTTTCTCCGTTTTTGCCAACGAATTAGCTATGGAGAAAGGGAAATTCAAAGATCCTTGTTCCTGGTTTACGTGTAATATAATGAGCGCATTCGAATGTAATTTCCTATACACATCAAGAGTCTTCTGAATACCTTTTTCCTCCAAAGAAGAAGCTTCTAATGTGTATTGCCAAAAGGTTGTTGTCGGTATAATCGTTCCATCATTTCCTTGAAGGTGTCCAATAAAATGGCCGGGAGGATTTGTTGATTCCATTCCAACAACAATAATATCATTAGCAACAGCATTATTCCAAAGGGGTTCATACCCGGAACGGTATGTTCCTTTAGTATGGTGTGGGTTGAAATCTTGTCTCAACGTAATTTGCGGGTTAAGTCCTTCTCTCCACACAGAACCCGCCGGTAAATAGGAAGAAAGCATGATAATCTCTCGTTCCGGCATTTGTTTTCGAAGTTCAGTCAAAAAGTCGGAAAAAGAATCTATTACTGACGGATTGTGATAGAATCCTTGCCCTACACATAATACGTTGGTAGAGCTGGGAACTTGTTGGGCTAACCATTGTGCAGGGGTTTGTTCTGAAGATGGGGATAGAGTATTAGATTTTAATTGGGTTAAAATCTGAGGCAATCTACGATTTTTTTCTAAAATACTGTTAGCATACAGAACAAAGCGACGATTATTTTCCGCGGTGATATAATTCTCGTTATTTCGTAATACCGTGGAATTGGATCCTTCTGTTAAAAAAGACTGAGAGTGAATTGTTTCAAGAAGCTGTAGATCTTCATTATCCAAAAAAGTCCTCTCTACCATCATGTGTGGATTGGGCATACGCACCCCATACAGTGCCATGTTTTGGTTTGCTGCCTGTGCGTTTATAACAGAGATCTGTGCACGTTCTGCTAAGGTCTTTTCCACGGGTTTTGCTTTCACTGCTTTAGGGCTGGGAAGAAATACTTTTTTTAAGCCCTTCACAACAACAGGTTGTGCCTGCGTCTGTAACGACAGAAAGGCTAAATACAGTAGTAATAAAAGAATCTTTTTCATAGCTTTTCCTCCTAAATTAGGAAATAAAAGAAATCAGTATTTTATCTTCATACTTGTATTCTAATACAAATTGCTTTAAAAACAAGAGTGTATAGCTACGAATTTACAATGAATAATAAAATATCCCTGTGTTTTTTTAATTCCAAGGGCTTACAGATGGATTAATAAAGAGAATTTCTTCTAAATTCAAAAAATCAGCCAACGCATATTCTAATTTTTTAGCTTGTTCTTTCGGGTCGTCAGTTGTATTCCAAGAATAGCCTTTTTTGGTTTTTCGAATATCGTTCTTATTTACAAAATAAACACTCCCTGATAAGGCTTCCGCAAATTTAGGAAGGAAAACTTCTTGGCAAGCATTGTTGGAACAGGCAGTAGCTGCGTTCATAAAAGATTCCATGTTAGACAAATTGCCTATCCACTCTACACTTTGATCGTCGGAATCTTCATAAATATCCAAAAACACAGGAATATAATTTACACCGTGCATATAGGAAATTCTGGTGGAAATTTCGTTAAGATAAGGCGCCATTTCTTTGGATTTTACACAATCTTTTTTCAATAGAGCTACTACAAAATAATCTTGATCATAGTCCGGATTGAGAATAGAAACCGCATTTTTATTTTCGGCATCGCGTGTTACGACTAAATCTTCAGATCCTGTAAGCGTTTTGAAAGTAACACTTTCCCAATCTTCATTAACAGGAAGTTGCTGTTCTTCCTCAGGAAGAGCTGGAAATTCTTCTTCAATTATCATACAACCTGTGAGATGAAACATTCCACACATCGCTACTAACAACATGAGTAATTTTTTCATGCAAGTCTCCTTTATTATACTAGCCCAAAAACATAAAACTAGGTCTTTTGAATAGTATCTGAAAAATAGATCTTTTCGTCAATAGGTCTTTTGACCTAGGTTCTAGTGGGCCTTTAAGAAAAGTGCGAAAGGTGAGATTTTTCTATAGGACGTATTTTTGAATGAAAGGGTTGAAATAACTAACCATTAAATTCTGTAAAATTTTTTAGAGATTGGAACTGCTTTGGATTATGTGGATATCTGGGCTGACATCCCTCTAGTTGGCCAAATGACGAATTTCTTGGGAGATTTTGCCTTAAGTGTAAGCCAAGGAATAGCAAAAATCCCGGGTGGAGAGTATGTGGCTGCTCCCGTTATATTGGGAGGAATGACACTGAAAGGCTCAGAGCCCTTTAAAAAAATGTCCGGAACAAAGTTTTCTAAAGAGGACGAGGAAGCTATTGCGGCCCAATACGAACATGCAGCTTGGGAAGGCAGAATCTCGGCAAATAAAATCAAACGCATGTATAAGAAACAAGTAAAAGACCTGTATAATTCAGCACGAGAATCTATTTTTGGGAAAGAAGAGAGAATACTCATTCGATTAGATTCGCAAGATAAGTCGGAAGAAGCTGTCGAAGGAAGCTTTCCTCTTCATTGGCAGGAGCCCTTAGAAGATCTTCTTGATACATACCAGCAAGATCTTTTAACTGCTATTGAAAAACCAGAAACTGCGAATGATATAAATAAAATTACGGAAAAATTTGCTGAAAATAGAGCCTTCCTTATGTATAAGCTTACTTTTGAAGATTATAAGAAAGCTCTAGCTTCTTATCCCAATCAGAAAAAGTTAATCGGGCGCTTAGATACTGCTATTGAAGAAATCAACTCTTATATGGCTACAGAAGGAACCATGAAAGAGGACGATGCGAAAAAAGTCTCGCAACAGCTTAACGACTTATACATTGATGTTGGCTTGGCTCAAAACGCGGAGGTCGTCTTGCAGTGGGTCCAACAACAAGTTTCTGACCCGACAACACAAAGCTATTACAATAGTTATATACAGGGATTTGTTCAAAGAGAATCTGCCGGAATCAGTAGTGGCACATTGGAAGATAAATTATCGACCTTCTCTGACGGTTTTCAGAAAGTGGTTTTCTTTCTTTCCGTGCAAAAAAACTTGCAGCATTTCCAACGGCTTATGTATTATTTTCCTTCTATAGCCGAGAACGACGAAATGGCAAGAGAAATGGATTCTCTCATGGTACA
This sequence comes from Elusimicrobiaceae bacterium, assembly GCA_045580265.1. Lineage (GTDB taxonomy): Bacteria > Elusimicrobiota > Elusimicrobia > Elusimicrobiales > Elusimicrobiaceae > Avelusimicrobium. The sequence goes on along the minus strand of JAZNNM010000015.1, from coordinate 19,067 downwards.
AGTCGGAGAGTTCTTGAAGAAACCTGAATCGGTAAGTAGCGAAAAAGAAAAAGAAGTCAGAGCAGCCTATAATGCATTGGAAGCTAGATTCCAAGAGGCTATGGCTGAAGAAAAAATTGCATTATGGAAAAAAGGTGTTTCTTATAGAATATCAGAAGTCCGTAGACAAGTAGATAAAGAACTTTCTTCCTGGAGTAATAGTGCGGCTATTAATAGTCTCAGAGAGGCTTTACATCTTTTCGAACAGGAGACTAACGCTATTGTAGATGGGGAGGCTACTATTGAAGAGAAGAATATACAAATTAATGAATCTTTTGCAAAACTACAAAACTCTTTAAATGAAAACTTAGCAATAAAAGAAGCAACCGAAGAACTGCTTCCTCCCAGTGAAGTGGAATTAAATACGCAAGCGTATTAAAAGAGTATTAAAGATGATTTAAAAAGCCCTCAGTCTATTCTGGGGGCTTTTTTAGTGGTGTATAGGATATACCAGGGAAAAGCTACTTAATAAGACCCTTTTTAGCGTAGTAAATTGGGGATTTTGCTGCTGGTTAGCGTATTTACTAAATGGTAGGATCATCCAGGGTAAAAGAGAAAACCTTTACTTGTGATTTTAGACCCAATCTTGTTGGGGTATTCTTGTAAATGATGGGTGTAAATAACTTGTTTTTTCGAGTATTTTACTATAGAAATACGAGACGTGGCTGTAGTGCTAATCTATAACAAAAGAGTAGGCCTCACTAAAAAGAAGGTTGGGTAATGTGAGCAATTCTATCTTGCGGTGTGTAGACGTACGGGATATCTACACGGCGGATATAATCTTTTAAATTTACAAATACTTCTCTAAAACCGTATTTTTTATCTCTCATTTCTTCCAAAGCGGCCTCTTTAGTCCAATGGTGTATATATATCCTATAGAGGGCTACCATGGTCCCAGTCCTGTCCGATCCATATAGGCAATGAACATATACGGGATGATTTTTAGGGTTTGATACTATAGATAAAAAATCTTCGGCATATTCGTCCTTCATATTTAAGGGATTGATGGGAATATGTTTTGACGTCATCCCTAAGTTTTTGATGAGTTCCTTTTTGGGAGACGGAAGTTGTAAGCTTACTATCGTTTTTATACCGAGTTTAGCAAGATTCTTATACCCTTCTTCAGTTGGCTCTGCTCCCCTGTAAAGTGCATCAGAAACCTTGTATAGATTTTCAACTCCTTCCAAGTCTATGGCTTGCACTTTTTTCTGTTGTGCTATTACTTCCTTTGATTTTTTTAAATCCAGTTCAATCTGTAATATCTTATTAGAAAGAAGCGAAAATTGATCTGGGGTATTTTGAATTATAGGCGACAGAGATTGGGCAAAAGTGGAATTTGCCAAAAGAAAGGGAAAAAATAATAAAGCTATTAACTTCTTCATAAGAATACTATACCTTGTATTTAAACCAGGTTCAAGGGTCTTTGGGCCCACTTTATGGTACCAATGGACCTATATGTTTCCCATGGAAAAGGCACTTCTTACGAAGTGCCTTCTTAAATGGTCGGGTTGCAAGTAGAGACTGTTATTCTATTAACATTGTAGTTAACAGGGAAAAACAGGCAACAAAAAAAGCACTTCTTACGAAGTGCCTTTTTAAATGGTCGGGGCGACTGGATTCGAACCAGCGACCTCACGGTCCCGAACCGTGCGCGCTACCATCTGCGCTACGCCCCGTAAATAATTTTCAAATGGTCGGGAAGGCGGGAATCGAACCCGCGATCTCTCGCACCCCAAGCGAGCGCTCTACCTCTGAGCCACTCCCCGAAAAAGAGCAGTCAAAATCGACTACCCATATATTTTATCATTATTTTAGCAACTCTTCCAGTGTTTCTTTTATTTCGGTTAAAAGTTTAATATCAGTGCGGGGTTTTTTCTCGTCGGGAGCAGAGGGAAATTGGTATTTGTTGAGTTGTTTTTTTGCACCTTCTAAAGTCAGCTTATGTTTATAAATCAGATCTTTAATTTTAAGAATCGTATAAACATCTTGCTTGGTATAGCGGCGGTGTCCGCTCTCTAGACGAATGGGACGAATTAAATTAAACTCGGCTTCCCAGTAGCGCACGGAATACTCCGGCACTCCGGTAATGCGTTTTACATCGCCGATAGAAAAGTAATCTTGTTGTTCAATTTCTTCCAGTCCCATAATTCTATTATAGTAAATTTATTTTGTGCTTTTGGAGAGAAAAAATTCCGTATCGAAAAAACTGATACCTTAACAAAAAACCCCAGCGGTGAAGCGGGGGTTTTAGTGTTAAAGCAACTTATTTACCAGAATGCTTTACGGGTTCGCCGTAGTAGGCTTTCAAGTACAAGTCCTTAATTTCGCTGATGAGCGGGTAGCGGGCGTTACCGCCGGTGCATTGGTCGTCAAAAGCGAGTTCGGAAAGTTTGTCCAAGTTGGCCAAGAATTCTTTTTCCGGGATACCGTATTCTTTGATAGATTTGGGAATGTTGAGATCAGCTTTCAACTGTTCCACCATATCAATGAGTTCTTGCACTTTGGCATCTTTATCATCACCCAATTTGTTGTTGGGGCGGATAAAGTCCACGATTTTAGCATAGCGTCCTTTCACGAACGGATATTTATATTGCGGGAACAAACCTTGTTTGGTGGGTTTGTCGGTCGCGTTGAATTCAATTACGTAAGAAAGGAGCAACGCGTTGGCTAAACCGTGCGGAATGTGGTACATAGCACCCAATTTGTGCGCCATGGAGTGGGAAAGACCCAAGAACGCGTTAGCGAAGGCCATACCGGCGATGGTGGCGGCATAGTGCATTTTTTCGCGGGCGTTGATGTCTTGGGCACCTTTATCGTAGGAGTTCTTTAAGTATTTGAACACCAAGCGGATAGCTTCCAAGGCTTGACCTTCCGTGAAGTTGGTGGAGAATACGGAGGTGTAGGCTTCAATGGCGTGGGTCAATACGTCCAAACCAGAGAAGGCCGTCAAGGATTTAGGCATACCGAGTACAAATTCCGGATCGATAATAGCCATATCGGGGGTTAAAGCGTAGTCCGTAATGGCGTATTTGGTGTCGGTTTTTTCGTCGGTGATGATGGTGAACGGCGTTACTTCTGAACCGGTACCGGAAGTGGTCGGAATAGCAACCATGGTGGCTTTGCGGCCCAAGTCCGGAGCGGCGTAAATGCGTTTGCGGATATCCATAAAGCGCATGGCGATATCTTCAAAGCTGGTATCCGGATTTTCGTACATAAGCCATACCATTTTGGCTTCGTCCATCGCAGAACCGCCGCCGAGGGCGATAATCATATCGGGCTGCCAAGAATTGGCAATGGCCAAGGCTTCGTTTACGTTCGTGATGTTCGGATCGGGAAGAACGTTGGAGAAAATGCGATATTTAATATCCAAGCTTTCAAGCACATCAGCCACGGTGCGTACATGGCCCAATTGTTCCATGGTTTTATCCGTGATGATGTAAGCGCGTTGTTTGCCTTTGAGTTCCGCCAAGGCTTGAGACAAGGCACCGCGTTTGAAATAGATTTTGGACGGTACTTTGTACCAGTACATATTTTCGCGGCGTTCCGCGACGGATTTCACGTTCATAAGGTGTTTTACTCCGATGTTTTCGCTGACCGAGTTACCGCCCCAAGAACCGCAACCTAAGGTAAGGGAGGGGGCGAGTTTAAAGTTGTATACGTCACCAATAGCGCCTTGAGAAGAAGGAATGTTGATCAAGGTGCGGGCGGTGGGCATATCTTGGAAGGCCGTGATGTGTTCTTCGTTAGATTCGTTGGTGTAGAGCACAGAGGTGTGACCGGCGCCGCCGAACAAGATGAGCGAGCGGGCCAATTCCACGGCGTGGTTGAAATCTTTAGCGCGGTAGAAACCCAACACCGGGGAAAGTTTTTCCCAAGCGAAGACTTCTTCCGTGCAGACTTTTTCGGCTTCCGCAATTAAAATTTTAGTTCCGGAAGGAGCTTTAATACCGGCCATTTCAGCGATTTTCATCGCACTTTGGCCTACGATGTTGGCATTGAGTTTGCCGTTTACTACAATGGTTTCCGCCAATTTTTTGCGGTCTTTACCGGTTACAAAATGGCAACCGCGGGCAATGAATTCGGCTTTTACTTCATCATATACTTCGTCTTCCACCACAACGGATTGTTCGGAAGCGCAAATCATACCGTTATCAAACGTTTTGCTGATGATGATGGAGCTGACAGCCATTTTAATGTCAGCGGTAGCATCAATGACGGCCGGGGTGTTACCCGCGCCTACGCCGAGGGCCGGTTTACCGGAGGAGTAAGCAGCTTTTACCATGCCGGGGCCGCCGGTGGCTAAAATAAGGTTAATTTTGGGGTGGTGCATCAAAGCGTTGGAAAGAGCCATGGTGGGTTCTTCAATCCAACCGATAATGCCTTCCGGAGCACCGGCTTCTACCGCGGCTTTGAGTACGATTTTGGCCGCTTCGATGGTGCATTTTTTAGCGCGCGGGTGTGGAGAAAATACGATCCCGTTGCGGGTTTTCAAAGCGAGCAAGCTTTTGAAAATAGCCGTAGAGGTCGGGTTGGTGGTGGGAATTACACCGGCAATTACGCCAATGGGTTCGGCTACGCGGCGGTAACCGAAGGCATCATCATCGGATAGAACACCGCAGGTTTTGGTGTCTTTATATTGGTTATAAATATATTCGGAGGCAAATTGGTTTTTAATTACCTTATCTTCCATTACACCCATGCCGCTTTCTTCTACGGCCATTTTGGATAACGGAATACGATTCTGCGCAGCGGCAATAGCGGCAGCGCGGAAAATTTTATCTACTTGTTCTTGCGTATAGGTTGCATAAATGCGTTGCGCGGCTTTTACGGTGTCGACGATTTTATCCAACATGGACATATCTTCTTTGGTCGTGTCGGCCGGCGCAGTTACTTTCTTTTTTTCCGCCATAGTTTTATTCTCCTTTGTGTGTGCAAAATAACTGATATAGATATTTTGATATCTATATTTTATATTTTCGCGTTTTTGATGTCAACATTTATCTCGTAAAATGAATTTTTAAAAAGGTTGACTTCTTTTTTATAAAAAGTTATTATGGATATTGAAATATCCACGATTTTGTTATCATTAAGGAGGCCCTATGGGCTTATTTCCTCGTCGTAAAGAAATTAGCATACAGACTATTCGCCGTCTGCCGCAGTATTTGCGTATTTTCTATAATTTACACGCTTACGGGCGGGAATTGGTATCCTCCACCACTTTAGCGCAAGAAACTCACCTCCTCCCGATTGTAGTAAAAAAAGATTTACAAGCGGTAGGGGTTCCCAGTAAACTTCGTGCCGGTTTTAAAGTGGCCGGTGCCATAGAGGTGATTGAGAAATTTTTAGGCTGGAATAATTTAAATAAAGCTTTCTTGGTGGGAGTTGGTCATTTAGGAGCGGCGTTGTTGGGATTTGATGGTTTTAAAAACCACGGATTGGAAATTGTGGCTGCTTTTGACACTCATCCCGAGAAAGTGGGAAATACCGTGCATGGAATTCCGGTATATCACACCGCGCAATTGGCTGGCGTAATTGAAGAGAAGAATCTTAAAATTGCCGTTTTAACGGTACCGGCAACCTCGGCTCAAGGAATTACGGACACGCTTATTAAAGCGGGGATTAAAGCTATTTGGAATTTTGCTCCCGTTAACTTGGCTGTTCCTGTTGATGTGGTAGTACAAAAAGAAGATATTTCTTCTGGGCTTGCGGAACTGTGTGCCAAATTAAAAAGTAAGTAACTTCGGTTGCGTTTCCTTTATAAAAAACCCGCCTTAAGAGCGGGTTTTTTGTTCCATATTATTTTTCCGAAAGCAGAAGTTGTTTAATAATATCTTCGTGGATTCGCAGGATAGCTTCATCTTTGGTTGCCAGATTATTGGCCATTAATACAAAAGCGATTAACTCCCCATTTTTATCTTTTACATAACCTGCCGCAGCTTTTACACTGTCAATGGTTCCGCCTTTTACACGCACGGTATCTACCTTTTTTTGCGGTTTTAAGAAACGGCGCAACAACAGTAAATCTCCGCGGTCGTTGGGAGTAGCTAAAGAATCGTAGTAATGAGAAAAATGAGGGCTTTTTGTCATAAACACAAGCGTGTTAAATAAAGTGCGCGGGGTAAGTAAATTATCTCGTGAAAGACCGCTGCCATCATAGAGCACCGTATCATTTTTTTCTGCCAATTTATTTTTTTGGATAAATTTATTAAGTTCGGCTAAGCCGTTTTGAAGGCTTCCTTTCTTTCCCGCGTGAACGGCTAAGTTCCTTAGTAACATATCGGCATACAAGTTAAAACTTCGTCTGTTTACCACCCAAACAATATCCTTTAATTCCGGCGAGTAATATGTATGAAAACGGTGCAGCACCGTGTAATCGGGAGCTGTATTTGTAGTAAGAGATTTCCCTCCTACCGCAATTCCTTCAGCTCTTAAGGCTTCACGCAAAGCTTGAAGCGTAAATGATGCAGAATCCGGCAATGCGCCTTTGATGGTAAACCCAAGAAAATTGGTGGGGATAGTTCCGAATATTTTAATTTCATATTGTTCGGGGGCTCCGTAAGCATAGGCATTATCTTTTTTGGATTTCCCGTCGGTAGTTACAAAACTGGTAAGTGTAAGATTGGGAATTTGCGGTGTAGTTCCAGCGACCTCGGCGGGTTTATCTGCAAAGGGTTGAGGTTTGAAATGAATTTCGAAGGAGTTGTCGTTGAAACAGAGCGGACTGGCAGGAGCAGCGTAATAATTGCCCATATTTTCCCAATTTACCTTTGGGGAGACGGAGGGGCCTTCAAATAAAGAAACATCCGCCACTAAATCTCCTTCCACTCGGGTTATGCCGGCTTTTTTAACGGACTGGGCCCATTGTTTTGCCACCGCTTCCCACTTTTCACCCCCTACAACGCGTGTAGAACCTAAAGTCGGGTCTCCTCCTCCTTGTAAATATAAGTTACCGTTTAGAATGCCTTTTTCGTCGGGAAGAGCAGAAGCATAGAGATGTGTTTCAAATCGATGATGAGGCCCCCACGTTTCCAAAGCGGCCGCGGTGGTTAAGAGTTTAAGGGTAGAGGCCGGCGTCAGGCGTGTGTCGGCTTGAACCGAGAATAGGGGTTCTTGGGTGGAATCCGTGTACGCCGCTAATCCGCCCCACAAGGCACCTCTCAAAACAGGGTGCTTTAAACGGTTGTCTACAAAAGAAGCCGTATCTGTGGCCTGTAAAAACAGGGGAGAAAAAATAAAAAAGAAAAGTAAGAATTTTTTCATATTGGAAAAATGACCCCGCATAAGGCGGGGTTCTGAAAAGTAAATTAATTAAACCACGGATACCATTTATCTCGATCCCGAATGTTGATGAGTAACGATACCGCCAATAAATCGCGCGCATTAAGCGCTTGGGGTTTATCCAAATAACAAGTAAATCGATCAAACGCACCGCAATCGTTTTGAATAGCTCCCGTGCTATCCATTTGGCCTGCAATTTTGTAGTCGGCACGCAACATACCCCATAAGTGTCCGCATAGCTTGCGCGACAGCGCTCTCCAAACGGAAGACTCCGTCAGGCTGGCTTGTAAATTTCCTTCTCGGTTGAACATATGCCATTCTCGGCAGAAAGAAAAACGTTTCCGTGTAACAATCAAAACATCTTTCGAACGAGCAAAATAGATTTCGTATCGTTCTCGAGTGAGGCCAAAACCTTTCTGCAAAATGATAGCGGCTTTTTTCCCTTTTCGGTCAAATAAAGTGATTTCCCGCAGAACCAGTTGGGACCAGACCACCCCACAGAAGAAAATGGTCAGGCCCAACGGAATTAAAAGAGAGCAAGCGGAATAAATAGAGTTGTAGGTAAACGCGGAGAAGGGGAAAATCCCGCTGTTTTCCCCAAAACCGGTGATGGCTAAAATAATAAAAGTAAGGACAATAAGCGAGGCTCCCGTAAACAGAAAGAGACTATCCCAACGAGAAGAAAGTGAAATGAGAATGTTTCCTTGATTATCCCGTGCGCGGAAAATGAGCGACGGCGTTCCATACAAGCGGCGGAAACGAATGGGATAAAGCGAGTTGGGATTGGCAGGGGTGTTATCCTGACGGGCCGGTATGAAAAAACGTACGCAAAGGGCCACCGCCAATAATAGACCAAAAAGTACGAGTAATAGAATAAGTCCGTCAAACAAATATCCCAGCTGTCGTACATAAGGCGGCATATTTTTGGATAAAAGGGTTTTTATTTTCAGTTTGCTGAAATCTTTCTTAGGCGCAGCTGTTTTTTGTACTTTTTCTGTTTGAGCAGAACTCCGTTCCGACGGAGCTTGTGTGGCAATGTTTTCCTCTTGTACGTCAGGCATGGCGGCTATATCATAAGCGCGAGGGGATTTTAAATCCATTTCCACAAGAGGAGTTTCGGGTACTTCTTGTTTTGTTTCTTTTTGCTGCGGAGAAATAAACGAGAAAATCAAATCGGTTTCCGCGTAAGTTAAATCCTTAGCCAAAATAGAATAAGCTTTCGAGTTGATTAAAAAGTAACCGGCTGCAAAATCGTTTTTAGGAGTAAAAAAGTTGATATAGAAAAAAGGTTCACCTGTGGAAAATTCAATACGCTTGACTTCTTCTCCAGTATAAGTGTTTCCCACAACTTGCATTTTTTTGCGTTTCACATCGACCAAATCATCATTGATTTTTTTCTCAATACATGTTTCGGTGGTACAAGAATTTATTTTAATATCAATGCGGGAAGTAGATTTTTCAATGGATAATACACTCCCTTCCGGTGTGTTTTTGGCCTGCTTCCAGCCGGCGGGCATGTCGATGGTAAAAGCATCATCTTTAGACGAAAAACCGGCGGCACTCCCAGCTTGTGGGAGCAGTGCCAAAAAACCTAAAAACAATACTGCGATGTTGAAAATGATGCGATGTGCCATATGGTACTATTATAGTAAATTCTAGGCCGAATTTAACCCCCTTGGCTTGCTACGCGCGCGGAAACCATTAATTGTCGTTGAGAGTTCTCCATAAAATTGTTATGATATAGTTGTATATATATTTGCTAGTAGCAGGGGTGAAAATATGGCAGAAAAAAGTTTTATGAACGAACGATTTGCCGCCTTGCGTAAAGTATTGCGCAAAAATAAATTAGACGGTTTTATTGTCACTAATAACTTAGATCAATTTTACTTAACTAATTTTTTCTTTTATCCGAATGAATCCGTATTTTTAGTTCATAAAAAAGGTGTTACATGCTTTACGCGCGAACTGTATGTGGAGCCGTTTGGCAAATATGCGCCTTCTCTGGAAGTTGTTGCCAGCGATAATCGTATTGTTGCCGCTATTGAAAAGGCCCGTAAATTGGGCTTGGCTCGCCCTGGGTTTGATGCGGCGAAAGAATCTTACGTTTCCGGCGGACTTTTGCGCGCCAGCGGATTTGTGGAAGCTGGCAGTTTTATTACCACTTTGCGCGAGAACAAAGATGCCGAAGAAATCAAAGTATTGCGCGAGTCGAACCGTATTGCTTATTTGACGTATGAATATATTAAGCCTCGCATTAAAACGGGAATGACCGAATTTGAAGTAGCGGCGGAAATGGAACGCTTTATGCGTGCCCATGGTGCCACCACCACTTCCTTCTATACGATCGTAGCTTTTGGAGAAAATGCCGCCAACCCGCACCACGAAACGAGTGCTCGCAAATTAAAAGCGGAAGACGCGGTGCTTATGGATTTCGGTTGTGTGTATAAGGGTTATTGTTCCGATATTACACGCAGTTGGTGGCATGGTAAAAATGAACCTGCCGAATACACCAAGATTTGGAAAATTGTAGATAAGGCTCGTAAAGCCGGTATCAAGGCTGTGGGAATTGGGGTGCCTGCTAAACAAGTGGATGCCACGTCTCGCGGTATCATTAATGCCGCCGGTTATGGGGATTATTTTACTCATGGTACCGGACATGGTGTAGGAATTGAAATCCACGAAGATCCTTACAATAACCAAACTTCTTCTGCTATTTTGGCAGAGGGTAACATTGTAACGGTGGAACCCGGTATTTACCTTCCCGGGAAATACGGGGTGCGTTTGGAAGATACCATGGCTGTGACCAAAACGGGTGCAAAAATTCTGACAAAAAAATAATTATGGCTATCAAAGATTTTTCTTCTAAAAGAATGGCGGATTTTCGTCGTGTACTTAAACACGCGGGGTTGGACGGATATATAACGATATCTGCTATGGAACAGCGTTATTTGTCCGGCATAGACCTTACTGCCGGAGAAGCTGTGTTTTTAATTACCCCCAAAAAAGCCTATTGTATTACCAAGCGCTTAATTGTAAGCAAGATGAGGCCGGCCTCTTCCTTCTTAAAGACGGAAGATGTCCCGTTTGGTGGCATGTTAGACGGGGCTTTATCCAAAGTGAAAAAATTAGGTCTCAAAACCGTGGCGTTTGATCCGGCCCAAGTAGATTTTATCAGCGGAGAGAAACTCCTTAAGGAAGGTTTTTGCCGTGCAGAAGGGTTGGTGGGGGAAATGCGTCTTCAAAAATGCGAAGACGAAATTTCCAAATTAAAAAAAGCCTGCAAAATAGCGGCCGAAGCTTTTAACGAAGTACAACCTAAAATAAAGACGGGAATGACCGAAGAAGATGTTCGTGTTCTAATGGCACTTGCCTTAATTAAACGCGGAGCGGATTCCATTCCTTTTAACATTGTGTGTTTCGGCGAAAACACGGCAGATGCACACCATACGCCGTCCAAAACGCGCAAGTTAAAAGCAAACGAAGCCGTTTTGATGGATTTCGGTTGTTTTTATGAAGGCTACACGTCTGATATGACGCGTAGCTGGTGGCACGGTAAAAACGAACCGGCCGAATATACTAAGATTTGGAACATTGTAGAAAAAGCCCGTAAAGCAGGCGTAAAGGTGCTGCGCAAGGGCGTGAGTGCGGCGGAAGTAGATGCGGCTGCACGTCAGGTGATTGAAGCGGCGGGATATGGGAAAGAATTTTTCCATACCACCGGCCATGGAATCGGATTGGAGGAACATGATCGCCCGATTCTTCGTGCCGGATCGCCGGAAGTATTAGAGGAAAACTATGTGGTAACGGTGGAACCCGGTATTTATTTTGAAAATAAATGGGGTATTCGCTTAGAAGACAGTTTCTTGGTTACCAAGACAGGTTCCAAAAAATTGACGCAAAAATAAATTCATGGGATTCGTCCCGAAAACAAGGAGTAAAAATGCTTAGTACGACTCAATTTCGCGAAGGTCTTATTTTCGAAGATGAAAACGGACAATTGGTGGAAATCATTGAATTTCAACATCACCGCAAAAGCCAAGCCCGCGCTGTTGTGCGCGTGAAATTGCGCAACATAAACACAGGTTCCATGATTGAAACCTCTTACCGCCCCGAAGATAAATTTAAAGAAGTAGAAGTGGAAAAACGCCCTTTTACTTATCTCTACACTACGGGTGATATGGCCACTTTTATGAATGCCGAAACTTACGATCAAGTGGAAGTAGAAGTAAAAAAATTGGGTGATTTGACCAAGTACTTAAAAGACAATATGGATGCTACCGGCATTTACATTAACGATAAACTTTTCAACGTGGAACTTCCTATCAAAGTACCGTTGAAAATTGCTTCCACCGTTCCGGGTGTAAAAGGCGATACCGTTGCCAACACCACCAAAGAAGCTACGTTGGAAACGGGTGCCGTCATTAAAGTACCGCTTTTTATTAATGAAGGCGATACCGTGTTGGTGGACACTCGCAACGGCAGCTATGTAGAACGCGTAACCGCCTAATGAGTTTTATTGCGCGCACGGCTTGGGTGGCCTTGTTATTGTTTGTGGCTGGCGAGCTGTGCGCGTTTACCGTTGAGTACGGTGATTTATTTAAAGTTTCTGATATCGAAAATAAAAACGGTATTCCCGTTTTACCGTTAACCCGAGGAAAGTATGATAACATTCGGGTGTTGGATAAGGAAACTTTTGAATTTTTAAAAGCCTGCTCGCAAGTGTGTACTCAAACATCTGGGCAGGGGCTTGTTGAAGTGAGAGAGCTTCGCCCGGCTAAAACGCGAGAGGGCATGTGGATTGTCGATGTTGCTATCGATGAAAAGTGGCTCATCACTTTTTTGGTGTTTAGTCGCAAGAATACATACGAGATTCAACAGCCGAAAGATTTTAATTTTTTAGATACAGATTTGAAAGGCAAAGTGGAAAAACTGATTATTGATTCTATTCAACGAAGTCATTCACCAGCCAAACAGGAGAACCCTCGATGAAATGCATCTTGGAACGTACACAAGAAGTTCTGGCCGAAGAAGTGGAGCTGGCCAACACTTTTTTTACGCGTTTAAAAGGGTTGATGTTTCGCCGAGATTTGCCAAAAGGAAGAGGTTTATTATTGGATCCTTGTCCGCAAATTCATACCTGTTTTATGCGGTTTTCCATTGATGCGATTTTTTTTGATAAAGAAGGAAATGTGTTGTTTGTACAAGAACAGATGAAACCCTGGCGATTTGGACGTTTTGTGCGTGCCAGTCGTTACACGTTGGAGCTTCCCGGTGGAACTTTAGCCGGACGTGTACAAAAAGGAGATAAATTGATTCTTCAAAAATAATAAAAAGAGGTCTTACATGAAATTACAAAAAACGGTTTTATTATTAGTAGCATTGTTGGCTTGTTCCGTTACTGTTTCTGCTCGGAACACTTGGGACGATTTTAGTGCCAAGGTCACTCCGCAAAACGTTCGCGCATTTACGAAAGACTTAGGGGGGCTTATCGGCTCCGGCACGTACACTACCGGACGTATCTTGGGATGGGGTGGGTTTCAGATTGGTCCTCGTGCCAGCATGGTATTTAAAATGAGCGAGGCCAGTGGTGCCAGCTATGACGACCGTCAAAAAACGGCTTTGGGAGACAGAGAAGAGGTCGGTTCTGTTGTCTATCCTTGGTTGCAGGCTGATATCGGTATGCCGTTTCGTATTGATGGGTTTATTCGGGCCAGCAGCTACGAAGGTTTAACCATTGCCGGCGGTGGCCTGCGCTGGGGTATTACCCGTCCGAGCGAAATGCTAGGTTCTTTTCAACCTATGTTGGTTGTTTCTGCTCACAGCGCAAGTGCGCGCGATTTTTCTGCCGCACACTACAATGCTAGTTTGGTACTTTCTATGAAGTTTAAATACTTCGTTCCTTACATTGGCGGGGGGGTAGACTATACCACGCTAAATATCCTTCAGGCGGATAATTTTGTCGATATGGAAGGAGAGCGTGAATATGCCACTACCGCTCGTGCGACGGTTGGGTTTAACTTTAAATTGCCTTCGTATTTGGATTTAAGTTTAGCGGCTAACTATGCTTACTACGGAATTGGAGCGGAAGCTTCTTTGTCCTTCAGATTTTAATTAATAGGACAGGACCTAAAAAAAAATAGGACCAATGGCCCTTGTTTATTTTTAAAAAAAGCACTTTAATATAAGTATAAGATTATCTACTAGGAGAAAATATATGAAAATTTTTATGACGGTTGTAAGCTTGTTTGCATTATTTGCGCCGGCTTTGCAGGCCTGGGGGGCAATGTCTCCTGCTGATTTGGAAAGAGCTATTATTGCTAAAGTTGCGCAATCTCCTTCTGCCAAGCAGAACAAAATGTTGCCGACTGCGGAACAACGCGCCAGATTTGCCAAGCATGTAAAATCTGTTGCTAAACAAATGGAAGAAAATGGTCTTGATCCGGCCTCTATGGCGTATGGAATCGGCGATCGAATTCACACCCTTTATGCCTTTGTAAAAGATCCGCAAATCGGAGATCCGAGCATCCTTAATATAGTAGAAAAACGCGCGTTGGATTATGCCGTATTCGTATGGTTTAAAGATGAACACAAACAATACGCTACTAAAGATAAATTTGATTTCGATTGGACGGATCCCTATCCGGAGTATTATCTTACCAAAGAAGAAGATAAAGTAGAAGGCGGTTGGTATGCTGAACCTTTACCGGAAGGTTCTTGGAAAGAATACGAAAAAATGGTGGAATTCTCCTTAGAATATGTGCTTCACCAAGTGGAAATGTTAGATGCAGAATTTATGAATTACCAACACATTGTTTTAAAAACGTTAACCCACTAATTTATAAAGAGAATGAAAAACCCCGAGTTTAAGCTCGGGGTTTTTTATGCTTTATAAGAAATCAAAACTATCCTTTATAATAGATTTCCTTTTTGGTTTTTTCGCACACTTCTTTGCCCAGCAATTTTTCTATAATGGCAAACCCAAAGGAAAGAGTAGCCGCAGCACTTTTGGCAGTAATAATGTTGCCGTCTGTTACGGCATAATTATCTTGGTAGGTGCCGCCAAAGTCTTCGTCCATGGATGTAAAACAAGTATATTTTTTCCCTTTTAAATAACCGGCATGGCCCAGTAAAGTAGGGCCAGCACAAATGGCAGCAACTACTTTATTTTCTTCCATAAAAGTTTTGATGAGGGCTTGTACTTCGTGGTTATCCTCTAATTCTTTATATTGAGGACCGCCCGGGATAACCAGCGCCTCGTAATTTTGTGTTTGAAGTTGAGAGAAGGGATACAAGTGCGCGCAAGTAAGCCCAAACCGACCGGTAGCTTCCACTCCGAGAATAGAAAAAACATCTACTTCCAATCCCGCTCTGCGCAAGAGCGCAAAAGTTCCTACGGCTTCCATTTCTTCAAATCCGTTTGTTACAATCATGCATACTTTCATTCGAGTTCCCTCCACCTTACAATAAAATAAAAAACCCCGAGTTCCAGAAAACTCGGGGTAAAAACTATTTAGCGGCTTTCTGTAAAGCGGCCACTTTGTCTGTTTTCTCCCAAGCAAATTCCTTACGGCCAAAATGTCCGTAAGCGGCGGTGGGCAAGTAAACAGGGGCGCGCAATTTGAAGTGTTCAATAATTCCACGCGGGGTAAGCGGGAAAATTTTGCGTGCTATTTGCGCCAATTTTTCATCGGGGAGGACACCCGTCCCTTCAGTGTCTACATAAAAACCGACAGGTTCATTTCGTCCGATAGCATAGGCGATCTGTACGGTGCATTCGTGGGCCAATTTGGCTGCTACGATATTTTTGGCAATATAGCGTGCCATATAGGCAGCCGAACGGTCCACCTTTGTCGGGTCTTTACCGGAGAAGGCTCCACCTCCGTGCGGGCAGCGGCCTCCATAAGTATCTACGATAATTTTGCGCCCGGTAAGCCCCGTGTCGGATTGCGGCCCGCCGATTACAAATTTTCCGGTAGGATTGATGTAAATTTTGGTTTCTTTATCCATCCATTTTTTAATGACGGGTAAAATGGCTGCCGCTTCGATTTCTTTTTTGGAACGTTCGGTAATTTTATTTCCGGTTTTGTCCAAAATTTCTTCGGTATGTTGTGTGGAAACAACCACCGTATCTACGCGGACGGGTTTCCCATCTTGATATTCTACCGTCACTTGGCTTTTGGCATCAGGGCCCAAGTAGGGCAGCGTTTTTTGGCGGCGGATTTTTTCTAAGTTTTTCAAAATATCATGGGAAAGCACTAACGAAAGAGGCATATATTCGGCCGTTTCATCTACGGCATAGCCTACCATTAATCCTTGGTCTCCGGCGCCGCCCACGTCTACCCCTTGGCTGATATCGGGCGATTGTTTACCGATAACGTTAATAACGGCACAGGTTTTATAGTTGAATCCATATTTGGCATCATCATAACCGATGGATTTGATGACATCACGGGCAATCTGTTCCACGTCCACCCAAGTGCGGGTGGTAATTTCGCCGCCTACGACAACAAGTCCCCTCGTGATATACGTCTCGCAGGCAACGCGCGCGGTTTTGTCTTTTTTAAGGATTTCGTCTAAAATAGCGTCAGAAATTTGGTCGCACACTTTATCCGGATGCCCTTTAGAAACGGACTCGGAAGTAAAGAAACATTTGCCTTGTTTAATCATACAACTCTCCTAAATGGAATTTTGAGGGGGAAATATAACTATCAGTTATTAATATTATAGCACTTTGCGGAAGGATTAAGCCTCTATCCCCGTAAGGGTTTTTAATGCAAAGCCGATCAAAAAACTGACGCCAGCTACCCCAAAGCTGAGGCAGGTCATTTCCAAAAAGCGGTGTTTAAAATTTTCCCCTCGGGCAACTGCGTAGTAAAACATAAAACCGGCGATCAGAAGTAAAGCAAAGAAAAGCATCGTTCCCAGTGCCGCAAACACATTATTAAAACAAGCAAAGGGGGCTACCAAAAAAGCTACGGTTAAGATGTAGGCTCCGCTTGTGTAAACGGCGGCTTTCACGGGGTGTTTCCCTTCACCCGCTTCAGCCTTTGAAGATAAATATTCCGAAGAACCCATGGATAATGCTGCCGCGATGCCGGTAATGGCTCCTGTCAGGGCAATTAGCTTAGGGTTGGCTAAGGCCAAGGTAAAACCTGCCAAAGCACCGGTAAATTCCACCAGTGCGTCCGAAAGTCCCAAAATAACGGAGCTCATATATTTTAAACGTTCTTCGTCAATAAGTTCGATAAGCTTTGCTTCGTGGGCATCTTCTTCGGCGGCTAGGTTCGCAATTTGGGAATACTCAGAAAAAGCTTTGTAGGACCCCGAAGCATGGTGTTCGCCCGATTCCATGAGTTTAATGGCAAAGGTAAGCCCCAATACTTTGGCTAATAAAACGTACCAAAAAATTTTGATTTTAGACGGTTTTTCGCAAACACCCGATTCTTGGCAAATTAGTTGATGGTGCATTTTTTCGTCTTGGGCGATTTGTTCTAAAACTCGGCGGTTTTGCGGGTTTTTTTCGCAAGCGGCCAAACGTAAATAGATATAGTGTTCCGTTATTTCGTTACGCGAAAAAACAGCCAAATTTTTTTGGTCTTGTGGGGTCATAATTCCTCAGAAAATTAGAGCGCGGAAGAGTTTTTTTCGGCAGGTTCCGGCTGGGGTTGGGAAAGGGGCAGAAGCTCCTGTCCATAGGCGAAGTCAAAAACAACGCCGGCAATAAATTTAAGTTGGTTGTAAAAATCGGTTTCGCTGATAAATTCATCAGGGGAGTGTGCGGTGTTCTCTGCCAAGGGGTCCATGTCCGGTCCTAAGCCATAGGTAATAACTCCCAATTTGCGTAAAAACTCGTTATCGCCGGAGGCGGGAGTCATCCCCGGCACGGTGATAGCGTTCGGAATCAGTTTTTCTGCTGTATTTTCGATGGAGGCAAATAAATCGTCTTTTCCGTCCATGGGGGCAGGGAAAGGCAGTTGAGGCCGTTCTAAAATTTCCAAAGAGACAGCATCACTTTCTGTAAATAAATTTTTTAGACTTTCAAAAAAATCTTCAGGGTCCGAATCCGGCAGGAGGCGCACATTTAAAATGGCGGAAGCTTCGTCGCTCGTGGAGCCGGAGTCGTTACTTGCGGAAAGAATGGTAGGGGTAATGGTGTTTTTAAGTTGACTTCTGAAGAAAGGGTCTTGGGCCATGATTTCTGCGGCAGCTTGTTGGTTTTGAGCAATGTCGGAAAGCAACAAATTGATGGTGGTTTTGCCATCTTCGTCTTGCAAGGGAAGAATTGCCTCAAAAAAAGTTTTTGCCGTGGAAGTTACGTGAGAAGGAGGATTATAGTCCGCAATTTTGGCAAGTGCTTGCGAAAGTAAATAAACAGCATTGTCATTTGCTGGCATGGAGGAATGGGTGCCGGTGCCGTAGGCCGTTATTTTAATGTCCATATACATTTTGGTGGAAGCTTCCGCAAAAACAATATCCACTCCGTCTTTGTTTTTGATGATACCCCCGCCTTCGTTGAGGGCATAGCCGGGGGCAATTTTGTCCCAGTGGGCGCCACCCAGCCATGCAAGGCCTGTTTCGCTGCCGGATTCTTCGCCGGACGTTGCAAGAAAAATAATGTCTCGTTTCGGGGAAACTTTTTGATTTTTAAGCCACGTGAACAAGGCCAAATAGGCGGCAGTGTAGTTTTTGGCATCGGTGGCACCCAAGCCGTAGATGTTCCCTTTTTCGACGGTGGCTTTAAAAGGGGGATAGGTCCACCCTTCGGCGGCGGGGGCAGTGTCTAAATGAGAAATAAGCAACAGCGGTTTGGCGGAGGAGTCTGAGCCTTTCAAGCGGGCAAGCAAATTGGCTCGGCCTTTTTTGGGGATAAAAATATCCCAATCGATGCGATGCTTGTTGAGTTCTTTATATAAGTAACGCGCGGCAGAAATTTCGTCCGGTTCCGGTAAGGAAGTGTCTATATTAATTAAATTGATTAAATGTTTTTTGGCCGATTCGTTTAATTCATTCCATGGGTTTTCTTCCGCGTGTAGGGCGGAAAAAGTAAAAAAGAAGGAAAGAAAGAAAACAAGGGCTTTTTTCATAATTAAAATGACAGTTGCGCTCCTGCTACTACGCCGTGTTTAGCGGCTGTTTTGGCAGATAGTTCTAACACGTATTGACCATATCCGTAAGCGGTAGCTACTTGATCGTCCGGTGTATAAGTGTAGGAATGAGGCACTTGTGCAGAAACGGAAGTAACTCTTTTACTAGGCCCGATAAAAACGATATCTAAGTCGATAAGAGTGTTTTTCATCCAAAAAAGTTGTTCGCTGGGTTCGTCAAATACAAAAAGCATTCCTTCATTTTCCGGCAAATGTTTGACGAACATGAGCCCTTTTTCGGTTTTTTCGGGGGTATCGGCTACGCGGGCTTTAACGGCAAAGCCGTCCGGCAACGTAACGGTAACGGTTTTGTAGTCGCTACAAGCACACAAAAGAAAAGAAATAAAAAGGAAAAACATTTTTCTCATATATTTAAGTTTAGCAAATTAACGATATAAACGGAAATGGCCCCAAGAGCTTTTTTGTTGATGTTTTATCGTCGGGGATCAAAAAAGACTTGACCCGTTTTTTTTTTTGTTATAGTGGGGATACGGCCCGGGAAAGGTTATATAAAAACTCCTACAGTATCCTTTGTCGGGCCGTACAAAAACAAAGGAGATAAAAATTATGAATAATAACAAAGGTTTTACCTTGGTAGAACTGCTG
>JAZNNM010000014.1:0-130145 GCA_045580265.1 Elusimicrobiaceae bacterium | reverse complement strand
TTCAACAAACAAGTTGAAGGGTTTTTTATAGGAAAAATAAAGGTTTTTTTGCTCCAAAGACAAGTTCGCAAAAACACAGTTTATAATTTCCTTTTTTCCATCAATTTGCGAACTCTTAAAAATTTCCCCTATATCTTTGGCATGCTTTATAAACGAATCCAAAAGGGGCCTCCTTTCGATTCCGTGTCGTTAGAAGATTACATTCAAGTAGTAATGACCCCATGTGAGCTTTGGACAGACAACGTAATTGGAATTTAAACAATCTAAATTTGCTATACTGAAAATATATTCAATTACAGAAGTAAATTTGAAGATGTACCAGAAGTCATCATAACGGATTATGTACAATTTGGTTCTACTTAACATATGATTATGGGAGTTTTAGTATGAGAATAAAAGTTATTGTTTTAATTATAACGGCTCTTAGTTTTTTATTAATCTCTTGCCAAATTGGACATATAGGAGACTCTTCAGGCCTTTCTCGAAAACAGAAAGAAAATAATTTTAGAAATGCATACGATTACGAGCGAAAAGCCTATTCCTTTTTTGCTGCTGATACTGTAGAAAATCCACAAAATACAGATTTATCAGTGATATCTTCAAAGACTTATAATAGAGGAAAATCTCTCAATATACGTGAATATGAGGTATCTCTCAACAATAAGGCAAACAGGGATATCCCCCCAGTTTTTATGATGGATATAATAGTTGAAACGGCTCTACTTATTGCAGCAGAAATGACTATACAAGAAGGATATGATTCTTTCATTCTAACAGACTTATATGAAGCTGCTTTAGCTATGAATTTGAATAGACCTTACTACACTAATGTCAATCTCCGTGGGAGTGGAGCAACGGCCACCACATATGGAGGTCCATATACTTCATATTATCGTGTTATTCATTTTTCGTTTCTTGCATTCAACAAAAGTGAAGTGGATTTTACAAAAAGCATAGTTCTTAAATCTTATTCTTATCCTGTAGAAGATAATTTGCCTGCTGAATCGGGACTTTATAGAACTCAGAAGAAGATGAAAGAAATAAACGAAGGAATAACAAAGCTTTATGCTGCTGGGGAACATTTCGATACATCTTATGCTTACAAAGCTTATTATGATGCTAGAGATATGGTCTCCCGCATCTCTAGACATATTCCGTGGACGTATAATATAAGGCAAGAAGAACCCCTCGTGCGCAAAGAATCCGTTTCTTCATATAAGAAATATTTTTAATATGTTCAAATATATATGATTTAGAATTCAATCTTCCTTATTTAACAAAAACTAGATATGATGTTTCCATTGTCTGATACCAAACCCCTTTCTATTGGAAAGGGGTTTTTGTTTGGAAAAATTTCAAAAGATTCTTTCGTTATTTTGCAAGATAAATTAAAAAGTAAAAAATCTTACTCTTTAAGATTTCTCATCAATTTCAGCCAGTTTATCCTATACAGGGCTGACAAAGCACCAAGAACTTTTAATTGGTGGCTTTAGCACAAAGATAGAACGAACGGAGTGTGAGAATATGGGGATATAGGTCCCCCACTCTTGCTTTTTACCGCCAAATAATATTTTATTTGGCGGTTTTTTTATTTCTATTCATTGCTTTGTTCATCAATTTTATATTTTTTTATATGTCTTTTTTATAGGCGCCACCCGCTCTTTATAATTTTCTTTAAACCATAAATGGCTCTTGAAAAAATAAAATTATCATTATATTTTAAGTATTTTTATAAAAAATAGGGGAAAATAGCAGTCAACAATAATAAGTGATAATTTACTAGCTTGCATAACAGACGGATATTTAGTAGGATATTTTTATGGCAGAAATAAAAGATTTAGGTTACCGTGAAAGTTTGGAAGGACTACCCCAAGAATTATTGGATAGTTTGACCATAACCAAAATAAACCCACTCGATAAAGAGCTCTTGGAAATCATTAAGAGCTTTGATGGAGTGGCCACTCTTGATGAAATAGCCATTCGCCATTATCGGAAAACAAATAAAATAGCCAAGCGTTCATTAATTAACAATCGCCTATTGGCATTGGTTAAAAAACATTATTTGAGTAAAAAAGCCGGACAGAAAGGGGTCTATGAAATTGTAGAAAAACAACAAGTAGAAGTCCCTTTCCCAGTTGATGATGACGTTCCATTTTAAAAAAGGGCACAGTTGTTCCAGCAACCGCACCCTTTAATAACGGAAGCTACTAAAAGTGGCTTTTAGGAGTGCCAATACTAAAGTAGCTATGTTAGTCTTACATAGGTATTATATTAGTTTTGGCTCTCCTAATCAATCCCTACAGGGATTAAGGAGATAAAATAGAATGCCAAAATTAAGGGCAGAAATCATCAAAGACATCGATGAACACATTAAAAAAGAAGGAAGCGAATATAAGCATTGGTATGTTGGTATCGCTTCTATTCCGCAAAATCGTCTATTTCAAGATCACAATGTATCTAAAGAAAATGGATGGTGGATTTATCGGGAAGCATTTTCCGATACAGATGCTCGGGTAATAGAAAACTTTTTCTTAGAAAAGAAGGGAACACGAGGTGGCCCAGGCGGTGGAGATAGTTCAACACGTTTCGTGTATGCCTACCGCATAACAGGCTACACAAGAGAGTAATTTCTCAATCCCCAAGCCAAAACTTGGGGATTTTTATTTTTCTATATTCTTTAAATATCTTACCAAAGTACTCTATTTCAATAAAATAGTCCAACGGGTTTTTATTTTGTTGGCCTTAATCTTAAAAGTAGGTTTTAGTAACCTAGTCCAGCGAACTTTAGGCTCTTGTTTTGAAGTATTTTCTTCCATTTTGCTTTGCCTCCTTTTGTTAAAGTGTTTTAAATTTAAACTTAACTCCGTAAAATGGAATTAACAACAAACACCTAAAATGATAGGATTTCTTTTGCTTCTTCCAAGTGCTGACGAAGTATCCGTATCTCTTTGGCACGCTCTATAAACGAATCCAAAAGAGGCCTCATTTCACTTCTATGTCGGTAAAATTTAAAACCACCCAAAAGGGTGGTTTTTTATTACAGATTTTCTTGTTGGGTAACCGACGGAACGGGTGTTTTTTCCAAAGAAGTATGCCGATGAAAAAACATGGCTCCCAACCATTTCAGCCCACCTTTTTCGATTCGATAAGACATTAAATTGGAAAGGAAAACACTAAAGAAAATAACTGCATAAATAACATCTTGAATTACCGCACCGTCATTTGGCAATTGTACGGCAATCATAGCCGCAAGAACCGCACTGACAAGCCCGTTAGGGCACATAGCCAAAATAACCGAACAATCTCTTCGAGGGATTTCATTTGAAATACAATAATTTACCGGCAAGGTACGGAATAAGAATTTCGCTAACACCAACAGAAGTCCAAGCAATAAAAGCTCTACTCTGCCCAGGCGCATACAAATCCCCATATAAACAAAAAAGAGTGTTTTGAAAATAAACTCAACTTCGTCGAAGAAACTTTTTTCTCCTTTGTTTAAAGTTAAAAGTCGTCGGATATCCAACTTGTGTAAAATGGAACGCCGAATTAAACGCATATTCCCCGCCGTAATACCAAATACTAATGTGGCAATTGCACCGTCTGCCCCGATAAGGCCGCTAATACTATATACTAACAACACAAAAGCAAACGTTAAAGAGACCGCATTCTCCAGTTGACGCACATGATTTAAAATTCCCATCCAAAAAAGTCCGGCCAAAACGGCAAACAGCGTACCGATACCGAAGGATTTTACCACGTCCCAAGCAATCTTTTGTGCGGAAACCGCCTCTCCGTGTAATGCGGCAGATAAAAAAGCCAATGCCAGAATAATGGTATAAACCCCCGTTAAATTAGCTTCCAGAAAAAGTATTGTTTTTGTTGTTTTTTCTACACGCAGTTTAGCCAACATAGGAACAATAATCGCCGGGGAATTACCCGCCACAATAGCCCCGATCACAAAAGCATATGCTTGAGATAACCCCAATATAAAGTAAGCCAGAAAAGACGCGCCACACATTACAAGCGTAAAACAAACCGTTGTCAAAAAGAATCCTTGCCCCACAGCCCCTCTTAATGAAAGCAAACGGAAATTTAACCCGCTTTTAAACAGCACCAAAATAAGCGCCAAAGTAGTAAAGATTTGTCCGGCATCTCCGAAATCCGAAGGTTCCACTAAGTGAAAAATCGGCCCGAGCAAAATGCCAAGCAACATAAGCGGAAGCACATCCGGCAAGCGTGTTTTTTCAAACAAAGAAGAAAAGACGTGCCCCAAAAAAAGTAAAAGTCCGATAAATAAAATGGTATAAGTCATATGTCTATTATACGAAAAAGCACCTCTTGCCAGGCATAGAAATATTTATTTTAATATCCTTATGGAACACAATGCAAAAATTCTATTAGCCGACGACTCTCACGCGATTCGCTTTTTGGTATCCGAAATTCTTACTTCTGCCGGTTTTACTGTGGTGGAAGCGGAAAACGGACAAGAAGCCATTGAAAAAACTTACAAAGAAAATCCGGATTTATTAATTTTGGATTATGAAATGCCGTATAAAAACGGTTTTGAAGTGGTACAAGAAGTGCGGAGTCGAACAGGATATTTGCATACGCCTATTATTATCTTCACGGCCGTGACAGACAAATCCACTAAATTGGAAGGCTTGGGCTTGGATATTGACGATTATCTTACCAAGCCGGCAGACGAAGACGAAATCGTAGCGCGCGTAAAATTGCTTCTAAAACGCAACAAACAAAAAATGGATTCTAACCCGCTTACTCGCTTACCGGGTAACCCGTCTATCCAAGCTCGTGTAGAAAACCAAATTGCGTCAGGCCTACCCTTTGCCGTATTGTATTGCGATCTGAATAATTTTAAATCCTTCAACGATAAATACGGCTTCGAAGCGGGAGACCGTGTACTTAAAACGGAATCCGAAATTATTGTAGCCGCCGCCACGCAAGACCCAAACTCTTTTGTGGGACATATCGGCGGAGATGATTTTATTGTCGTCTGCGCGTTTGATAAAGCTGAAGCCATTGCGCAGGAAATCGCCTCCAAAACCGATTCAATTGCTCCTTCTTTTTATAATGAAGAAGACCGCAACAATGGTTACATGGTTTCCACCAACCGCCGCGGCGAAACCGAAAAGTTCAAATTTCTCTCCATCGGTATTGGAATTGTGCACAACACAAAAAAACCGCTCACCTCTTTTGCTATGGTCAGCAACATCGGCAGTGAACTTAAATGTTTGGCCAAAAAGCATGAAAGTGGCAGTTGCTACGTGGTAGACCGAAGAGCCTCTTAATTTATCAGAGAAAGAAAAAGGGAGAAACCGAAATGTTTTCTCCCTTTTTTATTTTTTACTTTAATAATTTTTTTGCTTCTTCAATCAGAAGATCCAAATGTTTCTGGCTGACAAAAGTTTCGGCATAGATTTTCAAAATATTTTCCGTACCAGAAGGACGCACTAAAAACCAAGAAGATTGCAGATAAACCTTAATGCCGTCTGTGTCCCGCACGCGGGTTACGCGCTCCCCGGCTACTTGGTACACTTCCGCAAAATCTTTGGCACGCAAGGCTTTCACACGCGCTTTGCTTTCATCATCGGTGGGAACATCTACCCGCGTATAATACGAAGTGCCGTGTTTTTCGGTAATTTTGGCATACAAGTCGGCAATATCGCCTTCCGTTGCCATAATTTCCATAAGCAAACAGACTGCCAAAATACCGTCTTTTTCCGGTGTCCAACCGCTGAGGGACATTCCGGCACTTTCTTCGCCGGCCAGTATATATTTACGCTCAACAATACCTTCTACAAAATACTTAAATCCCACATTCACTTCGTCTAGCCCTAATCCGTATTCATTAGCAATACGATCCAATAAAGCCGTTGTCCCCAGTGTGCGGCCCAAAGAATGAGATCCATGTATACGACTATGGCGAATCAAGTAATCCGCCATTACACACAAAGCATGGTTTGGAGCAATCAACCCACCTTTCTTGGTTGCACATCCAAAACGATCGGCATCGGGATCGCTGGCACCGGCAAAGTCATATTGACCGCTTTTTACGTAGTCGATTAATGGACTCATCGGGTATTTGGACGAAGGATCCATGCGGATTTTTCCGTCATGGTCTAACGGGATAAAATAGAAAGTAGGGTCTTGCTTTTCATCTACAATATCTAAATTATTCAAGTGATATTTTGCTTTAATCGCCTTGTAGAAAGCCAAGCTGCTTCCTCCAAGCGGATGGACAGCAAACTTTAAAGGAGATGTTGCAATCTTTTCAAAATTTACAAAACGAGAAAGCCCTTCCACATAAGGGGTTACCAGATCCATTTCGCGGACAAGGCCCCTTTTGTGCGCTTCTTCTAAAGAGATTGTTTTGATTTCTTCCGGTTTCTCCATATATTCATTAGCATACTTTTCGATAAGAGAAGTTAAGGAAGAATCAGCCGGCCCCCCATGAGAAGGATTATACTTTAGGCCCATATCTTGCGGAGGATTATGACTGGCGGTTCCGTTTAAAGAAGCGCTTGCGCGACCGTTAATAATTTCATACGAGAAAACCGGAGTGGGCAACGGCATATCAGGGAAAATAACCGGCAAGCCGTTTCCGACTAACACTTCGGCACAAATTTTTGCTGTATCTCGCGACATAAGGCGTGTATCGCCTCCTACCAAAATCGGCCCTTTGATACTTTTTTCTAAGTGAATACGAGCCACTGCTTGTGCAATGGCACGAGCATGGGCAGCGCAAAAACCAGCACCTAATTCCCCACGATGACCGGAAGTGCCGAATTTGATGGGAAGCGGCTTTTTTGAGGGCTCATAGAACTCTTTACGCAAGGATTCCGTATCAATTTTGTGTTTGGTTAAAGTTCCGGCAAGTTCGCTGACCATAAAATTCTCCTTTATAAAATCGAATAAAATCTTCTCATATGAGGCTTGCACGATGGCCCCGCTTTTTCTATCATATTATATATCTTTCAAATCCGCAACGGGAGGACGTATGAAGAAATTACTATTGGTAGTATTGTTTGCTTTTGCCGCCACACCGCTTTTCGCAGGAATGAATAGCGATTTTTCGCATAACTTTTCTGCGGGAGGTTTCGCCGATTATAACAGAGACATCTCCACCTTAATCGGTCAAGCCGATTTTCACACGGGCAAAGGAATTTCTTTCCCCGGATTTGATGTAGGGGCCTCTGTTTCCGCCGTTAAAACTTCCGACGATTCTTTTTCTAAAGAAGATTATCAATATACCCCTTTCATTACGGCCGAAACCCAAATCCCGATTTTAGGCATGGGAGTAGCTGTACGCGGTACTTCTTATGACGATTTTCAATCCTTTGGCGGAGGTCTTAAATGGCATGGTTCTTTAGCGTTAATCAATTTATCCGCCTCGGCTTTTTACGACCGTTATAAAACCGATTATTACGACGGCAACCACTACTCCGCCTCTGCATCGGCTTCCGTAAATGTGTTGTTCCTTACTCCTTATGTGGGCGTCGGGTATGATTACAGCGAAATGGAAACCAGAAACATGGGCCTTTTATCGGGGCAAAAAACCGACGACGGAGTAGTCCGCTATACGGCCGGAGTTAACTTCCATCCGTTACCGCTCATTTATGTATACGGTGCCTACACTTACACCAAATACAACCAGGGTTTCCAAGGCGGCTTAGGAATTAACTTTTAGGATTTTTTATGGATTACAAACAAGAACTCAAAAATTTCTTTGCGGATCGTTGCTTGCTTGACGAACCGATGGCTTTGCACACCACTTACCGAGTAGGAGGTCCGGCCGAGGTATATGTTTACCCCAAAACACGCGAAGAATGGAGTTTTGTTTTAAAATTGGCCCAAACGGAAAATATACCGTTACGTATTATCGGGTTCGGTTCCAATATTTTAGTAAGTGGCAAGGGATTAGGCGGAATTGTCTGTTCCACTAAACAAATGAACACTGTTTTTTGTGAAGGAGAACACATCAAAGCCGAAGCAGGTGCCGCTTTAGATAAAGTATGCGAACTCGCTTGTGAAGCAGGGCTTGCCGGAATGGAAAAGCTTTCCGGCATTCCGGGAAGCGTTGGCGGAGCTGTCTACATGAATGCCGGCGCATTTGGACAAGAAACCTTTGATTGTCTGGAATACTTCGATGTAATTGATTTTGAAGGCAGACCTGCTACATTATTGAAAGAAGATTTAAAATACGCTTACAGAAAAGTAGAAGGAATAGAAAATTATATAGTTCTTTCCGCCTCTTTTAAATTGCAAAAAGGCGATTTTACGCAACTAATTGCGGGCCGCAACACTGTCCTTCACAAACGCATTGAAAAACAACCCTTGGATTTTCCCTCCGCCGGAAGTGTGTTTAAACGGCCGGAAGGGGATTATGCCTCGCGCCTAATCGACGACACAGGCTTAAGAGGGCTTTCTATCGGCGGGGCCAAAGTAAGCGAAAAACATGCTGGCTTTATTGTAAACTTCAATCATGCCACGCCGGAGGATATCAAAACTCTTATGGACGAAGTGCGCAAAAAAGTGCAGGAAAAACACGGTATCGAATTGGAGCCCGAACAAATTTTGTGGGGTCAGTTTGATTAATTTCTCGTCGAGCAAATAATTTTAAAAAATTTTGTTTGACGATGTGCCTTGTTTTAAGCTACAATATATGTACGAAAGAATTTGAGAAGTAAATGGAGCCGTGGTGTAGCCTGGTTAACACGCTGCCCTGTCAAGGCAGAGACCGCGAGTTCGAATCTCGTCGGCTCCGCCATTTACAATAATACCCGCCTAACGGCGGGTTTTTTATTTACGACGAGAGCAATTTTTTCTCTAAAATAGTATAAATAATCCCCTCCTCTGTGCGGAAGATTTTTTTATATACTTTAGAAAGGTATGAAGAAGAGATCTCTTTTAATTATTTTTTTATTGGGATTACCCATTTTTTGTTTGGGCCAAATACAAACCGTCGGCAAAGTGACGGCCAATACCACCCGTATGAGCCCACAGACGCTTACACGTCATTTCCCCTTAAAATCGGGAGACGATTTTGATGCAGAACTTTTCGATAAAGCCCAAGATGACCTTCACCGCTTGCGCGTGTTTAAAAAACTTTCTTTCTCTTCCACCCCTTCCGCGGAAAACAAAATAAATATCCATATAGATGCCGAGGATGGCTATTACCTTTTTCCCATGGCCATGATTTCGGGCGGAAGCAAAAATGCCGTCGGTGTGTCATTGGTTGCCGGAAATTTATTTAAGCAAGGGGAAAGTTCTTTCTTTTTCGCCGGAGGAAGTACGGACGGTTTTTCTGCTGCGGTAGGCGCCGTTTTAGCGGATGATTCGCTTTCGCTTCATTATTCCAAACTGAATTTTGACCAACGATTTTATTCCCATTATTGGAGTAACACTTACGGCGTCTTTTCCACTACGGATGATGAAAAAGAATATGCTTCGTCTCTCCTCGGTTCTGTACATACCAAAAAAGAAAACATTTCTCTTATCTATACCCACCGCTTTAACCGCATCTTACGTGCGTTTGTAAAACCCCAATATATTTATTACTCTTATGGTGAAGAAGGGTTTGACAGCGGCAACCATAACCAAATTCAGGCAGGGCTTCGTTTGACTGACGATATTCGCCCCGGGGTCAATATGGGGGCACTCTCCGGTTACGGTCTTACGGATAAAGAAAAAAGTTTGAAAGATTTGCCAAAAGCCCGCAGCGGTTACATAGCCGAAATTGCTTATAGTGCCGGAGGCAGTTGGAGCGGAAGTGATTACACCCTTTCCAAATTACAGGCCGAGGCTGCTTGGATACTGGAAAGCAGAAGCCGACATTTGTTGGTTTTGGAAGCTAAAGCAGCCGATGCTTTTAAGGCTTCTTTCAGCGACGAGATTTTTTCCACTGATTTATTAAGCGGGGCAGGCCGTTACGACCGCCATATCCGTGGTTCACGCGGAGCCGGAACAAGCGCAATATGGGTGTACTATTTACTAAGAAACAAAACCGGCCTCTTATCACTGGCCCCTTTCTATGAAATTGCTTATATATATGCCGATGGGGCATACCGCCCACACAGCGGGGCCGGAGCGACCTTGACCTACAAACTGTGGCGTTTTCCGTTACCTGTCGGAATTAACTACACCCACAACCTGCAAGACGGCAGCCACCAAATAGGATTTATAGTAGGAGGATCCTTTTGACACTGTCTTTTTCCAATGTTAAAGGGAGCGTGATGCTCCCTTTTTTCAGCGTATTGCAAACGAACAAATTTATATACTCAAGATATGCGCCACGCTCTTACCGCCCAAACGCTACGAAAGCAGATCAGGAATATCATCTAGTAAATCCGGCTCCGGTATATCATTTAACGAGGGTACCGGACGGCCTTCTCTAACGGCTTGCTCAGCTTCCTTTTCCCATTTCATATTCCACAAGTATAAGATAGCCGCACACATTTGTTGCAAATAAAGATAATACGTAAAAGCACAGACTACATAAATTACTAAAAGTTGCCAAGTAAAATTAGAATAATCAACATTAAAACGATCCTCGTAAATAATCATAGCAATAGGTGGAATGAAGATAAAAAACGCAATCATTTCAATTGAAGCAAAACTTTTAAAAAACTGTGAAGCATGATTTCTTATACCGGACAATCCTTTTTTGACAGCATTTAAAGGAGTATCATTCTCCCACGCTATAGCAGGATATATATAAAATACAATCATTCGTATTCCGGACTTAACTAAATCAAAAAACAACCGAACGTAAGAAAATTTCCGTCGTTCTCCAACCAAAGAAAGAGCTATCCCGCGAGGGGACAGATCGGAAGAAGGAGTATTCTCTCTTTTATTTTTGTCGCGGATTAAATCGATCAGGGCTTCTATTACACTCACCACAAACATAATAATTGCCCAAACGATTATGATGGGAAGTGCTTTTAAAAAATTTTTGCAAAGAGTATCTGTAAATGCTTTCAAAAGATTGGGTTTATTACCCGTTTCAATTTGTTCTATCATCTCAAGCATCATAAAAGCCCCATACGAAAATAGAGCACAGTATGCAAAAATGATACCGAAAGCCAAGTAAAGAATGCCTTGAAGAGAGATAGAAACCTGCTCAAAATCAAAATTAAATAAATATACTGTTAAACTTGCATACAGAACACAGCATACCAATAGAGGAACAACTATTACGGGATATTTGCAAAAAATATTAAAAGTTCCTCTCATAATCGATAAAAAATGCATTGATATCTCCTTTTCAGCAACCTCATTCTCAATATTTCATTACGTAATACAAGCAGACAATCCGCCTTTATCCATTCTACAAAATATAATATTTCCTTCAAACTCTCTTCAAAGACTGTATTTATTGGTAACACAAAAAATTTCTAACCCTTTTTTCCTGCTTGCGACAAACGAGCGAATTTATATACTCAAGATATACACCGCGCCATTACTGGCCGGACGTTATGAATAGGGGGTAGTATTATGGGAATGAAAGGACGTGAAATTGTAGAAAGAGCCGGAATAAATGTAGAAGAATTAATCCGCTTATTAAATAAGGCTTATAGCGATGAATGGTTGGCCTATTATCAATACTGGGTAGGAGCCCAAGTAGCTACGGGCCCGATGGCCGCGGATTTGATACCGGAATTGGAAGAACACGCGCAAGAAGAATTGGACCATGCCAAAAAACTAGCCAAACGTATTGTTGAATTGGGTGGAACACCTGTGCTCAGCCCAGAGGATTGGTACGAAGAAAGTACCTGTGGTTATTTAGTACCCGAAAATCCGGACGCGGCAAAACTGCTCAAGCAAAATTTACAAGGCGAACGTTGTGCTATCGAAGTATACAATAAACTTTTAAATTTTGTAAAAGGGAAAGACATGATTACGGGTAACTTGGTTCGCAAGATTTTAGAAGAAGAAGTAGAACACGAACAAGACTTGGAAAACTTGGGGGCAGATTTTCTGGGAGGATCTTCCTCAGGTTGTTCCTGTGGTTGCCGATAAAATAAAAAGCCCTCTTATTAGAGGGCTTTTTTATCGATAATTCAGGGCAAAACCGGATGTGGAGTGTAAGTCGTGCCCTCTATAATCACTTTATCTCCTACTATTTGTTGAGGTACTTTAAAGGAGTTCTCCATTTCTTGCTTACGAAAAAACGGAACAGCAAAAAAGATTGTATCTTTTGAAAATTTTTGCAGCCATTCTGTTAGTAAAATAGCATTTTCTCCTGCCAAAAATTTATCGGCCACCAAAGGAGTATATTCTCTGCTTAGGTTAACAACTACTAAAGTAGCGGTATGATAACGCCACTTCAAAGCAACTGTCCCGTCTGCTTGTATAAATTTCCCGTTTGGACTTGAAGATTTTAAAAATTCTTCTTCTTCCGTCCGCGCTATAATTTTATATACTCGGGTAGATCCCCAATCTTCCTTAGCAGCAGCTACCGTTTCACACACTTGTCTACCGAATAAGTAGCTACAATAAGTGCATTCTTCGTTTGCGTATCGATATGTTTTTACGGTACGCGGAGTGCGTGGAGAAAGCCCCCCTCCATCTATATCTTCCGGTCGTAATTGAGGTGTTTCAAAAGTAACAATTTTTCCTATTCCATCCGCAATAGCTTGGCGTAGCAATTTAGACATTTTATTTATATCGCGCTCAAAAGCGGTCGTTTGCAAACGATTGGAAACAGGTAAAAGATAGCTCGGTTTTCCCCCCAACAAAGGCGCTTGAGATAATAATCGCATAAATTCCATTTCGCGAATATCATTCACTTCATTCTTAGTATGGTATATAGGGAAAAAAGAATGAGAGGCAAACAATTCTTGTAGATATGTTTTTATCTGTTCTTTATGTTCCAAATAAAATTTTTCGGCATTACGCACATCAAACCCTTTGATAAGAGAAATTCGATCCAAAACGCCCAAGTAATCCAAGGTAAGAATTTGGGGAACATATTCTTTGTAAGAGGCCGTGCTAACGTACATATTGAATAAATAGAACGCAACAGCCCTTTCCTGTTCCTCCGAGGAAGAAGCCAAAAGTTTCTTCCAAAAACCTTCTTCGGCATGAACAGTATTGCTAGGGGAATAAAACCGCATATACACAAGGCGCCCCCACGCAGGGTTTCGTTGTATCCGCCGAGAAGCCTGAATTTTTTGTTCCAATATATGAGAAAAATCCGTAAAAGCCGGTACGGTCTGCCCCCATAAAACAGACGCTAACGAACATACAAACAGGCTTAAAATTATTTTCCGCATACGTTATAGTATAGAAAAAGAGCTTTTTCCTCCACAAGGGTCTTAAGTCCTATTTCCCTTTTCTTTTACAAGGATTTTATTATAATATAGGGGACGTTTCACCATTACTAAAAAGGAGATAACTTATGTGGTACGGAATCAGTGCCCTAAGACCTTTTGAGCAATATGCGCTTTTTGGCGTATTGTTTATTGCGGTCTTGGGGCTTTTATATGCCTTATTTTTGCGCAAACAAGTTATTAACGAAGATTGCGGCACCCCGGCTATGCAAAAAGTTTGGGGAGCTATCCGCGAAGGGGCCAATGCCTATTTAAAAAGACAATTAAAAACCATTTTGCCCCTTATCGGATTATTAACAATATGTCTGTTCCTTTCGGTTTACATTGTCCCCGTGTCACAAGACTCTATGGAACGTTTTGCGGGGCTTTCTCCCGACAAAGTAAAACTGATTGCCGCCTTTGGTCGAGCGGGAGCCTTTATTTTAGGGGCAGTATTTTCATTACTGGTAGGGCAACTCGGTATGCGTATTGCGGTAGATGCCAACGTACGTGTGGCGGCGGCATCGCGGCGCAGTTTTGGTGATGCTTTACGTATTGCCTATCGAGCAGGAACCGTTACCGGTATGTTAACGGACGGATTGGGTCTTTTCGGCGGAACGATTATCTTTATTATTTTTGGTATTGCCGCGCCGGATGCTTTATTGGGATTTGGCTTTGGCGGAACCCTTTTAGCCCTCTTTATGCGCGTAGGTGGCGGCATATACACGAAGGCTGCCGATGTAGGGGCTGACCTCGTAGGGAAAGTAGAAGCAGGCATTCCGGAAGATGATCCGCGCAACCCCGCCGTCGTAGCCGACTTAGTGGGCGACAACGTAGGAGATTGTGCCGGTATGGCAGCAGATATTTTTGAATCCTACGAAGTAACCATCGTGTCAGGACTTATTTTAGGCATTGCCTTATGGCGCATTACGGGCCATCACGAATGGATTGTCTATCCGCTTTTAGTGCGCGGAATTGGGGTGTTATGCTCCATCTTCGGTACTTATGCGGTAAAAGACTCCAAACGCAATGCCGGTAATGCCATGAAAGCCATCTTCAAAGGATATTCTATTTCCGCTGCTATTTCTGTGGCTATCTTTGGAGTTCTTGCCTATTTCTATATGAATACGGTACCCGGCGGTTGGTGGCGGCCGTTTGCAGCTACTACGATTGGTATTATCTTAGCTATCGGCATTGACCGCTTAACCGAATACTTCACGGGTACGGAAAATAAACCGGTGCAAGAAATTAAAAAATCTACTGCCACCGGCTCGGCCACAACAATTCTTTCCGGTATCGCCGTAGGATTTGAATCGGCCGTGTGGACTACTTTAGTTATTGCGGCCTCCATTTTCTGCTCCGTAGTTATCTTCGGTACGATTGATGGCCTTTCCCCAACGGAAAAATTCAACTTTATCCTTTACGGGGTAGCGATGACAGGTATCGGCATGCTTACCTTAACGGGGAACAACGTGGCCATGGACTCTTTCGGCCCTATTGCCGACAACGCCAACGGCATCGGCGAAATGGCCTGGCACGGACAAGAGGACGAAGAAACCAAAAAAGCACGCCAAATTATGGCTGATTTGGACGGCGTAGGAAACACCACCAAAGCCATTACCAAAGGGGTAGCTATCGGCTCGGCTGTTATTGCGGCCGTGTCGTTATTCGCCTCTTACATGGTGGACGTAAGCAACGTGCAACGCTTACTCAATGATGCTTGGGCCGCCGCGGGGGAAGATAAAGTTCTTCCGCTTCTCTCTCAAGTAGGTATTGTGGTTTCCAACCCCGTTGTATTTGTAGGTATGCTTATCGGCGGTGCGTTACCGTGGCTATTCTCTTCCTTTGCCATCAATGCGGTAAGCCGTGCGGCAGCCTTAATTGTACAAGAAGTTCGTCGCCAATTTAAAGGCGGCGTGTTGGACGGCTCCGCTCAGCCCGATTATACACGTGCTGTAGGGATTTCTACCGTGGCCGCCCAAAAAGAACTGATTATTTTAGCCTTGCTAGGGATCATTTCCCCTATTGTGGTAGGCTTAGCCTTTGGGGTGGAAGCGTTGGGCGGTTTCTTGGCCGGTATCATTATTTCGGGCCAACTTCTTGCGGTGTTTATGTCCAATGCCGGCGGCAGTTGGGATAACGCCAAAAAAGTGGTGGAAGATGAACCTTCCAGTATTGAAAATAATACGGGCAAAGGTTCCGAACGCCACAAAGCCAGTGTGGTAGGCGATACCGTAGGGGATCCTTTAAAAGATACGGCCGGCCCTGCTGTAAACCCTTTAATTAAAGTGGTAAACATGGTAGCCGTAATCGTAGCACCGATTGTGGTAAACTATCACAATGACTTTACCCCTCTTGGAAAGCTCGGTTGGGTAGTAGTGATTGCACTGCTGGCAGTATTAAGTTGGGCAATTTTGTCCAGCAAAAAAACGGCGGAAGACTTAAATAAATAAGTTTACTAAACAAAACCCCCGCTCTTTTGAGCGGGGGTTTTTTAGTTGCAGTTCCCAGCTGGAATTTCAAAACCTTGCCCTTTCATACTTCGACAGATTTCACACCCATATTCCGTATATCCTTCGCAATAAGGCTTCTCATTATGAATAATCTCTATTAACTCACCCCAACTACTGCCTGCGGTATATCCTAAACCATAATCCCCTTTCGCAGAGTCAGCACTAATACTATAATCAAGAGAGTAAATAAAATTCTTTGTTATATAATCGACACCTGTCTCCCAAGTTCCGCCTGTTAATTCCAAATAATCAGACAATCCTGCCATACACTCTTCATCTCCGCCACATTCCATCCAACGAAATTCCATTTGTTTTTTAATATAACTAATAGTAGTCACCGCTTCTGATATACGCGCTTTTTCCACCGTCTTAGTATATTGCGGCATGGCCACCGCAGACAATATACCAATGATTAACACTACAACCAAAAGTTCTATCAAAGTAAAACCTTTTTTCATATAAAACTCCTTATAAATAGATTTACAGCAAGCAAACATTCAGTAAATTCTTCCTGCCTGCCGATTAGGGGTATTGTATGAAAAAAAAAAAACCGGTCAAGCCCTTACAAAAAGGCCCGCCGACTTAGGAATAAGCATAAAAAAAGGCATAGAATAATCTATGCCTTTTTCTAAAGAATAATTTTTATAAATAAAGTTCTAACGTATCCAACAGTTTTCCTTTATCGCTATGCACTTTAAGCGTTAGCTTGCGATCTACAATTTTACCTGAGGCATAATGACGAGCCGACACAAAACGAGCAGTAGAAGGATGCGGATTTTCGCGTTTGCCCGGTTTGGGAGCGGCCGTACCCAACGTTACGTAAGTTACCCCGTGCGGAGCCACTTCACCGCGGTACATGGGGAAGGTTCTTTCATAATTGGCATCACCGCCTTGTAGTACCAAGTTCACACGATAATCTTCGAAAATTTTTACCCAATTATGAAACACCTCATTGTTGGCGCCTCTCACACCGGACGAGTATGCCGGCGCATTCATAACCACAATTTTCCACTTTTCACCTGCACCCGCCAACGTAGTTTTTAGCCATTTTGTTTGTGCAGACTTTTCACCTATTTCCGGTGCCCATACGGCTCCTTCGGCCACGTTCGTATCCAAAAAGATAAATCGAGCGTTGGCTGTATCAAAAGAGTAATACTTGGGAGTGGCGGTACTCCAACTCATATTATGAAAACGAGAATAATTGGCGCGCAAAAAAGATCTACTGTCGCGGGATTCCCGATTGGGGCCATATTCGTTGGGGCCTAATGCCACAAATAGCGGATTTTTTAATAAAACGTCATAAAAGGGATCAAAAAACTCACGGTTGGCGTCATCATTTAGGCCACTGGCCGTTAAATTACCGGTATGAATAAGGAAGTCGGCCTTTTCTTCCGTCATAAGTGCGGCTAAATTGGCACGGGCAATACCTGCATCGTCGGTAACGGGCAACAACCCTTCTTCCGTTTGCGGCGCTTCTGCACCGGTAGCACCCATAGCTAAAAAATTGACAATTTTACGTTCCGGTGAAAAGAGGGTACGAAAAGAACCTTCCACAGGGTTCTGTACCCCATCTTTAGCATGATTATATACGTGCAAACGGTAACAAAAATCTTGATTAGGCACCAAGCCATACAACACGGCTTTGTGTGAGGTTCCTTCCGGAGTAATCGTCATAATCTGATTACAACGCGGAGCAGGGCCATATTCTAGCCAGGCGGGGGTAGCTTCGTCCGTTTCCCAGCGTAAAATCATAGTGGTTTGAGTGGGATCTTCCACATACGGGCCACGCACAATTTGCGCACCGTATCCACCAAAACAAGTAAATAAAAACAAAAATAAAAGGATAAATTTTCTCATCTTCTTTATTCTACAAAATATCTTTTTATTACAAAATAAAACTATATAGGCAAAAAGGCTTAAAATTTGGTTAAATGGGAATATATGAAAAAAATCCTTTTATCTATTATTTCAGTTTGTATCCTCTCCGCTGCACTGCAAGCACGTACGGTGGATGTAACCGCCTCTTACACGGGGACTTCCCATTTCAACAAAGTAACAGCCGGTGCTACGGTTGCCTTATCGCTTAACACATTAGCCGGTATTCAGGCCCGTTATGCTAATGAAGATGCTTTCAAAGATCCTATCTATTCCGTCTATCTGCCCATTCACATGGATTTTGATTTTTTGAAATTAAATTTAACCCCTTTCTATTATTTCAAGAATAAAAGTGATGACACCCAATACCAAGATGCTTCTGCTTTTGGTATCAATTCCCGCTTGATTATCACCATGCAAAACGACGAAGTAAATGATTTATATACCCATGCTTTTATTGGGGCATCATTTGCTCGCCAAAAAGGCACTCTGACTTTCGAAGATTCAACCCTTTCTAACCAATACTACTCCGAAGCCGCCTATTCGCTAGGCCTTCATAAAGATTTTTACCGTGCTTTCGGATTTGAATTGATTGGTACATTGTTCCATTATCCCGATGGTATTACCGGTGTAAAAGCCTTCCGTGGAATTATGGACCAGCAGGACTTAGCTTCTACCCAAACCTTGGATATCACCCACGATTTGCCCAAATATGCGGTGGGCACACGCCTTACCCGTATGTGGGCGGACGATGGTTCTTCTATTTACGTAAGCTACCGCTTTGGTGAGTACCATACGGTGGATTCGGAACATTCGTTTATTGTAGGCAATTCCTTTATTTTGGGTAATGTTGTATCGGCCGATATGGCTTACAACCATGTGCGCACCGTCCACAATAAAGATAAACGCGATATTTTTTACATTCGCTTAGGTGTATCTTTTTAAGAGAGGAAAACATGAGCGAAGAAAAAAATGAAATGATTAATTCGCGTGCGTTGACGCTTATTTCTCATAAATTAAAAACTCCACTATCTATTATTAACGGATATTCCGAAGCGATTTTATCCCAAGCCGGAAAGGAAAAGTTTTCTCCTTTTACGTCCAAAGCTTTAGAAGAAATTCACAAACAGGGCAATAAAATGTCTCGTTTGGTAAATAAACTGTTTGACTTCAATAAAGTTTCTTCAACAAAAGCAGAAGAAATGCAAAGAGAAGATGTTTCTTTAAAACCTCTTATCAAAGAATGTGCCAGCAAAGCGGTAGAACGGGAAGATTCCCCTATCCTGCCGGTAGCAGCAAAAGAAGATTCTTCCGTTAAACGGGGTACCTTCGTAGAGATTGATTGTCCCGAACGGCTGACCCTTTTTGCCAATGCCGAAATGCTCCGCTTATGCATTCAAGAACTTCTTTCCAATGCCATTAAATTTAATAACAAAATGGAAAAAGTTATTAAAGTACAATGTGCCAATCACGGCGATAGCATTTCCATTTCTGTACGTGATTACGGGGCAGGGATTCGCCCGCAGGACGTAAGTCTTATTTTTGAACCTTTCTACCAAGTAGACGATTATTTTACCGGACAAATTAACGGTTGGGGGCTTGGGCTCCCCATGATTAAGTGTATTTTGGATTTACACGGAGGATCTATCAGTGTAGTATCCGATAGAGGGCTCGGATCCATTTTCACCATTAACTTCCCTGTTTTATGACCGCAGAAACCTTACTGGAAACATTAAATTCTCGCTGTGATGCTTTCCGCACCCAGCTACACGCGGCTTCCCTAACGATAGGCGAATTTAATAAACGTTTGGAAACCATTTTGCAACAGCTCCACAAAAACATAGAGGTGCGAGACCATGCTTTTGTGGAAGAGTTTAACCTTTTTTGTGCACAACTGCGTGAACAGACAAACGAAACAGAATCATTTTGGCTCCAAGCCCGTGCGGACGTGCGCTCCTGCAAAGATGCAGATTGGACGGCAGACCTTGCCTTGGCGGCTAAAGGTTTAAACAGCCGCGCACGATCTCTGTCACGTGCTCTTGATGAGTTCACTACCTCTTACGACTGTTTCTGCCGTAATTATAAAAGCTTTACCGCGGCTAAACTTAATGTATGGCTACTTACTTCCTGTCAAAACGACATGGAAAATCTAACGGGAAAAATTTTATTTCTATCCAGAGAAATCGCCAAACAAACCGAAAAAAATAGGGGGCCCTATGCAAACGGATAAAAACACCTACTACTATTTAAAAACAAGTGCAATTTGCTTAACCGTCATCGCTGCCGGTGTGCTGACAGCTTTTTTGGTCTATACCAAAGCCTTATTAATTCCGCTGATCATCTCTATTTTTATCTACACCATCTTAGCTCAAATGACGCTAGCCCTTAAAAGCCGATTTTCTTTTCCGTCTTGGTTAGCGTTAACCGTATCCATTTTGGTGTGTTTGGCTTTGTTTACCGGAATTATTTTGTTTACGGTAAACTCCGTGGGAGATTTTTTAAAAGGGGCCGAAGTGTACCGTCAAAATGTAATTGCTACCGTGTCGGATTTGGCCACCCGTTTGCAAGAATACGGCATTACAATAGACCAAAATTTCATCGAAACCTATTTGCGTGAATTGCCGGTTTTTAATTGGATTAAAAACTTTGGCGGAAAAGTGTTCAACATCTTTACCAACGTAATGTTAATTATCTTGTTCATGACATTTTTCCTTTTTGGTACTAAAAAAGCGGCAGCCATCACCAATCCCTCCATTAAAGAAATGTTGGCAAACGTATCTATTTATCTATCCGTTAAGTTAATGGCCTCTCTTGCCACGGGCATTGTGGCAGCCATTATTTTACTGGCATTTAAAGTAAAACTGGCAGTATTGTTTGCTTTGTTTGTTTTCCTTTTAAACTTTATCCCGAGTGTAGGTTCCATTGTTGCCGTATTGTTGCCGATTCCGGTTTTGTTCTTGCAATTTGGCTTGGGGCCAAACTTCTTTATTGTACTGGGGCTTTTGACCGCCACCGAATTTACTATCGGAAACTTGTTAGAGCCGAGATTTTTGGGAGAGGGTATGGATTTACACCCTGTAACGGTAGTAGCTTCGTTAATTTTCTGGTCGCTTATTTGGGGAGTTCCGGGAGCATTTTTATCGGTTCCGATTACGGCTTCCGTTAAGATTGTACTCAGCAAAATGAAACATACTCGCCCCGTGGCAGAATTACTGGCCGGCAGATTACCGCATTAATATTTAAACCCCCCGTTCTTACAAACGAGGGGTTTAATTTTATTTTCAATAAAATTATTTTATTTGAAAACCGGGGTTTGGAATCAACCCACCTGTCGTATATCCTGCACAACTGGTAGAACAAGAGGGGGCATATGAATGACAGTAGTAGGTTTCACCTCTAGGTAAAGAATTTGCTGTACATGTATATTTAGTCCCTGTCACAGTTCCCACCAAAGGAAGAGAACTTTCATCTCCTTCATATATACAACACTCTCCTTCTCCACCACACGCAACTGTTCCAAGACCTTGATTTATAAGTTTTACATTACAAACCTGATTAATTATCCCAATTGACCCAACCGTGAGCTGACAAGTCCCTTTTGTAAGAGTATAAGTGGGAGAGGCAGAATTAGAGGCATAGCAAGTTTTCCAACATTTTGTATTTGATTTTGGTTCCGATGCACAACATGAACTCCAATTGAATTTTGTAACGGTTGAACAAGTATCTACGGGCGGAACAACAGGACAGGTTCCGCTCCATCCTTGCGCCACCCATGCACCGGATACACATTCGTATCGTTGCGTAATTTTACTGCCGTCCCAACATTCTTTTTCATCAAAAGGTTGCGCCCCCGTACAAGCAGGTTCTCCCCCAGCTTCCCCTTCACAACTAAGGCCGTTATCATAATCTGCACGGCTAGTAAGTTCCGAACACAGCGGATAGTCCTTATTTAGCTTTAAACAAGCCGTTTCCGTATCATTTGCACAACAAATACGTCCGTCGGCATAAGAAGGCATTCGTAATTGATAGCCATATTTCCCCTTGCTTGTGGCCAACATGCCTGTGGAGGTAAAATCATAAGTGAAATTTTTTGTTTCTTTTGCCGGGAGAACTGCTGCTAAAGAGGCATAGTCCGTTAAATAATTTTTATCAAAAGCGCAACGTTTCTCTTGCTCTGTACGTACAGTAGCCATTAACTCTTCCGCCTCGGTAGTTTTGCGGGTTTCGATTACCTTATTAAATTTAGGCAATACTACCGCAGACAGCACCCCAATAATAATGACCACAACCAAAAGTTCGGTCAACGTAAAACCTTTTTTCATACAAAACTCCTTACAGCGCAAGATACAAGAAGCAAACACCTGCTCTATTCCGCCTCTCTAGCATATAAGGGTATTGTATAAAAAAACCGTGGTCAATGCTTTAAAATTATTTTTCTTCCAAAAAAAGCCAGCCTCTTTGTAGAGGCTGGCTGGGTTTTAAATAATAAAGCTTTTTAGTTGGACATGGTAACCGACATTTCATTGCGTACCTTATTAAATAAATTACTTGTAGTAGCACGTTGAAGAAAGGCTTCCCATTCTTGTTGTGTCAATTCAAAATCGTCCATCACGATGGAAGAAATTTCCTTTGCGGTATCTTTGCCGACGGCATTTTTCTTGGCATATTCATTTTCCAACTCTACATATCGGCTGGCAATAGCATAGTCAATATCTTCTTGTGAATAACGGGAAGCTTCCTGCTGGGTATTTAAAGTATTTGTATCAAATACCCCTTGAGGATTTGTATTCGGAAGCGGAGTATCCCCTTGCGGGACTAACAATTCGCGATGGCTGCTATTATAATCCATCGGAGCAGGTCCGTTTTCGTTAGAGTTCGTCACTCTGCCCATCATCAAATTAGAACAAGCAGAGGGATGAACGATAAAATATACACTTAAAATAATAAAAACCAAAATAGCGGATTTAAGCAAAATTTTCAGCACAAGCAGCCTCCTGTATATTTTATAGGATACAATATTTTCCCGTTTTTATTCATCTTTTTTTAAGGGTTGAGGAGCATTTCGGGTAGTACCTTGCAATTGCTGAATACTTTGTACAAATTGTGGGTTGGTAAATATTTCCTGAACGGTTTTGGCGAAATCGGGGTTTTGCATATGTTTACTAACAACTCCTACAATTTCGGGATTTTGCTGCATCACTTGTGCCAAATTGCCGTTACTTAAATCCGAAATATCCACTGCTTTTCCATCCGAAGCCTCGGCCAATTCTTTATTAAATTGTTTAAGATTCTCTTCATCGGAGAAATCAGCCAAGATCGATTCGATTGTATCAATAGCCTGCTTATCGGCATCTTCTTTAGAAAGAGGTTTTTCTTCAATAAAAAATTCCCCTTTTGTTCCCTGAAATAATACCGGCGCGGAGACAGGCGCCGCTTGAGGAGCAGCCAACGAGACAGGAATATTTTGAAAAGAAAATGTACCTTGAGTCTCTTGGCGTTCAGCTTCCCACTCCGCTGCTTTTTGTTGATAAAACTGATAAGCACGGACCGCGCCCATATAAATAAGCGCGGTCACAATTAAACCTATAAAAATATAGCTTTTTTTAGACATTACTGCCCCAGTTCAATCAGTTCCACATCAAAAACCAAAGTAGAATTGGGAGGAATTTGCCCCACCGGACGATTGCCATAAGCCGTATCGGCCGGACAGACCACCGTAGCCCGAGCGCCGGGCTTCATTTGTTGTACCGCTTTAGTCCAACAAGGAATCACGTCCGTCAGTTTGGTTTGAAAGGCTTCCCCACGATCACGAGAGCTATCGAATTTTGTTCCGTCAATCAAAGTGCCGGTATAGTGCACTTTTACGGTGCTGTCTGCTTTCGGATTTTTGCCTTTTCCGGCGCGGGAAAGTTTAATCATCGCACCATTGTCTAAGGTTTTAACACCTTTTTCTTTTTGGAAATTGTTTAAATATTCCTTTTGTTCAGCTTCATATTTAGCAGAAATAGTTTTTGCATCGTCTTTGTATTTTTGAATAATTTGCGGTTTATAATTTTCCACATCTGTTTGCGGTTTTTTGTGAAGAAGGCTATCGCGCATTCCCTGAGAAAGGGCTTTGTAGTCATCTTCGTTATCCAACACGAGTTGCCGTTTCAAATTATCCCCCAACAAAAATCCTAAAGAATACAACATTTTATTGCGTTCGGCCGGATCGGCAGCAGCCGTTTCCGAGGTGGTAACCGGCTTGGTTTCTTGAGCAACCCCCATTAAAGGAGTTACCAGTAAGGCAAGTAATAATAATTTTCTCATTTTTTTCTCCTATCTATTTTTTAAATATGCTTCCAAACGGCGGGTAATTTGTCCGGCAGATTGTTCCCCTACACTTTGCATACTTCTTCGCAAAGAGTCTTCTGCGCGGGAAGTTCCGGCACGTTCATACACATTAAACCGTGCAAAGGTAACGCCTCTCTGCGTTTCTTGCAAACTAACAGCCGCACTGCTGGATACCCAAACAAGTCCTTCTACTTTTTTAGAATTGTAACCATCTACATCGGTTTGAATTTTTACCAGCAACAGTTTATCGGGGTCGGTCATATCCACCACGCCAAGCCCCATTTGATTGAGGGCGTCCACCACATACGTCACCATAACCTCACTAGCCATTCCTTCTACTTCCACCGCAACCAATACAGCGGCCAGTTTTTCTTTTAATATGTCTTTGTATGGCACAAATGTTTCAGGGCTAAAAGATTGACGAGTAGCCGACAAAAACTGATATGCCTCGTCCACCGCCAATCGACGAGTTACCAAGGGTTGCATACGATAAGCAATTTTCAGGTCAGCCATCGGATCGGCAGGTGTCGTAAACTGAGAAGCTAAACCAGAAATCATACCGTCTAATTGTGTCAAAACAGGTTCAAGCACACGTTGGGCCTTATCGCGAGAAAGGACTGCCAAAGCATAATAATGCTTACCGCTGGTATCTTTATCCCCCCACGTTTTATCCACTTGTGCATTGGCCATCAAATCCGTCAACACTCCTTGTGCTTCGGCATCGGGTGCATTTTGGGAAATTTCCCGACGCATATTATCGAGTGCGTTTTGAGAAGCTTCCGCTTCCGTCATACCCTCTCCCGCCACTACATAGTATTTGGCGGAATTATACTGAT
This sequence comes from Elusimicrobiaceae bacterium, assembly GCA_045580265.1. GTDB lineage: Bacteria > Elusimicrobiota > Elusimicrobia > Elusimicrobiales > Elusimicrobiaceae > Avelusimicrobium. The sequence goes on along the minus strand of JAZNNM010000014.1, from coordinate 105,260 downwards.
TGGTTTTATAACTAACCGTATTTTTATTCATGCCGGCACAGGCACACAATCCCAGTGCACAAACAAGTAAAAATATTTTCTTCATTTTCCCCTCCTAATAAGCCGTCCGGTGGTGCAAAAACACTCGCCCACCCTTGGGCACAAATACATTTTCAAAGGTATGTTCTCCTACTATATTACCATATCCGTCACTAAACAACAGCCGCATATTTTGATTACCCGGCTCTACAAAAATACGAGTCATACGCACTTCGGCAGGCAACGTGAACCATTGGCGGGTATCTGCCTTTTCGGTAGCCGCGCCGAAGATATTTACCAGTAGCCGAACCAGCTCTCCCAAGCTTTCGTCACCGGAGGCTTGCGTCATGGCACGGCCGGCCTGTATAGACGCCACTTGTTTTGTTACCGCACGAGTGGCACTTCTAAATAAAATAGCGGGCATTTTTTCTTTTAAATCCAAATGTGCGGCCGCTGCGAAATCAGCTACTTTTTGAGTATAATATCGCTGTCCGTTTGCTTCCACCCAAGATGAGGCCACCTGAAAAGGAGTCTGCTCCAATACAGGGGTAGAAATGCCGGCCGAATGCCCCACCCAAGCTGTTAAAATCGCATTTTGGACTTCGGGAGCGATATCGCCATACCCTTCTTCCGGATAGGAAGCATAGCTGACTAATTCGTTCCAACTAAGCATAAGTGTAACTGTTTTTTTAAGAGGAAGAAGCCCGTTATAGTGAAAAAGAATAATTTCCCCCCATTCTTGTGCATCAGACGGAATATAAAACTCGGGCGCCGATACTTTTAAATCTGCCCCCAACCGCTCATATGCTTGAAGAGAATTGTAACGAGCAATACGAGCGGAAGAGAGATTTCCCTCCGATTCAAACAACAAGCTGGCAAAATACTGCACAAACGGATCATCGTTATAGCCGGAAGATTTGCTACCGCGCAATTTATCCAAGAAAAATACCGCTTTCCGCGCTTCCACCACCGCAGAAGATAATTTGTTTTGTTCCAAAAAATTCATAGCACGAAAAAAATAGGTAAGAGCTTGCTCGTAAGAGGCTACGGAATACGGGGCCGTTAAATCGTTGATTAAAAGAGTTCCCAAGGAGCCGGAAACACTTTTTGCGGAATGTTCGTAAATGTGCTGTTGGGCAGAGGAAAAGAGGATATCACTTTCGTGGGGCTGATGCGAATCATGCAAAAGCAGGGCTTTATCCAAATAGAACAAAGAAGCATCTTGTTCGGAGTAATGTTTTTCTTTTGCGGTTTCCACACGAACAGCAGCCTCTTCTATCTTTCGAGAGGAGAGCAACCCCTGTACTTCTTTTTTATAACGCAAAGAAGGCGCCGTACACGCGGAGCATAATAACACCAACCCCAACAAACATACACGCGCCTTCATAAATTATTCCTACCAAGTTACTTTACTGCGTTTGACGTATTTTTTGATTTGCTTTTGCCCGTTCCAAACGATTTGGTTCGTTTCAATATCAATTAATTTTAAATTCGTTTGATAGAAAACCAAGGCTTTGCTTCCGGCTTGATCCACCACTGAATTAAGCACCCCGCTTAGCATATAATCGGCACCTACTTCTTTTCCAAAAGCTTTACGAGTAGCTTCGCTGGCAAATTCATCTTGCTCCAAACGTTCAGTTCTCAAAGCACCGCGTTCTTCGGCAGAAGCCACAAAGTTTACTTTGCCCGAATTAATTAAAGCGCGTTGCATTTCTTCCACAAAAACGGACGTGTTAATGTGTTCCATTGTCTTATTGTTCACGACCCCTACAATCACAGTAGGTTCTTTTCCGTAGCGAGTGATAAACTTACTATACCAACCGCTGGATAAACAATCGGTAATCATTTCTTGGGCTACCATTTGGGCATCAGTATCGTTCCATCCGCCGCTAACGTCTTTTACTAAATTGGTTTCTACACGATTCACACTGGGACTGCACGCAAAAAAGACGGGTGCAACCAACAAAGCGACTAAAAGTTTTTTCATCATTTATCTCCTTTTCGAACAGCTACTTTTATCCTAGCATATTTACTATAACAATTCAGGCATTTTTCCGGGCTGACAGAGACGGCTTTCTTGAATTATCTGCTCTGCATGAGAGCAATCCACCCAACCTTCCGCGATATGAATTTCAAACCAACTGGGGCGCGTTTGGTGACGTACTCGCAATAAAGCGGCTTCCATTTCATAAACATATTCATCACAAGCTAAATCTCTTGTATCGGGGAGCGAAGAACACGTAAAACTATAATCCAGACGATTCAAGTCCGGCATATACATTCCGTAACGTTTTTTAAAGGATTCTTGAAGATAGGCTATTTCTTTTCCGCGCTCCATGGCTTTTTTGGCTAAATGCAATGTTTTACTTTTTTGATAGCGTGGCCAACCCAAGGCAATCACCAATGCAAAAGATAAAACAAGCGATAATACCACCCATTTTACAAATCCGTTTTTTTCTACCGACATACAAACCTCTTACAAAAAATAAAACTTTTTATTATTTTACTGTTTTTAAAGCGACAATAGGCCGCTGTTTTTATCTTATCTGTCAGATTTTGGTTATCTTAATACAGGCGGGAACTTATAAAAAATGTTATACTATTACAGAATTTAAGGATTTTTGCCTCCATGCCGTGAAGAACGGACATTCTCCTTTAGGAGATAGCGCCAACTGGAGGCGGAAAGTCCGCGTTCTTCCGCGCCTTCGGGCGCGGAGGGGGCGGCTTCTTTTAGGATGGTTGGCGCTACCTATTAGAAGACCGCCCTTTTTTTATTACTGCATGGGCGGCAGGAAGCTTATTTATGCCCCCATCTCTCGACAAAACTTTAGCATTGTTTTCCCAACTAGAGGAACATTATCGCTTATTAGAGGAAGAAATTAACCAATTAAAAAAAACTATTCCTTTTTATTCTGCAATGCCTGAGGTCTTGTTAAAACAAATAAAGCAACAGAAACGGACCCTCGATATGCTTAAGCAAGAAATATTCTTACAGTCAAAACCACAACTTACCGGAATATCCCATACTTTCGTCCTTAATAAAAAACCCCCGCGAGCCAATTAAGCGCGCGGGGAAGTTAAAACACGATTCCGATTTATTTACCGGTGCGGTCTTTTTTATCGCGATAATGCGTATGCAGCAGTTTATGCGCCACAGGTCCGCCGATTTTATCTAAAATCTTCCCGTAGAGCGCTTGTACACCGCTATTATCTTGCGACTTGTAAGCCAGTTCCGTATCTTCTTGATACAGCCCTTCCGCACGCACTTTGCGAGGGGCCCAACCGTCGAACTGAGGTTGACCGGCGCCAGCCACACAGCCGCCTTGGCAAGACATTACTTCAATGAAATCGTAATGATTTTTACCGGCTTTAATATCATCTAACAATTTGCGCGCATTTTTAAGCCCGCTGACAACCGCCGTGCGAATTTGAATATCGCCGATGGTGAGCGTTTTTTCTTTAAACACTTTGCTTTCGCGCAAACTGGTAAACTTAACACTGCGTGCACCGGCAGGATCTAATTCTGCGAGCGCATAGCGAAGAGCCGCTTCCATTACACCGCCGGAAGCACCGAAAATAACACCGGCACCGGTTTTGTAACCAAACGGCATATCAAACCATTCATTTTCCAAGTTGGCAAAATCAATACCGGCTTCTTTAATCATGCGGGCCAAGCCTACGGTAGTGACGACATAGTCCGTATCCGGATTTCCGTTGACATAGAATTCTCCACGTTTGGCTTCGGATTTTTTAGCGGAGCAAGGCATAATGGCTACCACTACCAAATCTTCCCGTTTGCCGCCTTTTTCCACAAAATCGGCTTTCAAAATCGGCCCCATCATTTGCATGGGAGAGCGAGCCGTGGAAAGATTAGGGATAAATTCAGGAGCGAATTTTTCCACATAGTTTACCCAAGCCGGACAGCAGCTGGTAAACTGCGGCAAGTTAGTACCCTTTTTGAAACGTTCCAAGAACTCGGTGGCTTCTTCCAAGATAGTCAAATCCGCCGTAAACGCTGTGTCGTATACATAGTCAAAACCTAACATACGCAAAGCCGTAGCAATCTTCCCGTCCACATTTTTTCCTTGAGGAAGGCCAAACATCTCGCCCAAGCCCACACGTACGGCCGGAGCAATATGCACTGCTACTTTTTTCTTAGGATCGTTAATAGCCTTAAAGACTTCTTCAATTTCGGAAGAATTTGGCATCAAAGCACCGGTCGGGCAGACGCGAGCGCATTGCCCACAGGCCACACATTCATGGCTATGACCGAGCTCTTTGTTAAAAGCAGTGGCAATTTTAGAGCGGAAACCACGGAAAGCAAAATCAATGGCGCCGATGCCTTGTACTTCGTTACAAATGCGCACGCAGTTACCGCATAAAATACATTTGCTGTGATCGCGCACCAAAGCAGGAGAAGTAGCATCTTTGTGGCTATCCAACTTTTTGGATTTAAAGCGGATTTCCGTCACGTCCATATCTTTTGCCAATTTCTGCAATTTGCAGTTATTGGATTTACTGCAAAGGGTACAGTCGTGGTTGCCGGAAGAAAGCAAAAGCTCCAAATTAATACGGCGCAACTTACGAATTTCATCGCTGTTTACGCGCACTTTCATACCGGGTTTGGGAGGAACCGTACAAGAAGCAACAATTCCCATTCCTTCTACTTCCACCAAGCACAAGCGACAGGCACCGTAGGCAGCCAACTCGGGGTGGTAGCAGAAAGTAACGATATTAAAATTAGCTTTGCGTACCAATTCCAACAGATTTTTTTCGCCTTCAATGGCAACTCTTTTTCCTTCAATAGTTACAAAATTTTCGTTTTCCATAATATGCTCCCGTGGTTATGCGCCCGTTACAACCGCGCCGAATTTACAAGTGGATTTACAACCGCCGCATTTGATACATTTCTTAGCATCAATTACATGCGGTTTACCGACTGCACCCGTAATGGCTTGCACCGGGCAAGCGCGTTTGCACATACCACAGCCTTTACATTTTTCCGGCACGATTTCGAATCGGGCCAAGGCTTTACATACCCCCGCCGGACAGCGTTTTTCCACCACGTGGGCGAGGTATTCTTCTCTAAAATGTTTCAAGGTAGAAAGCACCGGATTGGGAGCCGTTTTACCTAACGCACACAAAGAAGCTTTTTGTACCGCTTTAGCTAAGTCTTCCAAGTTCTCAAGCGTTTTTAAGGTCGCGCGGCCTTCTACAATGTCGTTTAACATGGTAAGCATCTGCTCCGTACCTTCGCGGCAAGGCACACATTTACCGCAAGATTCACGTTGCGTAAATTCCAAGAAGAAGCGAGCCACGTTTACCATACACGTTTTTTCGTTCATAACCACGAGGCCGCCGGAACCTACCATGGCACCTGCGGAACGCAAGGAATCGAAATCGAGGGGTAAGTCCAAATGTTCTTTGGTTAAACAACCACCGGAAGGTCCACCGATTTGGGCTGCTTTAAAGGCTTCTTTATTAACCGTACCGTCGTCGTTAGTGGTACCACCGGCCACTTCGTCGATTACTTGGCGAAGAGTCGTGCCCATGGGAACTTCCACAAGGCCGGTGTTGGCAATGTGCCCCGTAACAGCAAAGGTTTTAGTACCGGGACTGCCCAACGTACCGATTTTGCGAAATTCTTCAGCACCCATTTCAAAAATTTTTGCTACCGTCGCCAACGTTTCCACGTTATTGATGACGGTGGGTTTACCGAAAAGACCGCTTTGACTGGGGAAAGGCGGTTTGATTTTCGGCATACCGCGTTTTCCTTCCACAGAGGCGATAAGAGCAGTTTCTTCACCACACACAAAGGCACCGGCACCTTCCATTACATTGATTTTAAAATCTTTACCGGAACCAAAAATATTTTTACCCAAAAGGCCCAATTCTTCGGCTTGTTTAATAGCCGTGCGCACACGTTCAATAGCGAGAGGATATTCCATACGAACATAGATATAACCTTCATCCGCACCGATAGCACGGGCCGCAATCATCATACCTTCCAAAACGGCATTGGGGTTTCCTTCCATAACGCTGCGATCCATAAAAGCACCCGGATCGCCTTCGTCAGCGTTACAAATAACATATTTTTTCGGGCCGGGTTCAATACGGGTCAAATCCCATTTTTTACCCGTGGGGAAACCGCCACCGCCTCGACCGCGCAAACCGGACGCCATCATTTCTTTGCAGACTTCTTCGTCTGTCATTTCGGTATAAGCACGCTTGGCTTGAGCATAACCGCCGTGAGCAATGTATTCATTGATATCTTCGGGATTAATGCGTCCGCAATCACCCAACAAAATACGTTTTTGTTTAGAATAAAAGGGAATTTCGGCAACCGTTTCCGCCTTTTGGTCGTTAGCCGGATTATGATAGAGCAAACGATCGATGATTTCGCCTTTCAAAAGGGTTTTTTCTACGATTTCAGCAACATCTTCCGGTTTTACTTTTGTGTAAAAAATATCGCCCACGCTCACCAACGGCCCTTGTGCACAGAAACCGCGGCAACCGCTCAAGCTTAAATAATTTTCGTGGCAATCTTTGGTAATTTGTAAGCAAAAACCGATTTTGCGTTTTTCCATTTCTTGTTGGAAAGCTTCGTAGACTTTCATGGATCCACCGGCAATACAACCTGTTCCACCGCAGATAACGACACGGCCCGTGATTTTTTTATACGCCTCGTTGTAATCTTTGGCGATTTGTTCAATATTTTTACTTGCCATTGTTAGCCTCCGAAGCGATTACCGCATCAATTAATTCCACAGCTTTTGCCGGGGTAATTTGTCCATGCACCACATCATCAAGTACCATCACCGGGGCCAACCCGCACGCACCCAAGCAAGATACACATTCTAACGTGAACATCATATCTTCGGTGGTGTCTTGGCCATCTTTTAATTTCAATTTATCTTTCACGGTATTGATAACAAAAGAAGAACCTTTTACGTGGCAGGCAGTTCCGTTACACACTTTAATGATATGCTTTCCTTTGGGAGTAATAGCGAAGTGCGCAAAGAAAGTGGCAACCCCAAAAACTTTAGCAGGGGAAATTTCCAATTCGTTAGCGATAAAACGCATAATATCCTCGGGTAAAAAGCGGTAAGCATCTTGCACTTTTTGGAGGATGGGGATTAGTTTGGAACTATCGTAGTCGTGGTCTTTTAAGATCTGCACGGCCGGTTTGAATCTGTCTGTCATAAGTTCTCCTATATATATGGTAAAACGCACAGCATCACAAACTGCGTCCTGCAAAACAACACAAAATTTTTTTTGATAATAAACCAAAAAACGGGAACCGTTTCTCTCATTGTATCTTCTTCTAAAAACAGTGTCAAGAAGAAGAAAATTTTTTGTAGATAAAAAAGGAGTTAGCGCATCCAACCGTGAATATTGCGATAGTAGAAATAATTTCGAAGGCCTTGGTTTAAACGATCATACCAGTGGGGTTGCGTTTCAAAATTTTCCGGAATAGCAAACATGCCATCAAAACCACGGTTATACAAAGAAAAAGCTATAACCTCCTCCTCCCAAAAGGCAGAAGCTGCTAAAATGACACCTTTGTATCCATCTTGGCGCAACGATTGAACCAATCGAAATCCGCCGCCATCGGGTACACACAAATCAGATAAAATTACATCAAAGGTCTCTCTTCCGGAGCGAATATCTGCTAATAGGATATCCACTTCTTCGTAAGTTTTTACGTTTTCTAAGGGGAATAATTCTTTTCTTTTATGAGCATACTCCACTTCGATAAGGAATGCTTGTCTGTCATTTAGGACAGCAATCCTTAATCCGTTGGGAATAGCGGAAGAAGAATCTAATTTTTGGAATAAGCGCCACATCGCAAAACGATTTTCTGCCGGATCATGCAAGAAAAATTCCTCGGTTTTTAATTCTCGGTCGGTACGAGGATCCGTAGGTTGAAGATTCGGTAAAAAACCTACCATCTCCGGTGACACAACAGACAAAGCATACTGCAGGTATGCCTTTCCGCGCTGCAAAACAACATCTGTTTTTTCCACCGACAAAGATAAAGCGTTTAATTCCCGATTTAAGGTATTAATCTGTTCCAAAAAATATTGTTTTTCCTGTGGAGCAAATGTTCTTTTTTCGGAGGGGTTGGATTGATAGTACAAAATGCCGTCCATTTCTTCTTTAAAGAGACGCAACTTTTCGGTTACTTGGGTATATTTATCAAAAATAAGTTTTCGCTGCTTATCCGTAGGAGAGGCTATGCCTAATTTCATGGTTTCTATATTAGGTACAGGAAAGGAAGTTAATACATTTTGTTCCAAATCTTGTCGTCGAAGAGCAAAGGAGTTTCTCCGCAAGGCCACGTCTACTCCTGCCGGCATGATTTTTCCTTGTAACACGCGCAACCCTTGATTGCTTGTTTGTTTGAGTGCTTGCTCGAGCGCAGTTTTCCCAGTCAAAGCCCCCACGGGAAATTTCTGAGCAAAACACGGAAAAGCCAAACAAGTTAAAAGAAAATACAAAAGATAACGCATCAAAACTCCGACAAAATATAGTCTTTCTTTTAGCATATAAAAGCAAGACAACAGGCACAAGGGCCAAAAGACCTATTAAAATTTAGGTAGGACCTAGAGAAAGAGTAAAAGAAGAATAAAATAACCGCCCATCAAAACAAGGCCTGTGGGAACGGCCACCGCCGCCCATTCACGGCTTTTGATTCCCAATTTTTCGGCAGCCACAATGTTGGGAAGGTTCCCTTGCACCAACATACTACCAAATGCAGCCAAACCGATTACCATGTAAACCAAATCGCTGGAGGAAATAGTAGGAACGATTTCTATAGCGGCCAATGTAGCATTATCGATAATCACGGAAACGGCATTAGCCAAGAATAGCACTTTTCCGCCCAAGTGGGTAATCGTGCTCTGTGCCAAAGGGCGCAACCCTGCGCTAATCAAGTTAAGCGCAGCCACAAACATATAGATGTGCCACGTGCGGCGCAATACGGAAGCGTAACTTTCTTTGTCTTCGCGAATGTGCATCTGCAAGGTTGTACCGGCATTACGGGCATAATAGCCGGCCGCTACTGAAAGAAGTAAAATAGCCGGAGTAATCCACCAAAAAAAGTGACGAAGCAGAAAAAAGAAATCCGCATGGTGAGGTGGACCGGAAAGAGCTTTACTAATCGTTAGCCCCATAGGCTCGGCCAATGGGGTCAGGACTGCCCCCAATCCTATGGCATAACAAGCAAAAACAGTAATTCGGATAGTGGCATTACGCTCTAAGTTAACTACTTTTAATACCTCTGCAAGCACCAACGCGGAAACGGTTACACTGACTAAAGAAGAGCTCATTCCCAACAAAAAAATAAGCGCCGCAAAGCTATATCGCGGTTCCAACCGCCTAAAAAAAGCAAAAAGAACTCTAAAAATATAACGGGAATAGTTATTAAAAATAACACTGACAACCAACACAATAAAAGCCACATTCACAGGGAACTGAAGCGTTTCGTAAATCAAATCCACACTCCAGCCTCCGCTAACGGTCACTGCTGCCGCGCCGATCCCCAATAAAAAAAGTTCCAAATGGCCCTCTACCCAACGAGAAACAAGCGGCCAAACCAATAGGTTCAGTGCCACAATTCCAAGCAAAATGTTTACCCACAAAGGGGTTTGGGTAGCAATTGTTGTTTCCATGGCATATATTGTAGCAAAATAGATTTTCTAAAATAAGATTTTTCTCAAAATCATCTTTCTGTTCATTGGCGGAAATATAGTAAAATAAAAATATCAAGTAGTTATATTAAAGGAGAATAAAGCATGAAAAAAATTATCGTATTTGCTTTTGCGTTGGCTTTTGCCGCGTTGCCCGCTGTTGCGGCTAACGATTCCTGCGGTTGCACCGCCGGAGATGTTACCTGCATCAACAACTGCACGTTGTCCAAAATCAGCGCATTGAGAAAAAATATTCAAGAATATAAAGAAACCGCTAAAGCCAAAGTACAAGCCGCCAAAGCGGAAGCGGAAGCCAAACAAGCTGAAAAAAATGCTACTGAAGAAGCTAAAGAAAAAGTAGCTGCCGCCAAAGCGGAAGCCAAAGAAAAAGCCGAACAAGCCAAGGCCGATGCTAAAGCCAAAGCCGAAGCTGCTAAAGCTGAAGCCAAAGCCAAAAAAGAAGAAGCTAAAGCTAAAGCCAAACAAGCTAAAGAAGATGCCAAACGAGCTAAGGAAGAAGCCAAAGCTAAAGCCAAACAAGCTAAAGAAGCCGCTAAAGCCAAGGCCGAAGAACAAAAAGCCGCTTTGAAACAAGCCAAAGCCGATGCCAAAGCCAAAGAAAAAGCTGCCAAAGAAGCTGCCAAAGCTAAAAAAGCCGAAGCCAAAAAAGCCGCTAAAAATGCCGAAGCTGCTTTGAAAGCTGAAAAAGAAGCTTGGAAAAACTTAGCCAAATAACCTTTCCGTTTGTTTTAAAAAACCCCGCTAAAAAGCGGGGTTTTTTATTTTCCTTGTATATTTAATTAATAATTCTATCCGTCCTTTTTCTTTTTATTCGTTTTATTCTAAGCTTATCCTAACCGTCTGTGACAGATTATTATTTTAGCTTGTTTCTCTGCCAGTTCTTTAGATACTACAAGAGACAATATACCCTTTCCGACTTACCCACATGACACAAAAAAAGGGCGGGAAAAATCCCGCCCCTGTACTCTATAAAAATCTTCTAAACAATAATTTGACGAATCGCCATAATAATCAAAATGAGACCCGCAACCAATTCTACCCTTTTACTGACGATCGTTTTGGAGGTTTTATTCCCCAAATGGAAACCGAGCATGGTCAAGCAGAATGTAATCAACATCAGAAAAACAAACTGCGGAAAGCACGATTTATCCATTATTTCTACTGCATATCCTACCAAAAAGGCATCCAAACCCAACACGGAGGACACTTTTATCATTTTTCGGGTATCGTCGGCATCTAAATCGCTAAAGCTGGGCGACTTTTCAATGGATTCCATCATAAGTTTTATTCCTAACAAAAGAAGAAAGGAAAATGCCACCCAGTTATGAGCAAAGTATACCCACTCGCGGAAGAAAATAAGACTCACTAAATAACCCAAGCAAAAAAACAACCCGTTAAAGCCGGAAAAAAACAATGCCATTTTAATAGAAAAGACACTTTTCTTTTCAGCAGTCATTTTCATGGCGGACATATTGGCGCTTACCATATTGTCCACACAAATACACAAGAAAACTATTATTGCCGCAATCATGCCCATAAACGGACCTCTCTTTGTAAGATATCAGAATTCTAGCAAATGCCAAAGCCTTCTAGCAACAATTTAACACCGATTCCAATCAGTATTATGCCGCCAAAGGCTTCCACTACTTTACCAAATTTTCGCCCCAACCAAGCCCCTAAATAGAAACCCGTCCAACTGGTAGCAAAAACACTGGCTACCAAAGCTCCTACCGTCAACCAAAAGGAAAAAGCACTAAACGCAAGCCCCATACCGACAAGCAGAGCATCAACACTTGTGGCAAAAGCAAGCACACACAAAGTTTTAAAAGAGTGTAAAACACATTTTTCTGCTTCCTCTTTGGAGAGGGATTCTTTTATCATTTTGCACCCTATAAAAAACAAAATACCAAAAGCCAACCAGTGATCCAATGCGCGGAGATATTTCCCCGCTTCCGTGCCTAACACCCAACCGAGCGAAAACATAACAAAGTGTGCAAAAGAAAATAAACAGCTCACTTTTACCACATAAGAAGTGGGAATTTTTTTACGATAACAACAGCCGGTAGCAATCGTAACAGCAAAGTTATCCATAGACAACCCCAATGCCACCAACAAGGAAGATAGTATATTCATATAAATTATGATAACATTTTTATAAAGAGAGGAAAGAATTTATGGAATCTGTAAAAGAGTTATATAAAATAGGAAACGGCCCTTCCAGCAGCCACACTATGGGCCCGCGTAAAGCAGCCGATGCTTTTAATCAGCAATTTCCGCAAGCGGTCTCTTTTAAGGTAATACTTTATGGTTCTTTGGCCGCTACCGGAAAAGGACATTTAACCGATTTTACTATTAAAGAAGCTTTCTATCCAAAACCCATTGAGGTGATTTGGGATAACATCACTCTTATGCCTAAACATCCCAATGCCTTGCGGTTGCAAGCCTTAGACAAAGCAGGGCATATTATTGGAGAACAAGTTGTTTACAGTGTAGGAGGCGGCGCCATTCGCACAGATGAAACCATCGGCCAAAACATCTGCAGTGTTTATCCGCATCACTCCATGAACGAAATTTTGGAATACACCTCCGAAAAGAAAATGCTGTTGTGGGAATATGTGGAAGAATTTGAAGGGCCCGAAATCTGGGACTATTTAACCACGGTCTGGAACACCATGCAGGAAACCATGAAACGCGGTTTGCAAAAACGCGGAGTATTGCCCGGCTCTTTAAATTTGGAACGCAAAGCGCAACGATACTTATATAAGGCGGAAAACTCCCCCCGTTACTTGCGCCGCATGAACAATCTGTTTGCTTACGCACTTGCTTGTGCCGAAGAGAATGCCAGCGGTGGCATAGTGGTTACCGCACCCACATGCGGTTCTTGTGGGGTGGTCCCTTCCGTGTGTCGGCTGATTAAAGAAATTTGCGAGTTTGAAGATATTACAATCGTTCACGCCTTAGGAACAGCCAGTTTGTTTGGTAATATGGCAAAGAGGAATGCTTCCATTTCCGGTGCGGAAGTAGGTTGCCAAGGAGAAATCGGCGTAGCCTGTGCCATGGCCGCAGCCGCTACCTGCCAGTTGGAAGGGGGCGATAATCGCCGCATTGCTTATGCCGCCGAAATGGGGTTGGAGCACCACCTCGGTTTGACGTGTGATCCGGTGGATGGGCTCGTCCAAATTCCGTGTATCGAACGAAATGCGTTGGCAGCTTCCCGCGCACTTGATTGCGCCACCTATGCCTTAATGTCCGACGGGGAGCACCGCATTTCCTATGATGATGTTCTTGCTACCATGATGCAAACCGGCCTAGATATGAATAATGACTACCGAGAAACTTCTCGCGGGGGTCTTGCACTATTTTTCAAAGAAAAACTGTTGCGCCTTAAAAAAGGAGATAAAAAATGAACACCTTAGAAGCCATTTATAAACGCAGAAGTATCCGCAAGTTTACAAACCGGCCCATTTCCGAGCTAGATTTAAACACGCTTTTCAAAGCTGCCATGATGGCTCCCACTGCGCGCAACTGCCAAGAGTGGGAATTTGTGCTCATCAAAAACCGTGAAACTTTGGAAAAAATTATGCAAGTTCACCCACATGCTCAAATGCTTTCCACGGCAGATTGTGCGTTGCTTGTTTGTGCAGACACGAAACGCGAATATATGCCCGGTTATTGGACGGGTGATTGCGGAGCTGCCACACAAAATATTTTGCTTGCCGCTACAGAACTGGGTATTGGTAGCGTATGGTTGGGGGTTTATCCTAACGAGGACCGCATGAAGGACATTAGTAAAATTGTAAATCTGCCGGAACATGTGTTGCCTTTAAACGTGATTGCCCTAGGATATCCAAATGAAGAAAAAGATGAAGTAAATCGCTTTGATCCGAAAAAAATTCATTTGGAAACGTGGTAAAAAAGATAATAAAAAACTTTTTGCGCAGAGAATTTTGCGCGAATGAAAAGAAATTGATATAATATAGTATCGATTTTACGGTGGATGTAGCTCAGTTGGTTAGAGCGCCGGTCTGTGGAACCGGAGGTCGGGGGTTCGAGTCCCCTCATCCACCCCATACTGAACTATTAGGCCCTTCCAACATCAGTTGGAAGGGTTTTTTCATTATAATTTCAAGGTTTTTTTGCTTCATAGTTAAGTTCGCAATTATTAACTTCATAATTCGCCTTTTTTGCTCCGGTTGCGAACTTTTATATAGTTCAGGAAGTCTGGACATCAAGTTTGTCAGACGGCTTAATGTCCAAAGTACCTCTTTTTCATTGGAAGCGGGCTTATCTAACTTAATTTGAAGATCTTTTTCTTCCTCCGTTAAATTTTTCAATTTTTCGTTCACAACATCACTACTGATAAGCCCTGTGGCTTCTTTACTCACCCAAATTTCCTTTTCTCTGGCTATTTGACCAAGTCTTCTGCGATATATATTTTCTTGCGACTTTTGGGCTTCTGCTGCTAAAATAGCACCTTTGTTGAGTTCAGTTAGCGAAAATGAAAGCATTTTAGCAGGAACTTTTAATTCTTCCAATTTAGCCAATATCTGTTCTTCCGCATCTTTTTCCCGAAGTTGCGGAGTATCACAATGAGAAATCTCTTTTTTATTGGCTCTGCCTGCACAACGCAAATATCTGTGCTCTACAATTTCACCTGATTTTTTCTTTTTCATTTTAGAATATCCACAAAAATGACGACCACAACAACCACAAACAATCATATTCTTAAAAGCAAACTCTCTGGCAGCATAATTTAAATGACCTCGTCTGTATCCTAAACGGACTTCTTGGCATCTGTCAAAAAAGAATGTACCCATACACATTTTAAATTCGGGCAAACGATTTGAACAAGATTTTAAATATTTGTTATGTTTGCAATCAAAACTACCCCATCACTATTTCAGCACAGAGCGGATTCCACGACAAAAAGATGCTGATATCACAAAAGGATTAGAAACCATTAAATCTTATCCAATTGTATGGCATTCGGATGAGTTCGTTTTGCCCACAAAAAAAGTGATTGTTTGCGTTCAAGACGTTTCTTTGGAAGAAGTGCGAAATACTAATTATGACTGGATAAATTTTAAGGAAGATAAAATCGTGTTAATTCAATTTGTGAAGATGCCTCAACTTTTTGTTTCATTTGATGATATTTATTCCCGTAAGGGATTTGTCTTTCCCGAAAGATTAGGGTCAGTTTTGGGGCTAGTTAAATTTGCCTCCCCCTTTAATGCACGGAAGATCAATGTACAGATGCGAAGAACAAATTATGCCCATCGATGGTGTACCCAATTTGATTTTGATTGGGATTCGTTAGAAATAACCCCTTCAAAAGGAGAATAACTTATGATAACTATGAAAGAACAAGCAGTTCTTCCGGATTGGGTAAAGAAAAATTATCCGTTTGTAACGGTGGGAAATTAGGGTTTTTGGGGGTATTTGTTATCATAAAAAAGCACCTCCCCATTATTCCAACAGGGAGGTGCGACAACATATTGACGGGGTAAAAAGAATTATTCTTCTGTTAATCTTTTTCCTCTTTTGTTGTGTTGACTAAGTACTATTCTGTATTAGCATATGTGTTTCTTTCATTTCCGACCGACAAATATTGCAAAGATATCTTGAAATTTTTCTCTGTGATATTATACTATGATAGAAGAAGCTTTAACTATTAAGGAGAATCTATTATGAAGCATCTTCTAAAATTGAGTGTTATTTTGGTGGCCTTTCTTTTGGCAACTCCCGCTTTTGCCCAAACAGAAGAGGATAAACAGCTAGCCGCAGCTAAAAGCATTTTGTGCCATAGTGCCATAACAGGGAATGAGCATTATCTTCTATCGTTTCTTGCATCTGACAAAAGCCCTGCTCTGCCTAATTTGGAATTCGCCTGTGACGACGAGGGACATACTCCTATGCATTATGCTGTTTCGGGCAATCATCTACCCATTATCAAAGGATTGTTGCTGTTAGGAGCAAAAATTGACTCACTTGCTGTGGCTTTGGCCGTGACAAACGATTTTGTTGAAATAGCGGAACTTTTTGTTTCTATGGATGTAGATTTATGTATCCTTTTTAAAAATTCTAAATTAGGTGAGCCCGCTTCTAGCTATGCACAATCTGATACCATGAGAGCTTTATTAGAAAAGGCAGAAAAGGATGGTGCCGTTGCTATGATTAATGAAGAATTAAAAGTATGCGAAGCAAAATAAACTGATGGTCTGCTTTTATAGTTATGCCCCGAGGTAAAACTCGGGGTTTTTTTATGATAGAAATTTTATGTTTTGCAAAACAGATAAATAAAAAGGGATGTTTTTGCTTGGTATATTACATCTGCTTAAGAGGAATAATTATGTTGAATAAAGGATGTCAGAATAAGCATTAAGGAAGTAGAAAAAAGAGTGTTGTCATACACTTATTCTAACCTGTTATTGCGACAGTATATTGACGGAGAGAATAATTATTTCGTTTACATATTACCCAGCAGATTTAGCAAAAATAACAGAAAAGTGGCCTCGTATAGGTTTTTTGGAGGTAAAAAATTCAGAGGCACATCCTTATTATGCCATTATTTCTCTTTCGCTATATAACAAAACTTTAGAAGAAAAAACACTCTTTGATTTTGATTTTCACACAGGTCTTCTGACTAAAGTAGAAAAAATGTAAGTTATTAGCCTTTTTGTTCAAGACCGTATTGGGAAAGAAATCTCAATACGGTTTTAGCTTTATGTGTTGTTCCCAAACCCGAGCACACATAAGCATTGGCTTGTTCTCCGTGTGCATTACGGGCGAAAAGATTAGCCTTATACTTCAATAAATCTTTTATTGTTTTTATTTGCCCGTAATAGGCCGCTATCATAAGCGGTGTAACCTTGCCTTCTTCCGCCAAATTAGGGTCGGCTCCGTATTTCAACAAAATACGGGCTGCCTTTGAATTTTTATGCCGGATTGCATGAAACAAAAGAGGACTTTTTATTGCAATACCATTGGCATCTGCTTCCACAAATTGTTTGGCATAATCAAAAATTTCATGATTATATTTTCTATTCTTTATCAGAAAATCCCGCAAATTTAAATATTCTTGAGATAAAGGAAAAATCTTTTCCACATTCAAGTTTATTTCTTTTATTTCACCACGAAATTTTTCAGGGCATACTCGGCTAATTCCCTTGTCCGAGATTTCTCTCTTACACATGCATTTATATATAAAATATTCATAACACTTTCTTTTTCCTATTTGTATTAAAAATAAAAAGATATATTTTCTGAATTTTACATTTTTTCCCTACTAAATTCTGAACTATAGTATTAGTCTACTATTTTATTCTTACAGATATCCTCTATATTAGGCCGCAGCGTCTATTCTTCATAACTTAAAGTCATCAAGGTTAGTGCTAGATTATATGACAATCTAAATCATAGAAATACAGCAAGCCAAACTAAACTATGACAGACAAGGTTTCACATAACCATCTGAACCATATCTTAACATTTATTCTAGAAATTTATAGGAATATACACAGGAGAAATGAAGTAGTTATACAGCTCATTTAAAAGTCCACCCCATATTGAACTTCAACCCCTTTCCAAAAGAAAGGGGTTTTCTTCTTGACTATATTTGTCGAAAATTTTCTCCTTAAATTCCATATTCCCTTTTATTTTCTCTTTTTTTCTTTATTATTATGTAAAATTTAGATGAAAAACAGAATTCTATCATCAGGGAAATATAAGCATGAAAGAGGCATCTAAAACCAAGGTTTATTTCGGTCTATTGGAAGAGAAAGTTTTTAAAGGAAAAGGGATTGATATAGGCTGCGGGAACGATCCCATCTTAGATAATGTGGAACGTTTCGACATCGAAGATGGTGATGCTAATCAAATAGGGAAATATGTCAAAAAACAATTTGATTTTGTTTTTTCTTCACATTGTTTAGAACATATGAAAAATCCCTACCATACCATTCAACAATGGTGGAGTTTGGTAAAAGATAATGGCTACCTATATCTAATTGTTCCGGATGAAAATTTGTATGAACACGGGCACTTCCCTTCCAAATACAACCCCGATCACAAATGGACGTTTTCTTTGTTAAAGCAAAAAAACACCAATGTGCGCTCCATTAATATCATAGAGCTATTATCTTCATTAAAAAATGCGCGAGTTTTAAAACTAGAAGTTCAAGATAATAATTACAATTATCTATTGGAAGAAACAGACCAAACTTTAGGAAATGCTACCGCGCAGATATGTTGCTGTATCCAAAAAAGCGAAAAATACAAAAACATAGACTATGCTTTTAAGAATCAATTTTTGCAAAAAATTATTCTGTTAATAAATTGTTTTTTTATAAATTTTGTTATCCTACTAGATACAATCCTCAAAAAAATAAAAAGTATTGTTTTAAGAAAAAGATGAAAAAAGGTTTTACATTGATAGAATTATTAGTCGTGGTACTGATTATCGGGGTTTTAGCCTCCATGGCTTTGCCACAGTATCAAGTAGCTTTAGCAGAAGCCAAATACACCCAAGCCGTCAACTGGGTGGATACGGTATGGAGGGCGCAACAACTCTGCAAGTTGCACAAGGGTCGTTGGTGTAACAATTATGACACAATGAAGATCACCGTTGAGAAAGGAGAAAAAAGCGGAAGCACCATTACTTATTCATGGGGTACGTGTACAAACATGGCTACTAATGCGAATGGCCCACGAGGTATATGCAAGTTATTAGACGATTCTATCAGTTATGCCCGAAAATATGCCGACCCTTCCGAAAGGCAATGCGGCGTACATCATAATAAACCGCAAACAGACTTGGCCCATAAAGTTTGCGAAAGCTTGGGTGGACGGAAAACAAGCTATAACGCAAATGAATCTTGGTATGTTTTACCATAAAGTATTCGCGCAAAGTTATTGATACGATTTACTTCAACAAAAAACCCTTCCCGCGGAAGCCGGAAGGGTTTTTTATGGTAAAAAATGAGGATGTTTTTAGGGTTGCATACGTTTTAGCACTGCCTCAAATTCTTCGGCGGGCAATGGACGAGCAAAGAAATAACCTTGGGCTAAATCACAGCCGGTTTTGCGCAAGAAATCGGCTTGTTGCTGTGTTTCTACCCCTTCTGCCACCACCTTAACTCCTAAAGCTTTAATCATGGCCACAGTACCTTCAATCACTTTTTGGGCATGCAGATTTTGGGCAAACCCGTTTAAAAATTCTTTATCGAGTTTAATACTGTCAAACTGTAAGTTTTTAAGGACATTAAGAGAAGAATATCCCGAACCAAAGTCGTCCATCGCCACGGAAAAACCTTCCCGATGCAACTCGCGAATAACACTTTGAGCGCGTTCCAAGTTATTAAAAATCACGCTTTCAGTCAGCTCTACTTCAATCAATTCGTTGGGCACCCCATGCTTGCTAACCAAACGGCGCATCTGCGAGATATAGCGAGAATCATTTAAGTGCAAACGCGAAAAATTCACCGCCACCGGAACTTGAGGCAAGCCCTGTTCCTTCCACGAAGCCAAGAATTTAACGGCTTGTTCTAAAATAAACATATCCAAGCGTAAAATAAACCCATTCTTTTCAAACACAGGGATAAAATCATCCGGTCGCACAATCCCTTCATTGGGGCGATTCCAACGCACCAAAGCTTCTGCTCCCATCATTTTGCCGGTTGCAAAATCGCATTTGGGTTGAAAGTAAATGGCAAAATCTCCCTGTTGAAGGGCCTGTTCCATATTACTTTCGATTTGTTGCTCGTTTACTAAACGTTGGCGGTCCGAATCTTCGTAAAAACGGCACTTATCAACGGATTGCGCCTTGGCGAAATCCAAAGCCAAGTGAGCGCGATCGAGCATGATATAGAACGGAATTTGTTCCTTAATTTCGTACACGCCAAAAGCCACGTCAATCATTAAGCAAGAATCTTCCACCGTGCAATCGCGGCGAATTTCCGTGGCTAAATTGTTTAGGCGCGTGCGGAAGGAGCGTCGGTCCTCATATTTAAGAAGCAAAATAAAATTATCCGCTACCGAACGGCAGAAACATTCCCCCTCCTGCATATGTTGGCGCAAAATACACGCCACCCGCTTTAGTACTTGATTTCCGCGTTCATAACCATGCAAATCATTAATTACTTTAAATTTGTTGATATCAAAAATAAGAAGCGCAGCCTGACCGGAAAGCGCGGCTAATTTGTCGGAAAAAATCTCACACATACGGTTGAAGTTATCCGCACCTGTCAGCTGATCCACAAAAGCGGTAGTAAACAATTGGCGGTTGCTGTATGAGCGCATATGCAAAATGTAGAACAAAAGTGCACAAAACACTATCAAAATAGATACTACCAATACAAACGAAAGCGCCATTAACTGATTGGCCTGATGCTCCACAAAATCAGTCGGTAAAACAGAAAGCATATACCAACCTTCTACTTCCAACGGAATAAAATGCAAGAATCTCTGTTCACCGTTTAAGTGATAACTCACCAAGGAATGCCCCCCTTGTTGCATGGCTTGGCGCAATGCGTTGAGGGAGTAACCTTCTTCAAACTGAGCATAAGAAAGAAGATCAAATATATTGGCAAATTGTGGTTTTTTAAGCCCCAAAATAGGGGTCCCATCTTTTAAAGTGATGTAGGAGTATCCTTGATTTCCCATCGCGGAAAGAGCCAAAAGGGGGCGGAATCGTTCCGTTCGTTGCAAAGAAAACAATACCCCGAAATTCTTACCTTGATGATGAAGGGGCACCGCTTGCACCAAAACATCTTTTCCATCGGCCGGATCGGTTTGGCGAATGGATAAATAGCGATCTGTATTTTGGGTATTAGCCAATAGGTTTGTAACAAAAGCAGCAGGGAACGTGCGCGGGGCAGACGAATAAACCTCGCCTTTTTCCGTAGCAACCCCCAATATTTTAAACGAATTATAACGGCTTTGACGACGCAGAAAATCTTCTAAGCGGGCAGGATTGGCCCACGGATAATTATCTTCCACCGTAGCGGCCAGCGATTCCAATACTTGTCGGTCTGTATCCAGCAAACGGTTAAAATCAGCAGCAGCTTCTTCGCCGGCGGAAGCTACATGGATTCGCACATCCTTTTTCAACACTTGGCCTACCTGACGCCAATAAAAGGCCACCCCACCGGCAATTACAATAGCCGCCAGCAGGAAAAGTACAAAAAAAACTCTAAAGGAAATACGTTGCACCGGGCCCCCTCGCGCGCGCCCGTACGTACGGCACGCCCACTTTATTATATAACATTATGAATAGAAAG
The DNA here is from genome assembly GCA_045580265.1 of Elusimicrobiaceae bacterium. Lineage (GTDB taxonomy): Bacteria > Elusimicrobiota > Elusimicrobia > Elusimicrobiales > Elusimicrobiaceae > Avelusimicrobium. The sequence goes on along the minus strand of JAZNNM010000014.1, from coordinate 84,253 downwards.
TAGCACAAAAGCGCAAGATTTTTCTTCTCTGTTTTTGTACCCTTTTTGTTTTTCTTTTCGGCAGATAATTTATAAAATAGAGAAAATACTTTTTATGAAATCGAAACTCCAAACTCTTTGCAACTGTTCCATGTGGCTATCTATTTTGGTAGGCATCGTGGCTCGTTTCTTATATTTACACATTTCCTACGAATACGATGAGCTTTTCACCGCTGTCACGGCGGACCCAAATTTATCCCTTAAATGGATATGGGATAATTGGCTGGTGGTAGATGTACACCCACCGTTACACAACATTCTTTTATGGGTTTATAATCATGTGGTCCCTTACGGGCCCGAGCTATGGCTACGCTTGCCCAGTGTATTGTTTGGGTGGGCAGGGGTGCTGATGGCTTGGAAGTTTTTCCCGCGTCGTTTCGGGCGGAAAACACGTTTTGTCTTCATATCGTTTATTTTATCTCACTTTTATATTATGTTTTATAGCCAACATGCACGCCCGTATGCACTGCTATTTATGTTTTCCGTACCTTTTACCTTTTTATTTTTGGAAATGTCGCGCCGCGTCTGGAAAGGAAGGGATATTTCTATTTCTCAATGGGTTTATTTTGGCACACTTTCACTACTACTTTGCTGGACACACTATTTCGGAGCCATTTTATATGGTTTCTCATCATTAATTTTATTCGGGCAGGCCTTATATTTCCGCAGAAATATTATTGGATTTATGTTGGTGCCCTCGATTGTTTTTCTACTCTTTGTACCCTGGCTGGAACCGAACTTAATGGCCAATTTATCCCTTAATCGTTTTGACGGGGATTGGTGGATTAACAGCCAAGAACCGGCTTTTCTACGTCACGTCTTATTTTTATTTTTCTTCGGAACGTGGGCAGGTCTATCCGGACAAGTATTATTTGTCTGCTTGTTCGGGTATTGGTTGTATAAGTTACACAAACAAAATAAAAAATTCCCCTTTATACGGGAAATTATCCTGCTTTTTTCTTTACTAATCGTTTTCTTTGGAGTTGTAGGGCTGATATCTTTAAAAATCACCCTTCTTTTGGGCCGTTATTTTATGGAGATATTGCCTTGTTTGTATATTCTATTTGCACTCGTTATCACTCCGCTTTTACGGCGAACATATATAGCGAATGCCTTAATGATTACCCTTATGGGCAGTTTTATTTACCAAACAATAGATGATGTCCGTTATTTACCCAATCCTCAAGGATTTCAAACAAAGTGGGTCACGCTGTACCACCAAAAACATTTTCCGCAACGGGAAATGTTTGTAGTAGCGGTAGATGCATACCCACCCTCCTCCATGAGTGCGCTTTTTGGGTTCTACCACAACCAAGTTTTTAAAACCGGCATTAAGGTAACGGCACTGACGGGTCTAGACAAAAAAGAAAGAGAAAAAGCCTTGGAAAGAGTGGAAGATGCATTTATTTGGATGCCGCATTGCTATCCTAAAAAAATGGATTATGTGCGGGAAAAGTGGAACGTTGCACTCACCCCGCATACCATCTTTTTTGGAGAGTCTTGTTTTTTGTTAATGACCGGCCCCGGACATCAAGTTGGCCCCGTGGAATGGAGTAAGGTCCCCTTTAGAGGCGTTTATTCGTTACGGCAAATAGAAAACCCTCCCGCCATTAAGGAGGAAGGGTTTCTGTAATTGTAATTTGTTTTTAGTTACACGTAATTTGACGATATTGGTACTTTTGAGAACAAGTCACTTTGTAGCGGCTGGCCGAAGCACATTTTAAAACGGTCGCACCATACGAGGAACCAGAACTCTCCCCCCAACCGCCACCTCCGGAACAGCCACAGCCCGTACAACCGCTGGTGGTTCCACACGTACTTCTTCCTTGGTACGCTCTGCTCGTGGCATCATCTATACAATCGACCGAAGAAGACAAGCTATACAAGCACTGGAATCCTCCTTGGATAGTAGAACCGCTCTTCCCGCTTAAATAATTGTAGCAAGCTTCCTTCCCGTTATTAGAATATACTCCACTACATTGTGACACATTAGCAGATTCAGTTGCACCTGAAATTGCATTTGCTACATTTCCACGGTAATTCCAAGTACAAGAAGCACCGCTGCTGCTGCTACTGCTGCTTCCACCACTTCCGCTACCACTGGAAGAAGAGGAGCCTCCACTTGTTCCCCCCACGGTACATCTACATGTTACCCCGGCATATGCACTTGTAAGTCCATTCGTGCCACCTGACGTTCTAATATCGATACATTCGTTTTGAGAGGACGAATTACAACTATACGCATCTAAAGAAGCATTGCAGGTATCTGCACCTGATCCGGCTTCCGCTAACGTAGTAAGTGTTTGAACAGCACTGTAATCTGTACAGGCAGCCGTTACTGAGCTTACGTTTACTGCGCCTGCCGCATCGCCACTTAAACCTTGGGTTTTGGTACAATCGCTATTTAATAAACTGCGAAACTCGCTCATTGTTGCGGTAGCGGTTTGCCAAGCGCCGGCCGTACAAGTACCCGTACCACTTTCTGCCTCACACGTATTGGTTACTTCATATTCACAATTGGAATTAACTGTATGGATAATCTTACCCGTTTGGCCCGCAGGGCAACTTTCCTCATACGAGATCTTGCTACAAGTAGGTTCTCCTCCGGAAACTGTTTCTGCTGCTTCGCACGCTGTACCATCATCATAATCCGTCTTAGCTATTAATTCCGAGCAAAGAGGATAGTCTTTATTTAACTTCAAGCATTCCGTTTCGTTTTCACAGCAAATTCGTCCATCTGCATAAGACGGCATTTTCAACTCATAACCATACTTCCCCTTACTGCTGGCAATCATACCTGTATTTGTAAAACTATAATCGAAGTTTTTCGTACTGGAAGATGGCAGAATGTCTGCCAGTTGTTCGGCCTCTGCCAAATAAGGCTTATCAAAGGCACAGCGTTTTTCTTGCTCAGTGCGAACGGCTGCCATCAGTTCTTCCGCTTCTGTGGTTTTTCGCGTTTCAATAATCTTGTTAAATTTAGGTAACACTACTGCTGATAACACCCCAATGATGATAACCACCACCAAAAGTTCTGTCAGCGTAAATGCTTTTTTCTTTTTGTTTTTAAGTTTCATAAATCCCTCTTTGGATAGAGAAGTAAATAAAAAGGGATAACCCTTACTATTATATTATATACAAAAAACGGAAAAGTGCTATAATGTTTTCATGAAAACAGTTTCCCTTTTAGTGCCGATGTACAACGAACAAGAAGCGCTCCCTCTTTTTTGGGAAAGAACGCAAGCCGTATTGGAAAAAGAAAAAAGTGTTAAGTTTGAATACGTGTTTGTAGACGACGGCAGCCGCGACAATACCCCCGTCCTCCTGCGCGAACTGGCGGGAAAATATCCGTTTGTAAAAGTGGTGACCCTTTCCCGCAACTTCGGAAAAGAAGCCGCCCTTACCGCCGGCCTTGCACAAGCCGCCAAACGAGATGCCGTAGTTGTGCTGGATGCCGATTTGCAAGACCCTCCGGAACTTATTATTCCCTTTGTGGAAAAATTTAATGAAGGCTACGATACTGTTTACGCCGCACGGCAAGACCGCTCCAGCGATTCTTTCTTAAAAAGAACTACTGCTAAATCCTTCTATAAGGTCTACAACTACTTGGCGGACCGCCCAATCCCCGAAGATGCCGGAGACTGCCGTTTAATTTCCAAACGAGTAGCCGAAGCCGTCTTGCAATTACCGGAACGAGAACGATTTTTAAAAGGAATTTTCAGTTGGGTAGGCTTCAAAACTACTTCGGTCCCTTATGTACGACCGGAACGCGCCGCCGGAACAACAAAATGGAATTATTGGAAACTATGGAACTTTGCGTTAAGCGGAATTACAGCCTCCGGCTCTTTGCCGCTTAAATTGTGGACCTATTTTGGGTTTGGGGTTTCCTTGTTTGCATTTTTGTATGCACTGGTAATTGTGGCAAAGAAACTTTTCTTAGGCAACCCCGTCAGCGGGTACTCTTCGTTAATGGTAACTATTTTGTTTTTCAGCGGAGTACAACTGATTTCGCTGGGAATCATCGGCGAGTATTTAAGCCGTATTTTCGTGGAGACAAAGGCGCGGCCTGCGTATATCATTAAAGAAAAAATTAATTGCGATTAATCTTTTCGCTTATAAAAAAGCCGCCCCGTAGGAGGCGGCTTTTTTGTTGATATCTTTTAGGCACGGGCCTCTTTTGTAGTAGCTTGAGATTCCTGCGCGCGGAAAAAACCGATCGTTTGCTGAGAATAAGCAAAGAACGGATAAAATAAATTTTCCGGATTGCGTGCCTCACTTTCCTTTATTTCTGTGTGAAAAAGTTTTTCCTTTGACACCGCAAATAAGCGTACATATTCGGGCCCTGTGGGAGAAGGCAGTTCCGTTCCCGCGGGCTCAGCAGTCATTTTATCCGTCAATTTGCTGGCGTGCGCCAACATATGCGCGGCCGCCGTTTGCAAGGCTTCGTGTCCGTGCCCTCCGATCACACCGCCCAGGCCGCTCTTGCTGTTGTTTTCAAAATACAAGCTGCTATCCCCTAACGAGTTTGTAGCCAAAAACAAATGTTTTTTATCTGTGCCGTCCAAAAAAACCATTTCAATACCAGCCACACAAATTTTATCCGGACCGATTTCAATAATTCCTTTGCGGTTTTCCAAATTTTTTACGTCTAACCAAAAATCCCGCATGTTCTTATATGCTTGTTTCATAAAGCACCCCCTATAAAGGTTATATACTATTTTATCTAATCTTTTCTAACCCGTAAAAGGGGTTAGACGGAGAAGTTTATTTGGGGTATAATAAAAGAAAGGTTTTTGGAGGGGGATATGACGAAAAAAGGACGTGTAGTAATTTTGATGATGGATTCCTTCGGCATCGGCGGAGCGGAAGACGCCAAACGCTTTGGAGACGACGGAGCCAATACCTTAGGCCATATCGCCAAGGACCGCAGACAATTAAACATTCCGAATTTATCTTATCTGGGTCTATTACGCGCGGCAGAAGCCTCCTGCGGCGAAGTTCCTCAAGCAGGCGAACAGGAAATACCGTCCATTATGATTCCTTCCAAATACGGATATATGAAGGAAGTAAGCCGCGGAAAAGACACTTCATCCGGCCATTGGGAAATGGCAGGCAGCCCCGTAGAATTTGAGTGGGGTTATTTCAAACCCGATTATCCTTCCTTTCCGCAAGAACTTATCCAAAAAATCTGTGACGAGGCCGGTATCCCCGGCATTTTGGGAAACAAAGCCGCCAGCGGAACGCAAATTATCGAAGAACTCGGCGAAGAACATATTAAAACAGGCAAACCCATTTGCTACACTTCGGCTGACAGCGTGTTCCAAATTGCGGCGCACGAAAAATATTTTGGCCTTGAACAACTCTATAAACTTTGTGAAATTACCTTTAAGCATGTGGCACCTTACAACATTGCCCGCGTAATTGCCCGCCCGTTTGAGGGAGAAACCGCCAAAGACTTTAAGCGCACCAAAAACCGCCACGACTATTCCGTAAAACCTCCCACCCAAACCGTGCTTGATGAAGTGAAAGAGGCGGGCGGAGAAGTGATTTCCGTCGGCAAAATTTCAGATATTTTTGCCAAACAAGGAATTACTAAAGCGGTAAAAGCCTCCGGCTTGGAAGAATTGTGGGACGCAACCTTACAAGAAGCCAAAAACGCGCCCGATTTTAGCATTGTGTTTACCAACTTTGTCGATTTCGACATGACTTGGGGCCACCGCCGCGACATTGAAGGCTACGCCAAAGGCTTGGAATATTTCGACACCCGCCTGCCCGATTTAATCGCTCAGATGAAGGAAGGGGATTTGGCCTTTATCACCGCAGACCACGGTTGCGACCCGACTTATAAAGGCACCGATCATACGCGTGAAAATGTGCCGGTGTTAATGTTCGGCCCTGGGGTTCGGCCGGAGTTTATCGGCGGACGGAACACCTATGCCGATATAGGCCAAACGATTGCCGATTATTTCAAATTACCTCCGCTCAAATGCGGGACAAGTTTTTTGGATAAGTAAAAAAGCTAAAATAAAAACGGACGAAATTTCCTCGTCCGTTTTTTAATGATTTGAATTCTTTTTTATTCTTCGGTGGTTTCCGTTTCGGGGGATTCGGTCGGCTCTATGTTCATCGTGGCAAGGAGCATATCCACCAGGCGGATATCGCTGGGATACTGCACCAATTCGCGCGCCTTTAACAAAGACACCCACCGAATAGACAAAATTTCCGAAGCGTCGTGTTTACCGATGCGGCCCAGTTTCTTCATCAAATACCACTGAACCATTTTTTTCACATAGTTTCCTTGGAAGGTAAATGCATACTTCACCCGAATCATCGGGCGCACGATAACGGCTTTGTAGCCCGTTTCTTCCAGCACTTCGCGCAAAGCGGCTTGACGGGGCGTTTCCCCGGCCTCTATGTGGCCTTTGGGAAATGTCCATATCTTTTTGCCTTTCATATTTTTGACTTGAACAAGAAGAACTTTTCTTCCGTCCAAAATCACGCCGCCGCACGAAAATTCGGAAACTATCATATGCTTTTTTCTAGTTGATACGCCGCATTTAAGATTTTTTCTTCCTGCAAAATGGGACCATAGAATTGCACCCCAATCGGCAGACCGTCCACATCTTTCCCAAACGGCACGCTAATGCCCGCTAAACCGCCGATATTGCCTTGGCAGGTGTACAAGTCCGCCAGGTAAAGGGCTAAGGGGTCTTCGTCGTGTTCGCCCAACTTAAAGGCCGTGGTGGGAGAAGTAGGCGTTAAAAGAACATCTACTTTTTCAAACGCTTTTTTAAAATCTTCGCGAATCAGTTCGCGCACTTTCATGGCTTTTAAAAAACATTCTTCGTATCGGCCGGAGGTAAGCGCGTACGTACCGATAAGTAAACGTTTTTTAACTTCCAACCCGAAAGGAGCCCGAGAATTTTGATAGTAAGAAGTTAAGTCGGCCGCATCTTTATCGGCATAGCCATAACGAATTCCATCAAAACGACCCAAGTTGGAGCTCGCTTCCGCACTGGTAATAATATAATAGCAGGGAGCCGCATATTTGGCATGAGGAATATCCACTTCCACCAATTGCGCACCTAATTCTTCCAAACGTTTAGCGGCTTGTTCCATTTTTTCCTTAATGCAAGGGGTAAGTCCGTCTAAAAATCCTTTGGGAAGACCTACTTTAACTCCTTTTAAATCCTGCGTAAGAAGTTGACTATAAGCAGGCACTTCAGCTTGCAAAGAGGTTGAATCAAGCGCGTCTTTTCCGGCCAAAACTTCTAACACGTCCGCCGCATCTTTTACGGTAGACGTAAGCACCCCTACTTGGTCAGCGCTAGACGCAAAAGCAATCACTCCGTAGCGGGAGATACGGCCGTACCCAGGTTTAATACCTACTACGCCGCAGAAACCGGCCGGTTGGCGAACCGAACCACCCGTATCCGTCCCCAAGGCTACCGGCACCATGCCGGCTGCAACCGCCGCCGCACTTCCACCGGAAGACCCCCCCGGAACACGAGTAAGGTCGACCGGATTTTTAACGGACCCGTAAGCAGAAGTTTGGTTGGTACTACCCATGGCGAATTCGTCCATATTGGTACGCCCGATAATAATGGCATCGGCCGCTAGCAGTTTTTCTACTACGGTAGAAGTATAGGAAGCCACATAATTTTCCAACATTTTGGAACAACAAGTAGCTTTATGCCCTTTATAAAGAATATTGTCTTTGATAGCAACGGGAACCCCTGCCAACACGCCCAATTTTTCACCGCGGGCTTTTTTAGCATCTATTTCTTTAGCTTGAGCTAAAGCATCTTGTTCGAACACTTCAACAAAAGCATTGATGGAAGGATTCTTATCGGCAATAACGGCCAAAGTTTCTTGCGTAATAGACTGCGCTGTTTTTTCGCCGGATAAAACGGCCTTTACGATTTGTTCTGCTGTCATCATTAGAGCACCTTCTTTACTTTAGCGCAATCCGCTTCCTGCGCACCGAAAACGTTGCGAAGTTCAGCCGATAAGGGTTCATTCGTAACGGGAATATCCTGACGGATATGAGCAAAATTCACATTGGTTAAAGTTACCCCGTCCGTGTTCACTTCGGCAAGTTCTGCCACCCATTTAAAAAGTCCTTCCAGTTGGGCTTCGTAGACGGAGGATTCTTGTTCACTTACTTGCATATTGGCAAGCTTGGCCGCATGGGCCACGTCTTTTTTAGTTATTTCCATAGAAATAGGCTCCCTTTGAAAGTATATTTTATATAATAATGGAGCCCTTTGGCTAGGTTTAAATACAAGCAACAAAATGCCAAGAGGCAAGGGGGTAGTATGACAGAAAAAAATGCGTGCTCCGTTACGGAGCGCACCAAAGACGATTGCCGTTGTGGAATTGACGGTAAAAATTGTGTAAACAGCCGATTCACTTTGGCAATAGTGGCAGTCATTGTATCGTGCTTGGGCGGATTTTGGACCATTCCGCTGGCCTTGGCCGCGTTAATTTTATCCTTGCGCGCACAAGACTTAGCGCACGATAACCGTTTAGAAGAAGCTCGCCGAGTAGCTTGGTGGGTTGGCCTTTTCGGTTGGGTAACCATAGGTGTGGCACTCTTACCGATTATCGCCATATTGTTTTTCGGCGGTACCATTATGGCCATTCTAACAGCCATACTGGCAAGTATTTAAACTTTTCGGTTCCAACAAAAAACTCCCCGAGTATTTACTTGGGGAGTTTTTGTTATTGAAAAATCCACGTACCGTCTTTTTTTACCGCTCCGGCCTGAGGGCAAACTTCATCTGTTTCATCCCCTGCCTCACAAGTAAAAATTCCGATATGATCACCATCGTAATTAGGCCCTTCTAATCTCACACTATATTTCGAATCCGGCAATCTATCCGCTATCCACACAGCAGAAGTACCAAGAGGGCAATACCCTTTTTCTGAAGAACAAGCAAACTCATCAATATAATATTGAAAATTTTTTGTACTAATATAACGCCCTTCCAAAGTTCCCGCAATGCTGATATCCAAATCGTCTATTTCCAAAGAATCCTCTCCACCGGCCAACCCACGTAATACCGTAGCATTCATTAACGATTTTAAATTTATTTTCGCTTCTGTTACACGACTCTTCTCTACCGCTTTTGTATATTGTGGCATAGCCACCGCAGACAATATACCAATAATTAACACTACAACCAAAAGTTCTATCAAAGTAAAACCTTTTTTCATACAAAACTCCTTATAAACAGATTTACGGCAAGCAAAAGGCCGCTTAACTTTAATAGCCTGCCGATCAGGACTATTGTAAGAAAAAAAAAAAACGGGTCAAGGCTTTTTTAAAAGGCACTAAATAACAAACCCCCTTTGAGCTATTTCAAGGGGGTTTAAGAATTGCTGAAACAGGTTATTGGCTAACCAAGCACCAAAGTATCTTCCATATCCGGACCTGTGGAAATAAGCGCGATTTGCGGATGCGGATAGACCTCTTTGCTTAACTGGCGGAGTTTAGCCAAAAAGGCTTGTGCTTCGGGTGTAAAATCCGCTTCATTTTTCACATGATCGTTCCCAGAAAACATATCCATGTGCGTAATGGCAATTTTCGTACAATTATTAATCATTATCGCACGAGAAGCGGAACGCATTTCAAACTCGCCGATACGACGCAAGCGCTTGGAAACACTGCCGATTTCATGACCTTTGGTGTGATAAATTTCTAATTCTTTTTCGTTTGTAATCTCTTTTTCAAGCGGTCCGGGGCCGACGCGTGTAATATAGGGTTTAAATACCACATACACATCGCGCACACTTTTAGGACCTAGACCCGCTTCGCCCAAGAAAGTGCTGGCAGTCGTGTCGCGAGAGGTAACAAAAGGATATTCTCCGTGCAAGAGGGAAAGTTTAATTCCCTGCGTCCCTTCCAGCAAAATTTGCCCTCCGTTATCCAACGATTTATTTAGGAGTTCAGGCACATCCTGAATGTACTCTTTCAATAAGGGTTCGTCTTTGGCATATTTAATATTACGACGTTCAATACGTTCCCGTACAGCCTGACCGAGCCCCGTACCCACACTGCCGATATGCTGCATAAAGTGAGCAGCACCGCGCTCAGCAGCAGTTTGTTCATCGGAAATAAGCACAGCATACGGGTCTATAATCAGGCGTTCTGCCGTACCGGTAAATTTTACTTCGTCCAACAACCATTCCGTTTTGGTATAAGCTCCCGCCCCCAATACCAATTTGGTTTTGGGATTCAAAAAGCCCGACGGAATATTTTTCAACGTGTAGGATTTGCCATCCTTCACCACCGTGTGTCCGGCATTAGGGCCACCCACACGCACACAATAATCATAATCCCCTTTATAAGACAAATAAGCGGAAATTTTACCTTTCCCTTCGTCTCCGGCTTGCCCGCCACAAACAATGTCTATCATTTTTTCCCCCTCGCCTGCTCGGCTGACAGACCGATATATTTTTCCGGCATCAATGCAAGCAAGCGTTTTTTAGTAGGTTGATCTATTTCAAGTTCTTCTATAAAGGTTTGTAATAAAGAAAAAGTTGTTTTTTGTCCACGCGTAAAATCGCGAAGCGTTTCATACGGATTCGAATAGCCAACTGCTCGTAAAACGGTTTGAATAGCCTCTGCCAATACTTCGGGGTGAGCATTCAGTTCTTCTTTGGCAAGGGTACGATTAAAAGAAATTTTAGAAAGTCCTTTAAGCACCGAAAGATACGCCGTCAGCGCGTAACCGAAAGAGACACTCATGTTACGAAGTACCGTTGAGTCCGATAAGTCTCTCTGTAAACGGGAAACGGGTAATTTGCGTGAAAAGAGTTCCAATAAAGAGTTGGCAAGCTGAATATTTCCTTCAGCATTTTCAAAATCGATAGGATTTACTTTTTGCGGCATAGTGGAAGAGCCAACTTCTCCCCGAACAGTTTTTTGACGAACTAATCCCTGAGAAATATACCACCACATATCTTGGCAAAAATCGAGCAAAATGATATTAATTCGACGGATATTATCAAACACTTCGGCATAAGAATCACGATTGTCCACTTGCGTAGAAATAGGACTCAAAAAGATTTTTATCCGGCGGCCTTTGTTTAATTGCGCTACAAACTTTTCGGCTATTTTAGGCCAATTAACTTGAGGAAAGGCTACATAGTGTGCGTTATAAGCACCAATCGCACCGCCAAACTTACAGGAAATTTTTTTCGTTTTTAATTCTTTTATTTGGCGGGATAAACGCTCGGCAAACACACGGATTTCTCTTCCAAAAGTAGTGGGAACCGCCGCTTGCCCGTGCGTGCGCGCCAATAGAACAGCATCCGCTTCCTTACGGGCCAGTTGTATAAGTCCTTTCTGTATTTTCTCCAAGGCCGGAAGCAAAGCTTTCTCAAGCCCGTCCGATAAAAGCATGGCATAGGCGGCGCTGTTAACGTCCTCGCTTGTTAAAGCAAAATGGAACCATTCCAAACGATTGGCCAAAGAAGTTTTTTTCAGTTTAAATTTCAAAAAATACTCTATTGCCTTTACATCATGTTGGGTCGGTGGGAGAGAATAACACCCGTCAAATTCAATAGCACGTAAAATTTCCAGATCCTGCTCGCTTAAAACACAAACATTCGCAAGCAATTTTTCTTCAGTTTTGGTAAGAGCTTTGAAACGAGGTAAACGAAGAGTTGAAAGGGTGTAAAACCAAGCACATTCGCTACGCAATCTGGATACAGCAAAGGCAGCCTCGCCCATTACATTTCTGAGCGTGCCCAATCTTTTGCCATAACGGCCGTCCAACGGGCAAAGTGCTGTTTTATTCATATTTATATTTTACAAAATATAATGCTCTTAAGAGAGAAAACCCGAGGCATTCTTTCGGCCTCGGGTTTTCCTTTTTTACTTTTCGGTTTCTTTTAATTGAGCTTGTTGTTTTTTTACTAAATTTTCGTAAGGGCCGAATCCCCCTTCCGTGTTCCACCCTCCGCCCAAGGCTTTGGCCAGATTGACCACCGCAGCCAGTTCATCGTTGCGAGCAGAAGCTAAATTCATTTCAGCCGACAATAAATTTTCTTCTACACTAAGTAAATCCGTCACTCCGATAAGCCCCGCATCTTCTTGTTTTTGGGTCAACTCATAACTACGCTGCATAGCGGCAGTTTGCGATTTGTACGAATCAAAAATTTCGCGATTAATTCGATTGGCAGCCAAAGCATCATACGCTTCTTTGAAAGCCCCCTGAACTGTTTTTTCATAAGTGGCTAACATTTCCGCATATTTGGCCTCGGCTTGTTTATTTTGAGCGCGGATTTTACCGCCTTCAAAAATAGGAGCGAGTAATTGTCCGCCAAAGGCCCATGCACCGGCAGCACCGCTAAACAAACTATCCAGCGAAGCACTAGCATATCCTACGGAAGCCGTTAATGGAATAGACGGGAAATAAGAGGCCCGCGCCGCACCGATATTGGCATTAGCCGCAATTAACTGCCCTTCCACGGCACGCACGTCCGGACGGCGGGCTAATAAGTCGGAAGGCAAATCAGCCGGCACATCGGGAATTAAAGTAACTTCCACTAATTTTTTTCCGCGCGGCAGGTTATTTTCGATAATTTCACGCGGAGATTTCCCCAACAAAACGGATAAAGCGGTCTCCGCTTGGGTACGTTTCAAACGAAGTTGTTGTTCTTGTGCCTGCACACTGGACATATTGGCCTCTACGCGACGCAAGTCCACTTCCGTACTATAACCATTTTTATAGCGGCTTTCATAAATGCGAACATTTTCTTTACGTGCAGCCAAAGTACGCTCGGCAATATTTAGCTGTTCATCTAACATAAGAAGCGTAAAGTAGTTATTGGCTACATCAGCTGTTAAAGTTAAACGAACGGTATCGCGAGAAGCTTCGCTGGCAAGAAGCTGTGCACGAGCCGCTTCACTTAATCGGCGATATTTTCCCCATAAATCTAACTCATAAGACACGGAAACATTCGCCGTGCTTTGTGTTTGCCCCGATCCGGCGGCCGTTCCGGCGCGGCCGGAATCTGCCGCAGCAGACAGGCTGGGCAGTTGATCTGCCGTAGCGATTCCCACGGCCGCCCGAGCTTGATCTACACGGGCCACAGCCGCTTGCAAATCTTTGTTGTAAGAAAGGGCTTCCTCTTCCAATTGATTCAACACAGGATCTTCAAACACTTCCCACCATCGGGCACTGGTAAAAACACTGAAATTATCTGCCGCCGCACCGGTAGGCAAGTCTAATTCCGGTTGTTTATAATTAGGCCCTAATAAACATCCCGCCAGCAAACAAGCCAGCACAGGCAACAGTCCTAATTTTTTAAAACTCATATATTCACCTCTTTTTTCTCTTCGGAAGAGTTTTTTTCTTCCTTTTCTCCCTGCTTATTCTTCCCATCAAAAATGCAGAAGAAAAGCGGAATAAACAGCGGCGCCACACAAGTAGCAGCCAACATCCCGAATACCACTGCTGTACCGATAGAGTGGCGGCTGGCAGCACCGGCCCCCGAACTGGTGGCCAACGGCACACAACCTAAAATGAAAGCCAAGGAAGTCATTACAATCGGGCGGAAACGCATTTCGGCCGCTTGAACGGCGGCTTTGGCCGTTTCCAAACCTTGCTCTTTCAAAAGCACGGCAAACTCTACGATCAAAATAGCGTTTTTAGCCGCTAACCCTACTAGGGCCACTAACGCAATTTGGAAGTAAATATCATTGGATAATCCGCGCGCCCACGTTCCGGCCAAGGCACCGAAAATAGCAAACGGAACGGCCAACAAAACAGCAATCGGCAAGCTCCATTTTTCATATTGAGCCGCTAAAATCAAAAATACTACAAGCATACCTAGTAAAAGCGCTGCAGTAGAAGAACTCCCTGACATTTTTTCCTGATAAGTGGTACCGGTCCAAGCCAGAGTAAAATTACTATCCAGCACTTCTTTAGCGGTTTCTTCCACCGCGCGGATCGCATCACCCGAGCTGTAACCTGCTGCGGGGGTAGCCATGATTTTAGCTGCCGGAAATACGTTGAAACGTTCCACCATATCCGGCCCTAAGGTAGGAGTCAATGTAACAAGGGAAGAAAGCGGCACCATGGAACCGTTTGTAGAACGCGTATAAATTTCGCCCAACTGTTCAGGACGGGCACGATATTCCCCTTCAGCCTGCATCATCACTTTAAAGCTGCGGCCCGAATAGGTAAAATCGTTCACATACGTGGTACCGAAAGTACCCTGCAAGGTGGAATATAATTCGTTAAGGGGGACACCCATTGATTGAGCTTTAATTTCATCTACTTCCAGCGTATACTGCGGAATGGCTGCGGAAAAAGTAGTACTAACACTGGAGAGCTCAGGTCGTTTTTTGGCAGCTTCCACAAAAGCTTGAACTTGTTCCTCCAATGCTTGGCTGTTGCCGGAACCACGGTTTTGGATATATCCTTCCAAACCGCCCGTAGTACTCATACCCATGATGGGCGGAGGGTTGAAGGGCATGACAATAGCCGCAGGAATTTTAGCCAAGGATTGTCCGTAAACTTTGGCAATAACATCTGTAGAGCTCATTCCTTTTGCCTTGCGTTCTTTCCACGGTTTTAACGCCACGAAAGCAGAAACGGTATTGTTTTTCTGTGTACTGCTTAACATGTCATAACCGGTAAGGATTAGGGTCTTATCTACTTCGGGTTGAGAATTAATAATTTCTTCCAATTGTTTACCTACCTCTTCGCTGTTGGAAAGAGAGGCAGACGGATCCAACTGGGCAGACACCATGATAATCCCTTGGTCTTCTTCAGGAAGTAAGCTGCCGGGGACAATCTTAAACAAACCAAAAGTGCCCGCAAACAAAAGGACAATAATCAACAAGGCCACCGGCATACGGCGGATAAAAAAGCTGACCCAACCAGCATATTTCCCTGTTAATTTTTCAAACATGCGGTCAAATTGGTAGAAAAAACCTTTGGTGGGTTGTTCTTGCTTTTTAAGCAGGAGCGCACACAAGGCAGGGGTAAGCGTCAATGCGACCAAACCGGAAATAACAACAGATACCGCAATGGTAATGGCAAACTGTTGATACATAATACCCGTCAAACCACCCATAAAAGCTACCGGAACAAACACGGAACACAGCACAAGCACAATGGCTACTACCGGGCCGGATACTTCGTCCATAGCTTTCATGGTAGCTTCTTTGACAGGCAGGTTATCTTCGTGCATGATGCGTTCCACGTTTTCAATTACTACAATGGCGTCATCCACCACGATACCGATAGCAAGCACCAACCCAAATAACGTCAGCGTATTAATAGAAAACCCAAGCAACATCATACCGGCAAAAGCACCGACAATAGACACCGGCACAGCCAAGCAAGGGATCAAAGTCGCACGCCAGTCTTTCAAGAATAAATACACTACCAAAAACACGAGCACAATAGCTTCCAACAAGGTGTGGATTACCTCTTCAATAGAAGCAGTCACGAACAACGTGGTATCGTAGGCCACTTCGTAATTCATATCCAAATCCGGCGGGAAGTTTTGCGCAAGCTCCTTCATGTGTTCGTTAACGGCTTTGGCGGTAGCTACCGCGTTTGCACCGGGGGACAAGAACACCCCAATCGGCACAGCGGGTTTACCGTTAAAACTACCATTAAATTCATACGTTTGACTGCCTAATTCTACACGGGCCACATCTTTCAAGCGTAAGGAAGTTCCGTCTGCATTGGCACGCAAAATAATATTTTCAAATTCTTCGGGTTTAGTTAAGCGGCCCGGAGCTACAATAGCGTAGGTGCGGTCTACTTTTACAGGAAGAGGGGGCTGACCGATTTTACCGGCAGCGCGCTGAGCATTCTGTGCTTGAACGGCAGATACCAAGTCGCTAATCGTTAAACCCCGTTGGGAAAGGACGTCTGGCTTCACCCAAATACGAATGGAATAGTCGTTGGCCGACATAACCTGGGCATCGCCTACCCCTTCGATACGTTTTAAATCATCTACAATGTTGATAAGGGCATAGTTACCAATAGTGGTAGTATCGGACTGTCCGCTGGGAGAATACAATGCAATCAACTGTAAAATGGCAGAAGATTTTTTATTTACTTCTACCCCATACCGACGAACATCTTCCGGTAAAGTAGCCGTAGCCCCTTGAACGCGGTTGTTAACGTTAATCATCGCTTGGTCGGGGTCGGTCCCTACTTTAAAAGAAACCATCAAATTCATATCCCCGTTAGATGAAGAGGTAGAGTTCATATACAACATATCTTCTACCCCGTTTACTTGTTGCTCGATAGGGGCAGCAACCGTGTTGGCAATTACTTCGGGGCTGGCACCCGGATAACTAGCCGATACTTGAACAGTCGGGGGAGTTAAGTCCGGATATTGCTCGATGGGGAGCATGGTGATAGACACAATCCCCGCGAGTAAAATCAAAAGAGAAATAACCGTAGCAAAAATAGGGCGGTTGATAAAAAATTTAGAAAACATTTTTCCCCCTTATTTCGCTACTTGTTCATTTTCCGTTACCGCAGGAACAGTCTCTTGCGCGGCTTCATTAGGAACGGTTTGCGTATCGGGTGCTTCGGCATTTTCAATTACTTTTTCCAATTCAGCTACGCTGCGGCCGTCTTCTTGCGCCGGTTGGATTTCTTCTTGTTTTACCGGCAACGAAAATTCTTTCATTTGTACTTGTACGTGTTGACCGGGACGAACCTTGGCAAGCCCGCCGCTTACCACTCTTTCTCCGGCTTTCAAACCATCGGTTACGATATACATATCATCTTGCAAATGAGCTTGAATCGGGCGAGAAACCAAGGAATCGTTTTCATCAATTACATACGAGATCATACCGTTTTGCGTGTTAAGAACAGCAGAGGAAGGAATCAAAATAGCATTCTTATAAGTAGCCCCTACCAAATGCACACGCACAAATTGTCCCGGCATCAACAGACGACTATTCTTGGGGTTTGGGAATTCGGCCTTGATAGCCAAGCTGGAAGTTTGAGCATTTTCGCTGCTATCGAAAAATACAATCTTGCCTTTTTCGGGATATACGCGCCCGTTTGCCAATACGGCCTCTACATAAATAGGAGCATTTTCAGCACCGACTTTGCGATAGTTTTCAGCAGATAAAGAAGATTGTTGTTCTTCCGTGCCAATAGTAATTTGACCAGACATAAAACCGGCGGCCAATTGTTCAAACTGGCGGCTGGGCATAGAGAAATTTACATACAAGGGGTTAATTTGTACCATGGTGGTCAACAAGCCCGTTTCTCCGGCGGCGGAAACTAAACTGCCGACCGATTGAGCTTCTTTGCCGGCAATACCCGAGATGGGTGCCGTCACTTTGGTATAACCCAAATTAATTTCAGCATTGCTTACACCGGCTTTGGCTACTTGCACGTTGGCTTGAGCCGCTTCGTAAGCAGAAAGGGCATTATCGTAATCCTGTTGGCTAATAGCATTGTCGGCACGCAAGCTCTTCATACGCGTGTAAGTGCGTTTCGTTTGTTTTTCTTGTGCAATGGCTTGAGCCAATGTTCCTTTTGCTTTTTCCAATGCCACCTTATATTCTTTGTCATCAATTTGAAAAAGTTGTGTTCCCTCTTCTACATATTCCCCTTCATTATACAGACGGGCTTCCAAAATACCACCCACTTGGGCACGAATTTGAATATCCAAAGAACCAGCCACTTGAGCCGGATATTCAATTGTCCACGGTAAATCTTGCTGTAAAACCGTTACAGCATTTACCACAGAAACCGGAGCAGCCACTTCAGCGGTTTTTTTCTTGCAACCGGCACTAAATAAAACACAAAGGCCAACGGACATTAAACCGATGGCAGTAATTTTCTTGTACATATACTCATTCCCCTATCCAATATAAAGTTACCAAAATTGTATAAAATTTTACTCTGTTTCCAAGCTCTTTTTTATATTATTTTGAAACTAATGTAAAAGCGGATATAGTAAAAAATGCTTTCCTTATTGAAAATTAAGAAAAGAAATCTTTATTTTTCTCTTTTTAAAGAGAGCTACTATATCGGGAATAAAAGTTTTTCTCATACGATGATATAATCTTAAAAGGAAGAAACCTACTTTTAATTCAATTAAATCGTTGGAAAGCACGAATCCGTGTTAAAGGGGATAAAAATGAAAATAGAATCGATGGAACGAATGATCGGGAGAACACCTCTCATTGAAATCACTCACATGAACTCAGGGCCGGGCAGAGTGTTTGCCAAATTGGAAATGTTTAACCCGTTTAGCACCAAAGACCGCGCCGCTTTGTTTATGATAAATGCGGCCGAAGAAAGAGAAATCCTTCCCCCCGGCGGGACTATTGTAGAACCAACCAGCGGCAATACGGGAATTGCGCTTGCCTTTTTAGCCGCTACACGTGGTTATAAATGCATTTTAACTATGCCCGCAAATATGAGTCCGGAACGGATCCGATTGATCAAAGCTTTGGGAGCAGAAGTTATTCTTACGCCCACAGAGCGGGGCATGCAAGGCGCCGTAGATGCTGCTCATGAAATTTTAGAAAAAACGCCAAACGCTTTCATGCCGGACCAATTCAACAACCCGGCCAACGCATTGGCACACGAGAAAAGCACCGGTCCGGAAATTTGGGAAGACATGAAAGAACAAGTAGATATATTTGTTTGTGGAGTAGGAACAGGCGGGACCTTGTCCGGTGTTGGACACTTTTTAACCAAAAAGAACCCTGATGTTAAAATTGTGGCAGTAGAACCGGCTGATTCCCCTCTCCTTTCCGGCGGAAATCCCGCACCGCATAAAATACAGGGAATCGGAGCTAATTTTATTCCACCTCTTTTAGATAGACGTCTTTTAGACTGTGTATCCGCCGTTACCTATGAACATGCCTTGGAAACCACTCGAAAATTGGCCCAAACGCAAGGAATCCTTACCGGCATATCGGGTGGAGCGGCTTTGTGGACAGCTTTGCGCGAAGGAGCTAAAGAAGTAAACGAAGGGAAGAATATCGTTACCATTTTACCCGATGGAGGAGAACGATATTTAAGTACGGGTTTATTTGATTAACAAAAAACTCCTTGCTACAATAAAAAGATGAAATACTTGCTGTGGACTTTGGCTGTGGGGTTAGGGATTTTATTTCCTATAAATCTACCTGCCCAACCGGAAGCCGATATCATTATTGAAATGCAGGGAACGCCGGACAATCCACCCGACGGCATTGCTGTTTGGGAAAAAACATCACAGCAATTAAACCGCCTTTTGCGCGGAAAAACACGCGAAGAAGCCTTATATCTCATCACCAGTGTGTCTTCATATGATGATATCGTTCCTGCAGTAAATGGCAAAAAATATGCTTTAGTCCGCTACGGCAGTGAAGATGGCTCCTACCGAAAACTCCTCTTTCATGCGCAAGACCCTCAACTTTTTATAACTTGTGCCGCCAACGCTTCGGAAGTGTTGGATATACAAAAAAAATATGGATTAAACGCAGGATTACATCTGAAATCCTTTTTGAAATCTTATGAAACAAAGGGCACTCTTACCAACTTGTTAGATGAAAAAAAAGGCAAGACTTATCCGGTCTATCGAGTGGATTTTTCCAATTCGTCCACCCAAACACCTGACGTACGCTACTTCCTTTTTGAAGAAGAAATGCTTTCGCGCACCTTCATGAGCGAATCAGATTTTTTCGAGTTTATGAATATCCTTTCCAAACAAAATAAAGAAATCGTACAAACCCGAAAGCAACAACAAAAAGAAAAACTTGCCCAAGAAGAAAAAAAGAGGAAGGAATCCCTTCAGAAAAAAAACCGGCCCGCTCGCAAAGCACTCGTATCGGGAGGAACAGTGGAAGATCAAATGTATATGCCGCGGGCAGTAAATGCAACACCGCTCCCCCCGTTAACCCCCAGCAAAATACCTGCAGGAACTCCGCTAAACACCCCTGCCCTCTAATCCTTTTTTTAAGTATCAAAAAGGATAATTCTTTCTATAATTAAAGATATGAACATAGATCCTATTTCCCTTTCTTCTTTCAGTGTTGCAGGGCTGTTATATGTTATTTTACAGTTAACGGTTACCATGCACATCTTGCTTAAAAAAGACGATGTAAAAAGTTCCATCGGGTGGATAGGCCTTGTGTGGCTAGCTCCTTTATTGGGAAGCATCGTCTATGTATTATTCGGCATTAATCGTATCCGCAGAAAAGCTCTTTCTCTTCGAAATAAAGGGCCGGACCTTTTAACCATGACCGGAAAAACAGCGGAAGAAATAGAAAAAGAAATTCCACCGGCTTTTTTACAATTAATCCGCTTGGGTTATAAAGTACACCCACAACTTTTTGCCTTGGGCAATAATGTTCAACCCTTTTTAAACGGAGACTCGGCCTACCCTGAAATGTGTCGTCTGATTTCTTCGGCAAAAAAAGAAGTTCTTTTGCAAAGTTATATTTTTAATAATGATTCAGCCGGCAAACTTTTTCTTTCTGCCTTTAAACAGGCAGTCCAAAACGGAGCTAAAGTAAAAGTATTGATAGACGGGGTAGGGCTTAATTATTCCAAACCAACGATTGCGCGCGAGCTGAAAAAGATAAAGGGAGTGGAAGTCGGCATTTTTCTCCCCTCAAAAAAACCTATCACACTACCTTTTGTTAATTTACGAAACCACCGTAAAATTCTCATTGTTGATGGGGAAAATGCTTTTTTTGGCGGAATGAATATTGCAGAAGGCAACCTGGTAAACCAAAACCCCAAAGCCCCCATTATAGATATCACTTTTAAAGTGCAAGGAGCGGTGGTAGACCAAATGAGTCGTGTGTTTGAAGAAGATTGGATTTTTGCCAAGAAAAAACATTTCACACCGGCCTCCTTTCATCACTCTTCTTTTCAATTAGGAAATCTTCCAGCACGCATTATCCCTGACGGGCCGGACAGTGACTACGGAAAAATAGAATTGCTGATTTTAGGGGCTCTCTCTTGTGCACAAAAAACGATTCAAATCGTTACTCCGTATTTCTTACCGGAAAATAATATCTTAAATGCCCTTGAAGTAGCAGCCATGCGCGGGGTGGACGTAGAAATCATTTTGCCAGAAAAAAGCAATATCTTTGGAATGGACCGCGCCATGCGAGCAAATTTTCGTTCGTTACTAGCCAAAGGTGTTAAAATTTACCGTACCAGACCTCCTTTTGACCATAGTAAAATAATGATTGTGGACAAAGCATGGTTATTGGTAGGTTCCGCTAATTGGGATGTGCGCAGTTTTAAATTAAATTTCGAATGTTGCATGGAGTGCATAGATGTAGCGCTCGCCCAAAAAATAGAAAAAATTATCAAACAAAAAAAGGAACTCGCCACGCGGGAAAATATCGAGAAAACGCCTTTTTTCCCATTGCTTTTGGATAAAGCATTTAAACTACTGACTCCTTATTACTAGCTATGTTGTACAAAAAACCGATCTTACCGCAAATACGCATTCATTCAGGACAAAAATTCTGCCACACATTGCCGCACGAATTTACGGTTTGCGTCTGGAATTTCCAAAAGTCACAATCCTCTGACTGGAGCAAAGAATTTGGGTATTTGGCACAAAAAGCAGATATTTTTTTAGCTCAAGAAAACAGACTGACCCCTACCGTTCTTAACGAGATGAAAAAAACCTCTCTCTGTTGGCACGGAGCAAGCGGTTTTTTATCTCTACGGGGGAGTCACCCCACCGGCGTTTCCACGGGAAGCGTTGTTTCTCCCGATAAAGTAATTTTTAAACAGGGAGCTACCGAGCCTTTTTTTCATATTCCTAAAATGATGTTGGCAACTTTTTTACCTCTACCAAGAAAAAAACAATTATTGGTTATTAATGTTCATGCCGTTAACTTCACCGGAGTCAGGGCTTTTCAAAAAAATATAACCGTCATCGCCGAACTGCTACTTAATTTTGAAGGACCTGTTCTACTGGGAGGAGATTTTAACGCTTGGAGTGCCAAACGTTGCCAAGTCCTCCGCCAAATGACAAGCCAAGCAGGATTAACCGAAATTGTATTTTCACCGGACAACCGTTCTCGTTTTTTAGGAAAACCCGTAGATTTCCTGTTTGCAAGACAACTAACTTTGAGGGACTGCGAGGTGCGCCTGACGGGTGCTTCCGATCACAACCCGCTAATAGCCCGTTTTCAAGCAAACTAAGGAGCTATTGCATACGCTTGCAATATGGTAAAATATAAATAATATGAGTGACAATAAAGCCTTGGGTTTTAAAAGACAAGCCCTTAAAAAAGTAATTGAAGCCTTTGATAAAGGTGTTTTAGAAACGGCCGCGTATCGCATTCCGCATGACGTCGTGCCGCGCAACGCTAATTTAGATGTACGTTGCTGTGTATATAAAGAACGTGCCGTATTCCGTGCACGCACGTTAGCAGCTTTGGGTTTTGCCATTGAAGAAGATGACGAAGCGACCTCGTTAAACGAATACGCCAAACAAGCCTTACTTCGCAAAGACATTCCGGAACAACCGCTTACCGTATTAGATATTGCGTGTAAAGGTTGTGTAAAGGCGCGCCATATCGTAACCGAAGCCTGCCAAGGCTGTTTAGCCCGCGCGTGCCAAACCGCTTGTAAATTTGGTGCTATTTCCGTTGTAAACGGTAAAAGCCGAATTGATCCCGAAAAATGTAAAAATTGCGGACAATGTAAAGCCGCCTGCCCGTATAATGCCATCACTTATGTGCCCGTTCCCTGTGAACAGGCCTGTCCGGTAGATGCCATTCACAAAGGGACTGACGGATTTGCTCAAATCGATTTTGAAAAATGTATCTCTTGCGGTCAATGTATGGGTGCTTGTCCGTTCGGCGCCATTATGGAACGAAGCCAACTGATTGATATCTTAAGTTCCATAAAGAGCCACCGCAAAGTATGCGCGATGATTGCTCCGTCTATCGTCGGCCAGTTTGACTGTACTCTTCCTCAACTGATGACCGCTATCAAAAAAGCCGGTTTTGACAAAGTAACCGAAGTGGCAGAAGGGGCCGATATTACTACCGACAATGAAGCGCGCGAACTTATCGAACGCTTGGAAAACGGTGCTCGTTTTATGACTACTTCCTGCTGTGCTGCTTGGGTACAAGCCGTTAAAAAGCATTTACCGGCTTTGAAAGAATTTGTATCCCACACGCGCACACCCGGTTCTTACACAGCGGAAATCGAAAAGAAAAACGGTTTTACAACTGTATTTGTAGGCCCGTGTGTGTCTAAACGCGTAGAAGGCATGGAAGACCCCAACATGGACTATGTGATGACTTATGAAGAATTAGGAGCCTTGTTGGAAGCCCGCGGCATTAATCCTGCCGAATGCGAAGAAACTCCGCTTGATCCCAACATCTCCGGTGAAGCCCGCTATTATGGCGTGACCGGTGGAGTGGCACAAGCGGTGGAAAATGCACTCGTCGGGCAACGCCCGTTCAAGAAAATGGCTATCAACGGTTTGGATAAAAAAGCCATGTTAATGTTGAATGCGTATGCCAAAGGCGTTGGAGACTTTCAACTCTTGGAAGTAATGAGCTGCAAAGGCGGTTGTATCGGAGGCCCCTGCACGCTTGCTACCCAAGCAAAAGTCATCAACCCGATTAAAAATTTAGTGGCCGAAAGCCCTAAAGTAAAACCGGCATTTGGTGAAGAAAAGAAAGAAGAAGAAAAATAACTTTTCTCCTTTTTAAAAACCCCCACAGTATTTTCTGTGGGGGTTTTATTTTTAGCAATCGAAAGGTCCCAAAAACTAACCCTTTTTTGAACTTTACTATGGACAGCCGATTTTTTATTGTAAGTATATAAGGTTCCTGTTTCGGGGGTAAAAAGGCGAAGAGCTGATTATAGGGGAACAGGAATCAGGGGGAAGAAAGTTATTTTCATAAGTTAAAATAATTTTCTTTATAGGATGATAAGAAGCCCCGGTAGGGCCGAAAATCCCCGGGGCTTTTTGAAAACGATTTTATCCGATCCGGAGCAGAAAGGGGAACTGCGCTAACCCGGACACAATTAAAAAGGCCTTACCGAGGGGAACGGTAAGGCCTTTTTTATAAATCTAAAAAAATTTCGCAAAATAAGTATGGGTTGCTATTCTTAATTATTTTTAAAAATGAAAACCCCGCGTATGTGAAACGCGGGGTTTTGCAAAACATCTTTCCTGCAAGCTCCAAAAACAAACGATTAACGTTTGGAGAATTGGAAGCGCTTGCGGGCACCGGGTTGGCCGGGTTTCTTTCTTTCCACCATACGAGGATCGCGGGTAAGATAACCGGCTTTCTTTACGGCTTTTTTCAAATCTTCGCTGATAGCAGCCAAAGAGCGGGCAATCGCGTGACGCAAGGCACCGGCTTGGGAAGAAATACCACCGCCGTTTACTTTAGCGGTTACATCGTATTCTTTTTCCAAGTTGGTGACCACGAGCGGAGCCTTTACAGCGGCTTTGCAGCGGGCATTGTTACCAAAATATTCATCTAAAGATTTGGTGTTTACGGTGATGTTACCTTGACCTTTGGCAAGTTTCACTTGCGCAACGGAGGTTTTTCTTCTACCGGTTTTGAGTTCTTTTGTATTGTTCATAAATTCTATCCCTCTTATTTACCAAAGCGTTCGGTGAAGGAATGTTCTTCGCCGGCGAATAATCTTAATCTTTTCATTCTGGGCGCGCGGAGTTTGTTTTCGTCCAACATTCTCTTAACGGCCAATTCCAGTACTCTGGTGGGGTTTTTTTCCAACACTCTTTTAACCGGGGTTTCTTTAGCGCCCTTGGCATAACCGGAGTGGGAGAAATATACTTTCTGTTCCATTTTGTTACCGGTCAATTTCACTTTGCCAGCATTGGTTACTACGACGAAGTCGCCGCAGTCCATATGGGGCGTATAGGTTCTTTTGTGTTTACCCATAAGCAAAACGGCAATTTGAGTAGCCAATCTGCCCAAGGTTTGACCCGTGGCATCAATATGGTGCCATTTGCGGGTGGTTTCAACTTCCTTTACGGAAGGCAAAAAAGTTTTTGTCATGTTTTATTTCTACCTTTTGTAATTAATGCGCAGCGGAGTGGTGGCCGCTGTCTTAATGACTCGTGGTTTCCTATATATTATATAAAATCAAAAGGTTTTTTGCAGAGAAAAATGGAAGACAAAAAATAGAGCCGCTACTAAGATAGCATTTTTTATAAAACCAAACAACTAAAATCCGGCCACTGTTTCGGCAAATAACGCCTCTATTTCAGCCAAAGAATCCATGCGCACAAACTTACCGCGCACTTCGGAAGCGTTAGGAAAATCTTTAATCCAATATCCGGCTGTTTTGCGGCTGCGATTCACCCCAATACGCTCCCCGTAAAAAGCGGCATTTTCTTTTACCAAACGCAAATAAATTTCCAATCGTTTTTTAGGATCTTGCGAGACGGGTTTTCTGCCGGAAAGTTCTTCTATAATATCTTGAAAAATAAAAGGATTTCCCACCGCGCCTCGGCCAATCATTACACCTGCGCAACCGGCTTGTAGAAATTCTTTTACCAAAGAGGCATCTTTTATACCGCCGTTCCCGATAACGGGAATTTTAACCGCGGCACACGCCTCGGCCACTGCCGCTATATTGGGCTCTCCACTATGTACATCCACCGCCGCACGTGCATGCAAAGTAACCGCCTCGGCTCCGCATTCTTCGGCCAATTTGGCCAAACGGACAGCCAACAATTCTTTATGATTTAGCGCAATGCGTGTTTTAAGCGTAACGGGAATTTTGACACTTTTTACTGCAGACGTTAATAATCGGGCCAATTTAACTTCGTCCTTCATCAACACACAACCGGCGCCGGCTTTATTGATTTTTTTTACGGGACATCCCGCATTTAAATCTACAATATCAGCTCCGGCAGCTTCGGCATTTTTGGCAGCTTCGGCAATGGTTTGTTCATCGGAGCCAAAGATCTGCATGGAAACGGGATGTTCCTTGGGGTTTACTTGCAACATACGTCCGCTTTTTTCGTTTCCGTAATGCAAGGCATGAGCTGACACCATTTCCGCGCACACAAGTCCTGCACCGCCTTGCAGACAAAGCACTCGAAAAGGAGAGTCGGTAATACCAGCCATAGGGGCCAGAACTAAATTATTGCCTACTGTTACGGAACCGATTTGTAAAGGTTTAATAAATGTCATGTTTATTTTTTCCAACGGCCCAAAGAAGGCACCTGAACTTTCTTTTGACGAATCAAACAAGTACGCATAATTTGACGGGCTTCTACAAAAGTGCTTTTAAACTCCAAAGAATCTATAAATTCATCATGACCGAAACCGCCAGCTAAAATATGATCCGTAACGGCAAAACGATACGTTTCATCCGGCCGAATGATTCGACCGTTGTTAAGCGTAATACGTTTAATTTTCTTATCTTTAGCGGAGTATTGTACCGTAAAACCGGCAATTTGCGGGAAGTTGTCTTCCGCTTGCAAAGAAGCTTCTAAAGCTTGCGTAAAAGCACGGCCTTTAATGGTTAAAAAAGTGATATTATCCCCATACGGATATGCCTTATACAAATCATACTCGGTCAATCGACCGGCAGGAAGAGAGCTACGAATTGAATCCGAATTTATTATTGCCCCGTCTAATTTGGCCCAACGATGCAAACAATCAGCCAACAAATTGCCTAACTCAGATTCTTGAGCTAAACCATGCACTATATCCTTTTCTGTTTCACTTAAACGGGCATTCATTTTTTGGCGAGTTGCAGCCAAACGTTCACCTGCCAGCGCAGCCAATTTCTCATCTTCTCCGTAAGTTTCTTTCAGTAGTGGGATATCTTCAAACTCGCTGCTATGTAAGCGATTGTTTTTGTCGAAATGTAACCGAACGCGGGCAATACTATCCAACTTAGAACCGGGATATACCACCAACGTCTTATTGATTTGCTCCGTTTCCGGTTTTTCGCGAGATTTATTGGAACTTAAAATCAAATCGATTCCTTCCACTTCTTCGGCAATAGCATTATCACCCACGCCCGAAGCATCGGGGTCCCCCAAGGAGCTGAGAAGAATAATATAATCCACCCCTTTTTCTTTCAGCATGGAGGTCATTTCTTGAGCAGATTTCAAAGCATCATGGGCACGTAAACCGGGTAAACGAGATCTATTTTGATTGATAGCTTTTTCATTAATCAAACCAAAAACGGCGATCTTAATTCCGTCGATGGTACGAATTTGATAATCATGTAGTGGCCAAGGGATTTGATTATCCAATTTCAGGTTAGACACAACGAAAGGATAGGGAAGCTCGCGCACGATTCCGCGCAAAGAAGGCCAGCCATAAATAAAATCTTTATCCGTTACTGTTGCCACAGTAAACGGAAGGGAGCCGGCTAGTTCCGCCACGTAAGCGCCTTTTGTCAAAGCGCCTTCCGGTGCAGTACCAAACCAACTCCCTCCATCAAAAAGCAGATATTTTCCTTCTTGTTTTTGCAGAAAATTTTTCAGCACGGCATATCCGCCGGCTTCGCGGTTTTGTAAACGGGGTTCCGGACGGGACCAATAAAATCCTTCCGAATCCGCCGTAAACAGCACATCAATTTGTTTCAAATCTTCCTTTGCACACCCGCAAAGGCACAAACCACATGCCAATAAAACCGCTGCTTTCTTCCAAAACATATTACTTTTCTATAATTCTTCCCGTAGCGGGGATTTCTTTAATGCCGGCGCGCAACCCGTCTTCCATCATGTCGCGGATGGTTTTTACGCCTACCAAATGTTTTTCTTCCTCCGGAATTTGCTTAAATAAATAGCCTTCACTACCGCCACCGGCAATATAAGAATTCGTGGCAATCTTATACATTTGGCGGTTTTTTAAACGTTTTCCATTTACCCAAATTTTTAAATTTTTAACTTTTCCCTTTTTATTAACTTTATAAGTTACCGTCAAACCGGAGAAAGCAAAACGGTTCCACGGAACAAGTCCGCTCTTAACAACACTCTTTAAGAAGCGACCGAAAACCGTCATTTCCGTAACGGTATTATCAAAAGGATGAATATCAATTAAGTCTCTTTTGGTGATAGGCCCTTGGGGCATATCTACACGCGTTCCGCCCGTATTATGGATAAACACTTCCGCTCCGGTGTATTTTTTCCCCAAATCAGAAATCCAGTTATCCAAAGGCCCGTCGCGATGCCCCTCAATGGAAGGTTTTTTGGAAATCAAGGCAGGAGCATTCCCCACGATTTCGTCCACTCCGGGTTCACGCAAACGTTCTCCCACCGCTAATATTTTTTCGTCTTGTCCTACCTTGGAAATCAACAGCGGAATAAGTTCAGACTTGGCAGACAAAAACTTACCGGTTTTGTCGTCAGTAGTTACGGATACTTTGCTAACATACTGGATATTGTTTCCGCTTTCTACGAATAAAACACCCTTTTCATAAGTGTTTTGAAAAATTTTGTGGGCATGTCCCCCAAACACGATATGAACACGACCGGAAAATTGCCGTCCGATATCCCCTACGTAAGAATCAACTCCATACTTATCATCTTGCAAAGAGTCATGCACAATAACAACCACCACATCCGGATTTTCTTTTTCCGCTTTTACCAAGGCATTTTCAAAAGCTTCCAACGTCTTGCTAAACATATACTTAACCGTTTTTTTGGTGGGATTTCGATTCCCAAGCCCAATAACGGCAATTTTTGTTCCGTCTACTTCAAAAATTTTATAGGGCAAAATTCCCTCAGGGTGTTTTTGCGTATCTTTTTCAAAAAAGTTAGCGGCCAACACTGTAAAATTGGCTTTAGCCAAGATAGCAGGAAGGGCTTCTTCGGTAAAATCAAATTCATGATTGCCCAGAGTGGAGGCATGATACCCCATTTCGTTCATAAATTCTACGGCTTTAAGACCCTTGGAGTTTTTGGCTTCTACCGTACCATTTGAAAAATCACCCGAATCCAAAAGCAAATAATCTTTCGGTCCGCTTTTCAAAACAGCAGCCATCGCAGCGAAACCGCCTTGTCCATTTTTGGGATAAAAGAACCCATGAGTATCACTGGTATGATAAATGGTGGTGGTTTTGGCAAACAATACCACGGGGAACAACAAAACGGCTACAAGTAACAGACGTTTCATTTTTTGAACTCTCCTCTCATTCGGTTGAATTTAGATTATGCTAACAAAAACACCGCGCCCTTTCAAGGCGCGGATACAAAACTAAGCGTTTAAACGCGAAAACGGCGATATCTTGCGCAAACGTTCAATAATGGGCGGCAATTCTTTAAGTACCAAATCCACCTCTTCTTGTGTTGTTTGATCCGACAAAGAAAAGCGGATAGAGCCATGCGCAAATTGGAACGGGACCCCCATAGCACGCAATACGTGCGAAGGCTCCAAAGAACCGGATGTACAAGCCGAACCGGAAGAGGCGCAAATGCCAAAATCATTTAAGTACATCAAAATAGATTCCCCTTCGATATAGCCAAAACTAACGTTGGTCGTATTGGGCACACGGCTATTTACATCCCCATTTACTCTTACGTCCGGAATTTGGCTTAAAATACCTTGCTCTAATTTATCACGCAAAGCGGCCACACGCGCCATACTTCCGTCTTCCAAACGAATTCTGGCTAACTCTGCCGCTTTTCCGAGCCCCACAATATAGGGCACGTTTTCCGTACCGGCACGGCGGTGTTTTTCTTGATGGCCGCCCATCATAAAAGGCACAAAGCGGGTCCCTCGACGGACATACAAAGCACCCACGCCTTTGGGGCCGTGAAATTTGTGAGCAGAAAGCGAAAGCATATCAATTTGTGATGCTTGTACATCTACTGGAATTTTTCCCACCGCTTGTACGGCATCGGTATGAAACAAAGCGCCATGTTCATGTGCGATTTTGGCAATTTCGGCAATCGGGAAAATGGTACCGGTTTCACTGTTGGCCCACATAACGGATACAAGTGCTGTTTGATCATCGATCACGCGCTTAAATTCTTCCATATCAAAGCGGCCATGCTCATCTACACCGATAAAGTCCACCCGCCAACCTTGAGACTGTAAATATCGGCACGGCTCCATAATAGCAGGGTGTTCTACCGCTGAGGTAATGATATGTTTTTTATTAGGGAAACAGCGCGCGGCCGAAAATAAGGCCGTATTATCGCTTTCTGTGGCACAAGAAGTAAAAAGAATTTCATCGGCGTACTGGGCATTTAACAAAGCGGCCACTTGCTGACGGGCACTCTCTAACGGTTGACGATTGGACCCGCCAAAAGAATGCATGCTTGAAGCATTCCCATACTTTTCACTAAAATACGGGAGCATCGCCTCCACAACAGTTGGAGAACATTGGGTAGTGGCATTATTGTCCAAGTACACTTCTTTCATAAGTTAAGCCTGTTCAACGCTGATAGATTCATCTAATCTTTCTTTCAGCGTTTTTTCAATAAAATTTTTAAGGGTAGCTTGTGCATTCACACAGCCGCTGCACATACCCATCAAACGGATTTTAACCACGTTTCCGGCCAAATCTACTAGTTCGGCAGATCCTCCGTCCATGTTGAGTTTGGGACGAATCTCTTCTTCCAACACTGTTTCTACCGCTTTGATTTTTTCTACAATCGTCATTTGAGAAAACGATTTTTTGGCAGGAGCGGAAGGTAATTCGCAGACTGCATTTACTTTATCCAAAATCTTTTGGATTTCTCCTTTGCAACGACCACAAGCTCCCCCCGCTTTGGTAAAGTGAGTTACGTCTTCTACCGTCTTCAAATGATTGGAACGAATGGCTTTGATAATGGCCTCTTCGGAAACGTTAAAGCAATGGCAGACAATTTTTTCTTCTTCCTGCTCGAACACTACGGGAGTTCCGCCTTGACGATAGCTTTTTATAGCAGCTTCCAACGCTTCCATTCCCATCACGGAACAGTGCATTTTTTCTGCCGGCAATGTGCCCAATGCGTCGGCAATGTCTTGATTGGTAATTTTAGAGGCTTCTTCCAACGTTTTGCCTTTAACCAATTCCGTTAAAATAGACGAAGAGGCAATGGCACTGGCGCAACCGAAGGTTTCAAATTTGGCGTCTTCGATTACTTCCGTTTCTTTATTTACTTTAATTGTTAGTTTCAATGCATCTCCGCACACCAAACTGCCCACTTGGCCTGTGCCGTCGGCATTGGGGATAGCCCCCACATTGCGCGGATTTTTAAAATGATCCATTACTTTATCGGTATAATCCCACATAAATACTCCCCCTTCGTTTATACTTTATTATATCATTTTGAGCACTTTACGGAAGAAAACAAAAGAAGAAAAAAGATTAGTTTCCATTCGGCACGTCAAACATCTTTTTTGCTACAATAAAAGAACCATGAAAACCAATCCGTTTGCTGTATTCTTTAATGAACAAAAACCGCTTGCCCGCTCCTTGGCGCAGGAAGTTGTTGCCTTCCTGCAAGGAAACGGTTTGGAAACCAAAATTTTAACCTCTTTGGAAACTCTTGCCGATCAAAAAATAAACCTATTAATCTGTTTAGGGGGAGACGGGACCATGCTGCGTTGTGCGCGTGCTGCCGCCCCGTTAGGATTACCCGTTTTCGGCATTAATTGCGGTACGTTGGGTTTTTTGGCCTCGTGCGAAAGGGAAGACTTTAAAAAGCATCTGCAACTTGTTTTACAAGAAGAGTGCCATTTTACCGAGCGTTTCATGCTTGAAGCAAAAGTTTTTGCCCCCGACGAACCGGAACAAAAATTTTTGGCCTTTAATGATTGTGTACTAAGGGCTGCCAATCCCCGCGCTTTTATTTTAAATGCTTCTTTTAACGGAAGGGAAATTCCTTCTTATTTCGGCGATGGCGTAATCATTTCCACGCCTACCGGATCTACCGCTTATTCTCTGGCGGCCGGAGGGCCTATTGTGGAGCCCGGAGTAGACGTACAAGTGGTTACCCCTATTTGTCCGCATACGCTTAATCAACGCCCCATCATTTTACCGGCAGAAGGAATCTTGGAATTGGTTCCCGAATTTAAAAACGAAGCGGACTTGGCCGTTTTGAGCATTGATGGACAAATCAATCTTACCTTGCCTAAAAATGCTCGTGTACAGCTAACCAGAAGCCCCATCAAGGCAAAACTCTTTTGCACGCAAGAACGGGACTTCTTCGCTATCCTAAGCCGAAAGCTCAAATGGGGTTCTCGCTAATATGTTAAAAACCCTCACTGTTGAAAATTTTGCCATCATTTCCCGTCTTACGCTTGATTTTTCTCAAGGACTTAATGTGTTTTCCGGAGAAACCGGTGCCGGTAAATCCATCGTTATTGAGGCGCTGGGGTTTGTGCTTGGTGCACGCGGAGATGTTTCCCTTATAAAAGACGGAGCAGAGCGCATGCGGATTTCAGCTGATTTTTCCGCCGATTTACTACCCGAAAATCTTCGGCAAGAACAACAAATTTCCGGCGACACTTTTACCCTTCGCCGTGAACTGGACCGCAAAGGAAAAGGGAAAGCTTATGTAGATGGACGAAACGTAACCGTGTCTACCTTGGCTCAAATTGGTAAGCATTTGGTAGATTTTCACGGTCAACACGATCATCAGAGTCTTCTTCACACGTCTGTTCATCTTTCTTTGTTGGATAAATTTGCCCGACATGACAAACTACGGGAAGAAACTGCTCTTGCGTATCAGAAAATGCAATCTCTAAAAGACCAGTTGCAAGCTGCACAAATGAGTGAGCAAGAAAAAGAACGTCTCTTGGATATGTATACCTATCAATTACAAGAAATTGAAAAGGTAAACCCGACCGCAGACGAAGATTTACAATTAGAGCAAGCCCTTCCCAAAATGAAACATGCCGGACGGTTGTTGGAAATGGCAGCAGAAGCCTATGGAGAATTATATGCTGCCGATAATGCCGCCACGGCTCGTGTGAGTAGAGCTGCCAAATTGCTGGAAAACATGGCCGGATTGGATGAAAACTTAGTTTCTCTTTCCCAAGAATTAAACAGTGCCTTATTAACATTAGAAGAAGCATCTTCGTCACTGTGCGCCTATAAAGACGATATTCAAATTGAACCCGATGCTTTGGATAAAATGCTTAGCCGGCACGAAAAAATCAAACGCTTAAAAGCCAAATACGGCCCGGAAATCAGCGATGTTTTAGCCTGCGCCGAAGATTTGCAAAATAAAATCAGCTGTTTACAAAACTCCGATGAGCAAGAAAAAGAATTGCAGGCCGAGTTGGACAAAGCACAAAAACACCTGCTCAAATTAGCACGGGAACTGCATGAAAAACGCATGACTGCCGCGGAAAAACTTTCTGCTCTCATTACGGAGCAAATCCGTCCGCTCGGTTTTAATTCCGTTCGCTTTAGTGTAGCCGTAGAAATGGATGAGGAAAATCTAACCTCTACGGGGGCAGATAAAGTAGAGTTTTTATTTTCGCCCAATCCGGGCCAATCTCTTCGTCCGCTCAAAAATATCGCTTCCGGCGGGGAAATTTCTCGTGTAATGTTGGGGCTTAAAACCGTTTTGGCTCCCACTGTTCCCGTCATGGTATTTGATGAAGTAGATGCCGGTATCGGCGGAGAAACAGGCCATTTGGTTGGACAAAAATTAAGACAAGCCGCTCAAGGACGGCAGGTTCTTTGCGTTACGCATTTGGCACAAGTAGCGGCACAAGCCAATCATAACTTCCGTGTAGCAAAAAGAGCTATTCAAAACACTACGGATGTTACTATTCAACCGCTTAACGGAGAATCTTTAACCCAAGAAATAGCCCGTATGTTGGGAGGAAATATGGATAAAAAATCCGCTGCCTTTACCCATGCACAAGAATTACTTAAAGAGGCCAACCGTGCTTAAAAAATTCTTTCCTCATCGCTGGATTGGGTTAAAAACGATTGAAGTTATTGGCCTTATTCTTTTTTATGCTACTTTAGCAGTAGGGGTTTATGCTCTTGGTTGCTTTCTTTATACCTTCTTGCTCTCTTCTGATATTTTAGCGCAAAATTCTGCCCCTGCTCGAAAACTCTATGGGTTTGCCACTCTTCAAGCCGGCCTTACTTGCATAATCGAGCTGGCCCTTGTGAAAATATGTCAGGCTTTAAGAATATCGGCCCAAAGTATTTTTAAAAACTAACTTTCTTTTTTCCTTGCTTTTTTGTATTTACAACCTATCTTTACAACAAAGGATATTGCCGCGAAAGGTATATTCTTTGCTACAATATCAGTATAGGGGGGTAATCAATTTCCCCATACTTATAAAAGGAGTGAAACTTATGTCTAAATGCTGCAAATGTGCAAAATGGTTTCCGCATAACTGGTTGTGCTTAAAAGGCCTTCGTATTGTTTTCTTGGTCCTTTTCTACTTGGCGTTGGCTTTTGGTGTATTTCAAGCTTATGCCGTGTTTGCGCACCCGCAACTTACCGGTAGCGAAATGTGGGCTGCCGCCGCTTATTACGTACTCAGCGACTTGGCCGCCGCGCTCGGTTTCTTGACCGTAGTCAAAATTTTGGGCGTACTGCGCAAAATTAAAAAAGCCGTAGCCCCTTGCTGCTGCACACAAGAAAAACCGGCTGAAACCAAAATCGAAGAAGTTGTAGAAGAAGAATCCAAATAATCTTAAAGCGGTGTGTAATATTACGCACCGCTTTCGTTTTGCCTTTTATTAAGAGAGGGTATATGAAAAGAGCGTTAGTTGTACTTTATGTTTTACTTATTACTGCTGTACTAAATGCCGAAACCATCAAAATGAAAGATGGCAATTTAATCAGCGGTTCTATTGTTGCTCAAACAGAATATACCCTCAACCTTGCCACTTCCTACGGAACCATTACACTCAATCAACGGGAAATCGAACAAATCCTTCCCGATAAGCATCGCCTCGTTTTAAAAGGAGGTACACAATTGGTGGGAATCATTTTAGATTTGGACGAATTTAATCTGAAACTACAAACTGATGATGGTGCTGTGGTAAACGTGGATATGCCCCAAATTGTTTCTATTGAAAATTACGATTACAACCAAGGTAAAGAAGCTCAAAAAGAATTTGTTGAAGAAAACATAGAAAAACAACAAGCGGCTCAAGCCGCCGCCCAAACCGCACAAACGGTAGCCCAAACGGGTAAGGTGGAAGCGGCCGGAGGACTAACCTTCGACTCGGATATCGACCAAGTGTTCGGTGCCCAAAATGCCACGGTAGTAAACGGAAAAGTAATCACACCGGAAGCTCGCGTAGAACAAACCTCCCCGCGAAAATTAACCGATGAAGAAGCTTTTATTAAAGGCGAACAAGTAACCGAAAAAACCGCCAAAACCCAATTAGCCGAAAAAAGCAAGCCCGCTAAAAAGAAAACAAAATTTAACGAAAAAAACTTTTCCAAGTATTTTGCGGTACAAGTAGGAGCCATGCCGCTGGATTTAATGTTGGATAATTCCAATAAAGCGGGTTATTCAGCCGATACAGAACCCTTTGACATAGGCGGAACAAGCGCCATGGTATCGAGTAAGTACTTATGGCGTATCAAAGAAAGCAATTTTTGGTTGGGTCCCACGTTGACAATCGGAAACATTTCCAATTCTTCTTTTGCAGACAAGGATCCCGCTGTGGAAAATGAGAATAATGAGGCTACTTCCGAAGGGAAAGAACTTCCTTACCCCGACCCGCAAGTAAAAACGAGCGGCCAAATTATTCAAATAGGGGCAGCCGCTAACTACTATCTCACCCCCAATAGTCCTTTGGCCTTATACATCACCGCATCCGCTGTTTATGAGATGTTAAAGCTTAACTATCGCGGGGAAATACAGAGCAATACTGTTAAATCCAACGGGTTTGCAGGGGCCATAGGGATTGGGGTGGAAACATGGGTAGATGATGTGATGCTCGGTTTGGAAGCTCGCCAAGTATTTGCCCAAAGAAGCGGAGCCTTGAAAGATTCGGCCTCGTCCAATACCGTTATT
This sequence comes from Elusimicrobiaceae bacterium, assembly GCA_045580265.1. GTDB lineage: Bacteria > Elusimicrobiota > Elusimicrobia > Elusimicrobiales > Elusimicrobiaceae > Avelusimicrobium. Next base: position 48,279 of record JAZNNM010000014.1, on the reverse strand, counting down.
CAAGCACAGTTAAGTTGGAAATTTGAATGAAAATTTTAGTACTACCCAATGCTTTTAAAGGTTCTTTGAGCGCGCGGGAAACCGCGCGTGTTTTTTCGCGCGAACTTACCAAACAACATCTCGTACACGCTTACCCTATATCAGACGGGGGAGACGGGTTTATCGATTTTTTTAAAACATTGGATCCTCATGCACATCTTATTTCCGTTTCTGCCAAAAATGCTTTTCTAAAAACCAAGCGCACGCATTTTTTAATGCTTTCTGACGGGAAAACAGCTATCGTGGAGACCGCGCGCATATGTGGATTAGGCAGTGTTTCCACCCACGAATTGGACCCGATGAACGCCTCTTCTTTTGGGGTAGGGCAGGTGCTCCTTAGGGCTGTTGAAACCGGAGCTAAAACCATTTATGTAGGATTAGGTGGAGTGGCTTGTAACGACGGGGGGGCCGGCATGGCTGCTGCGTGCGGAGCTGTACTTTTAGACAAAAACCATGCAACTTTACCTTTAGGAGCTCACCCTCTTATCTCCCTGAAAAACATTCATCTTTCCCCGCTTAAAAAACGCTTCAAAGGGATAAAAATTATTGGAGTAGCGGACGTAACAAACCCTTTATTAGGCCCTAAAAGTTCTGCTAAAGTTTTCGGCCCTCAAAAAGGAGCCACCCCCGACCAAGTGAAAGCCTTGGATAAAGCCATGGCTACCTTTGCACGTGCTATCAAAAAAGAAACCGGACAAAATATCTCGCACCAACCCAGTACAGCCGCTGCAGGGGCTATTGCCGCGGGATTAGCAGGTTGCTTTCATGCCGAGTTACTGCTCGGGTCTGATTTTTTAGTACAAAAAACAAACTTGGAAAAAGAAATCAAATGGGCTGATTTGGTAATTACCACCGAAGGCAAACTGGACAAACAAACTTTCTATGGGAAAGCTCCGTTGGCTATTTTGAAATTAGCTAAAAAATACGGGAAAACCGTATTGTTTGTTTGCGGAAAATTAGAAGGGAAAAATATCAAAAAGGAAATTCTTTTCCCTCAACAAATAGCCGTGCTTACCGATTTAGCCCCCGAAGAAGAAACACAAAAAAACACTGCTCAATACATTCGGCAAATCTGCAAAAAAATTTAATTTAATACATAAAAAAGGGATATGAAAATTTTCATATCCCTTTTCTTTTACTTCAAACTATTTCTACTCTTTAAACATGGGATAGAAGTAAATTCCCATATACACGGGGTTATCCGCAAACCCTTTCACGCGCGAACGCATGGCCCATAAACCTGTGGGGTGAACGGTGTAGATTTGCATAGCATCTTCATGCATCAAATTATGGACTTTTTGATAAAGTGCATTACGTTTGGTAAAATTAGTTTCCGCCACAGCTTTTTCAATCAGTTCATCGGCTTGCTCGTTTCTATATCCTTGCGACAAAGCATACCGCCCCTGACTATGCACAAACGGAAAATAAAAGTTGTGTGCATCGGCATAATCGGCTACCCAACCGCGCGCCCACATAGGCATTTGCCGCTTAGCTGTTTTTTCCAAGAAAGCCGGCCACGTAACACCGCGTAACTCTATTTGGAATTTGGGGTTTAAACTTTCCACATTACGTTTCAAAATTTCGCTGGCGATTTGACGCATTTCACCGCTGGTATTGTAGGTAATGGTAAACTTAAAACCTTTTTCCCACACCTTACCGCCCCACGCTTTTTGGAAGTGCTCTTTGGCCTTTTCCAAATCGAAATGATAGCGCTTAAAAGAGCTGTTGTATTTTACCAAACCTTCAGGGGCAGGACCTATCGCCATTGTGGCGCGACCTTCCATTGATTCTCGCAAGAAGGCTTCATAATCAAAAGAATATGAAAAACCTTTGCGAATATCTTTATCCGAAAAGAAATCGGAAGGAATCCCTTGGCCGTCTAATTGGCCGGAGCCGACATCGGGGTTGGCTTGCATATTGATATTTAACGTAAAGAAGATAGCGGGATCCGTGCGTAGACGTGGGAGATTATCGTACAAAGAAATGTCCGGATTTCCTTGCAACTGAGAAATAAACTTAGGGGATAATTCAGCCACATCTACATCGCCCGATTCCAACATAAGGCGTAATGTGCTGGGTTCGTCCACCGTCATCATATGAATACTTTTTAATTTGGGAGCGCCCTCAAAATAATTCTCGTTCGCTACCAGCAATAAACGTTTGGCGGCGATATCCCAACGAGCGACAGAAAATGGACCCGTTCCGTTTGTTTTTTGAAATAAAGGAGAATCTTCTTTAGAAAAATTATTAAATTCTTTCCATGTTTCTTCGGTACCGTCCCACGCGCCATTTTGTACAGCCCAATTTTTGCTCATCACATAACTCCAACGAGCCAATATGGATAAAAACGGAGCGAAAGGACGTCTAAGCGTGATTACTACGTTATCCCCCTCCACCCGGACGGCTCTCTCGGCATCTTTAAAATCCAATACAATATTGCCTTGTTCATCACGCGTGGAAGAAATGCCTAAAATGGGTTCTAACAATAAGCTGGAAGGACCTCCGGCCACATCCGATAATAAAAAACGCAATACAGAATAGCGCACATCTTCGGGGGTCAGTTCACTTCCATCATGAAATTTAACGCCTTTACGAATAGGGAACGTATAAGTAAGCCCATCTTGGGAAATAAGGCCATTGTCCACAGCAGGAACTTGGGTGGAAAGAGAAGGTTCTAACTCTGTTAAAGAACTCCCTTTAAATTTCAATAAGGTATCGTACACGTTAATGAGCATTCCATGAGTTACCCCGTCATACGAGTAAACAGGATCCAAGGATTCCATTTCCCCTTTATGCGCTACAACTAAACTATCTGTCAGGCTTTCTTGGGCACAACCACCCAGCAAAAATAATCCGATTAAAGCAATTAGTATTTTTCTCATTTTTTCTTCACCACATAAGCCGCGCCTTTTTTATTTTTCAACCATACCTGAGCGAACTCTTTGGCATCATAAGCGCGCAAAACACTGTCTTTTGTCGGGGCTGCGGGATCGGCTACTAAAATTTTCCCATCACGCCAACCGCGTATTAGTACTAAATGTCCGGGAGTTTGCTCCAAAGGAGCATTGGATAATTCCCCTTTTTGATAACCGATACTGGCCACCACCAAAGAAGAAGCGGAAACCCATTCTTCTAACTCCAGCAAAGAAGAAAACCGACGAACAAAAGATTCTGCCCCCAACTGGCCAGCTGCCGCTACATTAAACATCCAATTTCCGTAGATGGAAGCAGCCTGATCAAACACTTCGGGCATCAACATTTCCGGTGTAGTATAATATCCCAACGCATTAAGCGCCATACAAAGAGAAGTAGGGCTGCATATACGAGTTTGCTCTTCCGTTACTACCTCCATTTGAGACAAAGGCTCCACCCCCACCATACATTCCTCAGATGGGAGTTGGGAAGCATAAAAATCGTCATATACAAAAGGAGCACGCACCCCGCAAGCTGTTAGATTTAATAACTGAGATCGACCGGAAAACTTAATCCGAAAACGATAACCTTCCGCCGGACGGGATAAACACAATTCGTCAACTACTACCTTGCCGAAAGAATCTTCTTGTTCAGGAAAACTGCGTTTGAATTTGCTGGAAAGCAGGCCCATTTTGTAATAGTGGCTCCACTCTCCCTGCGAGCAAACTTGTACTTCCAATAAAACATCCCCTTCCATATCAGCCCGAAAATTAGCCGAAAGGACTAATCTGTCAAATAAAAAAGGAGTAAAAAACGGAAAGGTAGTTTCGGTAATAATTCCGTCGTCACGCTGCTCTTCCGCTGTATCCGCGGGAGAATGCGAAATAAGAAAAGCATTTTGGCGGTAAAAGTTGGTTTGGTTCATAATAAAAAATCGGGGCACCCGGACTTGAACCGGGAACCTCCCGCTCCCAAAGCGGGCGCTCTACCACTTGAGCCATACCCCGAACTAATTATATTGTAGCAATTTTAAAGTAAATCCCCAAAGCAGAGAATCAAGTGTTTTGATGCTATGAAAAAATTTAGCCCTATCAAGGAGTCAGATAATGGAGAGACGACAAGATAATTATTATTCCTCTTTTTACATATAGAGCAAACTGAATAATCAAAAAGAAATACTAACTTAATCACTAATTAAAATACTAATCATCTAAAAACACCCCACAATTTGTGGGGTGTTTTTATTTTACGAAATGTAATGTTGCAGTCCGTCCGCCTTTTTTAAAAAGTGTCATTGGTTCTTTTCGTTGGGGCGATTTTTTTGAATTAATTCGTGGATTAGCTCCGGATTTTTTAAGTAAGATCATCATTGCCTTGTTACCTTTCTTTACCGCGAAATCATAGGCTGTTTTATTCTCTTGGTTACGATAATTCACATCAGCTCCGGCTTTTAAGAGCATTTGTGCTATTCGCAAGTTGTTTTGAGAAGGTTTGGATAGTGCCACAACCAACAAGGGCGTATTCATACTCGAATCAGGACCATTCGGATCCGCTCCAGCTTTTAAAAGCAAATGAACTAATTCTGCATCTCCTCGTGCACTGGCGAATATCAGAGGAGTAGACATCGTTTTCTCAATCGATGCCATTAATTTAGTCAAATTTTCCTTTTTTGTCCAAGAAGGATCTATGCGAGCGTTAGGATCTGCTCCAGCTTGCAGCAAGAGTTCTACGATTTCTTTATTTTTTGTTGAACTGGCCGCCATAAGAGAATTTGTGTTATATTCGTTCATTGCATTGGGATCAGCTCCGGCTTGCAACAACAGCTTAACTGCTGCCACATGGCCTTTAGCGGATGCCACTATTAATGCTGTCGCATCGTGTTTATTGCGGGCATTGGGGTCTGCTTTCGCGTCCAACAGCATTTTGATTATTTTTGGATCTCCAGAAGCTTGCATCAATGAAGTTGCGCCATTCTCATCTGCTACATTCGGATTTGCTCCGGCTTGTAATAACAGCTTAACTGCTGCCACATGGCCTTTAGCGGATGCCGCCATTAATGCTGTCACATCGTGTTTATTGCGGGCATTAGGGTCTGCTTTTGCATCCAACAGCGTTTTGATTGTTTTTGGATTTCCATGAGTCACACAAACATACATTAATGGAGCTTCCCCCGCTTCATCTGCTACATTTGGATCTGCCCCCGCTTCTAATAATAATTGCACAATTTGTGGATCATGATAGGGTCCGCTAGCAAGTATCAGAGCAGCCCCTCCTTCTTTAGGGGCTAAATTTGGATTTGCGCCTGACTGTAATAACAGTTTAACTATTCCTGTATTTTTCTTTACAATCGCATAGGAAAGAGCACTTATTTTTGTACCGTCATCCCAGGACGAGACAGTAACATCGGGATTAGCTTTTTTGTTTAACCAATTTTTTACTTCCGATATGTTTTCAGACCGAATAGCTTCTGTCAATCGATTATCTTTCTCTTCTTGGCTCATGCACCCTGTCAAGCACAATAGAAAACAAAACATGGCTATGTATTTTTTCATAAAAGACCCCCGTAAATCCAAAAACTAATATTTAATTGGAAAAGTCCACACTATTTTATAAATTTTAAATAAGAAAACGCAATTTATGTACTGTGGGCAAAAAAATTTGGGCTATCCACAAGAGATAACCCAAATTTTACTGCGCCCACCAGGACTTGAACCGGGAACCTCCCGCCCCCAAAGCGGGCGCTCTACCACTTGAGCCATGCCCCGAACTAATTATATTGTAGCAATTTTAAGGTAAATCCCCAACGAAGGTTTTTATAAAATACAGATTTTAGTTTCTTGTATCCCTTTGTAAAAATATAAAACTAAAAGGCAACTCTAAAAAGAGTTGCCTTTTGAAAAAGAAAAACTTTATTTCATATAACGAGCTACAATTTCCAACTCTTCCCCATTACAATCGGACTTTTCTTCCAAACTTTTTGCTTGCATACATTTTAATGTTACATTCAACAAATCGCGCACATGCAAAGCAGCCTCTTCCGTTCCGAAATTCGGGAACAAAGCATCAAATATGCCAGAGCCATTCGGCAATACTTCGCCTCCTTGGCGCCCCATATCCAAAGGGGTTCCCGTTAGAACTTTTGTTAAACCTTTTTCTTGTAACAGTTCTTCCGCTTGTTTTATGGGTTCATATATAATTCCATACAATTCTAACGTTAAAAGTTCCAATTTGGAAGCGATTTCATTATTTTCAGAGCGCCCTTTTAATAGACGTTCTTTAAAATAGGGCTTTTGAAGACCAGAGCTAATTTTTCCCTTTTCTTCCAAAAAATAGATCCAATCGATTACATTACTCAAAAAATCAAAACGAATGTTAGTGAGTTTTTCTGCGGTTTCATCTAATGAGATCGAGCTTTTAAATGCCAACTGAAATAATTCTTCCGGCTCATAAGCGGACACAACGAAAACAGAAGAGGGCCCTACTTCATAGATACCGTTTTTTAACACAAACGTATCGAACTGAGCAGCATCGTTTGCATACAATGTTTTGGCAGCTCTTTTCATCTCTACAACACTTCCATCTGCCAAGGTTACACTAAAAGAGTAATCATTGTTTGTTATAGCAGGATCCGGAGAATTTTGTTGGCTTTGGACAAGCTGCGCGTGGGCTGTAGTCAACAAAAACAGACCACTAACACAAATACAAATTTTTTTTAGATTTTTTATCATAACTTTCCCTCTTTTTCGAAGTCATTCCAAATTATACAGTGGAATGCACTAGCTAAAGTATAGCAAAAAATTTGCTCCTTTCATAATGGACGAGACAAATTTTACTGCGCCCACCAAGCGGTGTTCTACCGACGGGGTATGTACGAGTTTTCTGCCGTACTTTTTCCAAGTCTGTCAAAAACAAACTTTTTCTGCCATATACAAGTATAACTTCCATCGATAGGTTCAAGTTTCTCTAGTGCAGACAAATGCTCTGGTTTGTTTGGGCTTTCTTATTTATCGTATTTGTTAACGTATTCTTTTTTCCAAATATAACCACCGGCAGTTTTACGGGTTCCTCGACAGGCTCCGGCGATATTGGAATCACAAATCCCAGTTTCTTTTGCGGCTTCGGAAATCAAGTCAAATACTTTTAGAATTTTGGAAGTCTTTGCGTCGCACATGTATAGTTTATACTGCTTGGATTTACACTTAATATTACATTTTGGACAAGTTACTTTTAATTTGCTTCTAGTACGAATTATTTTGGGATAAGATGTCCCACATTTTTTGCATATCCACCAAACCTCTTCGTGCGAGCCCACTGGAAACATTTCGGGCGTTAGGGGATAATTCTTTTTATAATCCCATTCTTCCGCCAAGTCGGGCCTCACTACTGCCAAAGATTTTTTAAACGTGGCATTTTCCCTGTACGCATTAATCTTATATCGGTCTCTCTCAATGTTTACGTCTGCTGATATCTTGCGGATAATCATACCATTATGACGCAAATATTGTTTTCGTGGATTCCAACCGAAATCAGACTCTAACATCCACAACAACTCTCTAATAACCTTGTCGAGTCCCTTGGTATTGTCACTATCGTCTAAAGTCGACTCAATAAAAGTGTAATCTGAAGTAAAATTAAAAACATCAGAATTGTCCTTTGCGCATATGCGGATAAGTTTAATTCGATGCTGTCGGCAAGTGTTATACTTAATCTTTTCACGTTTTAAGGATCTTTCTTTTTTGTGGTAAAAAGAGCCATCGTATTCAACAGCGACCCTTTTAGAAGGGATAAATATATCCAATTCCATGCCATTGTCGAAAATATCTCTGTATCTATTTATAGCATCGGGGAAAACCTGTTTGACGTAATAATATATAGCTTGCTCTGGAAATGAGGTTTGATTTCCTTCCTTACATTTAGCACAACCATTGTGCAAAACTGATCTAGCACATACTTTTGCCTGGTATTCGTGTCCTTTTGGGCATTTCCACCATACCTTTTTGGCACTTCCTGCGACAACATCTGTTGGCTTTAAAGCCCCGTTCTTGGTAGGGTGCCACTCTTTAGCAAGGTCCGGATGGGTGGTTGCTAAATCATTATATCCCACTAATACTTTTTTGTTTGAACAATATGGGCAACTCTGCCCTTCTGTTTTTTTGGCAATAGCGGATTCATAACTATGTCCTTGGGAACATTTCCACCACGCCTTTTTATTAGATCGAGCGGCAACCTCGGTCGGCTTTAATGTGTTTTTTTGGTAATCCCAGTCTTTTAATAGTTCGGGATGTGTCGTAGCTAAATCATTATATCCTGGAAGTATCTTTTGATTTGTACAATAGGGGCAACCATACCCTGCAGACCGTCCGGATACAGTTCTTTGCCATTTATGTCCCTTGCTGCAAAACCACCACACTTTCTTATTAGAACCTGCTGTGACCTCTGTCGGCTTTAATATATTTTTCTCATAATCCCATTCTTTTAATAGTTTTGGATTAGTTGTAGCTAAGTCGTTATATCCTGGCCACACCTTTGAATTACGACAAAAAGGACAACCGGACTTAGAAAAGTTTCGTACACATATACTAGCTTTCCATTTATGACCTTTGGCACAAATCCAATTAACTTTTCTATTCATTCCTAAAGTTAAGCGAGAGGGATCTATGCCTTCTCTGTTATTGGCTTCCCAATCCCATTCTTTCATTAGTTCTGCATTTTCGCTGATGTATTTAGGCATAGTGATTATTACCATTATTATAGCATTGTCAAAACAGTCAGTACTTTTCTGCCAAAAAGTATGTAAAATGGCAGAAGGAATTTTAGTAGGAAAAAGATATGTTGCCAAGATATGTCAGAATTACTTTCTGCCATTTTTCTGCCGAGTACTTTCCCGTTTTTGACATTTTTTGTTAATAAAATTTTCAGTTTCTCGACGAGAAAGCATAAAAGAGAGTGGTTCAGTAAAAAAGGGCGGTTTTTAGTGCCTAAAATTGCGCGGGAAATTTGATTTCGTCGACGAGAAAAATTTAGGCCCCGCGATTGCGAGGCCCAAATTTTACTGCGCCCACCAGGACTTGAACCTGGAACCCACCGATTATGAGTCGGTTGCTCTAACCAATTGAGCTATAGGCGCTAAATCTATTTCTATTATAACAAATTATGAGAAGGGAAAGAACAGGACAAATTTTTCTCTTATCTAAAAAATGTGCTAGAATATTTATGTTACTCCGGGATGGTGTAATGGTAACACGGGTGCCTCTGGAGCATTAATTCTAGGTTCGAATCCTAGTCCCGGAAGGATTTAATTAGAAAGGGTTTTTAGCATATATCAGCTAAAAACCCTTTTTAATTTTACGTTAGAAGAAGATCTATTTTCTTTTACGGGAAGAAAATTCCCTTAATACTTGTTGGCCCCATCGGTCCAGCAAATTCCCCAATTTCTCCCGACGAGAAAGCCCCTTTTGTCTATCCATCTGTTTTCTAAGGTTTTCTTCCGCCGGCATAGATTTCATTTGGGCAGAAAAATTTCGCAAAAATCCAGAGGGTCTCTGCACTAATTTGTTTGCGTCTTGATATACTTCCGTAGTCCGTTTCCCATGGCGGTTATACCCATGCTTAAGGTAACGCCGCACTTTGGGTTGATTAATGCCTTCCAAATATTCGTTTGTATGTCCTCTTCTTAAAAAACTTCTTGTTGTTAAGGAACAAATAACGCCCAGCTGACCAAAAATCATTTCCTTGGAGTCTCGCATAGATCCGGAGCGCGAACTCTCCGGAAAGGACATTCTTCTTACTACATTTAAAACGGCACCGTCTTTAATGGTTACCTTATCGATTCGATCATACAGGTAGGCATAATAAATGGTCTCCCCTTGCGCCCCTTGTGCCAATAACGGACGGCCCAAGAAGTCTTTTTTGACAATACTAACAGAAGGGATTTCTTGCCATTCTACCATTCCGCTAGGGATAGAGAACGGATAGTCATTGCTAGCTACTTGTTTCCCCTTCTCGTACGTTATGATATTAACGGACATATTATCGTCACTTAATGTAACAAGATACGGCCCCTTTCCCGCAGACATTCCCCCAATATAATACTCCTTGGATCTGCGACATAACGACTTCCATCCTTTGTCTCCTCCGCGGGAAGTTCCTTTCGTAATATCGATTAAATTAATTATTCCGTCCGCATCATCACAAGTCAGATGGCCTGCATGCTCCATAATGGTTTCTCGTTCTTCAACAGAGCCGTACATTTCGTCCGAATTAATCAAGCGAGCTTGAAAGTATTGATCGGAAAAACCCAGAGAATGCCCGATTTCATGCGTACCGATCCTTTTCTTATTTTCTCCGCCGAAGCTTAAGAATTTCAGCAGTCCATCATTAATGGGCAAATAAATGTCGGGGACTGCTTCCAACGTATAACATCCGCCCGTCCTACGCCCGCACTTTCTTTGCACCTCTTTTAGAGGCATGAAAATAACATTTAAGTCTCTGCCTTCTTCGGTTATGTGAACAGATACCCCTTTTTGCAAAATGGGAAGGATGTCGGCAAATTCCTCTTCGCGCCCGGCTCTTTTAATCCGACGAGCGGCATTTGAAAACCAATCATTGTAAAGATCTACAATCATTCGACCCAGTTTTTCATACTGTTTTTCGGTGTATGGGTTTCGCTCCAAACCGATAGAAAGAGTTTGTCCGTTCAAAATTTTGCGCAATAAGTATTTCTCTCCGTTTTGGGTAGTATCTTTTTCATTTACATAATCGGACATAGCCCCCCACTCAGCCGCCCAAACGCCCAACGGCCCAAGGAAAAGCAACCCCAACAGTAGTATTATTTTGCACGTTTTCATCATATTATAGTTTAATGCTCTGCTTTGTATTTTCAAGAAAGCATTTATTTTTTTAATAAAAAATTAAGAGTTTTCTCTAAATTACTTTTCTATCGGACGCAGAATAGAAACAATCAACATAGCTTGACGATAATCCGTCTTTTCTTCGTCCGTCAGATTTTCATTTTCTGCCAGTAATTGGGCCGCGGTATGCCCCTCATAGCCTACCACATCCGGATCGGCCCCGTGACGGAGAAGTTCTTTTATAACAGCAGCGTTGTTGTGTCGCGCCGCTAAAAAGAGAGCTGTATTTTGCATTTTATCCGTCTGGTTTATCACTCCGCCCAACTGCGCCAATAAAGCCGTAACCTCAGCAGAAGTATTGTAACGGGCGGCTTGCATCAGGGCGGTTTGCCCATTTTCGTCCACCATGGAAGTATCGGCGCCTTGCGCGATCATTTTTTTCAACACATTGGCATCTTGCGTATAACGAGCGGCATAAAACAGCGCTGTCCTGCCGGCTTTATCTCGCACGTTTAAATCGTCGCTGCGCTTGATAAGGCGCAAAACATCTTTGTTGGGAGCGCTGTTTTCAAACCCACGCATCAACAAGGTAGCCCCACGTTCATCAACGCGATAAAAAGAATAGCGATAGTACAATCCGCCACCCAATATCAGTAAAATAAAGAAAATCCAAAAAAATGTTATTTTTTTCATATTTAATACCTACCGTTTATTGTATCAATTCCCACACGCGCGCTCCAAGGCCTAATTTTGCTAAAATATACTTAATACTATTTACGAGGTTTAATTAAGATGGCTAACGAAAACAACCAACAACCGCAGCATAACAATGCGTTAGACGGTATTATTGCACAACGCTATGCCGAAGTGCAAGAACTCCAAAATCAAGGCATTACTCCTTACCCCAATCGTTGCGAAAAACAAATTTCCTGTGCCGAAGCCAAAGCCGCCGAAGAAGGTGCCGAGGCCGTAACGGCCGGGCGTTTAGTGCAACTGCGCTTAATGGGAAAAGCTGCTTTTGCTCATTTGCGTGATTTTTCCGGCCGCGTGCAACTCTATATTGCTAAAGATCAATTAGGTGAAGAACCTTATGCTTTCTTTAAGAAACATATTGCCGTTGGAGATTTTGTTTCTGTTGTGGGTCACGTTTTTGTGACCAAAACGGGTGAAAAAACCATTAAAGCCTCTAAATTAACCTTGCTTTCCAAAGCTATTCGTCCTATGCCGGAAAAATACCACGGCCTTCAAGACACCGAGGTTCGTTTCCGTAAACGCCATTTGGATTTAATCGCTAATGAAGACGTAAAAGATATCTTCGTAAAACGTGCAAAAATCATTTCTTCCATTCGCCGCACGTTGGAAGACAAGGGTTTCTTGGAAGTAGAAACGCCGATTTTAAACCCGTCCTCCGGCGGGGCCATTGCCCGTCCGTTCGAAACGTTCCACAATGCGTTAAAGATGCCGCTTTTTATGCGTATCGCACTCGAACTTCACCACAAACGTCTTATTATCGGCGGAATGGACAGAATTTATGAAATCGGACATATGTTCCGCAATGAAGGGATTGACACCACCCATAACCCCGAATTTACCATGATGGAGCTTTACCAAGCTTACGGCGATGTAAATACCATGGCCGATTTGTTTGATGAAATCTTAGGGAATGCTGCCAAGGCTATTGGAGCCGAAGTCATTCACTTCCGCGGTTATGATGTAGATTTACGCCCGCCGTATAAACGGCTCTATATCCCTGAAGCTTGGAAAGAAAAATTCGGTCGCGATATTCACGAAGTGTTAAATGGTCGCCAATTCAACCGCGAAAAATTGGAAGAAGTTGCTCGCGAACAAGGTATTAAGTTTAGTGCCGACGATTCCGACTCGGACATTTTCGATGAACTTTTTGAAGGAAAATTATTGGCCGGATATCACAACCCCGTTATTGCATTGGATTATCCTACCGCAGTAAGCCCCTTTGCTAAAACCAAACCCGGTGATCCGGAATTGGTGGAACGCTTTGAAGTTTTTGTAAACGGCCAAGAACTCGGCAACGCTTATACCGAGCTTAACGATCCGGCCGACCAACTCCAACGCCTCAAAGACCAAGCCGCCGCCAAAGCCGTAGCCAAAGGCGAAGACGCGCAAAACGCCGATATTTTGGATATGGATTATATCGAAGCCATGGAAAGCGGTATGCCTCCCACCGGCGGTATGGGTATTGGTATTGACCGCATCATTATGATGCTTACCGGACAAGATTCCATTCGCGAGATTATCTTGTTCCCGACGCTTAAGAAATTGGACGAAGAAAAATAATTCTTCCCAAAGAATTCTAAAAACCCCCGCTCGTAAAAGTGGGGGTTTTTATTTTTACCTCGTACAAAGTTTTATTTAAGTTTTTCTACTTCCGCCAACCACAACTGAGCGCTGGCATCGCTGGGCATTCGCCAATCCCCGCGCGGAGACAAGCCAACCGCCCCCACTTTAGGCCCGTCGGGCAGACAAGAGCGTTTAAATTGTTGAGTAAAGAAACGATGAAAAAACACTTTTAACCATTTCTTTATCACGGAAGCCGAGTATTTTTTTCCAAAAGCATGTTTAGCTAAAAAATAAATTTTAGAAGGGCTGAACCCGTAACGTAAAAAGTAAAACAAAAAGAAATCGTGCAATTCGTAAGGGCCTACCAAATCTTCTGTTTTTTGGGCAATCTTCCCTTTTTTGGCCGGAAGTAACTCCGGACTGATGGGCGTATCCAAAATATCAGCCAATACATGTTGCGTTTTTTTGTTGGTTTCTTGTGCAGCTACCCACGATACAAGAGAGCGAACCAATGTCTTCGGCACCCCTCCATTGACCCCATACATGGACATATGATCCCCATTATATGTAGCCCAACCTAGAGCTAACTCCGACAGGTCTCCCGTCCCGATCACAATGCCGCCCGTTTGATTAGCGATATCCATCAACACTTGAGTTCGCTCGCGAGCTTGGGTGTTTTCGTAAGTAACGTTTTTTACTTTTTCATCGTGGCCGATATCGGCAAAATGTTGAAGACAGGATTTTTTGATATCAACTTCTCTTAAAGTAATCCCCAATGTTTTCATCAACAAAAGAGCATTTTGATAAGTCCGATCCGTTGTCCCAAAACCGGGCATAGTCACCCCAACGATATTTTTTCGGGGTAAACCCAGTTTATCAAAGGTTTTAGCACACACCAGCAAAGCCAATGTTGAATCGAGCCCGCCAGAAATACCCAAAGTTACCGTTTTCAATCCCGTATGCGATAAGCGAGTAGCCAAACCGGTTACTTGTATATGAAAGATTTCCTGACAATTTTCGTTTAACGTACTCCCTTTCGCTACAAAAGGAGAGGGCGACACAAATCGAACCAAAGACCGTACCGGTACTACCGGCATAGCACTTTCAATAACATCATAGGGGTCACCCATTTCAAAAGAAAAGTCTGAGCGGAAAAAATCATTTCCGGTACGCTCTGTTCGAATTCGCTCCACATCTATTTCTGCCTCAATTAATTGGGAGGTTGTGCAAAAACGCTCGGAAAAAGCTAAAGGGGTTCCGTTTTCATAAATAAAGGCGTTTCCGCTAAAAACAGCATCTGTGGTAGACTCCCCAAATCCGCTGGACGCATATACGTACCCGCACAAACAACGCGCAGCTTGGTGCGCAACCAGTTCACGCACATAAGTATATTTTCCTGCCAAAGCACTATCGGCAGATAAATTAAAAATAACATCAGCCCCTTGCACAGCAGCCTGAGAAGAAGGCGGTACAACGGCCCATAGATCTTCCCCTATTTCCACCCCAAATTTCATGCCGGCAGCGTCAAACAATAAATCTGTCCCCACTGGGGACATTTGCCCGCAAATATCCAACGCGCCACCCCCCCATTCCAAAGCAGAAGTAAACCAACGAGATTCACTCTTTTCATGAGAATTGGGCAAATATGTTTTAGGAACAATGCCTAAAATTTCACCGCGGTAACATACGGCAGCCGCATTTAATAAAGTTGTTCCGGCTTGTACAGGAAGACCGACAATAAATAAAATATCCGTGCTCGCCGTTCGGTCTAACAAAGCCCCCAAAGCTTTTTCAGCAGCAGAAACCAAAAGAGGTTTTTTAAAAAGGTCTTCACAGGTATACCCCGTCAAACATAGTTCCGGAAAGACCACCACACGCACCCCTTGAGAGGCTGCCTGTAAAATAAGTTGCTCAATTTGAATAGTATTATAGGCCGGATCCGCCACTTTTACTACGGGAACACCTGCCGCTACTTTCACAAATCCATAATGGTCCATAAACATTCCTCTTTTGGTTGGGTTATTCATATTGTATCAATTCCAAAACATATCTTCCAAGATATATAACCTTAAAATAAATTCCCCTAAAAGAAATTCTAATCCAAAATATGCTATTCACAAAAAATATTTTCTGTGCACACTAGTAGTACAGGGGGAAGAGCGGATACTCTATACTTGTCCGCTCTTGAAAAACAGTATGAAAAAAATAACAGCCTTATTGGCAGCAGCAACGCTCACCGCGACAGCGGTTTCGCCGGCGCCGGCATGTACAGGTATTTCGTTCTCAGCTAAAGACGGAACCCGTATCCAAGCACGTACCATTGAATGGAGCGGGTACGACTTGAAAGCAAAACTAGCGGTTTGGCCGCGCGGAATGAAAAAAACGTCCTACACACCCGACGGGAAAAACGGTCTTTCTTGGACCACGCGCTACGGGGTAGTGGGAGCTACTACGGTGATGGACGAATTCATCACGGAAGGAATTAACGAAAAAGGTCTTTCGGCAGGGATTTTTTTCTTTTCTCACTATGGCAGTTTAGCACCTTATAATCCAAACAAAGCTAAAAAGTCCGTTAGTGATGCGGAACTTGTTCCGTGGATGCTTTCCAATTTTGCAACCGTAGATGAAGTATTAAAACATCTCAAAAAAATAGATATCATCCCTATTGCAAAACCGGACAAAAAAGGTAATTACAACACCGGTCACTGGCGTATAGCCGATGCGAGCGGTCGAAGCGTAGTATTGGAAATTACCAACCGCGGAGAACGTAAAATCTACGAAAATGAAATCGGTGTATTGACGAACTCGCCTGATTTCTCTTGGCATTTGGGGAACTTAAACAACTACATTAATCTGATGCCGGGGACCGTACCCGAAAAAACATTTGGGGGAGCCAATTTATTTTCATTGGGCTCCGGTTCAGCTTTGCTAGGTATCCCGGGAGATTTTACTCCGCCTTCGCGCTTCGTTCGAGCCTTCTTTTGGTTGCACGGGTCACGTACACCACTGGACAAATACGGAGCCGTTACACAGGCCTTCCATATTTTAAATGCCTTCGATATCCCGATTGGAGCAGAATTTGCCCCCAATCAACAGATTCCGGATATCCCAAGTGCTACACAGGTAACGTGCGTCAGCGATACCACTCATCCGGCTTTTTACTACCGAACCATGTATAATTCACAAATTCGCAAGGTAGATTTAACTAAAATCGACTTTGATAAAGTTCCATATACGGTGACAAAACTGGATGAAGACCCAAAAGAACAAATAAAAGAACGGATTTTCTAGAAAAATGTCCGTTAAATGCCCCCTCTTAGAAGGGGGCATTTTTTTTATCAATTTGATACACTATAATATATTTATGACTATTTTTATTATTCTTTTAATGTTGGGCTTTAATGCCCTATTAGCCGCCTACGAAATGGCACTGGCTTCCGTTTCCCGCACAAAACTTTCTATCCTGTCTCAAGAAAAACAATCCGGTGCTGATGCCGCCCTTTTTATGAAAGATCATATGGAAGGCAGCTTGGCTGTGGTCCAAATCGGTATTACCTTGGTAGGAGCCATTGCTGCTGCTTTCGGAGGAGCCGGTGCCGATGAAGCCTTTGCTCCCGTTTTACAAAATTGGTTGGGAGTTTCCAAACGAATAGCCGAACTGTTAGCGATGGCATTCGTAGTAATTCCGCTCAGTTTCATTACCATTGTATTCGGTGAGCTTACACCCAAAACCTTTGCCATTAAAAACAAAGAAACGGTCGTTCTAAAACTTTCTCCTTTAATGCGCGTCTTGTACTCAATTTTATATCCTATCGTTAAAATCATGGAAACACTGGTACGTATTTTTACCCATAAAACATTTACGCAAACTCCCGATCCGAAAGAAGCTCAAAAAGCCGCCATGGCAGATCTGCGTACTGCTGCCGCAATTGCGTCTTCTTCCCGTTTATTTGGAAAAACAGAAGAAAAAATTGTATTATCGAGTGCTCGTTTTTGTATTCGAAAAATACGAGAAATCCAAGTTCCGCTCGAACAAGTATACATGTTAGATGCTGATGATTCCATCGCCGACACCTTCGTCAAAGCTCACTTGGATATGCATACCCGTTTTCCGGTGCGGGCCAATCCGCAAAATCCACAAGATATTATCGGTTATTTAAATTTCAAAGATATTTTTCTTTCCACTAAAATGACAACGGGTACTACCTCTACCGCGCGCTCTATTGTTCGCCCTATTTTACGGTTAGAGGCCGACACTATCATTTCCGCCGCACTTGAGAAATTAATGAAAAACAAACAACACATTTGTTTAGTAACCGAAGGGAATAATGTGACGGGAATTTTAACTTTGGAAGATATTTTTGAAGAAATGGTGGGCGAGATCGAAGATGAGTACGACTTTTTCCCCTCCTATATTCGTCCCTTCGGAAATTCCTATATCGCCAGCGCAACAACTAAAATGGCGGATATTTTTGAACGCTTAAACTTACCTCTTCCGGCTGATATGCCGTCCAACACCACCTTAGAACAATGGGTACAACAAAAACTCGACCATGTTCCCACAAAAAATGAACGAATACAGGCAAACGGCCTTTTATTGGAGACACGCAAATTCAGACGTCATAAACTAATGGAAGCCATTGTAAGCAAGATGGATTGATTTTAAAATAAAAAGCCCCGTTGAAGGGGCTTTTTATTAAAGAAAACTTACAGGATTTCTAAAATTTCTTGAGCTTTATCTACCAAGAAATCAGGTTGATAAGTAAGCAATACTTCTCTACTTTTAAATCCCCATGTTACGCCACAAGATTTAACTCCGGCATTTTGAGCTGTTTGCATATCAACGTCGGAATCTCCCACATAAAGAACTTCTTCTTTCTTCACGTTGCATTTACTTAAAACATCTTCTACAATTTGGGGATGAGGTTTAATGGGAATACCTCCTCTCTGGCCCAATACGGCCACAAACGAATTATTCGGGAAAAAATGCTTTACCAAACGTTCGGTGGCACTTTGGTATTTATTAGAAGCTACCGCCAGCGACACTCCGTTCTTTTGCAGCTTGTCCAACATTTCGCAAATTCCTGCGTAAGGCCGTGTAAAATCCCACAAGTGGCTATCATAATACTCAAAAAAAATTTTGCGAGCCTTGGCTATGTTTTCGGGGGTTCTATGTGCCGAAGGGAGAGAGCGTTCCAACAGTTTTACCACACCATTTCCGACGTATGTAACACATTCCCCTTCCTTCAGTTTTTCGAAACCCATAGAGGTAAGAGCCATATTGCAACCGCATTCCAAATCGGTAATGGTATCTAGCAACGTACCGTCCAAATCAAAAATGACTAATTTCATTTACTCTCCTAAAAAATACCGCCCGATTTTAAAAAGGGCGGTTTAAATTTATAAATGTGCTCGGAAGAAATCAGCCAAACGTTGCTTGTATTCGTAACCGCCGGTTTCGGCACATTTATTATGCTTGGCTCCGGGGACCAGCCACATTTCTTTGGGATCTTTGGCTTTCTTATAAAGCATTCTGGCTTGAGATCCCGGCACTAAATTATCGCGCCGACCATGAATAATAAAAATCGGCCGCGGGGAAATTTTAGAAATATTATACTTAGGGCTATAACGCTCCGGATTATCCCCCAGATACTTACGCATATAATGCAAGATAATCGGAATTAGGGGAAGATACGGCACACGATAATGAACCCATGCCCAACGAGAAACAACCCTGCGGAAGGAATAATAAGAGGCCTCGGATACCACGCATTTTATTTCGGGATTTCGGGACGCCTCACAAATAGCCACCATAGCCCCCATGGATAAACCATACAAACCGATTTTTTGACAGAGCTGTGGACGGGTTTCTTTTAAAAATTTTACTGCGGCGCTTACATCTCTCACTTCCAAATACCCGATAGAACTTATTTTTCCGCCACTTTCCCCTAAGGCGCGGAAATCAAAGTAACACAGGTTAAAACCCAAATCGCGCAGAAAGTAAGTGTTCTTCAAAATATCCGAACGATTCATACCCCAACCATGCATTAAAATAATGGTTTTATCGGATGGTTCCCCACTCGGAATAAACCACCCTTTGATTTGGATATTATCTTCCGTCTGAAAAGAAATATTTTCATAAGGAAGGCCATATTGATCCGGCCAAATGGAAAGAGGTTTCCGTTTGGAAGTAGGGTGGAGGACTTTTCTTGCCGCACGCATACAAAACCACACGGTGGTCAAAACGATCACCGCCAAAGAACCAAGTACGACAAAAATAATATACCAAACGGAATTCATTTTTCCTCCTGCATCTATTCTACTATTTCTTTTATTGCTAGCGGTATACAATCTGCCGTAAATCCGGCCAGTACACCGTAGTCCGTTTTTATTCGGGCAGCCAGATCTCCGGCCAAACCGTGCACGTATACGCCGCATAAAGCCGCTTTTAGAGCAGTAGATACATCAAACTTTTCCGCTGTTCCGAGTTGCGCCCAAAACCCCGCTATGATGCCGGATAAAACATCCCCACTGCCGGCTTTAGCCAAAGCTACCCCACCGGTAGTATTTTGGAATAGTTCCAACTGATTTGCAGAACCAACCAACGTATGCTTTCCTTTTAAGAGGCAAACCCCTTTTGTCAGTTCAATTAAACGTTGTAAAAATGAAATTCGTTCCTCTTTATCTGAAGGGATATCCGCATCGCCAAGGAGTTTGGCCGCTTCTGCGGCATGTGGGGTAAAAATAGAGGGAACTGCCGGAACGGTTTGAATTTTCGCTAAATAATTTAAAGCATCTGCATCTACCACCAAAGGGAGCACGTTTTCTCGAAATAAAATAGGCAACAACGGGCTATTCCCCATGCCCGGCCCCACCACCAACAAAGAAGGCTCTCTTAGGGAACAGAAATCTTTTAAGACAGGCCATGCTTCGGCAGAAACTTCTCCGCTTTCGGTTTCCGGCAAAGGGAGTGTGATGGCTTCCGGCAAAGCCGAGGCAAAAGCAGGCTGCATGCTTTTAGGAAGAGCCCAATACACAAGACCTGCCCCAGCCAAAAGAGCACTTTTGGCACATAAAAATCCTGCGCCGCACATATTGCGAGACCCCGCCACCACCAACACCCTTCCGAAAGCACCTTTATGAGCTGTTGAAGGGCGAGCAGGCAAAAGAGACCGTATCAGTTCGCACGTAATTTCTTTCATCGTTGCACCACCACGGTTGCACAAGCATACGCTTCTGTGTGAGAAAGAGAGATTAATACCGTCAGTCCGTCCATTCGTTTGTCGTTTACATGCACTTGTGGGCGACCGTTTCCTAAATTTATTACTTGAATATCTTTAAAAGCAATTCCATCAAAGGGAAGAGCTTTGTAGACGGCTTCTTTAGCCGCAAAGCGAACGGCTAAATGTTCATAACAATTTTTACGAGCTTGGCAGTAGGCGATTTCCTCTTCGGAAAAGATACGTTCAAGCGCATTTGGCTTTTGAGCAAAAGCTTTAATGCGTTCTACTTCTACAATATCCGTTCCGATGCCTACGACTTCCATATTATTCCACCGTTACACTCTTGGCCAGATTGCGCGGTTGGTCAATATCACATCCTAAACGTTTGGCAATCCAATAAGCTAAAAATTGCAAAGGGACAACATTCAAAACCGGTTGTAGAAATTCGCTTACTTGCGGCACTAAAAATACTTTATCCGCCACTTCTTTTGCCTGACCGGCCGCATCCGGTGTAGTAATAGCTACTACGTATGCCCCTCGTGCGCGGCATTCCTGACAGGCAGAAAGCATTTTTTCAAATAAACGATCTTTCGGCATTAACATAAATACGGGGGTTTCTTTATCAATAATGGAAATGGGACCGTGCTTTATTTCACCGGCAGCAAAGCCTTCTGCGCTTCGATAAGAAACTTCTTTTAGTTTTAAAGCACCCTCCAAAGCGATGGGAAAATTTACATTTCTCCCTAAGAAGATAAAACGATCCGCTTTGTAAATTTTACGCGTTAAGTGACGCACATCATATTCTATTTTCACGGTTTCGCTCATTGCTTTGGAAAGATGCATAAGTTCTTTATATAACTTATCAAAAGTTGTTTTTCCTAAATTACCATTTGCTTTCCCCAAGAAAATAGCAAGTGCATATAAGAAGGTAATTTGACTGGTAAAGGCTTTTGTGGAAGCGACACTGATTTCCGGCCCACAATGAGTGAAGAAAGTGCTGTCACATGTGCGCGTAAGGGTAGAGCCCAACACATTACAAATAGCTAATGTACGAAAGCCTAAATCCTTAGCTTTTTTAATGGCTCCGATAGTATCTGCCGTTTCCCCCGATTGGCTAATGGCAATCGCCAAAGTTCCGGCAATTTCCGGTACAGTACGATATTTATACTCACTGGCAAGGTCTACACTCACCGGAATACCGGCAAATTGTTCTAAATAATACTTAGCTACCAGTCCGGCATGATATGCGGTGCCACAAGCAATAATATGGATATTCTTAAGTTTGCGGATTCCTTCGGTATCCAATCCTAGAATTTTGCCAAAATCGGTACGTGCCGTACGAAGGGTATCTTCGATGGCTTGAGGCTGGTCATAAATTTCTTTAAGCATAAAATGGGAGTAGCCGCCCTTTTCAGCCGTCTGTTGATCCCACGAAATTTTTACTTTCTTCAGCTTCTTTTCTTTTCCGTTTTTATCGAGCAAGGTTACCTTGTCGACGCGTAACAGTGCGATTTCGCCGTCTTCCAAAAAAATCACTTTATCGGTATGTTTTAAAAAAGCGGGCACATCCGAAGCTAGAAAATTTTCATCTTTTCCCACCCCGACAACCAACGGGCTTTGATTTTTTACCCCGATAAGCAGGCCGGGAACCTTTGCCCATAAAACGCCATAGGCAAATGCACCGAAAATTTCTTTATTGGTTTTTTGAACGGCCTTTAGCAACAGGTCGGCATCTTTGGAAGCACGAACATGTTTTAGATTTTCTTCTATCAGGTGAGCAATTACTTCAGTATCCGTTTCGCTTTTGAAACAATGTCCGAGTGATTCTAATTTTTCACGAAGCGTAAGGTAGTTTTCAATGATTCCGTTGTGTACGACAACAATTTCACCGGAACAATCTGTGTGCGGGTGGGAGTTTTCTTCGCTGGGCTTACCATGAGTGGCCCAACGAGTATGCCCAAGACCGGCATATCCTTTGGGACTAACCTGCAAAGAGGCTTTTTCCAGTTCGGCCACTTTTCCAACAGCGCGAACTGTTACCAATTTACCGTCTTGCAAAATAGAAATACCGGCGGAATCATAACCGCGGTACTCCAATTTTTTAAGACCGTCAATAATATAGGGAACACTGTTGTTGTTTCCCACATAGCCGATTATTCCGCACATAGAATGCTCCTTTTTATAAAAGACCTTTCATCTCGCTCACAGCGGTAGGAAGCCCCGCAAAAAGCGAACGGGTAATAATGGAAAAACCAATATTCATACAGGTCATTCCGCCAATATCCGCTACGGCCAACACATTGTGATAATCAAGCCCGTGACCGGCGTGAACTTCCAGTCCGAGTTCATTGGCCAGCAACGTAGATAAAGCTAAATCCTGCAAGCATTTTTGCGCTTTTTTGGAAGTAGTTGCTTCGCTATAATCTCTGGTGCAGAGTTCAACAATATCAGCACCGAGTTTGGCCGCGGTACGAATATCCGCCGCCACCGGACTGACAAACAAACTGACTAAAATTTTCTTTTTGTGCAAATTTTCAATCATTTGCATCAAGCGTTTATTTACTTTCGGAGTAAATTTTAAACCACCCGTCGTGGTTACTTCACCGGGTTCCTCGGGAACGATACAAACAGAAAATGGTTTATGTTTAAGAGCGGCTTTTTCCAGTTCCGGCGTATAGGAACACTCCAAATGAATTTTTCCGGGAAAAGTTTTGCATAGACGAGCTACGTCTTTTTCGTTGATATGTCGCTCATCTTTACGAAGGTGGACCACAATATAATCCGCGCCTGTATTTAAACAGAGGGCCGCTGCATCTACGGGGTCCGGATACGGCGCGCGACGCGCTTGGCGCAAGGTTGCTACGTGGTCTATATTAACACCTAATTTTAAACTCATTTAAGCCCCTCCGTTTTTTGTTTATACAATTCTTCCACTTCTTGCATTACACGGTCTACCAAAACTTCTTCCTCTCCCTCCACTAAAATGCGGAGTTTCGGTTCCGTGCCGCTGTAACGCACAATCACACGTCCTTTGCCTTTCATGATTTTTTCAATTTCGGCCACGCCGGGCAAAAATCCGTCTAAACTTTCCAAAGCGGGTTTCTGTGTAACAGAAATAGCTTTTAATTTGCTGGGATAACGCTTCCACTGATCAGCAAAATAACTGACCGGTTTACCGGAACGCTTTACATACTGTAAAAACTGAAGAGCCGACAAAATACCGTCCCCTGTATTGGCAAAACGGCGGAAAATAATGTGACCGGAGGTTTCGCCGCCAATAGATAAATTTCCCCGTTCTAATGCTTCGGAAACATATTTATCTCCAACAGTAGTAAGCTCTACGTCTACACCGTTTTCTCTTAAATAATTAATACAGCCCAAATTGGCCATAATAGTCAAAACGGCTTTATTTCCTTGAAGGGTCCCTTCTTCCTTCATACAAAGAGCAGACGAGGCAATGATATTATCTCCATCAAGTTGGCGGCCTTTTTCATCGCTCGCCATAACGCGGTCGGCATCTCCGTCAAAACTAAATCCGATAAAAGCCTTTTCTTTAACGGTCAGTTCTTGCATAAATTTTGTATGCAACGCACCTACATTCAAGTTAATATTCGTTCCGTTCGGTTTAGCTGCCGTAACCGTCACGTTCATGCCCAATCCGGCAAACACATTTACCGCCACTTTGTAGCTGGCCCCGTTAGCACAATCGAGCACGACTTTAGTGTCCTTAAGCAACGAAGCATCTACCGTAGACATTAAAAACTGTTCGTAAAATTTAACAAGAGATTCATCCTCCGTAAATGTCCCTGTGGGAGTGGGAACAGAAGATAAAGATTCAATTTCGGCTTCAATAGAATTTTCCAACTCTTCCGGCAGTTTTGTGCCATGATTAGTAAAAAATTTAATTCCATTAAACTCGGCCGGATTGTGACTGGCGGAAATAACCACCCCGCACAAGCTGCCCGTATGTTTTACCAAGTAAGCCACCGCAGGGGTAGGGGCAATACCTACGCTTATAACATTCACACCGGCGGCACGAATACCTTTTTCCAAGGCGGCCAAAATAGAGGGGCCCGATGCACGGGAATCTTGCGCGATGATGACTTGAGGCTTTAAATGTTCGGCTTGGGCATATTCTTTTAATTCACGCAAGGCAGCATAGCCCAATTTTTGAATAAAATCATCCACCAACGGAAATTGGCCGGCAACGGCTCGAATTCCATCGGTTCCAAAATATTTTGCCATATAGAAACTTCCTTTTGTACGCGGGCCCTTTTAAGCGGGGCGGGCGGACGGTAATTTTCCGTTACAGTGAAGCAATACTAGTCAAAGAGTTCCGGTTGTTGAGGTTCGGTCGGTTCGGCCTTTGTCTCTTGCGGTTCTTCTTTGGCAGTTTCTTCAACTGCGGGCTCCTGCGGTGCGTCCTCTTTCGCGACGGGTTTTAAGCCCAATATTTCATCAATCTCATTGGCTTCCACCACTTCTTTTTCTAAGAGGGTTTCTACCAGCTTGTCAAACGCGGCACGATTTTGGGTAATAATATCCTTCGCACGCGTGTAGGACGACTTAATTAAATTCAAAATTTCTTCATCAATGGTTTTGGCAAGTTCTTGCGAGTACGTGTTATGGCGGGAAATATCGCGCCCCAAGAAAACTTCCCCTTCTTCACCGGAGGGCAAAGCCACAGGGCCTAATTTCTCGCTCATACCCAACTCCGTTACCATTTTACGGGCATAAGCCATTGTTTTGTTAAGATCATCACTGGCGCCGGAGGTAATTTCTCCGAATACAATTTCTTCCGCAGCGCGACCGGCTAATAAAATACAAAGCTTGTCTAAAAGTTCGGATTTACTGGTTAAAAACTTATCTTCAAGCGGTAATTGCAGTGTATAACCCAATGCTTGTCCACGAGGGATAATGGTAACTTTGTGAACAGGATCGGAATGATTGGTCATACGGGCTACTACCGTGTGGCCCACTTCGTGTGCGGCAATAATGCGTTGTTCGTGTTTGGATATAATGCGGCTCTTTTTTTGAGGACCGGCAATTACCCGTTCCACAGCTTCGTCCATATCCGTTTTGGTAACAGCATCTTTATCGGCACGGGCAGCCAGGATAGCCGCTTCGTTAATAACGTTAGCCAAGTCTGCCCCGACAAAACCGGGGGTTCCTTTAGCAACAACTTGCAAATCCACTTCGGGGGCCAGTTTTACTTTCTTGGCGTGCACTTTCAGAATTTCCTCGCGTCCTTTCAAATCCGGAGCAGGCACGGAAATATGACGGTCAAAACGCCCCGGTCGGATAAGAGCAGGATCCAATACATCAGGGCGGTTGGTGGATGCCATCAAGATAATACCTTGTTTGCTTTCAAAACCGTCTAACTCAATAAGTAATTGGTTGAGAGTTTGCTCGCGTTCGTCGTGTCCTCCGCCGATACCGGCAAAGCGCCGTCTCCCCACAGCATCTAACTCATCAATAAAAATAATGGCGGGAGAATTCTTTTTGGCTTGGTCAAACAAATCACGCACGCGGGCAGCCCCCACCCCAACGAACATTTCCACAAATTCAGAGGCAGAAGCGGAGAAGAAAGAAACACCTGCTTCGCCCGCAACAGCTTTTGCGAGCAAAGTCTTTCCCGTACCGGGCGCTCCGTAAAGAAGAACACCTTTCGGAAGTTTACCACCCAGCTTTTGGAATTTTTTCGGATTTTTTAAAAATTTAATAACATCTTGTAATTCTTCTTTAGCCTCATCGCAACCGGCCACGTCTTTAAAGGTGACGGACTGTTTGGAAGGATCCTGCATTTTGGCTTTAGAGCGAGCAAAATTCATGGCACTTCTGCCATCGTTTCTTTGCGGACGCAAGAAGATAAACCACCACAAACCAATAAGCAACACAATCCAAAGCACATTAAAAAGAATACTGCCGATCCAGCTTCTGTCTTGCTGGGCTTTGTATTTCACGTTAGCAGCAGTCAGTTCTTGCACTAAGTTTGGGTCTTCCATACGAACGGTCTTGAACGGAGCAAATTGCCCTTGTGCATTTTTATACATACCGGAAATAATCCCCGGCGCAACTGTCAAATCCGACACTTCCGATGCGGCCACTTTATGTTTAAATTCGGAATAGTCCAAGACGGATTCTTTCGCTCCCGGTTTATTAAAAAAGAAAACGGCCAAAGCGAAAATAATCAGCCAACCTAAAATCTGGCCGAAAGAAACAATTTTACGGTTGTTCGGATTTTTGTTCTTCATTATTTTTTAAATACTCCAATATAAGGCAAGTTACGATACAATTCGTTATAGTCCAAACCGTATCCGATCACAAATTCATTTTCGATAGTAAAACCGACATATTTAGCATGAACCTCTGCCTTGCGGTTGCAAGGTTTATCGAGTAAGCAGCAAATTTCGATGCTGGCAGCACCGCGGCTTTTTAGATTACCCATCAAATATTCCAAGGTAAGCCCCGTATCCACGATATCTTCTACAATTACTACATGGCGGCCCTTGATGCTTTCGCGCAAATCAAGCATAGTGCGCACTTGCCCTGTGCTAGACGTGCCGGCATAAGAGGATAAGCACATAAAGTCCATATTGCAATCCACACTGATGTTTTTCATCAAGTCAGAATAGAATAAAATGCATCCGCGCAAAATACCCACAAACAAGGGTTGTTTCCCGCGATAGTCCGCCGAAATTTGGCGGCCCAGTTCGGCTACTCTTTGAGCCAATTGTTCTTCCGAAAATAAAACACGTTCCAAAATGGGGTTTTCAGGCATAAGCCCTCCAATAGAGAATATACATATAGGATACCTTTTTTCCTCCATAAAAGGAAGAGGAAAATGAAAATTTTTTCTTAGTTTAATTTTGCAAAAAAATATCTATAATTATAGAAAGACCTTTCTAGGAGATTTTATGAGATTTTTACTTATTTTCCTCTTTTTGCTAATAAGTTTTCAACCTTCTTTTGGAAAAATAACCGCACAGGAACTTTCCAAAACCATCAGTCAGAAAATTCAACAGAAACCTCTCGGCCTCCCGAATCCTTTCTTTAAATGGACAATCCTCGATGAAGGTTTTTGGAAACCTTCTTTATCGATGATACAGGATCCAACCGCATGGGAACAGATTTCTTGGGAGGAATTCTTACGTTTAAATAAAAATGCCCAACGGACAGAGAGCTGCTCAAATGAATTGGAAATACGCTACATGGAGAAATGGGCTCAATGTCCCATTGCTCTTCCGATGAAAGATTTTTATCTTATTCGTTCGGGATATCCGGATTATGAAAAAATTCTTCGCAATGAAAAATTAATCTACATTGCCGAAGGGATGAATCATGACACAAAAGCGGCTCCTCAAGAAGTGGTAAAAATATTAAAAGCCGTGCGGAAAATTAACCCAAATGCAAAAATTTTATTAGCCGCCGAATTTGCAGTTTGGTATTATCCTATACAAGAAATTCTTTATTTCGATAACGCGCTACAAAAAGATGAGCAATCCTTTACGTTTTGTCTTCGGTTTTCAAAAGCGACAACAGAGGAGAAAAAAGCGGCTGGTTTCACGGAAGATCAAATAAAAAAATTACAAGAAGATTGTAAACCTTTTCTGGATTTTTTAAAACAGAGAGAAGAACTCGAACGCTACGCCTCAGCCCCCCTGCTAAAGGAGGCGGGGCAAAAATCTTATTTTCTTGAAAACAAACACTATTCTTCCGTTTCTAAAACAGCAGACGAACAGAAAATTGATTTACTGGCCTTGGACGATCATGTAATAGAAGAAACCGAAAACGAGGACATTCTGATTAAAGTAGGGCGGTACATGGTAAAAGTTCCCAAGAATGTTTCTATTCCTGAACTAGGTGAAGGGAGAGCCTCCTCTTTAGCTAATTTTATCAAGATTTCTTCTTGGGGAGCGGCCGAAAGAACAGCAGACTGGGCAAACCGGATAAAAGCAGTGATGGACAATTACGATATTGTCCTCGTTTATGCAGGGAGCGGGCATTTATGTTACACCTATTTCACTGATTTACAGCCTATGGTAGGGAAGAATCCCTTTGTAGATATTATTCTTTATCCCATGGAAAATTTGTCCAAAGAAGAAGCCGATTTTTACGAAAAAAGACAGGAATTGGCTGAACAAAACTGTTTAAGACAAGATTGTAAGATACAGAAAGAATGGGAAAAAAGCTTAGAAGGGCAATCCTCCTTCCATCAAATAGACCTTTTTGAAGAGAAAAACCCGCCCTTTTGGATAGAAGAAGATACGGAAAAAATAGAATCTTTTATCAAACAACCTGAAGAAGAATTAAAAGAATGGAGTGAAGCAGTGGAGAAATGTTCGAGAGATTTCATACCTACGAATACCATCCAAGTATTTCTACCGGCTCAATAATTTTACGGAACGAAACAAAAATCCCCGAGGAACTCTCGGGGATTTTTTAACGCCCGAAAAGCTTTTCCACTTCCTTCATTTTTAGCTGTGCCACACACGGTCGCCCATGTGGGCAATGCATGCCGTCTTGGCAATTTTTCATATTCTCCAACAACGTTTCTGCTTCGGTGGCAGAAATTTGGTCGTGCGCTTTGATGGCCTTTTTACATGCCAACATGGCTACCATTTTCTTTTTCAATGTTTCGGTAGATTTTGTCGGATCCCCCACCACCTGAGCCAGGGATACTATAAATTCTTTCATATCATCTTCTTTAAACCGAATGATATACGGTAAAGTATGCACTTGAACAGTACGGGTGGAAAACGGTTCTATTTCAAAACCGGCCGTTTTCAAGAAATCTGCCCAAGAAAGAAGCGTTTCCAAATTAGAAGGAGGCAAATCGACCCGAATCGGAAACAAAAGTTTTTGTACTTTCACGCTATGTCTATCAAATTCTTCCAAATAATGTTCAAACAATACTCTCTCTTGCGCGGCATGTTGGTCTATAAGCACTAAACCTTGCGGATTTTCAAACAACAAATAGCTCCGTTGAAGTTGCCCCAAATAATGATATGGCCCCTGATACCAAGAAGGAGAGCCTTCCGATGCCAACGAGGGATTGGTATCCTCCGCACACACCGAGTCTTCCTTTATCGGGTTAGAAACGGGCTTAGCCACATAATCTATCGGATTTTCTGTTTCCTTCAGCAGAAAACTGGGTTTACGCGAAAAATCCGTTTTACCCGAAAAAACCTGCTCCATAAATGACGGTCTTTTCTCTTCCGATACCACCGAGGTAGGAACAAAAAGTTGCTCGGCTGCCGGCTGAGCCGAATTCGGAAGAGAAACGGAAGGAGCCTCCACCGTCACTTCAATCGGTTTTGTATTTTGAAAAACGGTCTCTCCTGCTGCATGCATCATAAAACCGAACACTTTATTTTCGTTTATGAAACGGATGTCACGTTTTTGCGGATGGATATTAACATCAAAATCAGCCGGAGGAAGAGTCATATACGCCACGAAAGCGGGATGTCGATCTTTTGGACGAACATTTTGATAGGCCTTATAAACAGCTTGCTGAATGGTTTTGGAATCAATCGGTCGACGATTCACAAATATATACTGCATATCCCGTACATTTACCAGCCTATCTGCCGGAGTCAATAGTAAGCGAAGGCCCATTTCTTCAAATTCTTTATACAACAAACTTTTAGCCACTTCTTCGCCTAGAATATCCTTGGCACGTTCTATGGCCGCCTTGGGCAAATTCTCCGTTTGAGCCGGCAAATCATACACAGACCGCCCGTTTACTGTTACACGGAAAGAAACACTCAAGTTTGCCAACGCACTTTCTTCAATTACCTTTAGCAAGCAAGCACGTTCATAAGAATCACTTTTTAAAAATTTAAGACGAGCCGGGGTATTAAAAAATAAATCACGAATTTCAACCGTGGTGCCTTTGATAGAAGGAGCGGGGCTTTTAGAAACAACTTTTCCGGCATGCACTTCCAATCGATTTCCGGCACCTTCGCCCGTGCAACTGGTAAGCGTCATGCGAGAAACAGCCGCCACCGAATACAAGGCTTCCCCACGAAAGCCAAACGTGTGCAAACGTTCCAAATCACCGAAAGAACTTATTTTGCTGGTGGCATGACGCAAAACGCTTAACTCCAAATCTTCACCACTCATACCACAGCCGTTATCATTAATGCGGATTAAGTCTTTACCGGCTCCTTCAATAGTAATATTAATACAGGTAGCACCCGCATCTACTGCATTTTCAAGAAGCTCCTTAAGAACCCCCGCTGGGCGTTCAATTACCTCTCCGGCTGCGATTTTTCCGGCAGTTTTTTCATCTAAAATGCGTATATTACTCATTGATTCGTTTCTTCCATTCACAAATTAATTGTAAGGCTTGTAAAGGTGTTAGCTTATCCGGATCGGCCAATTTAATTTCTTCCACAATAGGCGAAGAAAACAAATCTTTTACCATATCTTGTTCTTTAGCAGATATTTTAGCGCCCTTTTTGGCTTCTAAATCCTTGAGGACCTTCTTAGCGCGCAGCGTACACGCTGCCGGAAGGCCTGCCAGTTCCGCTACATGAATCCCGTAAGATTGATCGGCTGCACCGGGTAAAATTTGATACAAGAAAGCCAAGCGGGATTCACCGGAAGCATCTTTGTATTCTTTAGCTTCCACGTGATAGTTTCGCACACTTTCGTACTTGTTTTCTAAATCAATCAGTTCAAAGTAGTGTGTGGCAAACAATACCTTAGGCCCGCTATTAGGTTTGTACAAATATTCCACAATCGACCAAGCAATAGAGATCCCGTCAAACGTGGAAGTTCCGCGACCTACTTCATCTAATAAAATAAGACTCCGCGGCGTCATAGAAGCCAAAATGTGAGCGGTTTCATTCATCTCCACCATAAAGGTAGAATTTCCGCGCCCTAAGGCATCATGAGCACCGATACGGGTCATAATTTTATCCACTATCCCGATTCGAGCAGCCGAGGCCGGCACAAAGCTACCCATTTGGGCCATAATCACTAAAATAGCCGTTTGTTTTAAAAACACGCTTTTACCGCCCATATTGGGGCCGGTGATGAGCATGATTTGATTTTTCGGTGTACCGATTTGCAAATGATTCGGTACGAAATTCCCAGCCGGCAAAGTGGCTTCCACCAAGGGGTGACGGCCATTTTCATATTCAAGACAGGTGCTGTTATCCACCAGCGGCTTTACGTAATGTTCTTTCATTGCACATAGTGCAAGAGACATGTAAACGTCTAGTTCCGCCACAATTTGTCCGAACGCCTTCACATGATTGATTTGAACTGCCAAAGTTTTGCGGATTTGATCAAATAAAGCGCTTTCCAAACGAATAATTTTTTGCTCGGCATTTAAAATTTTATCTTCCAATGCCTTTAATTCTTCCGTAATAAAACGCTCCGCATTTACCAACGTTTGTTTGCGAACATAATTATAAGGAACTTTTTCAATATGACTCTTGGTGACTTCAAAATAATACCCAAAGACCGAGTTGAAACCTACTTTAAGAGTAGAAATCCCTGTTTTTTCTCTTTCGCGGGCACAGATATCTTCCATGCATTTACTTCCGTTTTGTTTCAAAGAACGCAGTTCATCAAGTTCGGCATTATATCCTTGACGAATTACATGTCCATCAGACAATCGAATAGGAGGATTTTCATCAATGGATTCGTATAGAATGCGAGCCATATCCAACAAAACAGGAAAGTGTTGTAGAAAACGTTCTCGTAAATGAGGTGCTATTTCAGGATAATTTTCAAACCAACGGGAAATAGGATCCACGCTTAATAAAGAATGACGCAATCCGGATAAATCTCGCGGAGAAGCCGTACCGGTAGCGGTACGCGTCATAATACGTTCCACATCGGAAATATTTTCCAACAGTGCACTTAAATCCGCCAAAGCAGATTGGTTTTTAACAAAACCTTCCACGCAGTCCTGACGTTCGGAAATCTCGGCCGGATCCATCAACGGATGCAATATCCACTCTTTTAATTTACGGCTGCCGATAGCCGTTTTGGTTTTATCCAAAAGAGCCCATAAACTACCGGTTCGTCCTCCCTCTTGGCTTTTGACCAGCTCTAAAGAGGCCACCGCATTTTCGTCAATTTGCAAACTGTCTTTCAGTTCGCGATAAGAAGGAATTAAAACGGTTTTGAAACTGGGTTCCGTTACACTTAAGTATTTCATTGTTTGCAACGCGCAAGACAATGCCTTTTTGTGCTCACCCCATGCATTTAAAGCAGGCCAATCGGGAGGTAACGTATAATCTCCATCAAAAGTTTCTTGCTCGGTAAGAGTCAGCGTTCCGGGTAAAACAACTTTTGTTTTCAATAAAGACAAAGATTCTTTGTCCCCGATAATTTCGGAAGGATTGATAGTAGCCAAAGCGGAAGCCAAATTGGTAAGGGAATCGTCTTTATCGTTTTGATTGACCCAAAATTCCCCGGTGGAAACTTCCACGCAAGACAAGGCCCACCCCTTTGCATACACAGAAACACAAACCAAATAATTGGACTGATTGGCATCCAATAAAGAGTCTTCCATTAAAGTACCGGGAGTAATCACACGGGTAACTTTACGTTCAAACAGTTTGGTGGTTTTGTCCATAACAGAACTGGTTTGTTCGCAAATTCCGATTTTTTTACCGGCATTAAGCAAACGCACGATGTAATTATTCGCCGCATGATACGGGATCCCGCACATCGGCACACCGTGGCGAGCCGTAAGCGTAAGCCCTAAAATAGCACTTACCTCTTTGGCTTGTTCATCAAACATCTCATAAAAGTCCCCTAACCGAAAAAACAAAACAATGCCGGGGTGCTTGGCCCGAATTTCGTTATACTGTCTCATTAAAGGGGTAGTGGTTGTTTTCTGCATAGGAATATTTTAGCAATTTTCACGCATTCGTGCCCGACGAAAAAACTTCCTCGGAAAAACAGATTTTCTTTTTTCCTAAAAAAGAAAGAAAGATGACAGAAAAATTATTTTTTGTTATAATATTTGTACCTAGTTGTTTAAGTAAAAACGCCGGGGCTATGCTCCGGCAGCAATTTGTTCGGTAGGATGGCTGAGCGGTCAAAAGCAACGGTCTGTAAAACCGTCGGGCTACGCCCTACATAGGTTCGAATCCTATTCCTACCACCATTTAAACCCTGCGCAAGCGGGGTTTTTTATTTATAAGATCACCTAATTAAAACACCGCAGACAAAACCAGAGTATATAAACTGCGTAGTATTCAAAAAATTAATTGCTGTTTTGAATATTACGATAAAGCCTTTTCTAACATGAAATTTCCTGGGTTCGCTCCCAGTCTTTTTGTGGGTATTAAAAGGAATCCTCCTCTTACTAAAATCCCGCGAATGATCTCTTTTATTATAGAATTAGATAGTATAAAACTTAACGAGAAATTTAACATAAAACATTTTTGGAGTTTTCTTCCTTTCTTCTTTGCCTATGAGTACTTCGCCTTCTCGTTGGAATCCATGTCTGTATTGTTAAATACGGATATTTGTGTTATGTTGCTCGGGTGTTTGGGAATTTTGTGGGCACAGAACAAACCTCCTATATGGACCGAAAGAATTTTTATTTCTATTGGGATTTTTGCTTCTTACTTTAGTATGTTCAACATGCCTATGATTACAATAGGCTTTCCCTTAGTTTTATGGCTAAGTCTATCGGAAAACAAAGTTTCTCCTGAGGCTACGCGAATAAAAAAAGCTTTGTTATATACCGCCTGTTGGTTAGGAGGATATGCCTTTATGACATTTTTTAAACTCTTTATGGCTAAACTTTTGTTACAGGAAAGCAGTGGGACTTTTGCTCTGGCTTGGTACACGGGGATTATATCCAAGGTCTCTCTGTTGGACCGCTGTCAGCAATTATTAAGCAAAATCACCGAAGTTTTTTATTGGGGGAAAATACGTTATACTTTGTTGGTGCTCCTTATACTTACCTGTCTCACGCTAAATATATCGACAAAGAAATTTATCCGGACTGATTTAGAAAAAATACTTCTCTATTTAGGGGTAGCATATATCCCAATTGTCTGGATATTCATATTAATAATACATGCCCAAATGCCTTGGACGATTTTCCTGTTTTCTATCAGCATCTACGCAATACTAGAAGGGCTTTGGAACATTTTTCTACGAAAATCCAATTAAAAAACATCTCGGTTCTCACCGAGATGTTTTTTAAGACATATTTTCTAATATCACGATTATAAAGACTCTTTCAGTCCGCCGATTAAATCAAGTAACGGGCGTTTGGCTTCACCCCCGCCTTGAGCAAAATCCGGACGACCACCCGCACGGCCGTTTAAATCGGCTGCGATCATTTTGGCCACCGTTACAGCATCTGTGTTGGGTAGTTTGCCGGCCATTTTGACCACAAAGGAACGTTTCCCGTCTTTATCACAAGAAACCACTACCAAAGCTTGCTGATATTTTTGAGCAATAGTATCGGCAATGTTGCGCAGTTCTTTCGGCTCAGCCCCTTCTGCATTGCGGACTACCAACGTAGTACCGTTGTTCATGGTGAAAGAGGTTTCGTTTACACCGCCAGCAGCCAAAGCTTTTTCTCTAAATTGAGTGAAACGTTTTTTCACATCTTTCAGTTCGTCCATGATGGTATTAACGCGAGAAAATACATCTTTGGAAGGGACGAGCAAGCGAGAAGCCAGTTCATCTGCTTGAGCATTCACATTTTTCAAATAATCTAAAGCTGCATATCCAGCTACCCCTTCGATACGGCGCACACCGGCAGAAACGGAGCCTTCTTTCAGCACCAGTACGGTCATTACTTCAGCCGTATTTTTAACGTGCGTTCCGCCGCACAATTCCAAGCTGTATTTGGTTTCGGGGTTTTCGAAACTCCCCCCCATGAGCACAAAGCGAGCGGGGTCGGCATATGTTTCACCCAAAAGCGTTACAGCACCTAAACGATCAGCATCAGCCAAAGGACGTTCTTCACAAGAAACAGGCAAGGCTGCTTCAGCTGCAGCATTAGCAATTTGCCAAGCTTTGTTTAATTCCTCTGCACTGGGAGTTTTGGAAAGGGTGTAGTCAAAGCGGAAACGTTCCGGAGAAACGAAAGAACCGCTTTGGTGAACGGTAGAACCGAATACCTGGCGCAAGGCCGCGTTTACCAAGTGAATGGCACTATGGTTAGCCATGCAGCGTTTGCGGCGGGCGGCATCTACGGATAAAGTAACTTCTTGGCCTTTTTGAAGCGCACCGTTTACTTTATGTAAAAATACTTTTCCAAGCGGTTTTTGCGTATCGGTAACGCGGGCCGTTTCCACACCGTTTACCAACACCACGCCCGTATCTCCCACCTGTCCGCCGGATTCGGCATAAAAAGGTGTTTGGTTAAACACGGCATACCCTTTTCCATTCAAAGAATCGACAAATTCAAACTGTTCGTTTAACAAAGCCAACACGGTAGCAGGGGCAGTTAAATCATTGTAGCCCACAAACACCGTGGCGGGATAGCCGTTTTCCACTTTCTGCAAGATAACGGCTTTTTCTTTAGAGAATTCATCCGCATAAGAGCGGCTTTTTTCTTGGGCGGCTAATTTAGCCTTTTCATAACCTTCTTCATCAACCGTTACCCCTTTGGCGGCGGCAATTTCTTTGGTAAGTTCCAACGGGAAACCATACGTTTCGTGTAAGTGAAAGGCTTCTTCGCCCGGCAAGGTCTTTACGCCGTCCGCAAGCAATGCGGCCAGTTTTTCTTCTCCGGTTACTAAAGTTTTTAAGAAGGTTCCTTCTTCCTGTTTCAACACATCTTGGATATGTTGCAGGTTTTTATCGATTTCCGGATACAACCCGTCAAAAATACCTTGCACCACGGGAACTAATGTATAAAGATAGGGTTTTTCGTTGCCCATCAATTTAGCATAGCGGGCAGCGCGTCTGATCAAACGGCGCAAAATATAGCCACGTCCTTCGTTGGCAGGCAAAATACCTTCGGCAATTAAGAAACTGGAGCTGCGCACATGGTCGGCAATAATGCGAAGCGCGGAGATTTCTTCTTTGGTTTCGCCTTTAATATTTAAATCTTTTTGGGCTTGCTGAGTAAGCGGAGTAAAAAGATCGGTTTCAAAAACGTTGCGAGCATTTTGCATAGCCATGCACAAACGTTCCAACCCCATACCCGTATCAATGTTTTTATGCGGTAACGGGTTTAAAGTCCCGTCTTCTTGGCGGTCGAATTGCGTAAACACCAAGTTCCAAATTTCCACATAGCGCCCACAGTTACAAGTAATATCACAATTGGGATTCTTGCATCCTTTGTCGCCAAAATCATAATAAATTTCCGAGCACGGACCGCACGGACCGGTGGGGCCCATCGTCCAAAAGTTATCGGCTTCGCCCAATTCAAAAATACGGTTGGCCGGGACATATTTTTGCCAAGCTTGATAAGCTTCTTCATCGCGCGGAGCAATCCCGCCTTTGTAAATACTGACAGATAGCTTTTCGGCCGGAATCTGCAACACTTGCGTTAAATATTCCCAAGCCCAAGCAATGGCCTCCGTTTTGAAATAATCGCCAAACGAAAAGTTCCCCAACATTTCAAAGAAGGTCAGGTGGCGTTCGGTAAAGCCCACACTATCAATATCAGTTGTACGAACACACTTTTGACAAGTAGTGGCATTTTTTAAAGATTTATCAATACCTAAAAAATTAGGTTTAAATTGCACCATACCCGCCGAAGTAAACAGCAGGGTCGGGTCCGAATGCGGAATAAGGGAGCTGGAAGGAACAATCGGAAGTCCCTTAGAATGGAAAAATTGTAAATAGCCGTTTCTGATTTCTGTGCTTTTTTTCATAAAACCTTCTTTATAAATAAACATATATAGTTAAATTATATCAAATACAAAGCCGCTCGAAAGAGCCAACAGAAAAAACTTTCTTTTGTTATAATTTCTAAAAGAGGAGTAAAAGTATGAATAAGATTTTTGGATATTTATTGTTATGTATTGGACTATTAATGATGTTTTTCTCTGTATTAAGCATGTATAAGGTATTTGTAGATCGTCAACCGGTGGCGCCTGTGGTGCAAATGAAAGACGTGCAAATTACTACGCAATACGGCCCGATGCAAATTCCAATGCAAGCCGTCAACACGCTTGCCAATGTGGGATTATTTGCTGTTTTTATGTTATTTATTTTGGGTGCCGGCAGCAAAGTGGCCGGAGTGGGAGTTAATTTAGTAAAAACAGAACGTTTACGAGAAGCCCTGCTTCTATCCCAACAAAAACTCAAAGACGAAACATTAAAAAAATTATGAAAATTCGCTTTATTTTAAATCCTAAAAGCGGCAATACCTCTACGGAACCGGAACATTTGGCCCGCTGCATACAGCTTAACTTTCCGGGAGCAGACATGCGCTTAACTAAAGGCCCCGGCCATGCCACCCAATTAGCCACAGACGCAGCTCAACAAAAATTTGACATAGTCGTAGCTATTGGAGGAGACGGCACGATTAATGAAACCGCTCGTGGCCTTGTGGGAACACAAACAGCTTTGGCGGTTATTCCGCGCGGTTCCGGAAATGGTTTTGCGCGGGAAATCGGTATGCCGTTGCTCTTTGAAGAAGCGGTGGTACGTCTTCAAAAAGGGGAAGTTGTCCCTTGCGACATTGGCAGAGCAAACGGGGAGCTGTTTTTAAATTTAGCCGGAGTAGGCATTGAAGCCGAAATTGCTTGGCAATTTATGCAACACGGCAAAACAGGTAAACGCGGGAAATGGCCTTATTTCAAGTTGGGGGCTAAAACGGTGTTTTCATACATACCGGACGTCTTAACCGTAGAAACCAATGGAAAAACAGAAACCATAGCCCCTCTTACCTTGGTATTTGCCAATGGCCGCCAATACGGAAGTAATTTTAAAATTGCTCCGCAAGCCAGTTTAACCGATGGGCAGCTTGATATGGTAACAGTGGAAGATGCCCCCAAATGGAAACTGGCGTTGGCTACCCCCTCTTTCTTTACAGATAGCTGGCGTCCCTTTGGTTTAACAAAAACAGCCCATACCAAGAAAGCCGTTATCACCAAACCCGGAAGGATTATCTATCATCTGGACGGGGAACCTCGCCAAACGACCGACCGATTAGAAATAACTGTCGAAGAAAAGGCTCTTCTGGTTTTATTTCCAGGAAAATAACTATGGCCAAACGCAAAAAAACATCCTTTAAATTAACAAAAAAATCGGCAAAGTGGTGGGCGAGTTTAATTGTAGCCGTTATCTTAGCCTTCGTTCAACAACAAGGCAAACCGGTTTCTCGAACGAACAGTTCTTCTGAAAATCAAACTTTTAATAATGTATCCATTGCTTCCGTTTATGACGGAGACACTTTTAAAATCAATTTAAACTGTTCCGTGGCTGTGTATTGTGAAAAAGTTCCCGTTCGGGTACGTCATGTGGACTGCCCCGAAATAAAAGGGAAAACAGCCAAAGAAAAGAAACTGGCCCAAAAAGCCAAAGCTTTTACAAAAAAATTCCTATCTCAATCCCCTGTTTCGCTTAGTAATTGCGGAAGGGACAAATACTTCCGTTTGTTATGCGACGTAACTAACGGACAAGGAGAAAATTTAGCTGACGAACTTATACGTGCCAACTTAGGTTACGCTTACGAAGGCGGGAAAAAATCAACTCGTTATCAATAAAAGGTGCAATAAAAAGGCTCCCTATCCTCAAGATAGGGAGCCTTTTCTTTTCTACGAAAATTATTTTTTATGGAGCATATACCATTGAATGGATAAAATGGTTTTAGCATCTGTAATTTCACCTTTTTCAATCATCCGAAGTACTTTTTTAAGCGGAAACTTTTGCAAGTTTAAAAACTCATCTTCATCGGGAGAGTCTTCCCCTCGCGTTAAACCTGTTGCCAAATACAGATGTTGTTC
Organism: Elusimicrobiaceae bacterium; assembly: GCA_045580265.1. Lineage (GTDB taxonomy): Bacteria > Elusimicrobiota > Elusimicrobia > Elusimicrobiales > Elusimicrobiaceae > Avelusimicrobium. The sequence continues at coordinate 9,036 of JAZNNM010000014.1, read as the reverse complement.
TTCATTAGAAAAAGCATTACAGGGATGAAAAACCAAAATTTCTCTTAAACTTTTCGCACGTAAGCCTGTTTCCTGTTTTAATTCTGCTCGTGCGCAAGCCAAAAAACTCTGCCCTTTTTCGCGTTTTCCGGCAGGGATTTCCCACGTAGCTTGTTTAATGGGGTAACGGTACTGCTGCACCAAATAAACATCTTCGCCCTCTATCGGCAAAATACCGCTAGCGCCTTGATGGTCAAAAAAGATGCGGGTAGACGTGTGCCCGTTCAATAATTTAACTTCATCTAATTTCACTCCCAGAACTCCCTTGAAGAGCGTTTTGGAAGAAATTTTTGTTTCTTTTAATTTACTATAATGTTTCATATAAATATCTTAATACTTTGGGCCCCCGCCCGCAAGCAGAGGCCCTGCGCATCAGCCGCCGTTTTCCCGTTTTGAAGGATTTTTATTATGGCTCAATTTGTACAACTCCATAACCACACCGAATACTCTTTGCTTGACGGAATGCTCCGCATTTCCGAGAATCACAAACCCTCCAAATTTTTACAAAGTTTGGTAGCGCAAGGGATTCCGGCCATCGGCATGACGGACCACGGGAATATGTACGGTGCTCTCGATTTTTACGAATCGGCCCGCGGCGCGGGAATTAAACCCATTGTGGGATGTGAGTTTTACATTACGGAAGGTAAATATACCGAAAAAGATAAATCCCGTACAGGGCACCTTACTTTGTTGGCGCGCAACCATGAAGGTTATTTAAACCTCATGAAACTTAATTCTTTGGCTTGGGTGGAAGGTTTTTATTATCATCCCCGCATCGATAAAGAATTACTGGCCAAACACAGTGGCGGGCTTTTATGTTTATCAGGCTGTTTGAAAGGATTTTTATCTCAATATGTGCGTGAAGAAGGCGGCTTCGAAAAGGCCTGTGCCTTGGCAAAAGAATACGAAGATATTTTTGGAAAGGGGAACTATTATATTGAACTTATGGACCACGGTATCCGTGAGGAAATAGAATCTATCCCCTTATTAAAAGATGTTTCCAAACGAACCGGAATCCCCGTGGTGGCCACAAACGATTGCCACTACGAAAAAAAAGAAGACTGGGAAGCGCATGACGTACATGTATGTATCGCTACGGGTAAAACCCTCAACGATCCCAAACGCATGCAAATGTCCCACGAGCTGTATTTTAAATCGCCCGATGAAATGTGCGCCTTATTTTCCCACACACCGGAAGCTTGCACCAACACTTTGGAAATTGCAGAAAAATGTAATCTGGAGTTTCCGAAACATGGGTTTATTTTGCCTAATTTTGATATCCCTGCCGAGTTTTCTTCTTCCGCCGAATACTTTAAAGACCTATGTCGAAAAGGCCTGACCCAAAAAATGGAAGGCCAAGTGCCGGAAGAATACTGGAAACAATTGGAATTTGAATTTAATGTCATCATCACCATGGGGTTCGACTGTTATTTCCTCATTGTGCAAGATTTTATTAACTGGGCGCGTGCAAACGGAATTCCGATAGGCCCCGGCCGCGGATCCGGCGCAGGCTCCTTGGTAGCGTATAGTTTGGATATTACCCGCGTAGACCCCATCAAAAATAAACTTCTTTTTGAACGTTTCTTAAACCCGGACCGTGTAAGCATGCCGGACTTGGATATCGATATGTCCGATGCCGGACGCGAACGCGTCATTGATTATGTGCGCGGTAAATATGGGCATGATAAAGTTTCTCAAATCATTACCTTTGGAACAATGAAGGCCAAATTGGCCCTCAAAGACGTAGCCCGCGTAATGGAAATTCCGGTAGCTGAAGCCAACCGCATTGCTAAAATGATCCCCAATGATCCTAAAATGACGTTAGAAAAAGCGTTGGATATCCAAGAACTCAAAAACGAAATTGATAAAAACCCTCAAAGCAAAAAGCTCTTCGATATGGCTCGTAAAATCGAAGGACTTAAGCGCCACACAGGGATTCACGCTGCCGGCGTACTAATCACCAAGGAAGCCGTTTCCGAATATGTACCGTTGGCTCGCGGAGCACGCGATGCCATCACTACCCAATTTGAAGGGGAACCGTGCTCGAACTTAGGTCTTTTAAAGATGGACTTTTTGGGTTTGCGCACCTTAACGGTTATCGACAATGCGGAAAAAATGATTCGAGAACGCCATGACCCTCACTTTGACATCAATAAAATTCCGCTGGATGATAAAAAAACTTACGATATGCTTTCTGCCTGCAAAACGCTTGGGATCTTCCAGTTAGAAAGCGGTGGAATGCGAGACTTAATTAAAAAACTGCAGCCTTCTCAATTTAGTGATCTGTCTGCCTTGGTGGCTCTTTATCGCCCCGGTCCGATGGAATCGGGCATGATGGATATGTTCGTGCGCCGCAAAAGCGGACAGGAAAAAATCGAATACGAAACTCCCCTCTTGGAAGAACCGTTAAAAGATACCTACGGTTGTATGCTTTATCAAGAGCAGATTATGGAAATTTCCAAGCGTTTGGGCGGTTTCACCCCGGGCGAAGCCGATACCCTGCGCAAAGCCATGGGGAAAAAGAAAATAGATGTAATGGAAAAATTCGGGAAGAAATTTGTGGAAGGATGTAAGGAACACAAAATCCCCGAAAAAATTGCTTCCCATATTTATGAACAAATGAAAGCATTTGCCGGATACGGATTCAACAAGTCGCACTCGTATGCGTATGCGCTGGTATCTTACCAAACGGCATACCTTAAAGCGAATTACCCAATTGAATTTATGTGTTCGGCCCTTACCAACGAAATCGGGCACAATGCCATCGGAGCTGACGATAAAGAAAATAAAATCGTTACCTATTTGGAAGAAGCCCGCAGCATGGGATTTGAAATTTTACCGCCGGACATAAATGCTTCCCAACCGGAATTTTCCGTAGAGGAAAAAGACGGAAAAGAATGTATTCGCTTTGCCTTGGAAGCAATTAAAAACGCCGGAGAAGAAGGCTGTATTTCTATTGTGGAAGAACGCAAAAAAGGCGGTCTCTATAAATCGCTTGAAGATTTATGCGAAAGGATTGACCTCTTTCAAGCTAATAAAAAAACCATCGAAAGTTTAACCAAGGCCGGTGCCTTGGATAGCACTGCACCCGAGCAGGACCCCAAAATTACCCGCGCTAACATTTTGGCTAATATCGACGATGCCGTAGACACCGCACATATGGTAGCCAAAGAAAAAGAAAAAAGTGTAGGCAATCTGTTCGGAGATGATTTTTCCTCAGTACTTAGCATTAAGAAAAAAGCCCCCGTCAAAGCACGTCCGCTAACTACAAGCGAACTGCTCAACTACGAAAAAGAAGTTCTCGGTTTGTTTTTCAGCGGACACCCCATGGCTAAATATCAGGGCAATTTAAAACAACTCCATTGTACCCCTATTATTGACATATTGGAAGGCCGCGCCGAAGGACGATTAAGTGTATTAGGTATTGTTACTTTATTTAAAAAACGTCAAAATAAAATGAAAAAAGAATGGGCCCAAATGGTAATTGAAGATTGCACCGGTTCTATTATGGTAAATGCGTTTCCGAAAGCTTACGAAAACATGAGCCATAAACTAGGCCCTAATGCAATTTTAAACTTTATGGGGAACGTGCGCGTAGATGACGAAAGCGCACGCATAGAAATAAATCTGCAGGACGTCAGCAACGTAACGGATTTAATTGCCAATCGTGCCAAAGAATTTACGGTCTATCTGCCGGCCGATTACACCAAAAATCAGCTTGAAAAACTAAAAAATTATTTGGACATGGCCCGCGGAGCAACTGCCGTCTATTTGGAAGTTCCCTCCAAAGAAAATCCCGCCAAAATGCACAGAATCCTTACCAACAAACGGGTTATTTTGCACAAGAGCTTGTTGGAGTTCGTAGAGAATGAGCTAGGAACATCTTGGAGCTTTAAATAAAATAAATTGAGGAAGAAGATAACCCAGCGTCTTCTTCCTCTTATTATGCTAGCACAAATAAGCAGGAAAAACCGATTTAAGTCCTGTTAGCGCAGGGGTAGCAACACAAAGTTCGTCTCCTTTTCCTTTCTAAAACCCTTCAACGTTTATCCTTTCTCTTCCCAATCCCTCGTTTTTTGCAGTTTTTTGCAGTTTTTTGCTGTTTTTTTGAACCTCTTTGTAAATTTTTGTAAATATTTTTCGGGGATTTTGGAAAGATTTTAGGTTTAATTTAGCTCGGAATATATACGCCCTATATTTTGACAAATTTTTTCGCCGTTCTTCCGCTTACAAGAAAATAGAAGTTTAAACATGAAGATTCCCCCTGCTTACGCGGGGGGATTTTATTGGTCAAATTCGCCGAATTGCCGAAAGAAAACAATCACTCTCATCGTTAAGAAAAATGTCTGCAGGAAAGTTCTGACTATAACGTACACCGAAGAAGTTTCCCCAAGCGTTGCAGTCTCCATACAAGCAACCGACCCATATAATGAGGAAAAAATTGTATAGGAACAAAAAGTTCACGCTCACGAGCCCTGCGGCGAGCAAGGACGCATAAACAGGTGGGCAAAAAAAATCGTTTTTTTCAAACAGGATTATAAACTTCCCTAATTTTTTCCGTTCAGCACTTGTTACTCTGTTTCGAGATAAAACATTTAGCATCAGCCAAAACTTTAATATTCTTTTCCGTAAAATTATTCCACAGAAAAAACTATTGTTGTTAAGTGCAAAAAATACCCTTCCCGACGAGGAAATTGCTATTAGTGAGGTTATTTTGTATAATAAATATGTAGTCACAATCGCTTTAGCCCAGTTGGCGCAGGGGTAGCGCGTTCCCTTGACATAGAGTCCAACAGGGGCTTTTTTTGCGTGAAAAATCCTCATTTCCCGACGAGGGTTCTTTTTTTACCCAAAGGGCTGACACGCACCGTTGCCCAAATATGGCCCAAAAATCCTCAAAGTACGTGTAAAAACCTGATAAAACTGGCAATTTTTACATTTGACCGTAAAAATTATTTACTTTTGTATAATTTTTACACATGATACAATTGGATATTGTAAGTGTGGAATAAAACGCACACAAACTGTATATTTTTGTATGATTTGAATAACTTTTGTATTTAGAAACAACTATCAATTTGATAGATATTGATAGATATTGATAGTTGACAATGAGCACAATTTATTTTATATTATACCTATCAATTTGATAGATATTGATAGATACTGATAGTTGTTGATATATACCCATGAAAATACCAGAAAAGGCACCTAGGTTAAGTGAATTGTTAGGTACGAAATCAAGACAAATATTGGATGCTATGCACAACCCCAATATGGTTTCGATTTTGCCAACTCTGATTGATAAATACGACTATTGGACGGAATTTCAATACAAACCACTTCCTGAAGGAATAACTCCAGATGTAGCGTGGGCATTACGCGAAATAAATTTAGCAGGGCAAAGAATTAAAACCCCTATTAAGGATCGTAGTGGCCTTCCATTTACCTATTCTCTAACCCCGAATGCTCAAAAGATTCTACATTTTATAGATAGAGGATCCCAATCGTCTTTTCCAATCAATGACTTAAGAGAGGTTGATGATAAAAAACGCTATTTGTTGTCTTCTTTGATGGAAGAAGCCATAGCTTCCAGTATAATTGAAGGTGCGGCTACCACGCGCAAAGAGGCTAAAGAAATGCTTCTTTCCCAACGTGCCCCCCACAAAAAAGCCGAATGGATGGTAGTGAATAATTATACAGCAATCCGACATATTAAGGATAATATCGGACAACCATTAAGCAAAGAACTATTACTAGAACTGCATAAAATTTTGACAAATAACACATTCAGTGAAAAAGAAAAAGAAGACAGTGGAAGATTTAGAAGACCCATTCCCGAAGATGACGGAGTTGCTGTATATGATGTAGATGGGACCATTTTGTATCAACCACCAAATGGAAAAGAATTTCCTCAATTAATAGATGAGTTAATTACTTTTGCCAATACAAATCATAATGGAAACGATGCTCCCTTTATCCATCCTGTAATTAAAGCCATTATTTTACATTTTTGGATCGGATATATCCACCCATTCGCTGATGGTAATGGTCGTGTAGCACGTTCTTTGTTTTATTGGTTTATGCTCAAACAAGGATATTGGATTTTTGAATATATTTCCATTTCCAGGCTAGTACTTAAACGCTCAGGGCAATATAAGAGAGCATATTTATATTCAGAGTTATCGGAAAATGATTTGAATTACTTTTTATTATTCAATTTATCTATTATTGAACGTTCTATTCTGGCAATGACTCGTTATATTAAAAGCAAAGAAACAGAACAGGCTGAAAACAGGTTCCTTTTTGAAAAGTTACCTACTATCAATTTGCGCCAACGTGACATTTTGATTAATGCAATTAAACATCCGAATAGAGAATACACTATTGCTAAGCATTCTGCTTTACATGGTATTGCTTATGCTACAGCAAGACAAGATTTCTTATCGTTGGCAGATTTAGGACTATTCATTAAACAACAACGTAACAAATCTTTTATCTTTATTCCTGTAAAAGATTTGCACCTAAAACTGACTGATAAATAACCCCTTTTTATGATAAATATAAAGTTCGCCTACCAAATACCATAAAAATACCACAACAAGGGTTCACTCATCCTAAATTACGTATATTTTGCGTACTTTATGCGTAGATTTTCCCAAATTGACCCTTTTTATTAAGGGAATTACTGGATTGGCAAAGTATTATGTGATAATGAGTAGAAAGATAAATAAAGCTCTAATTTCTGCTCAATGTCTACTTTTTGACCATGAATGTCTACTTTTGAGACCCCAATGTCTACTTTTTTCTTTATTATATCTTGGCTGTAAAAGGAGAAAAGGCCTTTGTCAGTTTTTTCGGAATATATAAGCCCTATATTTGGGGCCAATTCTCGTTATTTATAACTATGTACTAGATTAAAGAAAGCCTGCTCAAAACTGTTATTTAGTTTAAAGCAGGCTTTTCTTCTATTACTAGAACAAACTATATGTTTTGCACGTTGGCCATATTACCGGAATCTACCTTAGGAAGTAAAGGATTTCCGTTCATACATTGAATGGCTTGAGCAATATAATCCGGAGATAAATGAGCATAACGATTGGTCATGCGTAGGTCAGCATGGCCCAATAATGCCTGTAAATTACCTAAATTTCCGTCAACCATTCTGTAAGCTGAAGCAAAAGTATGGCGCAAATCGTGAAAGGTTAAGTGTTTAAGTCCCTTTTTGTCTCTATGTCTCGTAAATGCACAAGAGAAAGCAGAGAGACTCATGGGGATTACTTTACCGGAAGACTTTGGGCCGAAACTCATCAAAGCCGCTCTTAAATCCTGCGACATGGGTAAGTTTCTTCTTTTGCTCGTTTTACTCTTTAGAATTTGAATAATACCTCGTTCAAAATCAATATCTTGCCAATCTAAATTAAAAAGTTCTCCTAAGCGCATACCTGAATGAGAGGCCAACTCTACTACTTGGCGCACCACAGGACGGCAACCTTCAAAGAATTGATCAAAATCTTTCATGGTCCAATATTTTTCTCTGGCGTTTTCGGCGGGTTTCTTTTTTACAGACCTCCAAGGGTTATTGCCGTTCCAAAGGCCGTTACTGATACCATAATTGATACTGGCACCTACTATCGTGAAATATCTGTTACAGGTGGAAGCCTTACATGTTTGAAGCATTTTATTGTATTCTTCCTGCAATTTAAGACTGGTTAATTCCTTCATGGTTGTGCGACCAAACAAATCTTTCATTCTTTGCCACATGGCACGAGCGGAACGAGAAGTGGACTGACTGGCGTGCATTTTCCAATACATATCGGTCAAATCTCCATATGTTATATGAGAGGAAGGATTTAAAATCCCGTCTTCTCTTTCTCTTCTCATTTTCAGTTCCATCTGTTTGGCTTGGCTTTTGGTAGCAAAAACAACTTTTCGTACCCTGTTGCCATTGCTGTCTCGGAAGTCGATTAGATACTTGTTTTCTGCATAATTTCTCACTGTCATTTTCTTTTTTCCTTGTTTCTAAAATCTTCTTCCTCTTTCCTCTTGCATGTTATTATAGCGTCACGTTTTTTTTACGTCAACACTTTTTTTAATGTTTCCTATACAACCGGACGGCGAATGCCAAGCAGACATCTACACTTCGCACCATGACCGTAGCTACGATCGATGAGCAATCAGCCCTTTTGAACATTTTGCCCAAAGCAGATGCGCTTACTACCTTTTGTACACAAACCAAAAATTTGTTTATGTATTTGTTCAAATTCAAATAACCTTGAGTTGAACTCTTTTTATAATGGCTTCTGGTGCCTCTTTTTTTCTTGGCTATCGTTTGTTTTCTCTTCTTATATGGTTTTCTTCGTTTATTGAGCTTCAATTCTCTGATAATTTCTATTTTGGGGTAAGAAATGGCTTTATTTTTGGCTTTTCTGCTTGTTTTTTTCTTCTTCATAATTAAATGCTCCAACCTGTCAAAATATTTGTTTTATTGGCTTCTTTTTTGCTTTCAATCCATTTATCTACCTCTTGAAGATCATAACGAACTGAACGGCCGATATTCACCGTCCATTGAGAAGGGATTTTTCCTTGTGATTTCAAACTACGAAGACTATTCTCTGTACTGCCTAAATATTGGGCTAATTCCTTTGTGCTTACTAATCTTTGATACTTTTGTTGCATATTTCTTATTTCCTTTTTTTAGATTAAAAAGAAGAATAAATTTGTAATAGATATAAATGTATTTTTGTACACAAATCTATATACTTCTTTTAAATTTAAACTAGATTTCAGAAAATTTGATCTGTATAGGGAAAAATAGGGATAAAACACGCAGGAGAAAAGGAAAATGATAATAATTTGATAAACTGAGATAAATAATAAATTTAATCAAACATAGGGTATTTATATGGAAAAACTTGGAATAATGCAAAAAGTAACAGATTTGAGAATTATTTGGCCACATGAACAATCTGATTTTTCAAAATGGCTGGCAGAAGA
>JAZNNM010000013.1:0-36989 GCA_045580265.1 Elusimicrobiaceae bacterium | reverse complement strand
CCCCTCTTTTCAACATCCTCTTAACTTCTTTCACTTTACCTTCTTTAACGACCTGACCAAATTCTTCCAACGAAGGGGTTTCCATGTTGCAACCCACAAATAATAATGCACTCAACAAGCTTATCCATAATTTCATATTTTTTCTCCTTATTTCCTCAAAAAAATTCATAGTCCTTTCTTTCTGAAAATTTCCGTTACGCGCTCAAAAATACCGTGGCAATAGGCAATAGCCAACCCGTAGTTACTGAGCGGAACTCCTTTTTCTTTTAATATTTCCAAGCGGCGCATAATTTGGGTGCGTGTTACCATGCATCCCCCGCATTGAACGGCAAGCGCATACGTTTCCACATCTTCGGGAAGAGGATCCAAATTGGAAACAAATTTGAATTTCAGTTTTTTACCCGTCCGCTTGCTAAGCCAAGAGGGTATTTTTACCCTGCCGATATCATCGCATTTATTAACGGTATGGGTGCAAGATTCCAACATTAAAATTTTATCCCCGTCTTGCAATCTGTCAATGGTGCGAGTGCCGGCCAAAAAAGCATCAAAATCCCCCTTGGCACGGGAAAACAAAATACTAAAACTTGTTAGAGGAGTAGTGATGGGCACCACCGAACTGGCATACGCAAACGCTTGGGAATCCGTCACCACCAATTTAGGGGAATGCGTTTGCATATAATCGCGCAGTTCCGTGTCTTTTAAGCACACGGCTATTGCCCCGATATCAAGCAAGTTACGAATCGTTTGAACTTGCGGCAAAATAAGTCTCCCTTCCGGGGCTGATGCATCTACCGGAATGACCAACACAACCTCTTCCCCCGGGCGGACATAATCGTCCAAAATGGTATCCTGCATGTAGGAACTTTTCGGTAAATGTTCTCTTATTTTATTAAGTAATAAAGGAAGATGCGGTTCTTTACAAGAAAATTCCACCACATCCGCACCTTTGATTTCTACATTTAATTTTTGCAGATCGCTTTTATTATGCACAAAGAAAAATGGAACTTTACGAGCAATACAAGTCTCCATCAAGCTTTGGTCGTAGGAATCAAATTGTCCGGCAAATACCAAAATTGCCAAATCCACTTGGTCCAGTGCTTCGCGCGTACGCTCCACCCGTTGCGCTCCCAAGGCAGACGCATCATCTACACCGGCCGTGTCCACTACTACCACCGGCCCTACTCCTAAAATTTCAATAATCTTTTTAACGGGATCCGTCGTTGTACCCGGGTGCTCTGCCACCACGGACACTTCCTGCCCCGTCAGTGCATTAATCAGGGAACTTTTCCCTACATTCATCTTTCCAAAAAGGCCAATATGTGGTCGGTTGAGTTTTACCATAAACTCATTATACATAAAAAGTATCCTTTCGGCTTATGTCCCCTTTCATCGGTAATTAAGGTATAATAAAGGGGTGTATCACTATGCTGTATGTACAAGGATAAATTATGAAAGATTTTAACACCTACTTAAAAGAACGTGCCAAATTGGTAGAAAAAAACCTTTCCAAATATATTGGAAAAATTAAAAATTCTCCCCGCATTTTGACGGATGCGATGGATTATTCTCTCCAAGCCGGCGGCAAACGTGTGCGTCCGGTTCTTCTTATGGCAACAGCCGAAGCTTTTGGTAAAAAACCGGCAGACGTAATGCCGGCTGCATGCGCGGTGGAAATGCTTCACACTTATTCTTTAATTCATGACGATTTGCCTTCCATGGATAACGACGACCTCCGCCGCGGCAAACCCACCAATCACAAAGTATTTGGGGAAGATTTATCCCTGTTGGCGGGTGATGCCATGTTAACTTATGTATTCGAAGTATTTGCACAAAACGGAAACGTAAAAGCCATCGGGGCTGAAAATACTATTAAAGCTCTTATCAATTTTGCCAATTGTGCAGGTGCTTCCGGCATGGTAGGCGGACAAACGGCCGATGTGTATGCCGAAGGAATGGGTACCCACGATGCCCACAGTTTCCGCGCCGATAAACTGCGCAAAACTTCCAAACCGCTTGCGGACAAAACCCTTCACTATTTTATGCTCCCGCAGTCGATTAAGGAAACGACTCCCGAAAATATTTTGAATTATATTCACGCTAACAAAACAGGTGCGTTAATCCGCGGCAGCGTGGAAACGGGTGCTCTCTTGGCCGGAGCCAAAGGAACCGATTTAACCAACATCAAAAAGTATGCCAATTGCATTGGCCTTGTCTTCCAAATTGTAGATGATATTTTAGACGTTACGGCTACGGCCAAACAGTTGGGCAAATCCAACAGCGACGCCCAAAACGGCAAATTAACTTTTGTCAGTTTGTACGGTCTGGAAGGAAGCCGCAAGCATGCCCAACTTTTGATTGCCAACGCCCAAAAAGCCCTCAACTCACTTAAAAATGTAAATAAGAAAAACTTGTGGCCATTATACGAAATGGCAGAGTTTTTCAAAACGAGAACTTATTAATTAGAGGATTTTATGAAGGTACTCCCCAGCATTCAAAGTCCGCGCGATTTGCGCCTTATTAAAAGAGAACACCTCCCCACTTTGTGCGAAGAATTGCGCCAAGTCATTATTGATACCGCCAGCAAAAACGGCGGACATTTGGGATCCAGTTTAGGTGCGGTGGAAATCATCACGGCCCTTCACTATGTGTTTAACACTCCTGAAGATAAAGTCGTGTATGATACGGGGCACCAAGCCTATGCCCACAAGTTGTTAACCGGACGCCAAAAAGAATTTGTAAAAATTCGTACCAAAGGTGGCATCAGCGGTTTCCCCAAACGCCATGAAAGCGAATATGATACTTTCGGCGTCGGGCACGCTTCCACAGCCATTTCTGCCGCACTCGGCATGGCCGTGGCGCGCGATCAGAAAAAAGACGGCTCCAAGGTAATCGCCGTAGTGGGAGACGGTTGTATGACGGGCGGCATGGCCTATGAAGCCATGCAAAATGCCGGGCTCTTGCGTTCGGATCTGCTTGTTATCTTAAATGACAATCAAATGTTTATCTCTAAACGCGTCGGTGCACTCGGAAAAGCTTTAACCAAACTCCTTACCACCAAATACGTACAACTGGCCGAAGAAAAAGCCGAAAACTTTTTGAAACGCTTTGATGAAGTGGGCAACAATGCTGCTAAACTGGCTAAGCGCGCGCGTTCCATTCTCTTCCCCGGTACGTTGTTTGAAGAAATGGGTTTCCGCTATTTCGGTCCCGTGAACGGCAATGACATTAACGACATGATTGAAGCCTTGGAGAACGTAAAAGACATCAAAGGCCCCGTCATGCTCCATGTGGTAACCAAAAAAGGAAAAGGTTATAAACCCGCCGAAGAAAAACCCACCAAGTTCCACGGTATCGGCATTTTTGATGTAGATACCGGAGATTCATTGGGTTCGTCCAACACGGTTACGTTTACCAAAGCATTTTCCGACGCACTTGTGAAACTGGCCGAAGAAGATGAAAAAATCAATGCTATTACGGCTGCCATGCCCGAAGGCACCGGCCTGGATACATTCCGCGACAGGTTCCCCTCCCGTTATTTTGATGTGGGTATCGCAGAAGAACACGCCGCTACCTTTGCAGCCGGTCTTGCTGCCAACGGCATTAAACCGTTAGTGGCACTCTACTCCACTTTTGCCCAACGCTGCTACGATCAAATTTTGCATGATATCGCTTTGCAAAACTTGCCTGTTGTGTTTGCCTTGGACCGCGCCGGAGTGGTAGGGGAAGACGGCCCCACCCACCACGGGGTATTTGATTTAAGTTTCCTTCGAAGTATCCCCAATTTAATTATCGCCGCGCCAGCGGACGAAAACGAACTGCAACACATGCTTAAAACGGCTTTTGATGCCAAAGCTCCGTTTGTGCTTCGCTATCCGCGCGGAGCTGGTTTTGGCATAGAAAGAGAAGAAAAATTAAAAGCTCTTCCTATCGGTAAAGGCGAATGGCTTAAGAAAGGAAAAGACTTAACCATCTTAGCTATCGGCAACCGCGTTCACCCTTCTTTGCAAGCCGCCGAAAAGTTACAGGAAAAAGGCATCAAAGCGGGCGTAGTGAATATGCGTTTTGCTCACCCGTTGGATACCCAAATCATTGACGAAGCATTAAAATCTTCCAAAAAAATCGTAACAGTGGAAGACAATATGCTCGCCGGAGGTTTTGGATCTGCCGTGGCTGAATACTTAACCGACAAACAGGCTGATTTCAAAATGTTGCGCCTCGGTGTGGGAGACGAATTTGTAGAACACGCCAAATCGGCACAATTATATGATAAACTTCATTTAAGCGCGGACGAAATTGCCGCCGAAATTTTACGTTGGAAAAAATAAGCGAGGTTCTTATGACAAAAGATTATAAAGATATTGACGTAGATCCCTCTTATATTAAAGCGTATGAGGATATCCCCCTCCTCAAAAAAGATGTCATGCGCCCCATTCGCATGGAACTTGAGGTAATGAAACCGGAGATTTATCTCAAACACTTTAATGTCAACGAAACGATTGTTTGTTTCGGCAGTGCACGTGTGCGCGAAGAAGAAGAAGCAAAAAAGAAAATTGCCGATGCCGAAGCAGCTTTGGCCAAAAACCCCGACGATAAAAATTTGCAAAACCGCCTGTACGAAGCCAAAGGGCTTTTGCGCCTGAGCAAATATTACGAAGAAGGCCGCAAATTCGCCAAAATAGTAGTGGAAAAAGCAGGCGATCGCTTTGCCATCGTAACGGGAGGTGGCCCCGGACTAATGGAAGCAGCCAACCGCGGTGCGTTTGAAAACGGTGGGCGGAGTATCGGATTTAACATTACCTTACCGCACGAACAACACCCGAACAAATACTTAACCAAAAACTTATCCTTTCTGTTCCATTATTTTGCCATTCGCAAACTCCACTTGGTGATGCGCTCCAAAGCGTTTGTAGTTCTTCCGGGCGGGTTTGGTACCTTTGATGAGTTGTTTGAAATTTTGACGCTCGTCAAAACAGGCAAAAAGCAGGAAATCCCGATTGTACTGCTTGGCAAAGAATTTTGGAATGACGTCGTAAACATTAAGGCGCTATCCTCTTACGGGGTAATTTCTCCAGAAGAAGCCGAATCGTGCCAAATTGTGGAAACGGCCGAAGAAGCGTGGGACATTATTGCCAAGTTCTACAACATTGACTAACTCGCCTTATCTAACAAAAACCCCCGCTCAATTGAGCGGGGTTTTTTGTTTAAAACTTTCTTATTTTTTCTTGGCTACTTTTTTAGCGGCCGGTTTTTTGGCAGCCACTTTTTTGGTGGCTTTAACGGCGGCTTTTTTTACAGCTACTTTTTTAGCGGCCGGCTTTTTGGCGGCTACTTTTTTAGCACAAGCTTTTTTAGCGCAGGCTTTTTTGGCACACGCTTTTTTCGCCGGCTTTACAGCGGCTTTTTTAACGGCCACTTTTTTAACGGTTTTTTTAGCGCAGGCTTTTTTGGCACACGCTTTTTTCGCCGGTTTCACGGCAGCCTTTTTTACGGCTACTTTTTTAGCGGCCGGTTTTTTGGCGGCTACTTTTTTCACGGTTTTTTTCACAGCCATTTTTGCTCTCCTGAGACAATTAGTTTTAACCTCATAAAAATAATAGCACAAATCATTTTATATTGCAACAAATTTCTCGTCGTAAAATAATTTTTTGAAAAAAATCAAGTCTATTTTTCTCCGTCTAAAAAATTATTTTCATTCTTTCTCCGTCGGAATACTCTTTGAACTGCGCACCATATCGTAAATGCCCGTGCGTCCGCAAAGCATTGTAAAAATTACGCGGTTAAATGTATTTTTGTACGTAACAATTATACAAATCGCAAACAAAAACGCATACAAAAAGTATCCGTCATCACACCAAAACCCGCGCCAAAAAGCGGAAAAAACTGCATAACAAACAAGCAAAATATACAGCCAGTTACACACATAAAAATACTTTAAAAGTTTTTCTAATTCCGTAATACGCAAGACCCGAATTCCCAACGGCAAAACAGCACTTTTCCACAACGCAAAAAGTAATCCGATGCAAATTCCTTCCGCAAACTCCCCCACAAAAATATGACCTGAACCCGGCGCAAGCAAACTGAATAACAAAGCAAAAATCGCGTTCATTTATCTCCCCCCGCCAGTAAGGCTGTGGCCGTTTTCACTTTAGATTTTTTAGAAAAAGGCAACCCGCTCACTTTCATGATTTGCGCCGCAAATTTTTCCATTTCTATCGCCGACCCTTTTTTAAGTTCCAATTCTATCTCTTTTAATTTAACGCGCTTTTTCCTTGCATGAATTTCACAAGTATCAAACGATAATTCCAACACGCTTCCCTGCCATTTAACCAAGCGTACCACACGACGATTTGAAATTGAAAATAAAGGTAATAAATCAGCAAGAAAAAGTCCTTCCCACTCTTTTTTTTCTTTCAAAAACTGAAGTGCACCGGACAAATTTTTTACGTTGGGCAAAGGCAAAGTTTCCTCGCGGCGGACGGCTTTTCCGTTCACTACTTCCGTGCGGGTTTTATATGTAATTTCAAAAGTTCCGTTTGTGTTGCGCACGCGCAAGGCAATTTTTTCTTTTTGCAGTCTTCCATCGGGGGCATCTAAATATACATCTTTTATTTGCAGATAATCGGGTGCGGAAATGCTTTGTTTATCCGCCACTTTTCGCACCGCCCCCAACATGCGTGCAAACGAAAAAGGAGCGGACGCGTCCCACTTAAATTCGGTTTCAAAATTCTTCATAAGTTAAGTGTAGCAAAAAAAGTATAATATTTTTATAAGGAGAATTTATGAAGAAACTTCGCCAACCCACGTCTTTACAATGCTTTGCATGCGGGCGAAACAACCCCTTTGGACTTAAATTGGAGTGGTACAATAATTACGATGAAAAGCAGGTAGAAACCGAGTTTACTTTGAGCGATAATTATTGTTCCTATCCCGGCACGGTGCACGGCGGAATTATCGCCACGATTTTGGACGAAACCTCCGGCCGCGCCATTATGCTTGATAACAATTTCGAACGCTTAATGGTTACGCTTAAAATGGAAGTGGTGTACAAACACAACACCCCCACCAACACACCGTTAAAAGCGGTAGGCCGCGTACTCCGCGACGGTGGTTCCCGCGCCCAAGTGGAAGCCGAAATTATCCTGCCGGACGGTACTGTTTCGGCCAAATGCACGGCTATCATTTTTAGAATTCCTCAAGCCGTAAAAGATAAATGGGGGCCGGAAGCCGACGAGTGGACACGTACCACCCCCAAAGTGGAAGAATAAAATTATACGGGATAAATGATCTGCCAAAAAAGAAAATTTTGCACGCGGAAAATTTATTTGCTATAATAAATGCAGACGGATCGGTAGCTTAGTTGGTAGAGCGCCTGCTTTACACGCAGGAGGTCAGGGGTTCGAGTCCCTTCCGGTCCACCATTTGATAAGGCACTTCTTACGAAGTGCCTTTTTTGTTGGTTACTTAATGGCTCTCTCGTCGGTATTTGTATGATTTTTTTATCTATCTCCATCTTGGAGAACTTTTTGGATAACACAAAAAAGGCCCCTTCTGGGCCTTTTTCTCTAATGGGGAAAAAGTCTAGATCGTAAATCTGCTACATATCTTCCCAGTGAATGATTTT
Organism: Elusimicrobiaceae bacterium; assembly: GCA_045580265.1. Lineage (GTDB taxonomy): Bacteria > Elusimicrobiota > Elusimicrobia > Elusimicrobiales > Elusimicrobiaceae > Avelusimicrobium. Next base: position 29,368 of record JAZNNM010000013.1, on the reverse strand, counting down.
CAATGGATCTTTAGAGATATAAAAACCTTTTTCCACATAGGCACTTACATGAGCTTTTACAGAAGTTGTCTCTAAACACATTTTTCTTTTTAACTCTAATCCTTTTTCAACTTCTTTTCGATTTTTCTTTGCTGCTTTTAAGCGATGTTTTGCGATAGTAACCTGATCTTTCATGCAGACACGAAAAATTTTTCTTTGTTCTTTTAGACTTTTATCACGAGATATCTTACATCCAATTTTTCTTCCGATAGCTGGACCATATCCTTGATAAATATCCAACACAGCCGTTTTCTTCAAATTTTTTAAGTATTCAAGTCGATCTTTCCAGTTTTTGATTTCTTTCGCACTTAGAGAATCTTCATAAATACAATTCACACTCTTTTTTTCTTTTTCAATTCTGAGGATTTCACCTGTTAAATTATTTAAAGAATTTGCTTCTTTTAAAGCATTTTTTAGCATTTGGTATTTTTTTAAAAATTTTTCTCTACTAGCTTCTACAACTATTTTCTCTGTCAAAATCTTATCATAAATTTCGGAATAAGTTCCTTTCGGAAGAATTTTTTTCCACTTTCCCGCATACTCCGTTTTATCTAAAGATATTAGTTCTTCCTTGATCTTTGGACTCCGTTCTTGTATTTCCTGTACTCTTCTGTATTGTTCTATCTGATGTTGCTTATAACTTTGGAAGAGAGTAAAAAATCCTAAAACAACACAACAAATTACTAAAATAATTCTTAAAGATAGTTTCTTCATCTCTTTTCTTCTCCATAATTTTATACTACTACATTTCTATTTTCTAATGGCGTTTTATAAATTTTTTTAATCTTTCCTTTCTGAAAAATTCGAATTTCATACTCCCTTTCTTTAATATAGACAAAACACCCCAAATCATATCGGTACTCCCCTAATTGGCAGGTAAAGTACTTTAATTTATAAACATCATACTCAATATCTACATTATTACTCCCTGTCTTAAACTCAACAATGAATTTATTTAAATCATTCTGACCGCGCTTATGAATCAAAAAATCGGGTCTACTTTCTTTTTGTTCAGAATATTTTTTACATTCACACTTTTTCGTACACTCATGACATTTTGTAAAAATTTCTTTGGAGTTTTCTAAATTTTTATTATACTCTACATCAAAATGATATTCTTTATAAAAAGAAGAGTTTTCTTTTTTCGCCAAGTTTTCAAAATAGTGTGCTATTCTATGAGCAATGGCCTGCTCATGCACTTTATGACTATCTTCAATCAAGTATTTGTCCTGTTTATAAAACTGTTCAATACTTTTATTTAAAAAGTCTAATAATTCTTTTTTCTTCATTTTCCACACCAGAAATAAAAATAATTATATTATATTGTATTATATTTATTTTTATACTAAACTTTACTTAAATTTTTTTATTTATTCTTGTTATGCCATATCTTCTCCTGCCTTTCAAAATCTGTTTCCCTCTCGGCTAAATTCATCAGCTCGCGCAGGGTCATATTGCGCGGATTATTATATTCCAAAATATCGGCCACTATCTTGGGCGAAAGATAACACAAATTCAAATACCTAGCAAAAGTTCGTTTATTCATACCGCTGGCCTTTTCCCACTCGCGCGTTGGCATCCCCTTTTCTATCATCTTTTTCAGTTGCCACCCACGCGCTAGCCCACGCACCAAACTCTCGTTTAATTGCCGTACCGTCAGTATGTTCCTCGCACTCCCGTTCTGAAGTTTCATGGAAGATACATTATCCACGATAAAAGTATTGCGCACATACAACTTTCCGTCTAATTTCTCCGGCACAAGGGTGTGTTCTTCCGCTTGGCCTGATATCTTGGGCAAAGCACTCAAATCCGCCTTTATCTGCTTTTCATTTAGAAAGATACTCAAATAATGCGTTTTCCCCTCACTTTGGCAAACTACTTTATTTATCCATTTCCGCATTTGTTTATCGGTTAGGCTATCTCTATTGGATAATGGCTCCAAATTGTCAAAATCGGTCATTTTAAGCGTTTTTAACACAAAATTATCCAGTTGTTCCACAGGCAAATAATGCCCGCCAACGCCGTTATAGTAGTACAGGAACTTTTTCCCCTGCTTTTTAGCGGTTGTCAGCCGGAAACTGCGCCCTGTATCGTCATATAATTTACGGGATAGCACGCTATCATGTACCTGATAGGTACTAAAGGCATTTTTGTCCTTAACGCGCCGGTGGATAAACTCCTGCGCCTGCTCCCATATATCCTTGGGGACTATTGCCTCGTGCTTGCCTTGATATATCTTGTTTTTGGCATGGTGGGCCACTTTGCCGATATAGACGGGATTGGTTAATATCCGCTGAATTCCACTCTTTTGGAAAGGCCGTCCGCCGCGGGGTTTACCACACCTAGGTACCCATGCTTTACTGTGATACCCTTGTTCGTTTAACCAATGAGCGGTGGTAAACATATTGCCAAACTCCAAATACTTACTAAAAATCAGGTTTACAAGCGTTTTTTCTTCTTCGTTGGGGATTAACTGCCTGTCCTTGATGTCATACCCTAGCGGCGGTGTTCCCCCCATCCACAGACCTTTAGCCTTACTGGCGGCTATTTTATCCCGCACGCGCTCGGCGGATACTTCCCTCTCAAACTGGGCGAAGGATAACAGCATATTGAGTGTTAATTTACCCATAGAATTACTGGTATCAAAAGATTGGGTAATGGAGACAAAGTTGCAGGAGTTTTTCTCAAACTCTTGCATCATTTTGTGGAAATCCACGATAGAGCGAGAAAGGCGGTCCACTTTATAGACAACCACTACTTGTATCTTACGGGCGCGGATATCAGCCATAAGGCTTTGCAGGGCAGGTCGTTCCATGGTGCCACCGCTAATGCCTCCGTCAGAATAGGTTTTATAATACTCCCACCCGTTAAATGCTTGGGAGAGGATATAGGCCTTGCAGGATTCCTCTTGGTTTTGGAGCGAGTTAAACTCCATTTCTAACCCGCGTTCCGTAGATTTACGAGTATATATCGCACAATTAATCTTCTTCATTTTGTACAATTCTCCTATACACATTACCGCTTACTATCGGGAGAGAAGTCAAGAAATTAGAGGAGCAATATGAAACCAGGCGATATTATTTCATATATAACGTTATGCAGTGAAGAGTCTTTTAACCTGCAAAAAGGAATGAATTTTAGAACTCATAATGGATATTCTATTTTCCTTATGAGCGTAAGGCCCAATGCTCCGTACGCGGATCGTATTGAAGATAACGGAGAGACTCTTATTTATGAAGGACATGATTTGCCCAATTATAAAGGCTTAACCCAAAGTCCGAAAACGCTTGACCAACCTCAATTTATGCCCAATGGCAAAACTTTAACCGAAAATGGAAAGTTTTTACAAGCTGTTCAAGACTACAAGAATGGAGCTCCTGCTGAAATCGTAAAAATCTATGAAAAAATAAAACCTGGGATCTGGGCATATAACGGTTTTTTTAAACTGGTAGATGCATGGCAAGAAGAATCAAATGGAAGAAAAGTTTTTAAATTTAAATTAGTAGTAACCGAAAAAAAATCAAACGACCTAACGTTGCAAACCATTGAACATAGCCGACTCATTCCGGCACAAGTTAAGCAGGAAGTCTGGAAAAGAGACAAAGGTACCTGTGTACAATGTGGAAGCAAAACTAACTTGCACTTTGATCATATTATCCCCTTTTCAAAGGGAGGAAGCTCTAACACAGCCAAAAACATCCAACTTTTATGCTCCAAGTGCAACTTAGCTAAACACGACAAAATCATTTAATTTCGTTATTTAATTAACCCAAAAAATTTGGGGCCACTTGTCCGGCCCCGTATAATTTCGTTGGCTATTGCCGTCAGGTTGGAGTATGTCTTGCCGCCCCACTCGTAAGAGTTTTCCCCTTTAACAGTTACTTGGTAGGTTTGCCCCTTATAATGCCTTGTCAGTACCGTACCAATTGCCAAACTGTACTTCTGCTTTACCGCCCGCTGAATATACTTTTCGGGATTGGTGGCATATTTATTAAGGCGCATTCGGTACTTTTCGGTCAGTTTACACCGCCCTAATTCGCACTGGATTGCATACCATAAAGGGCGAATCTTGGCTTTCCTACCCCTTAACGGATACGTATAAAACTCTTCCCAATAGAACTGGAGTTTCTCATCTGATAAATTTTTTAATTCTTCAAGGCTTTTGGGTAGGTAACACTTTTTTCGCATACAGGATCTTCCGGATTTGATTTAGGCGCAAGGGGGCATCACCTTGCTTGTAATAGGCCCGAGCGAAAACATCAAAAAACTTAATCATAAGTAGGATAGCTTCTCTATCGGGCAGGATTTTGGGCCGGCCCAACGGATTGCCGGAACGCCCCTTTACAAAACGCCCCGATACGGGCGGTAGTTGACGTGGGCTCATTTGGAAAGGCCAAAGAACACATATCCGCTAATTTGACGCTTGGTGATCGTCATCTCTACGCGGGAAATGCTTTTATAGACTTTTCCCTTGTATTCAAAACCCCTCTCAAGCACTTTTACTTCTATTTGCTGTCCACGATAAGTTTTGCTGATAACGCTTCCAACTGGCGGAATGCGAGAGGCTTTTGTTTTGCTGGCTTGTTGTTCTTGGAGATTGGACGGATTTGGCAAGTTTTCAGTAGGTGGGTTTTGGGTTTCTATATTGATAATCGGAGTTTCAAACTCAGAATTTTCTATTGGATACTTTGATATTTCTTCTCTCGATGAGGATATACTTTTCTTGCTACTACACTTTTTGTTTATTTTCTTCATAATTTAGCTCCCTTTAATAAGCATCTTATACGAATTTTACTTCGTACACTATTACCGCTTACTATCGGGAGCTAAGTCAAGTGGATTAGTTAACGAATATATCGTTTTGATTAAATAGTTCGATTCCTGTTGGGCGCACTTTTAAACAAAAACCCGTTCTGAAAAAGAGCGGGTATTTTTTTATCATTTCTCGACGACAAACCTGCAAAAAGTCCCACCTTTTCTAAAACCCGAAAAATCGCTCAATTTTGGACACATTTGGCAGAATTTTGGACACTATAATTTTGCTGTTTTCTCGACGACGATTTATATTTTCGGAAGCAAAAAGTGGTCACAATAATGGCACAAAATAGCGCAAAAATATAAAGTTTGATGCGGAAAGTAGGAACTTATACATTTTGGGGTTCTCGACGAGAAACTATAAAAGTTGAGCAAAATTAGCAAAAAGAACTATGAAAGTAGTGGACACAGTATGGACACTATAACACTAAAAAGTTCTATGCCTAATATAATATCGAACCGCCATTTTTATAGTGACCATTCTACATACTTATGGGCACTATATTTTCGCAAAGTTAAGCAAGTTAGCTATAGTAAGCTATGATAACGCTGGACAGAGTTCAAACACTAAAGCCCAAGGTAACTTCTCCATAAATAAAGTATACACTAATCCTTACTTTGATTAACTAAGGTAAGATATAGTCGATCTAATTCTTTTCGTATTCTCTCTATCTCTGTAGAAAAATTAAATTTTTTGTGAGCTTCTTTAGAAAGTTTTGCAATTTGTTTATGGATACGATCGTTAGAATCATACTTCGGTATAAAGATCCGGGGTCTTATCGGGAAAGAACGACTATCGGATGATTGTGCAATGTACTGAGTGACAATTGGTGCATTTAAGATACCACAAATAAAATGTGCTTCTTCAAGAGAAATAAATCGGCCCTGTGAGTCCTCTGATATCGAAACAGCATGATTTTGAAAGAGAGGTCTTTTGCATCCTCCCCAATCTGTGTCTATATGAGAAATTACGGCAGCTCCCCATTTTGTATTATCACGAAATACGACGTAATGAGGAGCAAAACTATACTTTCCTACCCTAGCTAGGGCATAGAATGCTCCCTGTTTTCCAATAATTTTTTCGTTATATTGCGTTTGAGAAACTATCAAATCTTTGAATTTTTGGTAGAATGCCGCTAATCTAGGCGCTTTTTGAGCTAAAACCTTCGGTTCTAACGGTAATCTATAATCAGATGTTTCATAAGGAAACGGCACAATATAATCTGAAACATTGACGTGAAAAGGCTGTATATCGATCCCCTTAATTAGTGGATGGAGATATTGCTTTTCTAACAATTCTACGCGTTGTGGAACATGATATTTTGACTTGGCAACCTGTATGTTTTTTAAACTTACGCACTCTTTTTTAGAAGGCAACCCAGAAAGTGTAAAAATTAACATTTCTTGTGGATAAAACTCGATCCCTTCTCTTCCTATATATTCTGATTGACCCGCAATTAAAGTAAATTTTTTTAATTGTGCTCTTGATTCAACATACGAAAAAATATTTTTCGTTTCGTGACAAGTGGCCGCAATAGAATGTTTTAAGTGAAAATATTTTTCTAAAGGAATGCTTTCTTGGCCCTCATGATTTTTTTTCATAATCCACCAGTCAACATCTATGCCTTTTTTATAATCGACATGTTGTTTCGTAATGTAAAATGTTAAAAACTTTTGTGTTACGGGTTTAAAGGGATGCCCGGCAAATGTCCAGTTCGTAAATTTTCTAAAATATAAGCGAGAATTATCAGAAAGATAAAAATTACGAAAGCCTTCATAAGATGGTTGAAAAATCAAAGGTTCTGGCATTAAAAACCCCAGGATACCATCATCAGAAAGCCAATTTTCAGCTACAACATTGGAAATTAATGCACAAATATTCAAATTAATACCACCTGTTACCCTGTCTCCGGAAAATAATTTTCGCGAAATACATAAAGATTTAATCTTTTCCCTATATCCGGAGGGCAAACTTTTCCAATCTACCCAAGGAGGATTCCCTACAATAATATTGAATTTTCCTAAATTCGCCGTCGTCAGATAGTTGGTAATAATACGGGCCCAAATTCCGTTCCAATGATTTCGCTCTAAATCAACTAATGTTTTGGTCAATTTTCTGATTTCGTCTTTTATAGCTGGGAGTAAATCTTTTTTATCAGGTAAAGTCTCTAGCAACTTGTAAATCCTATTTTCATCTAAATTTTTAATATGTTGTTCGATTTCGGTCATTACCTGAGAAAATCGTGTCGAATCAGAAACCATACTTGCAGGAACTAATATATTGATAGGTGTTTTTAACGTATTAATAGTATATTCCAAACACAAGATTCCCTCATGCATTTTTTTCCTTGGGATATACGAAGAATCACCGAGATAAATTGGGATTTCTATGTCACACGAATCATCCATGAGATTAGCGATATTAATAAAATAATTAATGCGAGCTGTCAAAACTGCCACTGGATTCAGATCAATTCCCTTTACTCGATCTAAAATTTCTTTCAATCTTTGTGCATTGCTTTGCCCCTTAGTTTCTTCGAGAACCCTATTAATCATAATCATTATGAAGGTCCCTGATCCACAACAAGGGTCCAAACCTTTCCAGACATTAGCATTTTGCATTTGCAACGCATCCTCAAATACTTGTTTGGCTAACCAATGTTTTGTGTAATATTCTCCCAAAGAGTGTCTGACTGCGGCTGGAATCATTTCTTGGTATAATTCTTTAAAAAAATCAGTCGCTTTTTCACCAGGGTTTAGAATGGGTTTATCAGCATAGACACTTAAAATCTCGAAAACTTTTGAAATACAGGTTCCAATTTCTGCTGTCCATTGATTAGCAGCAGTATACCATGAAAAGAAATCTCCTTCTAACAAGTTGCCAATACCATATTCCCGAAACACATCTCCATCTTCCAAAGAAGATAACTGATGGCGTAATGCATCTCCGTCCAATTGTGCCAAATCTTGGAAATTAATTAGAGATTTCTTATATCGGACAATACTTGCTATTCTGTATGCAACAATTTTAATGATGATCATGTAAGCAGTTTGAAGGGCAAATAGCGCCATATATTCTTCATCTTTTTTTACAAAAGTAATTTGAAGAAGATCTTCTAATGATTTCCGTCTGTCTATTATGGCCTGTTGTTTGGAAATATCGTCATGAGATAGGTTGAAGAGCTCCTTCCATTCATTGAAAAGCATTTTGGTTTTAGGAGTCATTGACGTCATTAAGTTTTGATATAAAGCTCTAACCAAATTAAAGGCAATTCCTCCATCCGGTTTGGAAGTATCACAGAAATTGCTGACCAAATTCCGGGAGGTAAGTGCTGTTAAATGTAAACGAATAATGGCTTGAATTAACCTATTTAAATTGGTTGTACTAAGTTTTACAAAACATTCTCGAAATAGCTGACCTTCATTTTTGGCAATAAAACAACATTTGATTCCATCAGTAACAAATCCCAATTGTATCCCATGAGATTTCATGCCTAATAGATAATTAGAAATTTGTGTAACAGCTTTTTCTTCCAATTTTTTATTTGACAAGGCCGACGAATGTTTAAACTCAATTACTACTGCTCCCACGGCTGTATCAGCGCGCCCTTTAGTAATGTGCCTTCTGGTAGAAACCGCCACTTCTTTTGTCGGATTATAGTTAAAACCTAAAGGAGAAAAAATGTCTTTAAATAGGGCAAACAACTCGCAGTCAAAATATGTTTCAATAGTAGCTTCATTCGGGGCTTTACGAGCTTGGGCGATAATTCGTTTGCAGACATCAGTCAAAGCAATGTTATATTCTTTTGAATTAATAATGGCCTCATATTGCTTTTGTTTAATGCGAGCTAGATATTTTTTATAATTACCCAATTGGCTAGTATTTTCTTTCATATTTCCCCTACACAATTTATTGTTAATTAGAAGGATCCTTGAACAATAACTCCCAACAACTGATCCCATCTCATTTAAAACAAAACAATCTAATTATTTGCTAGCTTATAGATTTTCATCAATAATATTCAATAATGCCGGAAATGCATAGAAAGCAGAGGTTCTACCCTTTCCTTCTTGTAATTTAATGATTAAATTACTTTTCTCCAGTTTTTTGATTATTGACCTAGCTGTGGTATATATTTTGATATTAGACTTTTCTGAGAAACGGTTCACATTGATAATAGGATTTTTAAATAATGTATCCAAGGCGGCAATATTATACCTAGAGTTGATTAACTTTTGGAATTTGGCTTTCATTTCTTCATACAAAACACTTATCTTTTTGGCTTTTACGATATTGTTTTTTGCCTGTACCGCTATTGCCGTTAAAAAGAATTCTATCCATTCTGTCCATTCATTGTTTAATGTGATATTTCGCAAGCGTCTATAATATTCATCTCTATTCTGTTCGAAATATTCACTTATATACAATACTGGTTTTTGTAAAACTCCAACTTGAAATAAGTACAACGGGATTAACATTCTACCGATTCTACCATTACCATCCACAAAGGGGTGAATAATTTCAAATTGCGCATGCATTACTGCGGCTTGTATCAACTTATTAATATTTTCTTCAGAAAGATATTCCTGCCAATTTTCTAAATATTCCTTTACCAAGAGGTGTTCTGGGGGAATATAAGAAGCATTTTCTATCGTTTGCCCTTGTGGAGCTATAAATACTTGTTCTTCTCTAAAATTACCAGGTATTGAACGAGAATCCCACTTGGCGCCTTTCATAAGAGACTGATGTAATTCTTTTAACAAAGACAGAGAAATCTTGCGCCCTTCACTTATATATTGTTCTCCAAATTTTAAGGCATATCTATAATTTCTGATCCCAATAATTTCTCTTTCTTGTTTTTCTTCAAATTTTTGGCCCGATTCAAATTTTAATACATCACTCATCGTAGACTGCGTCCCTTCTATACGAGAAGACATATCTCCTTCTTTACGAATAAGAGGAGAGAGAAGGATGTCTGGGTTAACAAAATTATTAAGCATACCATCATATCTATAAACATTAGATGAGGCATTTTCAAGTTTATTTGCTAATCTAGTTAAATCAATATTTTTAATCGGTAACTTTTCTGGAATATACGGGTTCATGTTCTCCTCCACACAGGAATTATAGCATTTGTTTACAAAAAAAGCCAAAAAAATGTAAACAAATCGTTTTGTTGACATTAAAATGTAATCAAATTGTGTTGTTTACAAAAAATGGCTAAAAAATGTAATCAAATGCTTTTGTTGACATTAAAGTGTAATCAAAATTGCTTGTTTAGAAAAAAATATGAAATTTTGTAATCAAATCAATGCTTTTTACAATTACACTAGGAAAATTTTATGATTAATTCACAAATTACGTAGCATCCGGATTAGTCCATCTTTGGAAAGAGTGTAAAATCTCGTGTTAATTTCTTAAACAAAGCCCCGAAATCGGCCCACAAACGGGTTTTAAGGCCCTATCCCTAGGTTTTCTCGCATACGGCTTTTTTCTTAGAGTGTGTGGCAAATTCCCAAGAGCCCCTAGTTCTATGCGCTTCGTAAGCACTTTTTACAATTTGGTTTAAAAAATGTACTTTTAACCCACTTTTAATGCGCTAGTTCGGTTCGCATTTGAAAACTTTATTTTTGAGAAGTAAAGAGGGCTTAAAATGTCCTAAAATGTACACCCAAAAAAGGGTACACTATAACGGACCGCCTACCGACAAGAATTTTCTTCTTGTTGGGGAATCTTACTTAATTGCATTTTCTATTTCCTCTCGAGTAATGAGAGAACGTAGCGAACCCACTTGTCGCATAGCCTTACCAATTGCATTAAAGTTGTTTATTGCCCACATTAGCTTTGACCGGATCCTATCGTCATTTTTGTGATCTCTTAATTGACTAAGGAAAGTGTGTCTAAAATTAATAAAATCGAATGAGCCATTTTCGAAAATATAAGGATTAACCATAGCCCACCCATCTTCACAAGGGTAAAAATATTGAGGCAAAAGTTCGGCAATTTCTTTTTTAACAATAACTCTAGGGTGGATCGCGTCCTTTTCTTCCATTTTAACAGCTTCTATAAGTGCTTTTCCGTAAACGATAATATCATTATGAAAGAAGTCTCCTTCTGTTATAGCTCCTCGCATAAGATATCCATAATCTGCCACTTCATGGATAATATTGTTTACGCGTCCAATGATTTGTTCTATATTTTGTTCCCTATTACCATCTTCTGTGTTAACAGCAAGGAGAATATTGTCTGAGAAAATTTTTACAAAAATAGCAGGATCACCTTCACGTTCGAATATTTTACCCTCATCTCTAGCATCCCCGTATATCATGTTAATTATATTTAAATGTTTGTTTTTATCATCGTTATAAATGATGTTTTTGGCACCTAGCATATCCAAATAGGCAACACAATACCTCGATGTCTTGTAATTAGTTCTTGGGAATCTTGCACCACCTGTTCGTTGAGTCATAATATATCCTTTTTTCTTTAACTTATTAATTATTATCTTATCAAATCTTCACGACGACATATTGTCGCCATACTTCCACAGATATAACTTGACTTCTTTCCCTATAAGAAGCGTGAATGTGTATGTAAAAACACTTCTTACAGAAAGAAATTATAGGAGTTATTCAAATACCCCCCGAATGGGGGCTTTTTTATTTCTGGTGTACGGATAGCATCATTTCGTAGATGTTTTTGATGTGTAGGACCATTTGGTCTATTCCACACAAACTACCCATTATCAAGTCAGAAGACTCCTGCTCTATTCCTTCTTGGGCATTAGAAATGGCTTTTTGAATATCATCAGACAGTGCTGTCAAAACCTTAAGACTGTGGGTTAAAAGTTCTAATTTATTCATATTTTCTCCTTTAGGTCTTTCCCTAGTAGCATTAGGCCTTACAATAGGCCAAGAAGTCAACACCTAGACATAATCTAACCAACTAAGGTCTTTTCTTTCGTTTTGCTCATACATTAGCAATTGCGAAAGGGCATCACATTGGTCATCGTGACGGCAATATGGAAACTGTAATATTTCTTGCTCAAAATCCCCCCACCATTTGGGATTGTCATCCGGAAACAAACAATTTCCATTTTCCAGAAAATAAGATACGGTTTTCAGGCGAGTTGCCTTGTCATGAACTGGCTTTATTACTTTTACATTATTCCCAAACTTTACTTTTAGAGATTGTGCCAGCCCAATCCCGCTATTCATATCCTCTATCAAAATTTCCGGAGCATAAGGAGAAATTTCTTTAAACTTTTGTGGACAGTCCAAAGCAAGCCTTTTGGCTGTTTCTACAAGCTCTGGAAATTCTAATTTTGCCCGAAAAATGTCCAGCACCCAAACTCTTTTTCGGAAGTCATGTGCATAGGTAATACATACGGAATAATCGTTATCTTCTTCGGCCTTACTAGCCGTATCCCAACTTTGGCATATTCTTAACTTTCTTTGCCCCATGCGGACCTGATTCAATAAGGCAGCATAATTGTAGGTACGGATCCATTCCCGTCGGATAATATTCCCCCCTACGCATTCCGGTTCCTGTTGGTATTGGCTGGCATAAGTATAACTACCGACTATATCTTTCAGGCTTTGTATTTGGGAAAAACTTTCCCGCTCTTTATGCAGTGGTTCGCCTATTCTACGGCTAAAAACCTCTTTGGTTAAAACTAAAGGATCCCTTACTGTCCATTGTTCATCTTTAACAGCCAAAATAGGCAATTTAACCAATTTAAATGCTTTATCGGTTTCCAATAAATGCCCTGTTAAATCATTGATGTGCGTACGTTGCATCACAAGCAAGATTCTTCCGTCTTGTTTATTATCCAACCGAGAATGTAAAGTATGCCCATACCAATCATTTACCTTTTCGCGTATCCCATCTGAGTGAGCATCGGAAGGTTTAATCGGGTCATCAATAATAATCCAGTTCCCTCCACGTCCCGTAATCGTTCCGCCAACGGTAGTAGAAAACCTCCCCCCTCCGGCAGTGGTTTCAAAGTCGCCAATACTGTGCTTACTCTTGGATAATCTGGTAAAAGGGAAAATATCCTGATACCAATCTGTTTGCATCACTTTACGTTGATCCAAAGCCAATTTAAGAGATAACTCTTCCGAATAACTAACACACAAAATACGCTCTTTGGGGTTATGTCCCAATAAAAATGCCGGTAGCGCTACCGAACAAATGATGGATTTCATATATCGAGGAGGAAGGTTAATAATAAGCCGCCGAGTTGGACCCACTCTCATCTCTTCAATAGCCCCACAGACCACTGATATATGCCAATTATCCAAATACGGGTTATCCCCCGCCACTTCATGAAATACTTTTTCACAAAAGGACTTAAAATTTAGTTTGAGCAAAGCATAGAAAGCCTCTTTGTCAAAATTATTTTGATAGTTTTTTAGCATAACGTAACAATATCTCCTTATCATTTTTATGAAGAGACTGGACCTTTTGTGCCAGTTCTGCTTCGGCTCGTTCCATTTGTAAGATATAGGGCAATAATAACTGAATAGCTTTTAGTTTTCCTTCTAACGCTTGATGAACAAGCCGAGAAATAATCACAACATAATTGGGCAGTTTTCTCTTATGACCCGATATTACCACCTCTATCTTTTGATTTAAACTAAGCCGAAGTAAAGTATTAAAGTTCTTATATCCTTTTTTTCGCCCACGCGGATTGCCAGACTGCCCAGCTTTAAAACGCGTATGTACAGGAGGTTTACAATACCCTACGTCGTATGAAGAGATGTTTTTTGGTGTTTGACTTCCCCGATCTATCTGATTGTTTATTTGTTTGCGTTTCTTTATTTTCATTGGCTAAAGTTCCTCTCTTTAAAAGTTTAATATCCTTCCCGCCACTCTCTTGATAGCGGTGTAAAATTACATCACAATAATGTTCATCTATCTCCATGAGGCGTGCCTTGCGTCCCACCCGATTGGCCGCAAGCAGTGTACTCCCACTCCCGCCAAACATATCAAGCACAACACCATCGCGTGGGCTGGCATCGAGCAAAATATCTACTAGCAGTCCCACCGGTTTAACCGTCGGATGCAAATGGATATTGGCCTTATTTACTTTGTTATTGATAAAGATTCCGGGGTAATCCCACACATTGGTCCGATAGCGCCCGTGTACCCCCAGTTCTATGTTATTGATGTGAGGGGCTTTGCCATTTTTAAACACAAAAACTAATTCATGTTGACTTCGGTATAGGCTACCCATACCACCGCTTAACTTGTTCCATATACAAAGGTTTTTAAATTCGGTAAAAACGGCTTTTCCTGCGCTCATCATTTCCGCTATGTGCCTAAAATCCATAAAATAGTAGTGTAAACTTCCCAACTTACTGTGCGTAGCACTCAGCTGAAAAATGCTGTGTAGAAAACGGGTAAACTCCGCCTCTGTCATTTCCCCAGAGGCCATGGCAAATTCCTTTTGGGGCCCTGTACTGCGTATATTACCGATAGAAACATTATATGGAGGATCACTAATCACAATATCTGCTTTTTCGTTTCCTAAAAGAATCCTATAACTGGATTCTTGGGTACTATCCCCACAAAATAGTTTGTGGGGGCCTAATTGCCACAAATCGCCTCTTTGCACACGTTTGGGAATATCTTTTTCCAAGAAAGTAGCTTTTTCCGGCTTTGCAGTACTTTCAGGAGCTAACAAAATATCGATCTGCGGAGTATCAAAACCGGTAATGGTAGCATCAAAATTAAGATCAAGGGCTTGTATTTCTTCCAACTCTACTCGCAACAGATCATTATCCCAACCGGATAATTCCGCCAAACGGTTATCAGCCAAAATATAGGCTTTCTTTTGGGCCGGTGTAAGGTGGGTAATACATAGGCAAGGCACCTCAGTAAGGCCCGCCAGCTTGGCGGCCTCCAAACGCCCATGACCCGCCAAAATGTTATTCTCTGCATCTATGAGAATAGGGTTTGTAAAGCCAAATTCCTTGATACTACGGGCAATTTGACGAATTTGCTTAGATGAGTGCGTCCTTGCGTTCTTTGGGTATGGCTTTAGCTGAGTTATTTTTAAATACTTCATAAAAAACCCCTGTGCTTGTAATATAGTTTTAAGCACAGGAGTAGTTTAGAAATAAAAGGAGTGAGTAGCCCATAACACCGCTTTTATCTTTTCTTGTTATGGACTTTTTATGATTTTACGCTGTTTTTTCTTTATTCGGTATATAGTTTCTCGACAATTCTCCACCGAGCCTTTATCATATTCCTCTACAGGCATATCCTTAGAATAGTTTTCATCTACAATCTCTTTATAACTCTTTCCAGCATTTTTCGCAGATAAGATCTGCAAATCTCTATCAGAAAGAGCCATTTCTTTAGGGTTTGGATAGTTTTGGAAGTATTGTTTGATATCTTTCCACTGCTTGGTAATTTCTTCAAACAGCTCTTTTTTAGTGATATTTCCGTCACGTAAATAAATTTCTATAGGAGCGCGCCCTTCTGTAGTATAGAATTCTTCTTCATCCGGATGTGGAATACAAATTTGGATAGGAGCCCTATTCTTACAGATACGCTCGTCTACAAACCCATAAAATAAAATATTTTCCAGCTGTTCTCTGATAATGGGAGAAAACTTATACTGAACACATAAAGAAGCTATAAGAAAAGATGCATTAAATCTTTGATTGGGTGGAATTAAACCTTCTACCAACCTCCAGCCATCTCTAAAGGGCAAGCAAACATTTTCCTTACAAAAAGCAGATGCCTCCCTCAAGAAGTCCGTCAGAGGAATGCTTACTGGGAATTTGGTACGGAACTTCTCAATAGCTTTATCTAGGCCGTCGGCTTGCTCAAGCAATTTGACGTAGTTGTAATCTTGTTTGGTGTACGGGCACTTATCTATTTTTTGTAGATCCTGCCACTTATATACAACTTTACATTGTTTTACGTGGGTTTTTTTATTCGTAACCCATACCAAAAAACCTATCTTCATAATTATTCCCCTTAATATTCATATATCAAATATCAAGGGGAATATGAAATACAACTTTAGAAAAGTTTTTACTTGGAGGATTCCATCGCTTCGTATAGGGCATTTTGGAATTTTTCAGGGTCTGCCAAATCCGCTATGCCAATATTTTTTCCACCCTTGCCACAAGCCATCAAGGTGCCATACCCTAGAATCCGGCCTAGGATGGATACATCGTTGCGAACACCCTCTATGCCTGTTAAGTCCATAGAGGCACTTTTAACGGCTATCATGCCGTATTTGGCTACTAATCGACGGTTGGTTACCACAACTTCGGCAAACACATATTGGCAAAGGTAATAGATCCATACTGGAAACAAAACTATCCACCAACCGGCCTGTCTGAGAAAAATTAGCCAAAAAAGCGTCAACAGGACAGGGCACATAAATACAATCCAATGGATTTGCCCTCTATATAAGATTTTCTCTTTGGGAGTTAGATGACGGTCAATATATGCCATTTATTTTTCCTCCTCAAGTAAATCCCAGCGTTCGTGGCAATTTTCAGCCATGAGAGTGGCCTCTACTTTATAAGTCCCATTTTTAAACCCTAAGCAGAAGTAACGCATAGTAGTATCGGTATGGTTGCGGGTGGCCTCTGGATTATGGAGCCATTTAGGGTGAGACTCCTTGGCAAAATCCGCAACCTGCTGCGAAGTAGCCAAATAAACAGACGTACGAGGTTGGCTACCTTTTGGCAAAGGATCCCCCGTGTGTAAGTCAAACTCTTCATCAAAATTTACAAAGCAATACCAAACACCAGCCAAGGCCTCTTCATGCTTCTTATGCATGGTCCAAATGAGGGATTTGCCCCAAAAATCGCTATTAACGGGTTGTTTTTTGCTAACGGTTTTAACCTCTATTTGACGGATAATCGTTTTTCCCCCTACTTGTTTAGAGGCCAAAATATCAAATCCTTTGGTATTACCGGGGGTCATGGCTGCTGCCCACCCTTTTCTACTCAAACGAGAAAGCACTTCATATACGCCGGAAACACCCACCAACCCTGAATCTTTTTCTTCTTTTTCTTTGCTCATACTCAATCTCCTTGAATTTGCATTTATAAACGGCTACTCACATACAGCCTAATAAGGCCTACTGAAGTCAACTCATAATACTTTAACATTAGCACGCGACAACACTAGGTCGTTCTCAAGGAGACATAAAAAAGGCGATATCACCTTGAGGGTCTCGAAACGCTCAAAACGAAAATCGCCTCCACACCCTTACGGGCATGGCAATCAGCGACTTCATTTTCGGCTTCGAGACCGGCTACTTTCATAGCCCGTGCTATTTCTTCCAAATAGCCCCAAAAATAAGTCTTAAAAATTAAAAAATAATGTGTTTATTTCTTTTTATTTACTCCTTAGAAATTATTATAACAATTAGGAACTAAAATATCATCAGATTCAATTTTATATAGGAGAAAAAATATATAATGTAGAAAATTGTATTGTACCGTAAAAAAGATATACTTAGAATTAAAGGGGCCTATATGACGAAATCAGCACTCGCTATTTTTGAAGATTTTAAAATACGTCGTCAGTATGATGAAAAGACTGAAACTTGGTATTTTTCTATTGTAGATGTGATTTTTGCATTAACACAAAACAATAATCCTCGACGATATTGGAGTGATTTAAAGAGAAAATTAAAGAAGGAAGGTAGTCAGTTGTACGAACAAATCGTACAACTGAAATTACAATCCGCAGATGGTAAATTTTATAAGACGGATGTAGCCACACCGGAACAACTCTTGCGCCTTATCCAATCCATTCCCAGCCCCAAAGCCGAGCCCTTTAAAATGTGGCTCGCCAAAGTGGGTTATGAACGGATCCAGGAAACGGCGGACCCATCCAAGGCGTTAGACCGCGCGCGTTCCCATTGGAAAGCCCAAGGGCGCAGCCAAAAATGGATACAACAGCGTATGATGGGCCAAGAAACCCGCAACAAACTGACCGATTACTGGCAAGCGCATGGGGTAACTAAATCGGACGATTTTGCCATGCTGACAAACGTAATTCACCAAGAGTGGAGCGACTTATCGGTTGCCCAACACAAAAAACTCAAAGGGTTAGAGCACGAAAACTTGCGCGAGCACATGAGCGAGGCGGAATTACTTTTTACGGCTTTGGCCGAGTTGTCCACCCGCCAAATAGCGGAAAAGGACAAAGCCGAAGGCGTACAAGAGAATAAAGCAGCCGGACGCAAAGGTGGCAAACTCGCCAAACAAGCACGTTTACAATTTGAAGAAGCCACCGGAACAAAGGTTGTTACTTCCAAAAGTTCCTTGCCAGACTTTACACCGAAAAAACGATTAAAAAAGTATACTTACAAATAAAAAGTACAGAACATGTCAATATAACTCCTGGAGTTAAACATGAAACTTTACAGAAATACAATTTATATTTTTCTATTAATATCCCTCCTCTCACTTCTTCCTGTTTTTTACTTAAGAGAAGGAAGTCTTTCCAGTAATATCTCCCTTGCTATTTTTGGAAGTTCCCTGGTAACCTTATTTTCTGCCTGTATCGCATACCATTGCAAGAAAAAAGAGATATTTCAAACATTAGGTTTAAACTGCGTTGAAATCTATGGAATACTCTGGCATCTAGTTTTTATCATTAAAAATTCTAATAAAAACAGACTAGATCTTTTGTCCTTCCATAAAATCATAACTTGTATTCAACGATCCGCGAAATTATTAGAGGCAGCCAAACTCTCTTTTCTTCTTCAAGAATTTTCAGGAGTCTTATCTTCAAATTTCTGTATTAAGTTTCATGAAAATAAAGAAATCAAATTGATTAGTTCTTTATACAGTGTAGATTCTAATTTAATACTACCGCTCTCGAAATTTTCCTCCCAACTAACTATATTCGAATGGGAGGTGACAAAAGAACAGAATACTGAAAAACAAAAAGAGAAACTTTCTGTATTTGAGAAAGAAATAGAAAATTTGATTAAAATTTCAGAAAAACAACTATCTTTTTTAGATCAACAAATAGAAATTTTATTTAAACATTCAAATTTTGCCTTATCTTGGGAAAAAGTAAAAACTGAAATAGAAAGCAAAAACTCTCTTTAAAAAGCAGTTTTCGATAAATTACTCCAACAAACTCCTGATTTTAATATATTATCTTCCATGTTGGCGCTGCCTTCTGTGTTAAAGTGTTTTAAATTTAAATTAACTTCGTAAATAAATACTGTTCTCCATCATATTTTGTTAGAATTTGCTCAAAAGAATATTTTTTCAGCGGAACTATTATGGATATAAGAAAAATTGATGAAATTAGCTTTAAAAATAACTGTCAATTATATCTATCGGGGGATATTAACTCTTTTGAAGTAGGAACTACTAAAGGCCTGCAACAAATCCATGCCTATTTGTTTAAAGATTTATATAAGTTCGCCGGACAAATCCGCGATAAAAACATCTCCAAAGGCGGTTTTCGTTTCGCCAATAGCTTGTATTTGAAGGAAGTATTGGCTGCCATTGATAAAATGCCTGAAAACTCATTTCAAGAAATTATCGCTAAATATGTGGAAATGAACATTGCACACCCCTTTTTTGAAGGGAATGGCCGTTCTACCCGTATTTGGTTGGACTTAATTTTGAAGAAGCAATTGGGTAAAGTAGTAAATTGGCAATATGTGGATAAAGATCTGTATTTACAGGCTATGGAACGAAGCCCCATCAACGACTTAGAGTTACGAGTTCTACTTGAACCTAATTTAACCGACAAAACTGAAGACCGTGAAATTATCTTCAAAGGCATTGACCAGTCCTACTATTACGAAGGCTACGGTCAAGGCAAATAAAATTTTCACTAAAATACGAAACCCCGCGAAAGCGGGGTTTTTTAATGTTTAGATTCAAAGGGTTTTTTGTCTGTAAAGGAGCCATCCGGCATTTATCATACTTGCTTGCCATTGATTGCATACATATTTGGAATTCCATTCTTACGATTTTCTTCCTGTGCTTTACGAACAGCACGATTCGCAATACGGGTTAGTTTTATAGTTAAATCATTCATAAATTTTTCTTGAGGAAAAGCAACTTAAAATAAGACTACACTTTCAGCCCAAGAGTATGGCATACTGTTCCCATGGAGAGAATCAAACTAAACCGAATCAAATGTAAGTTATGTGGAGATATTATTACTTCCACCCACGTGCATGATTTTAAATTCTGCAAGTGTGGTAGTGTAGCCGTAGATGGTGGACACGATTATCGTAGGCGTTGCGGTAACCGCGAAGATTACGAGGAACTGTCAATTGTGGAGGAAGACCGCAAGGAATAACCGTCTTTTACCACCCGGCCGCTCTAAAAAGAAGTACGCTGTGTTTAATGGCATGTTATTGATAATTTAATGGCATATACATATGTCATTAATTAAAAATAAGAGAAAATCTGTCTGTTCTTTTTTAGTTAGCCACCATTTGATAAGGCACTTCTTACGAAGTGCCTTTTTTGTTGCTTTGTTAAAGGTGTGTTCATCGGGGTTTTTTGGGGTTGTATAGAAAACTTTTATTCTTCAATACCTGTATGTTTAACAGCTTCATCAATTTTATCCATTAATAAACTAGCCAATATCAAACGTTTGATTGCTGAATCTTTGTCAATGGACATATTTTCATGGGCTTTCGGATTACGTATCCCGAGCATTGCTCCTTCAAAAATCTTCATATATCCCAACTGCACATTTTTTCCATTTTGGGTACCGATATCTTCAAAACGCAGAATAGGATCTTCTTGAGAGAAAATAGAAGTCATTAGGGGTACGCCATCTTTTTCTACACCTTTTTGTTTCTTATATATTTTCTTTAATCTGGAATTAATTTCTTTAAAAGCGGTTTCTACACTATCGGCATAGTTCTTTCCTATAAACTTATCAAAAACTAAAGTTTTAATCTTAGGATGAATATAGTTCCAAAATACATCATTTTCCTGAATCAATACCCGTCTTTTTAATTTTTCCAATTGCACAACAATGATATCTGCTTGTTGACGAGACATTGTTTGGGAAGAGCAATACAAAAGATTATCTGATATTTTTTTCCATTCAATGGTGTTTTCAAAATGGTTCTTATAAACAAATTCCGTGATATCCTTATGAACTTTCTCATACACAAAGGTATTAAACCGAAACGTACCAGGATAATCATACAATCCCTTAAATTCTGCGATAATTTCGTCTATTTTCATATCAATCTATCTATTTAACACACTTAATATAACCTGCAAAATAGTATCCTTCTCCGAAGGAGTACTTACCGCAATGAGTAGGGTAAGCGTAGCTAAGGCTTTATTGTCTATAACAGGTATCCCGCTCTCCCGGAACAAAATATGATTTTTCTCCAAGAAATACAAGAAACATGCCGCAGCAATACGCTTATTTCCATCCGCAAATGCATGGTTTTTGACAATTAAATACAATAATTCCGCGGCTTTCTGTTCAATAGACGGGTATAGAGGTTTTCCATCAAAAGTCTGATAAATTTGCCGAATAGAACTCTCAAAACTACCGTCTTTAGGCCGACCAAAGACTTCGCTGGCAAAATCTGGCTTCATATAGTTAATAAGTTCTAAAAACTCTTCAGGCTGAATCGTTTCTGCCGGAACGACAGAACTCCCTTGTTCATCCAATTTCTTATGATCGTAATCATCTAAAAGAGACAACCCCTTGGAGAAACTTTCCAACACAGAAACAGCAGAACGAATACTCCCCTCTCCCTGCACCGCTAAACGCGAAAGCCAACCAATTGCTTGCTGAAGAGATTGGGCCTTAGATTGCTGTTCAAGCAATATCTGTTTATTTAGGCTATACCCTTGCGTCAGATACTGCTTTAAGACATTAGTAGCCCAAATACGAAATTGGGTAGCAGACTTAGAATTAACGCGATATCCTACCGATAAAATTAAATCCAAGTTATACAATTTTGTCTTATATTTTTTACCATCGCGCGCAGTTAGTTCCAAAATGGAACATACTGACTTTTCCTGTAATTCTTCGGTAGCAAAAATATTTTTAATGTGTTTTGTAATCGCTGGACGCTGCACTTCAAATAAATGGGCTATTTCTTCTTGGGTAAGCCACAAAGTATCATCTTTCAACTTAGCCTTTAGTTCAATAGATCCATTGGGTGCATTATAGATTACGATATTAGGTGTTTGCATTTTGGAGGCTCCTCTGTCTGTCTTTTCATTTTACCTTACTTTAAGCACAATTACTGAAGTTTCCCTGTTTGGGCCTCTTTTTTCCCTGTTAATAGTTTTAGGGAATTTGCGCGATATTCCCAATATATCTGCGACGATGGATTTTACGGTGCATACGCTCCGAAATCCAAAAACTAACGAATTTTTATCTATAATTCCCTGCTAATTGCCTGATAAACAGGGACTTTCTACGTACGCGTACGGGAGAGGTAATTTCATCACGCACCACAGCCCCACCATTTGATAAGGCACTTCTTACGAAGTGCCTTTTTTGTTAACTTAATGCTGATGCTCTCGAAGGGAAATCTTAAACTAGCTTTTCAATTATTATGTTAGAATAGAGGTAAACAATTCAAAAGGACTTTTTTCATGCTAACATACTTCTCAGTGATGTTAATTGCTTATATTTTCATTTTAATCTTTTGCATCTTTTGGATAATTGTATTTATTGAGAAACCTTCCTCAACCTACAATAAATTTAAAATGAATATACCACAGAGATATATCTCTGTAGATGGAGAAATGATACCTTTTGTTGAAATAGAATCTGTAACGGTAAAAGAAATCGCACAACCCTGTTTAGTTGAAAGAAATCTTTTTCACCAATCTGGTAACTTTACCTATCTAACTATGGCAGTATTTCATTTAAAAAACAACAGAAACATCACATGCACCTTCACTACTAAACAATCTTTGTATAACACATTAAAACAATTAAAACCTTTTGTCCCAGTTTTAGTAGATATAAGAAAATATAGGACATTCTTCCACTGGATCATAGTCCTAATCTATGTCACATTTATGTTTATATTTTTTGTTTACTTAAGAAACCCACATATACTTGAAATAAATATTTCTTTATAAAATTAGATCGCTTTTCAAATTTCGCATTTACATATCGCCCAGCCTTATCTCTGTTGGCTAATGGCTCCAAATCGTCAAAATCGGTCATTTTGAGCGTTTTTAACACAAAGTTATCCAGTTGTTCCACAGGCAGATAATGCCCACCTACGCCATTATAGTAGTACAGGAACTTTTTCCCCTGCTTTTAGCGGTTGTCAGCCGAAAACTGCGCCCAGTATTATCATATAGCTTGCGGGAGAGCACGCTGTCGTGCACCTGATAGTGGCTAAAGGCATTTTTGTCCTTAATGCGCCTGCGGATAACCCCACTTGGTGCAAGGTAGAATTGCTTGATGAAGGCTATAAAATAACTCCTTATCTTAAATAGGTAAAGTGCTCCACTTTCTCCCATTTTTTGTATATAATTAGAATATGACAACACCCCTTACGAACCCTTATTTCACAGCTGTTACGCTTCTACTGCAGAAAATAGAAGAAACCCAAGCTTCCCGTTTGGAAAAGGCCGCACAAGCTATCGCTCATTCCTTGGAAAAAGGCGGAGTTATACATACTTTTGGTTGCGGACATAGTGCCAGTGTAACCGTAGACGCATTTCATCGCAGCGGTTGTTTTGCGGCCGTAAATGCTGTTTTAGATCCGTCGCTGATGTTCCACAGCGGAGCACACGCAGGAACAGCTTTCGAACGATTGGAAGGATACGCCAATGCAGTAATGGCAAGGCACACTTTCACCCCACAGGATATTTTGTTAGTTGTTTCCAATTCCGGTAAAAATCCGGCGGGGATTGATGCTGTCTTATATGCTAAAAAAATAGGGGTAAACACTTTGGCCATTACCGCCGCCGATGCCCACGAAAAAAGCGCGTCGCGCCATTCAAGCGGAAAAATGCTTAAAGATGTAGCTGATATGGTAATAGATAATTGCTGCTCCGCTAACGAAACAGCTTTGGAAGTACAAGGAATCCAAGTAGCCCCTATTTCCACCATAGCGGGAGTGGCTATTTTTCAAGCCTTACTTTACCGTGCGGCAGAAATCATGGCGGAAAAGGGTTTGGATTTGCCTGTTTACAAAAGCAGTAACGCCGGAGGAGACACCCACAATACCCTTTTAGCTGAAAAATATAAAGGAAGAATTAAATTTTTGGATTAAATGCTAAAAAACCAAATAAAAAACCGCTTTTTGGCGGTTTTTTATTTTTATAATCGTTTTACATGCATTTTAGGTTTAGGACGTTTAACAGAAATCAATTCATTTTTCTGAAGGTCGTACAAATAACTTGTTTTTGTTTCGCCGCGAGAATCTTCCAACAAAATTTTACCGGTTTCATCCCAAGAAGTTCGACGCGTTGTAAATCTAAGAAATCCTGCTTCAGGAAAGTTCGCTAAAGCATTATTTACTTGAGAATAAGAAAATTTATGTTCTACATTGTGTCTCCACACGGAACGATTGGTGGTCACATCTGTCAACAACTCCATAGAATGAATATATTCATCTACATTTAAATCTGCAATTTTTCTATCCCCTAAAATAAATTCAAACGTTCCTACTCCGCCATTGTGATATGCTTCTACTAGACTGTTTAACATCTTGGAAGGAACCACCGTAAATTCTTTTTCTAAGCCTGTACCCACATCCCACGAATTTAAATTAGTGCTATGAGCCGCCACAACCCCATATACCTCTTTCTGGCCATTATAGGTGGTTTCAAACCAGTTTCAACACCTCTTCTCATAAAACTTCCGCTTTTTTCTACGAGTGCTTTGCTGGAACGAGAGAGTATCTTTTGCCCCCATACAGGAAGCAAAGATGTTAAACATAGAAAAAGGACAAAAACAGAAAAAACTTTTATCTTCATAAAATCACTCTTTTTTATGTTATATCTTTTTATAACATATAGAAAAAACCCTAATTCTCTATACAATCTTAGAAAGATATTGCTATTTTTTTAAAATCGTTTTAGATAATGTTATCTAGCCATCGAAACAGAATAGACGAGTTTTCTTTCTTCCATATCGTACATATAACTTCTAGCAGTACCATGGGAATCTTTTCTATCTTCCAAAAGGGCTTTATCCGAAGGATCCCAAAACGTACGATGGGTAATGATATGGATATAACGTGCTTCCGGGTGATTTTTCAGAGCATTGGCAAGATCAGTATGAGAAAACTTATACGGCACTTCCGCATGCATAATATGTTTTCCATCTCCGTTAGACAATTCATATGCCACGATGTATTCGTCCACTCTTAAGTAAGCGACGGTATGGCCTTGGGTAACAAAAGGAACAACTCCTTTCCCTTGGTTATGATATGCTTTTACCATTGCTTCCAACACAGGGGCCGGAGCAAAAAAACCTTTATCCGTATAATAGCTTTCAGTGGAACGAGTACTGCCGGTGTGAATACCTACCAGTTCATTATTTTCGTTTAATACGGCCGAACCGCACAAGCCGCTTCTCAAGCGTCGCACAACCGGCATGGTAGTAAGAATCGAAGTAGGAGAAGTCTCCACTACAAATCTGCCTTCTACGGGAACAATCATATCCTTTTCAAATCCGTCCGAATGGAGTTCATCCCCCACTTGGACAGGCGTTTGAGCTAACGGCAAAGCTTGCACATCAGGAACGGAATATAAATCCAGCTTTACGAGGGCTAAATCCAAAAAGCTGCGTGCGGCCACCTGCACCACTCTTGCAGGGACTTTAATTCTTTTTCCGTCTTGACTTATCACCGCCGTAAAATAACGTCCCAAGGCTCCTTTATCAAAAACGGAAGTTGCAATAGCATGTGCCGCCACTACCCCGAAAACTTCTCGTTCTCCATTGAGGTTGACTTCAAAAAGGGTACCTGTAAAGGTGGGAGCGTCTAATTCCGGTTTTCCATCTACGGCTAAAAAAGTGTACTTTTCCGGCGGGATATCCAACGGTTTGGCTTGCGTGCGGGGCAACTCGCCCCGCGCAGGGGACGTAATCAAAGAGGCTCGACGACCGGCAGACAACGCTTCTTCCACGGAAGAATGCAGCTCCTGCTGATTTAAAACAGTAGCGGACGGCAGATTAGAAGGTTGGGGCACCGAAGGCAAGACATGCGAGCCTAAGGGCAATGTGCCCAAAGCGGATTTCCCCATAATTTCGGAAGGAATAACGCTACCAGACCGAGGCGTTATAATTTTTTCACCGGCCTTAATAACGGACAAAACTGTTTTAGGTCCTTTGGCATAACCCAAAGGAGCAAACAACAACAAAGAAAGAAAAATAATAGAAATTCTTGTCAGCATAGCAGCTCCTCATAATTATTTTACTTTCTCTATTGGTAAAAAAACAGAGTCAAAAGACCCATTTTTTATCTAGGACCTTTACGCTCCTATCCTAATTAAATAAGAAAATGCTGTGATACCTTTTTGATAATTAATATAATTTCTATATTCCATTCAGGAGAATTCTATGCCTTCTTATAAATATGCAACAGCAGGTATCTGCTCGCAGGAAATTCAGTTCGAACTAGATGCCGAAGGGAAAATACACAAATTAAACTTTGTAGGGGGTTGCCCCGGCAACTTACAAGCCATCAGCAAACTGGTAGAAGGGGCTGATGCCAAGCAGGTAGCTAAGATGCTACTTGGAAATGATTGCGGAGGCAGAGGGACCTCTTGCGCCGATCAATTTGCCCAAGCTCTTTTACATGCGTTGGAAGCACCTACCAAATAAATCCGGCCTTTAAGATTAATGTATATTCCCGAGTCAAAAGACCTACCTGCAAATTAGGTCTTTTGACCCTTTTTTTCTGTTTTAGATTTTGAATATAATATTAGTATGAGAAATATTGTTAAATCTTTTTTAATTACATTCGCCGTATTTGTTTTAAGTGCATTTCCGGTATGTGCCCAAAAGGGTAAAATTGTAAAATCGTTAACCAAGGGAACTGCTCAATCCGCTAGCCACTTAGCGCCTTCTGTGGGGACTTCTACAAAAATTTTAGCGGAAACGGGCGTTGAAGCTTCCGTAGCTACGGGAGTTAAAACAACGCCTGTCGCCTCGCAAAGGGTCTTTCAAATTCCGGCGGAATTAACCCCTCCGCCGACTGTTCTTCAACGTGTGGTAAATGACCACAAAAGGCTCTTGATAGGCACCCAAGTATCGTTAGGGGTTCCGCTCCGCGCAGCCGTAGAAAGAGCTTACCGCTTAGGGGCTCAACCGGAAAAGCACATTCGGAAACTCCCTTTATTGGAGGCAAAATCCTTTTTAACACCGGATTTACAAGAATTGTTTGTCACGGCGGAACAAAGGGCACTTCCTTCTCCGCGCCAGCCGTTTGCGGTTCGCCCGCAACTCATTTTCCGCGGGTTGGCACTTGCACCTGAAAATACTGCGCCGGCAATTCGTAATATTTTAGAAAACGGCTTGCGCCTCAAAGATGTAGGGCACCATGCCACCAACCACACTTCCTCGTTGGCGGCCGGAGTTAACGTGAAAGCGGCCACATTGGCTGCCAAGCCCGTTACCAATTTAACGGCAGATCCGTTTGCAGCGGCTGACTGGGCCAAAAGACGCGCCCACGAAAACAGCACCCTTGTGGTAGTGGTAGTGAACTCCTCTGCCAGAGGCGAAATTATTCAGTTCAGTTGGGATATTCCCGCTGAGGAAATCAATTCCGTAATCGCTTTGTTAAATGTAAACGGACAAAAAACGTGGTGTAAAGTAGAAGTGGCGGGAGAAGGTTTTAAAATAACGCCTTTTGAAGTGGATTTCGAATTCCCTGCCGCTAAATAATTTATCCCCCCGTCTTAAAACGGGGGATTTTTATGTAAAATATCCATATATGAATTTGCTTTCTGCCTTAGCCCTTTTGTTCGGGGCCTCTTTTTTAGCCGCCACACTTATTCCTTCCCAATCGGAATGGATTTTATTTTGGCTGTTTAGTGAAGAAAAATTTTCCCCTTTCTATCTTCTCACCGCCGCTACGGTGGGAAATGTGCTTGGAGCCATTGTAAATTGGTGGTTTGGAAAATACTTGATACGTTTCCGCGGGCGAAAATGGTTCCCCGTATCGGAAAAAGATTTCACTAAGGCGCAAATCTACTTTCAAAAGTATGGCGTATGGGCCTTGTTGCTGGCTTGGGTGCCGCTCATCGGGGACCCTATCACCCTCGTCTCCGGCACGATGGGGATTCGTCTCCCCATTTTTCTACCCTTAGTGACACTTTCCAAAATGGGCCGCTACCTGTTTGTATATGCCGTTTATTTGGGGATATTCTAACCTCATTTTTCGGTGGTAAAAAATTCATCTCCCCCCTATGGTTTAATAAGGGGGATTTTTATGTTACCGGAACTGCATATTCTTATTTTTTTATTTTGCTTATCCGTTATATCCGCCAGTATCATTCCTGCCCAAGCGGAGTTGGTTACATTTGCATTTTTAGTCAGTGGGAAGTACACCCCTTGGCTGCTGATACTGGCCGCTTGCGCGGGGACGGTGCTGGGAACTTCTTTAAACTGGTTTTTGGGCAGATACCTTAGCCAATTTGAAGAAAAAAGGTGGTTTCCCGTTAAAAAAATGTATATCGAAAAAGCACGCGCCTTATTTGATAAACATGGAAAAGTAACCTTGGCTCTTGCGGGAATACCGCTCATCGGGGACCCGATTACCATCGTGGCAGGTGCCGCCAAAGTGGATTTTGGTTTTTATATGTTGGTCGCCGGCTTAGCCAAATGTGCCCGCTTTGGAATCGTGTGGCTGATTTATAAAGGAGTTGTGTAAAATAACCAACAAAAAACCCCGCCCTTACGAGCGAGGTTTTTGTTAAGAGAAAAGACTATTAGCTAGCGGTGTAGACAGGATCCGGAATATCATCAAAATCTTCAACACCGTGATAGTCCATGCAGAACAACCCGTTGTCAGATTCTTCATCTTCTCCCTGAGGGTTACAAACAGCAGGCTCCGTAGAATCATATAATTTTTCAATAGTATATGTATATTGTCCCGTTCCAACGCGATAAGCAACCACACCAGAAGTATTCTCTTTGGAGGCATCATCCCCAACGAGAAGAATATAAAAACCATTTTGTCCGCAAGCATCCGTAGCAGGAGCCGAAGGAGAGTCAACAGCTTCCACTTCGGGCTGTTCGCCTTTGGTACAATAAGCAGCACTAGCAATGGCATTAGCCGGAGCTACGTCCAAAGAGGTCCATTTCGTAGCGAATTTACCCGTTTTCATTTTGTAGCGTTGTTGAGCATTCACTACGGTACCAACCATGGTGTCCGCTTCAGAAGCACGGGCGCGTTCTACCGCTTTGAAGTAAGCGGGCATGGCCATGGCGGCCAAAATGCCGATAATGAGCACCACTACCAGCAGTTCTACCAAGGTAAAACCTTTGTTATTATTCATAATTTTTATCTCCTTTGTTTTTGTACGGCCC
>JAZNNM010000012.1:0-108622 GCA_045580265.1 Elusimicrobiaceae bacterium | reverse complement strand
TAAAATAAAAAAATGATATAAAATTCAAAATAGAATCAAATTTTATGTTTTTAAAATGCGAAAAAATTTGATTTTTTGTAAATCGAGTTTTTAAGAATAATTTAGAAAATCGCAAAAAAATGATTTTTTTTGCGATTAGTTTTTTAAGGATAGAGTGCTAAGAAAATAAATCTATATTATTTGTTATAAAATAGAAAAAAATATATAAAAAATAATATAAATTAAAATAAAAATAATAATGTTTATAGCATATGTTTTTTGTTTATTTTATGAATATTAATTA
The DNA here is from genome assembly GCA_045580265.1 of Elusimicrobiaceae bacterium. Classification (GTDB taxonomy): domain Bacteria; phylum Elusimicrobiota; class Elusimicrobia; order Elusimicrobiales; family Elusimicrobiaceae; genus Avelusimicrobium. The sequence continues at coordinate 108,339 of JAZNNM010000012.1, read as the reverse complement.
ACATAATAAAAATTATCATTAGTAAAATATTGCGGACATATAACCCCCCGTTTACCAAAAAGGAAATTTAATTTATGCCAAGATTTTTGCACGAGTTATCCACAGGTTTTTATTTAGTATTAGAACGTTCTTGTGATATTTGGAAAAGAAATTAAAAACAAACAAATCTAATCCTGTGTGTTAGATTTTTAGGGGGAGCAAAATTAGGAGTGATTTTGAATTAGGGAAGTTCTAAAAATGCGATTTAAGCAGTTTGGGGTATCCTACCCCCCACCAATTTTTAATTTGCCAGCTTATTTGAGCAAAAAATAAAGTTAGTAAAGTAAATAATATGTAAGCAATTGAAGGGTTGGTTTATAAAATGCGGATTTTTTATAAAATTATGCTAAAAGAGGGTTTTTTTTAAATAAAAAAGACTAATTAACTTGGTGCGCGGGAAAAATGATGCCTGTCAAATTAATTAGTCTTAATACTAGGTGCGCGAATAAAAGGTTTTTGTTCAATTTTAGGCTCTTTCCCCTGCCAGGCGTTCCACTAATACAAAAGCCCGTGCAAATCCCTCATTAGTAGCTTGGTAATTCCGGCTGCGCTTGCTGCCGCTGGATATAAGATAGCCGTTTTTTATTTCCCCCGCCAAGGTTCGATCCAGTCTTCCTTCCGTAAAGCCGGATTTTCGCATGGCTTGGGCTAGTAATAATGCGCCAAATTGCGGTTTTTGCAGAAGAGCGCGGGCCCCTGCTACTAAAATTAGAGCAGCCTCCGAAGGGGACAGTCTCATTTTTTTTCGTAAAACAACTAACTCCCCCTCTTCTTTTAGAATAATCTCCCACGCACGAGCCGTATTTTTGTTCTTTTCCGCGAGGACTGCCGGAATTCGATTTGATGAGAAATCGGAGTATTCTTGGGGAAGAGGTTGTTTGGTCGGGGCTTCTGATGGTTGAAATGATGTTTGGTTTGTAAGTATTTCGGTTTGAGGGCTGTTTCCCTCTATAAGCGGGTAAGTTGTGCGCGTTATAACCTTGTTAGAGGCAACAGCTGACCCTTTTTTCCCTATCAAAGCCAAGAATTGTTGGCGTTGTTCTTCAATAAATTCGGCCGAACCTTCTGCTTCAAACTCTTCTCCCCCCGCAAAACGAAAGCGAATTTTAAGATTTTGTTTATTTTCTTCTACCATAAAAGTGCGCCTCTTGTAAAAAGTTATCCACCAAGGTTATCCCCGAGTATAGACATATAATAAATAAAATTTTGACATATGTCAATAATTAATATTTTTATGTCTTTATATGTCTAAAGCTGTTAGTAACTCTGTTTCTCCGACGAGAAAATGGGTAAATTTATTGCTTTGTATAAGTAAAAATACGTATAAAAATGATTTATAAGAGCCAAAAAAATCTAATATAAGTCTTATAATTAGATTTTTTATTCCTTTCTTGGGGTAAATTATATACAAAAAATAAGTTTAAGAGAAATAAAAAATGATCTCGTTTTAAAAAAAGAGAACTCGTGTCCCATTAAAATTCTGTTACGAAAAAATTAAAATAAACTTTGATTTTGCTGAAACGATTTTAAAATTCTTCAAAAAACCAAAAACGCAAAATCAGGACTAAATTTGCAGAAACTAAAAAATTAATTTTTCCCAAAAAAGAGATACTCCATATACCCCCTAAAATGTTTAAACGAGGCTATTCGGTCTATTTCCTTTCTTGTGTTGGGCGGGATTTTATAAAAATAGTAAAATAGGAATATGAACAATTTTTCCGCCACCTTACTGAAATGGTATAAAATACACAAGCGGGACTTGCCTTGGCGCCGAACGCGAGAGCCGTACCATATTTGGATTTGTGAAATTATCATGCAACAAACCCGCATTTCACAAGGGTTGGAGTATTATTTACGTTTTATAGAACGTTTCCCCTCCCTCGGTGCGTTAGCGGAAGCTACGGAAGATGAAGTGTTGAAATACTGGCAAGGGTTGGGCTATTATTCCCGCGCGCGGAATTTACATGCGGCGGCCAAAAGTATGAATGGGGTTTTCCCCTCCTCTTACGAAGAAGTGCGATCTCTAAAAGGTGTGGGCGATTATACTGCCGCAGCTATTTGCTCTATTGCTTATAATATGCCTTATGCGGTAGTGGACGGAAATGTATATCGGGTACTTGCCCGCGTGTTTGGTATTGCTACCCCTATTGATTCCCCCTCCGGCAAAAAAGAATTTACCGCTCTTGCCCAAAAACTACTTGATGAAAAGCGGGCGGGTGATTTTAATGAAGCTATTATGGATTTTGGGGCTACATGTTGTACCCCGCAGACACCGCTTTGTGCAAACTGCCCATTTAATAAAAACTGTGTGGCACATTTAGAAGGGAAAGAGGAGATCTTGCCTGTTAAAGCACAAAAGATAAAAGTGACTGAGCGATTCTTCCATTATATATATGTGGAGCAGGGAAAATATACTTGGTTACATAAACGCGGTGCCGGTGATGTGTGGCAAAACCTTTATGAACCTCCCCTTTTGGAAACAAAAGATTCTTTTTCCAAGTGGAAGAATTCTTCTGCTTATAAAAAACTCTTTTCTACATATAAGCCGGAACTATTGGCAACACCTATAAAGCATGTATTATCTCATCGGGTTATCCATGCGGACTTATATCAGGTAACCCTTCCGCCTACCGTCAAAGTACCCGAAGGGGTTCTGCGTGTAGAAAAAAAACACTTGCCTGATTATGCCATTTCCCGTTTAGTACAAAAACTGCTGGAGAACGGTGGTATTTTATAGCGATGTTTTGAGAAATAAAAAGCCCGCTTTTCGGCGGGCTTTTTTAATGTAAAACTCTATTTTATAACTGGAAGAATCCTTTCGGAGCGATATGAATATATTCGGAACCGATTTTTTCCCCAATTACTTGAATATCTATAACTCCGTTATTGTCGTACATGTAAATAAAGCTTTCGGGGTTTTCTTGTAAGTAAGTCATAGCTTTATCGAACTCGATTGCCCAGTTTTCAAAAGAAGGTTTTTGCGGATCAAGAAGAATCTTTTTCTTTTGGCTGAAATAAGAAATTTCAACCAGTTCATCTGTATCCGCTAACTCCATATCCCCTTGTTTAAAAACTTTACCGTTGGCTGTTCCCGTGAAAATGCGGGACTTGGCATCGGGGGTAAGTTTTTTCCAATGATTGATCGCTTCCAAAGAGGTTCCTTTTTCCGGGAAGGAATTATTCCAAGCAAACGGGAAATCTTTCTCCGGCAGGTAAGAAAAACCTGTTTTTTCGGAATAGGTTATTTGGAACCCCGCATTATAGGCTTGGTCAAAAGCTTGTTTTTGAGCTTCATTTAAATGGACGGTGGTATAATTAATTTCCGCAAGGTTGGGATAATTTTCTTTATTCACTTTAGTTTGGAATTTAATAGTAGTTTCTGCTCTTCCCTTGTAGTCAAAAGTGCGCATTTCTTCCACCGCAATACCGTGTTTAGCTATTTCCTGAGAGTGAAACTCCTTTTTGTTTTCAAGAAGTTTTGCCACAATGGTTGCCTCTTCTTCGGCATTAAGTTCTTTTGAAGTCGGGAATTCTTTTCTCAAAAATTTAATAAGGGCGTCCATCTCTTCTAAAGAAATAGTAGTAATTTCTTGTCCATTTATCTCGACTCTGGGTTTAACGCCACCGGGATTAGCCAAATCAATTCTAACGGGATGTCCTGCTTGTAATCCTGCAACAAAAGGAGCTGCCGAATAATTCCATTCGTTTTTATACCTTTTGTTAGCAAGGTCAAGATTCTCTTCAAGTGCTTTCGTCAAAAAAGGGATTTTTTCTTTCGAAAAAGTCTGTGTGTGATGATTTCTAGTGGCGTAAGGAGATGGATCCCAGAAGACGTATTTTATTTGAATAGATCCATCTTCAATAAAATCCACTTTTTCAACGATGAGACCTCTTTCTTTCATCAAAAGTTCACTAGAGACCCTTTTGGGCATAAGTAAGCTTTTAATATAATCCGGAGAGGATGGATCTTGGGGCTTAGCAGGAAGTTTTATTTTTGATTTTCTTGCCGCTCCTTCCACAGCGGCGGTGATTCCTGTGGTTAAAGTAGTGCCTGCCGCTTTTAAATCGGCAGGAGAAATCCCTTCTCCGGAGGATAAAGGAGCGTTGGTATTGGCAAAATTAGTTGCACTTTTAGCAGGCACGGTAGCGGTTCCAACGGTTGCTGGCGCGGCACCTCCGGTCGGCGGAATGTACACATGTCCCGCGCCGCCAATGGCCCACGGATTAATAGTAGGTGCCGCAGGAGCCTTAGCTTGTTTGAGAACAGGTGAAACTTTGGCTCCTTTACTTGCTTTTGTTAGACCTTGTGTATGGGCATCTTGAAAGGCATAACCCACACAGATGGTACTTAAAAGAGAAATAGCAAAAAATCTAGAGGTTAGAACTTTGTTGGACATGGTAAATGTTCTCTCCTATAAAATACTTTTATATACAATATAGCTTTTTAGATACTGAAAAACAAGGGCCGAAAGGCCTAGAACTGCTGTCTTAAAGGACCTAGATGGACCTATTTTTTGAGAAAACAAAAGGAAAAATTTAGTATAAAATTGTTAAAAGCCCGCCTTTCGGCGGGCTTTTAATAACTATGAGATAGTAGTTTAATTAAAAAGTCCAGTTTCCATAAGTGCTTTTTCAACTTTTGCCTGGAAGGAGGGATAGAGGACGCCTAATTCAATGGGTTCTAATGGTGCTCCTTTTGCCTTTAGTTCGTTCAAAAAAAGTTCAAAATTTTTTACGTCATAAAAATTCAAAGGTTCCCCTATCGGAGATACCGGATCCCACTTCCATGAGAAGTTATTATCTAACGAAAAGAAAGTAATCGTGGTCCCTTCTCCATATTTAAAGCTGGCTCCGACTTCTATAAACTTAGTAAGTTCATTCCATTTTTCTAAAGAAATTGGTTCATTTAGGAAGGGTTTTCCATCAATTTGCAAAATCGGAGAGTTAGCACCGGGATGGAATGCTAATTCAATCGGAATAGCAGAGCCCGAGTTAATAGTTAAAATGCCTTCTTGCGGGTTGAAATTAAATCTTTGGAACCTATCTTTAAAACCCTGAACCAAGTACGGAAGGTATTCTGCGGGCATAATAACAGTGAAAGGTTCTACTGCATTGGGGGTAGTTAATTCAGTAAAAAGGACTCCCCCTCTTAATTCCATTTCAGTAAATAAGATTCCTTTCCTAGATAAAAATTTAGCAGCAGGAAAATTTTTAGGAATAAAAATATCTCTAAGAGACTCAATGTCTAATAAATCTTTTGTGGTATTTTTTGCTAAGGCGTCTGCTACGGATTTTTCCAGTAAATCCATGGAAGGAATAGAGACTCTTCCGGCAGAAAGTGGTGTGTGAGTGTTAGAAAAATTAATAACATTCGTATTTTTACCGGCAGAAACGACTGGATTGCTGGGGGTTTTAACGACGGGCGAAACTTGAATGTATCCCCCAGCTCCTATGGCCCAAGGATTTACGGAAACAGGAGTAGTGGGCGTGGGTGCCGGTTTTATTCTAACAGGTTTTACTCTAACGGGAACTTTTTGTGCATTCACTTCAAAAGAGACGGTACAAAACAATGTAGCCAACAAACTTGTTATTAACAGATGTTGCATCTTTTTCTTCTTAAACATAAGCTTTTATCTCCTTGAGGAATGTATTGTATACCGTTCCTCTATACTTAATATACTTAAAGATTAATTTTTTTTAAAAAACTCAACAAGGGCCAAAAGACCTAGAGAAATATAGGTCCTAATTAAGAAAGCTTGAAATAATTATAAAAGAAAAGCCCGCCTTTCGGCGGGCTTTTTACTTTCCTGTAAAACTAACTTTTAGAATTTATAACCAATGGTGATACCAAAAAGTTCACTCTTCCCATCGGTATATTTCATTGGAACAGGAGTTCCCGTAGATTTACCGAGTTGAGCTGAAGAGCCAGTTAAGTCCTGTCCAAAGATGTGGGCATAAAATACATCTACACTCCAATGATCCTTGGCATAACCGGCACCAATACTGGCAATATGTCTGTCATCAACCGGTACAAGGGTATCCATTTCTTTTTCGTTAATCGGAGACTTATCAAATACATACCCGGCGCGTACGGCCCAAGTATCGTTCAGTTTGTACTCGGTACCAAAGTTCAAGCGGTAGGTATCTTTGTATTTCTTTTGGTTATTAATAAAGGGAGTGCTTTCCGTACCAGTATATTGGATTAAGATTTGGTCGTAAGAACTCCAGAATGTACCCACGATACCGGCTTCCATGGTCCATTTATCGGTCGGTTTGAAAGATAGACCGGCGGTGATACTATCCGGCAGGGTAATAGAGCCTTTAGCATCTCCACTATGAATATTTAAATCCCCACTGGTGATGGATGCGAAATCGTACTCAGATTTAATACGACCATTTAATGTTGCTTTGATTTTTGTGCGATACATGGCACCTAAAGCCCATTTTTCGGCCCATTCGGGCTTATACAAGAAGGAGAAGTTCCCCCCCCAGTTAACACCGGAACCGCTTACCTCATATCCTCCTTTCGGAGCGGGGGAAGGTAAGGCATTCACATAAGAATTTTGTGTAAAGCTAATTATTTGCGCTTCCAATCCCATAGCAACGGAAAATTCTTCATTGGCTTTGATAGCAATGGTGGGAGTGAAGGAAAAAGTTTCCAAGTTCACTTTATAAGCTAAGTTACTTCCGGCCCAAGTTTGATAGGGGTCTTTATACTCCCCGCCTAAACCGTAGCGGGAAAAACCGCCTAAACCTAACGTAATATCATCACTCCACTTATGAGTAATAAAAAAGTTCGGTAAGATGAAAGTTTTATCTTTCAACGAGCGAGATTGACCAGCCACAGTGGTGGTCGCATCTGCCATAACTGCCGTCGCGCCGACTTGGAGTTGGGTTCCTTCCAATTCGGTGATGAGGGCAGGGTTGTTGGCCAAGGAGGCGGCTTCCGCTCCATTGGCTACCGTGGCACCGCCCATGGCGGTACCTTTGGCGCTGTATTCATACAACGCGAATCCGGCACCGTAAACAGTGCTGGAGAAGACAAACGGCAATAATACTACTAATGTCGTTATTATGTTTTTCATAGGGGTTTTTGTTTTTTTCATATAAACACAGTAAGCCCCTACTCCACTTATGTAGAGTAGAGGCTTATCTTATCTATTTGTTTAATTGCTCAATTTTTTCTTTAGCCAAAGTGCCAAAGTAAGATTTGGTGTGGTTTTCCAATAAATACTTGTAGGCGTCTAAAGCTTCGGCTTTTTTACCGGCGAGTTCTTGGCTCATGGCAAGGGTTAAATAGGCTTGCGGGAGTGCAAAACTGTTCGGATTGTTTTTAATAAATTCGTTCATGCCTTCGGCGGCCACATGGTATTCACCGGCGGCTTGCAAAGCGGCCGAGCGGGACAAGTTAGCCACTGTGTAAACGGTTTCGTTTTTAGAATCAGCTAAAAGTTTATATATTTCGGCGGCTTGGGCAAAATTTTCGTTTGCATAAAGAACATCAGCCTTTAACAACATGGCATACTGGGCGGCATTGGTGCCGGGGTATTTGGCAGAGAGGTCGTCTAACTGTTTAAAACCGGCTTGCTCCCCTTGGGTAGCCATGGCAAGTTGGGCGGTGTAATAAGCGGCCCAAGAGTCTTCAGCTATTTTCTTTTGATAGGCATTGTAGGAAGAGCCTATGATGGCGGCTACCACTAAAATAACAACAGCGGTAATAACGCCTTGTTTATTCTTTTTGCAGAAATTAACGATGCCCATTAAAAAAGAGGCAATAAAATCTTGATTCTCAGGTTGTTGAGCAGTATTTTGTTTTTTAGTCATATATACATTATATTAAAATTAGAGCAATTGGTAAAATGTACTATTTAACCGGAGCGATATCATCGTCGGTTAATTGGCGGCATTCTATACCGTTTTTGGCGAGGAACACAATGCCTTCCTGGCTGCGGTCGTACATATTTTTATAGAACACTTTTTTGATGCCTGCGCTGACGATTACTTTGGCACAATGTACGCAAGGGGACCAAGTAACATATACTGTTGCCCCTTGGGTGGCGATACCGTTTTTGGCGGCAAAAGCAATGGCATTTTGTTCGGCATGGAGTTCGTTTTCAATAGACCATTTACCGTGCAAATCGTAGAAAGTGCGGCTAGCGGTAAAATCTTCGTAAGTGGCAAATTGATCCTTATACTCAGCTTCGTAAACATCGCGGAAATTATCTTCGCAATGAAGTTGTCCCGTCGGGGTTCCGTTAAACCCGATGCTGATAACGCGGTTGTCTTTCACAAGCACCGCCCCTACTTGTAAACGGCAACAGGTGGATTGATCTGCCACCAATTCTGCCATCTTGATAAAAAGTCTGTGTTTGTTTTTCATAATTTTCCCTTTAAAAAATTAAATTTCGATAGGCTTTTTTTGCCAAAGCTCATTAAATTTACCGGAGATGTTCATATCTCGAGTTTTCATGGAAGAAAGTTGACGAAATGCGGCAAAGGCCCTTCTGAACAGAACATTATCTTCCGTAGCCATAAATTGTAAAAGTTGGGCTGCCGCTGCTGCCGTATTGGCAGAAGCCAGTTGATAGTTCTGGCGTACCAATCGGGTCTGCTGAGATTCTTGCAATAACCAGTTACGCGTAGGCTTGATGGTAAGAAAGGCATCATTGGCGGCGCTTAATTGTGCGAAGGCCTCTTCAAAATTCCCTCTCAAATACGAGAAAATAGCTATTTTCTCAGGGGATTGTGCCCATATTGTTTCCAACGTAAGTTCCGGCAGAATGGAAAGTATTTTATGTAAGGATTCTGTATAAGTAAAAATTTCTAAGGGGGTCAGGTCCTTGATATCGGTGGAATTAGGCGTCTCGATCCAGAACAGTTGATTCTTCATTTTTAAAATTACTACATCTTGGTCAACCGAAATCTTAGCGGGGAACACAGCGGAAACCATGCCATTTTGTACTAACAGCTCCCCCCATTTGTACAAAATGTCGGTTCTTTGAGTTTGAGCCATTTTTAATTCCAGTTGCGAAGACAAAGCAGCGTTCCCTTCCGTTACGAGGGCTTTTCGGGGCGAGAGAGCGACTGTTAAACTAGGGGTTTTAGTGTAGCTGGGGTCGAGCTCCACAGGACGTGCAACAGATTTTAATTCATTTATACGGGAAATTTTGTTTTGATAACGAACCGAAAAAAGCGCTGCGCGTTCCGCTACGGCGGCACGGCTTAAAGCGGGTACTGCCGTTTGATACAAATGCGGAAGAACCTCAACCGCGGCTTTTCCGCTTTGAATAGCTTTTAACGTAGCGGGAATGGCCTTGCCCGTTTGGGCCGCTGCGGGAAGAGAAAGAGAAATAATAATGAAAAGAGAAATTATAGATTTGTTCATACGTGTATTGTAAATCTTTTTATCCGATATAACAAGGGACAAAAGACCTATTTGTTTTAGGCCCTTTAGGCCCAAAAAGCTTACCATTTTTTAAAAATAAAAAAAACGGCTCCTACCAAAAATAAAAAACCAACCAAATGGTTCCATTTAAATGTTTCTTTAAAATATAAGGCGGAAAATCCTGCAAAAACAGCCAGTGTGATAACCTCTTGCATTACTTTTAATTGCGTAACGGAAAAATAATCGCTTCCCATACGGTTGGCGGGAACTTGTAAGCAGTATTCAAAGAAGGCAATGGCCCAGCTGATTAAAATCACAGCCCACAGCGCGCGGTTTTTAAATTTTAAATGCCCATACCAAGCAATCGTCATAAATAAGTTGGAGGCACACAAAAGGACAATCGGTTTCCACATATTTACATTATATATAATACGTGCGAATGCCTGGGAAAAATTATTATAATAAAGGAAGTCTTTTGGAGGAATTTTGCATGAATAATAGTAAAGGAAAAATGATGACGGGGCTGTTGATTATCTTGGCAGTGGCCGCCTTATTTGCGGGAATTGTTACTGTTCTTTTTTCGGTTTTTTTAGGTGATAAATCTTCTGCTTTGAACAATTTGAAGGAGGAAGAAGCCGTTGATATGTCCGTTGACGAAGAGCCCAACGATTCCTTGATAACGGAAACCCCCGTCCAAGAACCCATAATTGTTTATGAAGAAGTCCTTTCCCCTCGCCTTCGTTTTGAGCGTTCCGATACGGCGTGCTATATGAGTATCAGCAAAGGGGAAGGAAATTTTCCTTGTAAAATGGAACGTCGCGCCGATGGAACGGTGGAAGAATATAAGCTGTTCCCCACCGGGGCGCTGAACCGTACTACCTACAACCCGGCCGGTGAAGTGTTGGAAGTGGTTGGCCTCAACCCGGACGACACCGTTTCTTTTCGCCACAATAAGGAGAGTTTTTGGTTTTTTGATGGACCGGAGGGTACCGTTTCTCAAATAACTTTTGTTTTAGGTCCGGTGCCTGAGGGCACTTACCGTCAAGCGGCAGATGTTATTTTTTACAATCCGGACGGAACTGTACGGGAGTGCAACTGCTATAAGAGCGATTGTTGTGCAAACCCCATGTATAGCTTAGAAGGAAAGCCCAATACCTATTGCAGCATGTACCCGTTGGATAAAGATATTTGCGAATACAAAAAACAGGACAATTCCCTCCCTCCCCTTCCACAAGAAGCCAATCCCCCGCAATTGCCGATTCCTTCGAACTCGCGTAGAAAATAGAGTTTCAAAATCGTAAAAAATACAGATCTCCAACCCGACCGGAGGTTTTAAAAAAATAAAAAACCGAGAGAAATCCTCGGTTTTTTATTTTCTTATCCATGGCCAAAAGATCTTAAGCCTTTCTTAATACGCTTGGGTATTCATACTGGGAGAGAGGATGTCCGTCATGAGGATCCCTAAAGTAGGAGGTTTCTGCTCGATGTTTTCTTATTAGCAGCACTTGTAAAAGAAGAGATGGATTTGTACGGTTGTTGGCAAATTCTCTAAGAGTTTGCTCTTCTTTAGCATACTCTAGTCCATACATGATGTCTTTTGGATTGAGACGTTCCCTTTTTTGGGGAATTTCTTTGCGTTGCAGTTTAAGTGCCTCTTAGGCTTGAAGTAAAGAAGGAGTAAAAATGTTAATAAAAAATATGAATGCTAATATTAATCGTAAATATTGTTGAAACATGACAGCTCCTATTCTGAGGATTCATTTATATCCTCAATGGTAGGAAAAAACCCCCTTTTTCAAGTGCCAAAGGCCCTAGATAAATTTCCAAGGAAGGCCTATTCCTTGTATAGGACTTTAGTGAACAAAAATGTGAGATTCAAAATGGTATAAGACCTAAAAAACACGGGCTTTTGGCCCGTGTTTTTTGTTATGCTGGAATTTTGTTGACGTTAAGAAGTTCTTCCATCCTCTTAACATAATCCGTGTCTGGTAAGGGGATTCCATTTTTCAGGTAAAGCTGTTGAATATAATACCAGGCTTTTATTCCTTCTTCAGCAGCGGAAGGATGGGGCATGGAATCTGGGCTGGGACGGAAACGTTCCTCGATCAGATCATCCCCTATCACAGTTAAATAGAATTCTGCGATAGCATCTGGCAGGTCTGATGAACGCAGAAAATTTTTTAGAGCCTGTATAGAATTGGAATATGAGTTCATTGCATTTTGCAGTACATACTTCATATACTCCGTTGTACCTTTTCTTGAAAGTTCTTGTGAACAGGGATAGGCCAAGGAATTTTGAAGAATAATGTCAATTACAGGGAAAGGAATATTTTTGGCTCTTTTAAACATTTCTGCAAAAATAGGATCTTTGTGATTGAAAATCAAGTAGGATTTGTTCTTAACAAAAGGGTACCTATCTGTCGTAAGGAGCTGTATCCAGGCACACCACCGGAAAGATGCCCCTTCGTTCCACGACCCAACTCCGCGGACTCGATATCCCTCTCCGGAGTATTCAGGACACGAATTTACATCTACACCCCCTTTTATTAACTTCATGGCTAAAGATCTAAAATATTCATGATTCGGCCAAGCAGGATTTAAAGCCGCAAAAACACTGAGAGAAAGGAACTCCCGTCCTTGGTATTTAGAACGTAAATATCTGTCTATGCTGAAACTGTTAAGGACATCTGTATCGCCATAGTAAAACGCATTTAAAATGTCTTCATCACTTAGGGAATCTCCTTGTATTTTTTTCTTTAAGAACTCAGACGGTTCCCAAGGTTTCTTTCCTGAGTAAGGAAAAGGGTCTTCTTTCAATTGGCAAAAAGCGGCCGAACTGAAAAACAATGCAACAAAAACAACTAACAGCCTCTTTTTCATAAAAATCCTCCTAATAGGTGGTATATTTTCCATTGTAAGAAAAAAGAATGGTATTTTCAAGTCCTTGCAATAAAATATATTTTTTTGGTGTTCTGGTTAGAAGCAAGAAATAAAACCCTACTATTTTTACCCCTGTTAGAGGGGCTTAATTTATATAATATGAATATGAACTATCAAAAACTATTTCCGTTTATTTTGCTTTTACTGCCCGTTTGTTTGCAAGCCGAACCGGACGATTTACTTCGTTCTTCGGGGCTTGTTCCTCAAGCGGAGTTTGCCACGGAGGAGAGTTTCCCTGATTTAAGAACCCCCCCCGTCAACGAACAGGGAGATGCTTTGCCTGACATCAATGGTATTCTTACCTTAGAGGATTGTATTAAAATCGCTCTCGCCAATAGTCCCAAGGCCGTTAGTGCTTTGTTGGCGGCGGAAGAAGCCCAAATTAATGTAAATTTAGCCAAATCCGAATTTTTACCCACATTAACCGCGGGGGCCAGTCAGGGTTATAGCGTGGTAAAAGCCGATTCTTTGCCCACGTCTGACCATGGTTCAAGCCAACTGTATGCCGAAGCTCAATTGGCTATCAGCGGTATTACGGATAAAGTTCGCAGCGTAAAAATCCGCAATTTAGAATTGGAACAAGCCAAACTGAATTTAACCAATACTACAAACGACATCAGCCGTACGGTAAAAAAATACTACTATGCGTTACTTTCTGCCAAACGGGCGGTGGCTATTCGTACGCAATCGCGCGAACTGTATCAAGACCAATATGAGCGCGCGGCCGAGTATTATCGATTGGGGTTGCGCCCGAAGGTGGACGTAACAACTGCCGAAGTAAATTTAAATAATGAAGAATTAAAGTTAATCCGTGCCAAAAACTTGGTCAAAACGGCTTCTGCCAACTTGGCCAATGCTATGGGGGTTACTTCGCAAAATACGTTAAATATTACCGAAATTGCCGAATTCGCCACCTTTGATACACCGTTTAATGTGGCTGTGGAAATTGCCTATGCCAATCGCCCTGATGTACAATCGGCGCAGACTAATTTGAAAATCAGCCAAATAAAAGTAAACCAAGCCAAAGCGGGGTTTTTCCCTACTTTCTCTTTTTCGGCGGGTTTTTCCAAGAGCGGAGAAGATTTTTACTTGGATAACGAGCAAACCAAATTGATGGCTTCGGTGGAAATTCCTATTTTCAGTGCCTTTAAAACATATAACGGTTATAAACAAGCCAAGTTATCTTTCCAAAAGACATTGAACAATAACCGCAGTTTATTAAATGATGTGTTTTTAGAAGTGCAAAGTGCCTATATCAAAATGCAAGAAGCGGCGGAAAGTATTCCGATAGCTGAGCTGAATGTGGAAAAGGCCAAAGAAAATTTGGATCTTTCCCGTGGGAGATATAACGAAGGTATCGGCGATATTATTGAGCTTAAAGATGCCGAAGTAGCCTATACGGATGCGGAGCTGAGCTTGGTGACTGCTCGCTATGATTATGCTTCCGCGGTGGCTGATTTGAAACAAGCAATGGGGACGAACTAATCTATGAAAAACTTACTTAAAAAAATAAAAAATTTTTGCGGCAAGTTATGGCGCAAATTTAAACAACTGGGATTTTGGAAAAAAATCTTGGTTGTTGCAGGGCTTTTGCTTTTCGTTTGGGCGATTAAAGCTGTTTTTTTCCGTCCGGCACCTGTGCCGCTTTATAGAACAATTCCCGTCAGAACCGGCGATATTATAGATATTGTGGAAGCTTCGGGGCCTATTAACCCTGTAAATACTACTCAGGTAGGTGCGCTGGTATCCGGCGAAATTTTAAAAATTTACGTGGATTATAACAGCGAAGTAAAAAAAGGCGATTTGATGGCCATTATCGATCAAACCCAAATTCTAGCTTCCTTGGAAGAGGCAAAAGCCAGTCTTTCTTCTGCCAAAGAAAGTTTAGCCTCGGCCGAAGTTTCTTATCGCTTGGCCAGTAAAAACTACGAGCGCTACCAAGCCTTGTACGAAAAGGACTATGTTTCCAAAGTGAATTTGGAAGAGTATGAACTTGCTTATGTAAACGCGAGAAGCAATTTAAATTCTGCCCAAGCTCGTGTGGTGCAGGCTCAATCCAATTTAGATACGGCCCAAAAAGATTTATCCAATACCAAAATCGTTTCTCCGATTGACGGTATGGTGCTTACCCGCAAAGTAAGCGAAGGGCAAACCATTACGGCCGGTTTTTCTACGCCTGAACTTTTTGTGGTGGCGCAAGATTTAACCAAAATGCAAATTGAGGCCAAAGTGTCCGAGGCGGATATTGTTAAGATTGCTCCCGGTCAAGAAGCCGATTTTACATTGGACGGTTATGTGGGCGAAGAATTTCACGGGACAGTGCGTCAAGTTCGTACGAATTATGTGGATTCTTCCGGTTCTACGTCGGGGTCTTCCGGCACTACTTACACAGTGATTGTAGATGTAGATAACCAAGATTTGCGCTTAAAACCCGGTATGACCGCCACCCTTACCATTCGCACGCAAGATAAAAAAGGCGTATTAACGGTTCCGAATGAAGCGTTACGTTTCTCCCCCTCCTCCAATCGTGAAAAATTTGAAAACACGGGGGTGTGGACCTTGGTCCCCGGTCAAGAACCCAAACGCGTGGATGTAACCATTGGTATTATTGCTACGAAAAAAACGGAAATTACCGGTGGGGATATTAAAGAAGGCGACATTGTGATTATTGGTGAAAATAATCTAAAAGCCTCTCCGACAAAAACGGGTATGGGCATGCCCCGCCCCGGCGGACGCCGCCGCTAGGAGGTAACCATGCCGCTCATCGATACGCGAGATTTGTATAAAATTTACCAATTGGGTGATGTGGAAGTTCGCGCCTTGAACGGAGTGAGTGTTTCCATTGAACAGGGTGAGTTTGTGGCTGTGATGGGTCCTTCCGGTTCGGGAAAGTCTACTTTCATGAATATTTTGGGGTGTTTGGATAAACCCACCCGTGGTACATATATATTGGACGGAATCGACGTAACGGCTACGGATTTATCGCAACTGGCGGGCGTGCGGAACCGCAAAATCGGCTTTGTGTTCCAAGGGTTTAACCTGATTAAGCGCACGACGGCTATTGAAAATGTGGAACTCCCCATGATTTACAATAAAACCCCCGCCCATTTGCGCCGAGAAAAAGCCATGGCTGCCTTGAAAGCCGTAGGGCTTGAAAAGCGTGCAGACCACCTTCCTAATCAACTTTCCGGCGGACAACAACAACGGGTTGCCATTGCGCGCAGCTTGGTGTGTGATGCCCCTATTATCTTTGCCGACGAACCTACCGGTAACTTGGATACTAAGATGAGTATCGAAGTAATGGAACTGTTTACACGGTTAAACAAAGAAATGGGCAAAACCATTATTCTTATTACGCACGAGCCGGATATTGCGGAATATGCTTCCCGCTTAATCAAGTTCAAGGACGGTAAAAAAGTAAGTGATGAGGTAAAGTAATATGTGGGATACTTTTTTAGCCATTTTTAAGATTTCGCTTAAAGCCATCGCGGCTAATAAAATGCGTGCCGCCCTAACCAGTTTGGGTATTGTTATCGGCGTGTCGGCCGTTATTACCATGTTAGCCGTCGGGTCGGGTGCTCAAAAAAGCGTTACCGACAGCGTAGCGCGTTTTGGTACCAACTTGTTATTTTTGCGCCAACCGTGGGACTTGGACGACAGTATTTCTTCCCCCAAAGATGTGACGATGACTGATGTTTATGCCATTCGTCGCGTGTCGGGGGTTTCTGCCGCGGCCCCCTACATTACCAGCAGTTTTGACGTAAAATACAAAAACACCAGTGTTTCTTTAAGTGTCCTCGCTACGGATACGGATATTTTCCGTACGTACGATTGGCCCTTGGAAAACGGTCGCGAATTCACGGAAAAAGAAATTGCCGATTACGGGCAAGTGGCTGTGATAGGCGCGTCTGCCGCTGAAACTATATTCGGCGATGTAGATCCTTTGGAAAAAAACATTGTTTTAGACAATATCCCCTTTAAAGTAGTGGGTGTTGTTAAAAAGACGGGCCAAGGTGGCAGTATGGGCTTTGATATGGACGAAGGAGTATTGATTCCCTATACGACCGGTAAAGTAAAAATGAACGCCGGGTGGAAAAGTTCCAACCGTCGTGCGTTAGACCGGGTGGTTATTAAAGTGGCCGATTTCAATACTATTGAAAATACCAAGGTGGATATTGCCAACACGGTGCGCAATACTCACCGCATTCACCCTTTAGGGAAAGACGATTTCCAATTAGATGATATGGCTTCTTTTATTGAACAAGCCAAAACTATGGGCAAAACCATGAGCCTTTTGTTGGGGGCCATCGGGGCCGTTTCGCTGATTGTTGGTGGTATCGGAGTAATGAACATTATGTTAGTATCCGTTACCGAGCGCACGCGCGAAATCGGTATCCGCATGGCTATCGGGGCAACCAGTTTTGATATCCGCCTTCAATTTTTGGTGGAATCGGTTACGCTTTCCTGTATCGGCGGGCTGATCGGTATAATATTAGGCGTGGTGATTACGCTACTGGTGGCAGCCAATTCGTCTATCCCGGCGGAAATGAGTTTATCTGCCGTCTTGCTGGCGGTAGGGTTCTCGGCGGCTACGGGTATTTTCTTTGGGTTTTATCCTGCCTACAAGGCTTCCAAACTTACCCCCATTGACGCCTTACGTTACGAATAATAATTTGATGTAGATCAAAAAAGGCTCAGTAATTATTTACCGGGCCTTTTTTGGGATAAAAAATCCCCGAACTTATTTCGGGGATTTTTTTATTTCTTTAAGAAGTTACGTACTTTTTGCCACAAAGTAGGATTTTTCTCTATGGGTTGAGGTTGCACATGAAGAGGGTCTTGTGCAGCCTTGTCTGCCCGTTTAAAGAGAAGCGCCGATATGGTGGCCAAAGCAGCCGGAATACCGAGTAACGTGGTGGCGGTGGCGGCTTGGGTGGAAAGTATTCCCGCATCAATAAGTCCTTGGGCCAGATCGGTTAAGAGCATGGGACCAAAGGCGCAGCTAATAGCACTGGCCACAATGAGCGAGACGATACGGTCTTGCGTTTTTGGATTTTTGGCCGTGCGCGAAAAAGCAAGCGTAAATGCGGTGGAAATTCCCAATTCTGCTGCAAATAATGAAGCCGTCAATAAATACACATTACTTTGTGCAGCTGTTAAAGAGGCAAAACCTCCCAATGCACCTAAAGCAGTAGCAATAGCCATATTGTTTTTGGGGAACCATTTCAAAAAGTGCCCCGCTAAATAACGACCCAAGAGGAATGGGACGGCAAATTGTGCAATACCGAATAAATACTGCATGGACGGATTTTGAGTAAGAGCCGGCAATAACAGAAGAAATCCGCTGTTAAAGGAAACTTCTACCGCGTTCATAATTAAAAGTCCGGTCAAAAGAGGAGCTACCCCTCTTTCTTCTTTAAATAAGTGTAAGTATTGGTTATTTTTTACTTTTTCCCACAAGCTTATTTGTTTTTCCGTCGGTAAGGTGGCAGCTTTTACAGGCTTTGTATTGGGTAATTTCCCACTATTGATACCGATAGCGGCTAAAGCAACGAAAGGAAGCGGCAAAGCAAACGTTAAACTCCAATCCATGCCTAAAACAGCCGTAGACAGAAACGGAAAGGCAAACGAGGCCGCCATACCGGCCGCGCGGGCCAACTCAGTGTAGGAATTGCGTTTTTGAACAAGAAGGTCAGACGCGCCTTTGCTGATTTCCGTGATCATTGGTCCCACTGCATTATGCACAAGAACCCCCCCTACACTGGCTGTGGTAATGCAGGCCAATGTTTTATAAAAGTGGAGCATGGTATTGGCTTCAGCCACAAACGAGCCGTCTAATCCGCATAACGCTACTCCCCCCAAAAAACCAAGACCCATCAAGGCAAGGCCTAAGTTCAAAGAGGCTTTTCTGCCGATTTTTTGTTTTAAATAGTTAGCTAAAAAAGCACCCACCGAATAAGGGAAGTATGTGGCAACCGCTACTAAAATGTTATCTTCC
Source organism: Elusimicrobiaceae bacterium (assembly GCA_045580265.1). GTDB lineage: Bacteria > Elusimicrobiota > Elusimicrobia > Elusimicrobiales > Elusimicrobiaceae > Avelusimicrobium. Next base: position 89,977 of record JAZNNM010000012.1, on the reverse strand, counting down.
AAAGATAAACCAAAACTACTTCCGAAATTGGAAATAACGGGAGTAGCTACTTCCATTCCCATCACGGCAGAAGCCAAATATAGGCTGGCGCGTTGAAAGGCAGCATTGACGGTGGAAGGTTCCTGTACGGACGCAAGGATCGTTTCCTTTTTTCCAAGGCCCAATATTTTGCGTACTTTTTGCAACAGCTGTCGGTGCGTGTTATCGGATACGGGGTACACTTCCCCTTCCGGCAATCTGACGGCCGGAGCGGCTTCTGTGGCGGATTCGGTTCCATTGGAAGGATGTAAAACGGAAGAAGTATTTAAATGTTCCGGTGTAACTTCCAGCGGATTTAAATTTAAGTCAAATTCAGGCAGCGCTGCTTTTTTGGCCGGTTGTTCGGCAATTAAAGTTGGGAAAGGTTGTGCCGGTATGGTTAAGTTCATCCATAAAGTGGTAGCTATGTATCCGGGGTCAGCACTCAATGCCACGGATTCGCCATAGGTAGATAAATAGCTGCGTAAAGCATCATCTAAAAAAGGTTCGTTTGATGACGTAATCGGTAAATTGACCGGTAACTCATGCGCGGCAGCATATCGAGCTATTCCTTGGAAAAGAGAGGGATACTTCTCCTGTGTTTCACGCAAGAAGGCAAAAAGTTTGTCATATTCTGCTAAGCGCAGGCATGCCCGTGCGTAGTTGGTGGCTGCCGGAAGAGCAAACGGTGTATGGGCTGATTTGTGGTAGAAATCTTCCAGTACGGTTAAATCTTCCTTCGTGCCAAAAAGCGCGAGGGCAGACGCGTCGGACAAGCCTTCCGAAGCTTGATTCAGTACATCGATATGATTTTGAAAAACGTGTGAGAAAGAAAGATCCTTAAGAAGTTCTACAGCCGAAAGTTTGGCGGCTAAATCTTCTTTCCAAAGTTGGGCTGCTAAAGCATTTTGTTCGGCCGTAGTATATCCGTGTAAAGCAAGTGTAACATATTCCGCACGCAGCCAATTGGCACGTTTGGGTAGATGTTGGGCACTTAAGATGCCTTCGGCTAATGATTTAAAATCCGGAAGTTGCAGCGTTTGTCGTACTTGTTGCAAGGCCGTGTTTTGATTAAGCACCGCTTGGCGGACGTTTCTTTCCAACTGAATATAAAGGGCGCTTGGCACATTAGGGGCCATGCGTAAAGAGCTGGGATTAATCGGTGGTATTTTTACAGGGCGTAAAGGGGCTTTGCCCAATGTTACTGTATTGGAAAGGCCTTGTATAACTCCTTTAGGGACTTGAGCCTGTGCAACAGATGCTTGTCCTACCAGTAAACTAAAAACTAAAAATAACGATATAACTTTTTTCATTTCTTTGTACTTCCTAATTTAAAATGTCCATAAAAAACCCCGCTCTTTTCTTCAGAGCGGGGTGGTTTTTATTAATATCAAATTTACACTACATCACACAAACCACACCCCGCCGTCTAAACATAATAATGGACCCCATGCTAATTTGTTCTAGCATGGAACGCACTTGAATAATCAAACGGAAGGTGTGTTTTTGCATAAAAATTCAGTAAAAAAGTGTTATTAAAAAAACGACCTAATTATTATAGCAATTTTTTCTAATCTTTTTTAAAGTTTTCTTTTTGCAGTGAAGTTTGTTACAGTATAAAAAAGTGATTTCTCACGAGAAAAAATAAAATGCAATAAAAAGTGAAAGGTTGGGGTTATATAGATATGGAAGATAAATTTACCGAACTAACGGACGACCAATTGGTGGAACTTTTCCGTGCCGGGAATGAAAAAGCTTTTGAAGAATTGGTATACCGTTACAAAAACCCGTTGTACCAGTATATTATGTCCCTTGTGCAAGATGAGGGCGCGGCGGGAGATTTGTTCCAAGAAGTGTTTATTTCGTTCTTTAAAAATGTGGGTAAGTACGAGTCGCGCGGGAAGTTTAAATCTTGGCTTTTTTTAACGGCTAGAAACCGAGTATTTAACTTTTTCCGCGATCGGGATAAACTATCCTCTTTAGATCAAACAGACGATGACGGAAATTCGGTTTTTCATGAAACATTGGAGGACGGACAGTTGGCCCCTTTAGAGGAGCTTTCCGGCAAAGAGGCGGAAGAAATGATTCGACGGGCCTCGTTGCAACTTCCCCCCCGTCAACGGGAAATGATTTATTTGCGGCAGTATTTGTCTTTTAAAGAAATTGCCGAATTACTAGAACGCCCGCTGGGTACCGTACTGGCCGACTGCCACCGGGCCGTTAAAAAAATGCGCCAGTTGCTGGAAAAGCAACAAACCCGAGAGGTAATTTTATGAAAGTATGTGAAGAATTGATGTTGTATGCACAGGGAGAATTGGCTGAAACGGAAAAAAACCGTTTTGAAGCGCATTTGGAAAAATGCCCTTCCTGCCAAAAAGAACTGGCTTTTATCCGCCGGATAGACCAGTCCCTTTCCGCCCCGGCGGCCCCTGCCAGTGTGGTGGAGGAATTATTTGCCAAAACGACACGCAAAAAATCATTTTTAGCCGGTTGGAGACCGGTTTTTGCAAGCACGGCTCTGTTGGGAGTAGCACTTTTCGTTACTTTTATGGGCCTGCAACCGGACAAAGCCGCTTTTGACGCAAATGAAGTGATTGCGTACATGAGCGAAAATTTGGACGCCGAATATCAATCTTTCGCGGAAGATTTGGCCGCGTTTGAAGAAGAATTCTAGGAGGGTAAATTATATGAAGAAACTGTTAGTTGTTATGATGATGAGCGCCTTGTGCCTGCCTGTGTTTGCCAAGGACGATTGTGCTGGGGATAAACCTCCCTTTAAAGACGGCCGTACACACTTTGCGGTTCACTGTAAAAAAGTCGCTCAAGAAAGCGAGTTTAAAAAAGCCCACAGAGAGCATAAAGCCAAAATGGAAGCCACCGAAGAAAAAGTGGAAAAATTGGTAGAAGAATACAACAAGCTCAAACCGGGTAAGAAAAAAGACGCCAAAAAAGCTGAAATTGCCGCTATTGTAGCCGGTATTCGTGATGAACAGCTTAAGTTTAAAGAACAGCAAATTGCTCAATTCCAAGAACGTTTGGAAGCTATGAAAAAAGGTTTGGAAACTCAAAAAACCGAAGAAGCCAAACAAGCTTGGGTAGAGAAAAAGACGGACGCTATTATCGCTGATGACGGAGATTTAGATGTTCTTTTTAAAGGCGAAATGGGCCCCGCTCCTCGCAAAGATGGCAAATTTGACCGAGATGGTAAAAAAGGTCATGGCCCGAAAGGTCCGAGAGGCCCGAAAGGCCCTAGAAAAGAAGGCCCCCGTAACGACGATAAAAAATAATCTAAACCAAAGAAAAAATCCCGCTTTTAACAAGCGGGATTTTTTTGTGTAAAAGTTTGTGAGGCAATTAATTGGTGCCCAAGAGTTCTTCCCAAGCGGCTTTTTCGTCAGCGAGTTGTTGTTTCGCCGAATCAATTTTTTCTTCAATCGCTTCCTTGGCTACATCAGCAGCCGTTTTGGTGCCGGCGGCAACCGCAGCAGCTGTTTTGGCATTTTGATAAGCTTCTTTTGCTTCCAATAATTTTTGGCGGGTTTCGGCCGATTTTTGCAGGGCTTGTTCTAACGTGATGGTTTGGGTAGAGGTAGTGTTGGTTTCGGTTTTAGTACCGGTGGTCACACAACCAGTGGCTAAAACAGCGGCGGTCAGAACGGTTAATAAAGTTTTTTTCATTTCATAACTCCTTGTGAGATTTTTTATATCTTATAACATATTTTATACAAAAAGAAAGAGAAATTTTACTTTTTTCTAAATACAACAAATTTATTTAGAAAAAAGCTCACAAGGGCCACCAAAAACGAACTGATAAGCCCCGCCATATATAGGTTTTGCATTCCAAGTCCTGTCAGTATTTTTAAAATACCCACATTAACGAAATAACAAATTACGTAAACAGAGAAAAATTTAAAAATCAGGCGGTTATCTGGGTTATCAAATACAAAGGAGCCCAACGTTTTAAAACTGAAACAAATTCCAATTACTGTGGACAAAAAAACCGCCAATGCATAATGGCAACCCAAAAAAACAAACAAGGCATACAGCCCATACGCAAAACCTGTGTTTATGCTGCCGATAATTAAAAAACGGATAAATTGCTCCGGTATTTTGGTAAGTTTCGAAATAAAAATACAAAATTTTTGAAACATAAATTTCTCCTAATTCATAAAAAACTTGTCGTGCACGTCCGTATCTTGATTGTAGTCGTGTTTATCGGGGTTATTCCATGCCCAAAAATGTACGGCGGACAAATAAATCCCCAGTGTGGTAAAGAAAGCACTTAAACCATAAAAGAGATGGCGGACTTGCCACTCGTATCCTTCTGTACCAAACCATTTGTGTATGTAATCCCAATCCGGCACGGAATTCGGCCCTCCGTTGATGAGCATAACAGAAGTTTCAAACGTATAGCCGGCATAAAAACCTACGCTGTAACAGGCTATTGCCAGTAATAGCAAACACACATCGGCCTGGATTTCTTTCCCCCGTCTAAGAAACGTAAAAAAAGCCAGTGTCGGAAAGCCTAATTCCATAAGAGTTCCGCCCAGAATGGTCATTTTGAAATTTCCGAAGAAGAATATTCTAAAAAGAGGGTGTCCCGCTTCGTGAATACCTAAGGTAAATAAACTTAGCATACCCGTCAGAGGAGATTTATGAGGTCCGCTCAAATACTCATACATGCCCCAGGTACCCAATATAATAAATAAGATCCCTTTCCAACCGTATTTCCAGAAGATGGGGCCTTTTCGGTAAGGGTCTAAAAAATCCCAACAAGTATTCCAAATGTTTTTCATGATGACGGTCCGTTTATATTTCTTATATTGTACTCAAAAAAGAAAACACCAAAAAAATATTTTTTGTCCCATTAAAAAAAGGGTTAGTTTTCTCCTTTTTCCTCATTTTATTACTCTACAAATCTTTTTTCAAAAAAAACTAATCCAAATTTCACCTTGCTGGTTTTTAAAGGGCTTTGTATTTTTTTAGTACAGCCGACTTACAAGCGGTTGTAATCAGAAGTTAAGCAGTAAAAATCTAGTTCAGAAATTGTTTACGGGGGTAAACATGAATATAAACAAAACAATGCTTGCGGCAGTGATGGCTTTTGCCTGTTCTGCCGTTTCCGCCCAAGGCTTTTATATGGCGGAAGATGTAGAAGAAGAGCTCGTCTTAACTCCGGTCAAGCACGAACAGCGCTTGGCCTCTCGTAAAAAAGTGGAAAAGCACCCCTTCTCGGATGTTGGGCAAGCCTATTTTGATGCCAAAAATAAATTGGCAGACGACTTGGGTTTGCAAATCGGTATGGATATTTCCTATACGGCCCAACGTTCCACACCAAACGGCAAACAAACTTCCATTCAGGGTATTTATTATCCCTATATTACATGGGATTTGTTTAAGAGTGACACCTTTGGTTCCGGTGAGTTAAATGTGAACTATAACTTAGTTCGTTATTGGGGGGCTTCTGCAGCCAGCTTAGCTAGTCGATCCAATTTGGCGGTACCGATAAATGATTATCCCGCCAACCAAGAAATTTTCTCTCAATTCTCTTACACGCACACCTTACCGGGAGAAATGGATTGGCTGTCAGTAACGGTGGGGCAATTTCCGCTGTATAACTTTGATGGTACCGAGTATTTAGATAACCAACAAACGGGTTTGATGAACTATGCCATGTCGCAAAATGCGTCCGCCGCATATACTTCGGCTTCTTTCGGCGGTTATTTACAAGCCCAGAATGAATTAATCAGCTTCGCGGCCGGTTATCAGGACGCTACTAACATCAGCGGCGAAACTATCGAACTCCAAGATGCCTTCAGCGGTAAATATACATTGTTCGGTTCTTTGTCTTTGACACCTGAATTTGACTTGGGCAAAGGGCAATACAGCTTTATGTATTACTATCAACCGTCTGTGCATGATCAACCGGAAAATGTAAACGGTTGGTCTTTTAATATGCAACAGAATATGGGTGATAAGTGGGCTATGTTCGGCCGGATAAACGGTTCCAGTAATAGTGCAACGGCTGTAAGAAACTCGTTTGTATTGGGTGGTGCTTATTTGGATCCGTTTGAAAGAAATCCGCTTGACTCTATTGTGGCGGGTATTGCTTACAACCGTTTGAGCGGTAAAGGGCTTGATTATCCGACGGATCGCCGTGATACCGAAATGGCTATCGAATTTCAATGGAATATCGGTGTGGGTAAATTCATGACCATCACACCGGATTTGCAACTCTATCCCAACCCCGGCTTAGATAAAGACGAAAGCATGGGTATGGCTTTTGGGTTGCGTACAACGATTATGTTGTAGTGGGGTAAAAAAGTAGTAAAAGGAGAAAATTATGGAAAAATGCGATTTAACTTTAGGAACCAGATATCCTACCTTGGCTTTTATCAGCGGAGGGGCAGGGCAAGCAACGGACGGAATTCCGCCTCAGCCTTTTGAAACTTTCTGTTACGATTCGGCTTTGCTGGAAGCGAAAATAGAAAACTTCAATATCGTGCCTTATACGTCGGTGTTGCCAAAGGAATTATACGGAAATATTGTACCGGTAGATCAAGTGGTAAAGGACTTTCATCATGGGGCTGTGTTGGAAGTGATTATGGCCGGAAACGGTGCCCGTATCGAAGAACATAAGGCTATTGCCACCGGTGTGGGTATCTGTTGGGGTAAAGATAAGGACGGAAAATTAATCGGCGGTTGGGCGGCCGAATATGTGGAATACTTTGATACGCCTATTGACGATGAAATTGCTGCCGGTCATGCCCATATGTGGTTAAATAAATCCTTAAACCACGAGTTGGAAATTCGCGGGGTGGAAAAACACAGCGAATTTCAAATTTGGCACAACTACATCAACATCACTCAACCGTTTGCTTATTGTTTAACGGTAATGGGTTTCTTGAACTTCAAATTTGCCAAACCGGTGGATTTGAAATAACGCATGGGGTAAACGAATAGCGTTTTGGGGGATATTATGGGAGATAAAAACAATACAGCAGCCAAATTGGGTGTTATTGGCCTTGCCAGCATTGTTATCAGTTCCATGGTTGGGGGCGGGGTCTTCTCCCTCCCCCAAAACATGGCAGCCGGGGCCAGCGCAGGAGCTGTCCTTTTGGCTTGGGTTATTACCGGTATCGGCATGTATTTTATTGCCAATACTTTTAGTGTGCTTTCCCGCGTGAAACCGGACCTGACGGCCGGTATTTATATGTACGCTCGGGAAGGATTCGGCCCCTATGTGGGTTTTACCATCGGGTGGGGTTATTGGCTGTGCCAAATTTTTGGCAACGTAGGTTATGCCGTTATTACCATGGACGCGTTAAACTACTTTTTCCCTCCGTATTTTGCGGGTGGAAATAACTTGTTGTCTATTGTCTGTGGGTCGTTTCTTATTTGGGGATTTAACTTTGTGGTCCTTCGCGGAGTAAAGCAAGCGGCCGTATTGAACGTAATCGGTACGATCGGTAAGTTGGTACCGCTTCTTTTGTTCTGCTTGATTTTACTGTTTACCTTCCATTTGGATAAGTTTGATTCCAACTTCTGGGGAAGACTAATGGAAAACGGTAAATCGTTGGGGGATTTGCCCGCACAACTCAAAAGTACCATGTTGGTAACTTTATGGGCATTTATCGGTATTGAAGGGGCTGTAGTGCTTTCCAATCGAGCCAAAAGCCAATCTGCCGTCAGTAAAGCCACGTTACTGGGTTTCTTGGGTTGTTTGGTTATTTACATGGGTCTTTCACTCTTGCCGTTTGGTTTCTTGTCGCAAGCGGAAATTGCGGCGGTGGCCAATCCGTCTACGGCGGGAGTGTTGGAAAAAGTGGTCGGTCCATGGGGTGCGTGGATGATGAACATCGGGTTACTGGTGGCTGTATTATCCTCTTGGCTTGCGTGGACAATGATTACGGCCGAAATTCCGGCGGCTGCAGCGGAAAACGGAACTTTTCCCAAACAGTTTGCCATACAAAATAAAAACGGCTCGCCCAGTGTATCTTTGTGGGTGACGAGTGCTCTTATGCAACTGGCCATTTTTATGGTGTATTTTTCTAACAATGCTTGGAACACGATGCTTTCCATTACGGGGGTAATGGTGTTGCCCGCTTATTTGGCTAGTACGGCTTATTTGTGGAAACTGACCGAAGACGGAGAGTATGCTCAAATTACATCTAAAGGCCGCGCGGTTGCTTTGCTGACTTCCATATTAGGTACCGTGTATGGCGTGTGGCTTGTGTATGCGGCAGGGCTTAAATACTTGTTCTTGGCCTTTATTTTCTTGGCCCTCGGCTTACCCGTGTTCATTTGGGCACGTAAGCAAAAACAAGATGGGAATCCCGTTTTTAAACGAGGGGAAGGGTATGTGGCGTTTCTGCTGGTTGTGTGTGCGGTAGTGGCTATCTACGTATTTACAAGGGGGCTTGTCTCCCTCTAATCGGAAAGAGAGGGTTACAAGTTCAACCGGGCCTCTATAAAAAGAGGTCCGGTTTTTTTGCTTGGTTTTTTGTCCGAAAAATACTACACTATTAAGGTAAATTTATAATTTTATTTTAAGGAGAAGATATGAAACAGGGTTTTACGCTCATTGAGTTAATGGTTGTTGTTCTTATTATTGGTATTTTGTCTTCTGTGGCACTCCCGCAGTATAATAAATCTGTGGAAAAGGCTCGTGCTGCCGAAGCCGTGATGGCTGCTAAAACGTTGGTGGATGCTGCTGCTATCTACGCCACAACGTATCGTGTATGCCCCGGCGGGGTCGGTTCCTTAGATGTAAAAATGGACACTAACGGCAAGCATTATACCTATTCCCTCGTACAAGACGGCGAGAAAAATTGCGGGGCACAAGTAACCCCCAATAAAGGTGAATCCTTTGCCGCTCAGCGAATTTTGGTAAAAAATCCCAATACGAACAGCTTGAAACTACCTTTGGGAACCGTTTATTGGACGTGTAAAAGCGGAGATTGCTCCAAATTCTTTTCTTACATTAACGTAAAGAAAGCTTCTAACGGTGAGTACTACCAATAAAAATCTTAATAGAAAATCCCCCCGCTATTTGGCGGGGGTTTTTATTTAAAGTGTTTTCTTCGTTTTGTCCCCAAAAGACCTAGTACCAACTAGGTCTTTTGACTCTCGTCAAAAAAAGAAGGTTTTTTTAGAATTTGAGAAAGGAGCCTTTTATGAAAAAAACTTTATTTTTTACTTTTTTTCTTTTTATTTTTACTTTTTCTCTTTCTAATCAAAAAATTTTGGCCCAACCTCCCAGGAGGCTTTCTTCCCAAATAGCCGAATCCTTCCGTCGTGCCACACAAGCCTTAAATCAGCCGGCCGCTTTGCAAGTTACCCCCCCGTTGATACAAGCTGCTCCCGATTCTTTATCTAAAGAATTTAATTGGTCGTACGGTATGGAATTGTTGCCGATTCATAATCGGGGCTATGCGCCTGTTGCCCTTTTTTCCTCTGTAGAAAAAGCGGCCTATACCGCTAAACAACAAGCCGGAAAAGGGAACAAAAAATGGCAAGTAGCCATGTTTTTGGCGGCGGAAAACCGCCCGACGGAGGAAACCTTAAATATTTTGCGCTCCCAAATTAAAAAAGGAAATTTGGCACAGGCGGTTGTAATTTCTTTTAGGGAAGAAACGCCCGATAAGCCCGGTGATTTTTATTTACTCTACAATTCCGACGGCTCTGCGATAACGGAACATAGTTCCGTTTCGGCGGATACCGACGCCTCCACATTGTTTTCTATGCTTTTTTCCCATTTTAGCGATACTTCTTCCCGCTATTATACAGGGCTTATTGTGGACGCCCATGGTTCGGGTGCGCGGATGTTTTATGCACAAGATGGGGATTTCCCTTTATGGAAAGTGTTAAAAGAAGTTAAAAATGTAGGACTCAAAATAGATGTTATGGATTTGCAGTCCTGTCACATGGGGGCTATTTATAATATATACGACTTAGCGAGGTATAAGTCTGTAGATTATGTGTCGCTTTCATCGGATATCAATGTGGGAAATAGTGACAGAAATTATTATTATTTGTTGGAATCTCTATCCTTTTCTCCCTATATGGCGGCGCTAAATTCCTTTGAACTTTCTTCCCAAAACATGCAAGGAGACGGTCTTTCTGTGGCCAAGGATTCCCAAAATCAAACGGGTTCCTTTGGTACCCATAATTTTATTTTGCTTTCCATGGATAAATTAAATGAATCGCTGGTCGGCTATTTCAAATCTTACGGGGCCATTAAAGAGGAAGAAGGCATAGAAGAAAACCTGAAAAAAATCTTTCGTCATGAAGACGATTGGCGCTCCTTCTTGCGGGTAGTAAACACGCAAGCCCGCTATGTGCGCGAAAACAAAGATTTGCAAGACAATCGTTTTAAGCGCTTTTTAGATAAAAGTGATGAAGTTAAACAGGCGTTGTTCCACTCGTTACTTCGCCAATGGTGTTATTCCGGTAAGCATGAAATGCTTTACATAAACAGAATCCCGGATAACGGAAGTGGGTGCATTAACGGCATTTCGGCCATAGATTACCAAATAGAGTGGATTTTGGAAGATTTCCCGGCGGAGAATTATATTCCTTCGTGGTATTTTATCTAGAGATAATGTTTTTTAACAGGATAAAATGAGAGAAATGTTACAATAGCCTTATGAACGAATTTATAGAAGCCGTTAAACTAATCAAACAAGCCGAATACGGGGTTGTTTTTACGGGGGCGGGTGTCAGCGTGGAAAGCGGTATCGCGCCTTTTACTGGCCAAGGAGGCCTGTGGAACCAATACGACCCGAAATTTATTGAAATCAATTTTTTCTACAGCCACCCCACCCAAAGTTGGGAAGAAATGAAAAAGATTTTCTTTACGGATATGGAAGAATCTTCTCCCAACAAAGCGCACGAGGTTATTGCGAAACTGGAAAAGAAGAAAATGGTGCGTGGAGTGATTACACAAAATATAGACGGGCTCCACCAAAAAGCCGGCAGTAAAAATGTACAAGAATTCCACGGTACGATTCATACCCTTTCCTGTACTTCTTGCGGAAAAAAATACCAACTAAAAGAGTTAGATTTACAAACGGTTCCCCCCCATTGTTCATGCGGTGGCGTGCTAAAACCGGATTTTGTTTTCTATGGGGAAGGCATTCCTGCGGGAGCCTACGAGAAATCCTTGGAAATGGCCCAAAATGCCGATGTGATGATTATTGTGGGTACGGCAGGGCAGGTGATGCCTGCTTGCAGTTTGCCGATAACAGCCAAGGAGTGGGGTGCCCAAATAATTGAAATCAACCCGCAACCTTCCGCTTTTACGGATACGATTACCGATTATTATTTTGCCGAAAAAGCCGGCGAGTTTTTTGCTAAATTAGAAAAAGAAATGAAGTTATAAAAGTTTTACGATAGAAAAAGGCGGCTCCTATTGGGCCGCCTTTTTTGGACTAATTATTAACAATTTGGCTCTCCATAGGAGTTTTTTCCTTTAGTGCCGGATAAAAGCATTAAAATAAATATTATCAAAAACCCCAAATAGGGAACAAGTAGCAGCAAGGTCCACCAAGCACTTTTGTTTTGGTCGTGTAATCTCCGTATACAGATGGCTAAAAGTAAGCCCACTAGCAACAGTGTCATTAGAGGAACGGAAATAAAAAGGCACAACCAACCGAACCCTTGGTGAGAATCGGGCGGGAGGATTTCGGCTCCTACAGAAACCATTCCTATGAACAATACCAAAAAAGCAATATACCACAAAGGTAATATCCACAAGGTATATAACCAAAAAGATTTTCGATTAGTACGGCCTTTTATGCATAATAACTGATGAAGAGGATCCGTTAAGTAAGAAATAGCTTTTTTCATGCTGTTAATTTTCCCATTTCCGCTTTAACGGATTCTTCCGTTTCGCGCATGGCTTGTAAAGTTAAGTCCAACAGTTTGTCCAACTCCCAACCCAAAAATTCGGCCCCTTGCTTGATAACCTCGCGCGAGCAGCCGGCCGCAAATTTTTTATCCTTAAATTTCTTTTTCAGGCTGGAAAGTTCCATGTCTTGCGTGCTTTTGGACGGGCGCATACGGGCCGCCGCGCCGATAAGCCCGGTCAGTTCGTCGGTAGCGAAAAGGACTTTTTCCATTTCGTGTTCGGGTGTTATGTCCGTCATAATGCCGTAGGCATGGCAACAAATGGCACGCACCAGTTCGGGCTCGGCATTTATTTCGGCCAGTAATTCGGGGGCTTTTTTGCAGTGTTCTTGCGGGAAGTGTTCAAAGTCCACATCGTGTAAAAGCCCGCAAACGGCCCAAAAATCGGCTTGTTCCGAGTAGCCGAGGTGTCCCGCAAACCAACGCAAAACGGACTCTACTGTAAGCGCATGGAGCAGGTGGAACGGCTCCTTATTATACTTTTGCAAGAGGGAAAGGGCTTGCTCCCTGGAAATATTTGTTTTCATGATGTAATAAAGGCAAAAAATACCGCCCTGTATAGAGCGGTACTTTACATAGTTAGTTAAAGCGGTTTTTCCCTTCGGTACCGGGGAGGAGCGAAAAGACAAGTAACACCAAAGAGCCCGCCGCGGGCACGAGGCCGATAAGTATCCACCAACCGCGAAAGTTAATATCGTGCAAGCGGCGGACGGTGATACCCACCGTCGGCAAGAATAAGGCCAAGTTGCAAATGGCAGAAAGGATTTTACCTAACTTTTCCTCTAAGAATAAAAAGATGATGTTTAAAATAAAAAGCGAAATAAAGAGAAATAAATTATAGAGCCAGTATTGCGTGCGATTGGCACGGCCGTTGAAATCACAATAGTGTTTGGTAAAAACATCTAAAAAATAAGTTTTCACTGCGTTCATATTTCCTTCTAAAATATAGTCTCCGTCTTGTAAATTAAGAATACAATAAATGTTTGCTCCTATGCAAGTTACTTGTAAAACTTGGCAAATGTTTTGAAAGCTTCCGCCATGGCGGCAGGGGCTGCCCCATCGGGAATAGGGTTAAATTCGTCATCATAATGCTCCAAATTCCCGTACGCATCTATAACGGTTATTTTGTCTCCCGTGCGTACGGCTTTTTTGGTGTAACTGGAAATGATAGAAAATGGACGTGGTGTATCGTCAAACAAATCCATACCGATAGAATAGTCTTGCGGTGGGTTGGTGCAACCGAAAACGTGGGTAAGCACCGTAGGGGCGATATCGTAATGATTGGTGGTATACTCCTTCACACTTCCTTTACGGGAAGGATCCCATACCAAGAGAGGCACTTCCGTTTGGTATTTGGCAAAATTGCTGTTGTGTCCCCAAAAATTATTGTGCGTATCATTCACTTCTTGCCCGTGGTCACCCGTTAAAATGATAAAGGTGTTGTCCAACAGATTGTTTTTCTTTAAAGAATCGAACACTCGGGCCAATTGACGATCTACGAAATACACCGAGTTTTTATAGCGGTTTAAATAGGGGGTAGGATCCGTGTTTTTGGAAAGGAGCAGGTAATTCATCTGTTCTCCTGCCGGTGTGAAAACGGTATCTTCTGTCGGATAGTCACTCCCGTGGGGAGCATCTAAAAACAAAAAACCAAAAAAGGGTTTGCCAGCAGGGGTTTTGTCCAGAAAGTCCGTTAGTCCGTTTACGGCATCTATGTCGCGTTCCCATTTGGATTTTCCTTGAGATTCTACTCTTAAATTAGGAATATCGGCGAATACATTTTGGTGGAAGGTGGGGCTATTGAGTTTAGCACTGCTGTAAATAGCGGGCGTGTAGCCTTGTTTTAAGGCTTGAGAAACGAGTAAGGGCGAAAGTTGGCGGCTGGTGAAATCGTTCCAATAAGAATAAGGCATAGAATAGAAAAGTGAAAAAACACCTGCTTCGGTGGCATTCCCGCCGCTTAAATGCTTTTGAAAGAGGGTCATTGCAGGTTTTTGCGCCCATGCAAAAAGATGGGGCATTACTTCTTGGTTAAAGGAATCTTTTCGCCAAGAATCCACCAAAATAATGAGGACGTTTTTTTTCGGATTCGAGGCCGAACAGGAAAGAGCCTTTATGGGATAATTTAGATTCCCTTTTGAAGGCATGGTGTATGCTCCGCGTTTAGGTTCAAACCCCCATTTTCGAAGACGGCTGTTGGCGGAAAGAGGATTGGCAAACGGGAGAACCGTGCGTTGGGCCATGACGGACGGCACCATCATAAATTTCCCCCACGCATACATACAATTATACCCCGCACAAAGAAAGAAAAGAAGAACGGATAAAACCGTTATTGCTTTTCCGGAAAAACAGATTTTTCGGGTCAGGTTAAAAAGCCCCCATTCCGCAACGATTAGTACCAGTACGGCCCCCGCTACAATAAACCAAGTGGATGCGGGAAAAACAAAAATTTCTTTTCCGGCGGGGCCGAAGAATAGTTGCAACATGGCTAAACTGATATGAAACCTGTATTGGGAAAATACCAAAGTATCCACCGCAAAAAAGAGTGTTACCAATAAAGCCAGCAGAATGGAGGCCGTTTTAAAGGTTTTAGGGCCGATAAACATCCAAGGAAGGGCTAAGAGAAATAAGCCAACAGCAAAGAGAAATAAGTGTCCCGGGATAAATAAAGAAGTAAAAACAATGCCCAAGTTATCAGTGAAAAACCCGTTTGTTTTGAAGTAAGATAAAGAAAGCAGACACCAAAGTAAGAAATTAAAAAAGACAAAGGAAAAAAGACGGCGGATATTTATCATAAAAACCTCCGAAGTGATTAATAAAATTATATCTTTTTTGATTTTGTTTCGGGCGGATAAATATGGGATAGAGCTGCCTGTTCTTCCTCAGTAAAGCCGAAAATTTGGCAAACCAGCCGGTCGGCTTGGAATTGTAAACGAGATATATCCGCTTGCGGGTTTTGTTTTTTGAGTTTAAAAATTTCTTTAGCCACACTTTCAAGCTTTGTTTGGGTCCCCAAAGACTCCTTCGGAACGGGCATTTCGCCCAAAGGGGCACTGTAAAGTTCCAGCAACCGGCCCTTTCTTTTTCCCCTGTGTAGTAACCACGCATAGTAAGGGGCCGAATTGAAAAGCCCCAATAGATACCATAGGCTTACCTCTGTCGGTTGGGAAATAAAATACACGTCAGAACTGGCATACCAAGGGCCGGGGGCATAAGCGAAAGTGTTAACGGGCGAACGGTGCGGAACGACCAGTTTTTCTTCTTCAAAATTCATCTTCCGTCGTACGGAGCCTAGCCAATATACCCCTTTTTTTAACTCTTTGTCTATCCCGTTATTGTTTTGCTTGCGAGCCAATAGCACCGGTTTAAAACGACTTAAATGAGCCATAATGTTTGGATAATCGGTCGGATTTAAAAACCTGTCTTGCGGGCAAAAAAAGTCTATTAAGAAAAAACGCGGTGTAGAAGAGGATACGTAAGGAGAAATATCCGAATTTTTAAAGAAAGGCTTTATTTTATTTTCTTCTCGTGCGGAAAGAGATAATGATTCTTTTTCTTTTTGGGAAAGAATAAAGACACCCTCTCCTTTTTGTACGTTTGGCAACATAAAGCGTTGTAAATGCGATGTTGAAATCTTATCGCATCCGGTCATAAGTCCGTTGGAAATTTTGGCACAGTGTTTTAAGCGACTGGGGCAACTGTCCATTTTGGCAAGAGCACTTTCCAGCGCAGAATTTTTTTGCTCATGAATCTGTAAAAACAGGCTACTTCCCGAAAATAAAGACTCTTGGGGAAGGCGTGTTTGTCCCACGTGGCAAAGGGGCTTTCCTAAAGGTCCTTTTTGAAAAACAGTCAGCAAACTATGTTGTCCTTGCGCCTGTTTAAAAAGGCGTTCTTCCCCAAAATCCGTTAAATTTAAAAGAGCCGTTTCGTGCCGTAGCCTTTTACGTAATAATTCTGCTCCGGCTGCTTGGGAATAGTAGGCTGTTGTTAAAAATCCTCCTATTCCTTGCGGGCGCAAAAGGTCTATTGCCAAATGAAAAAACAGGTATAGCAGGTCCCCTTTAGGGGTTAATCTCGGTTTCCAGTATTCGTTTTGGCGTAAAGCTTTGAAGAGTTCCGCATTGTTTTTTTGTCCTACATACGGGGGATTTGCCAAGATAATCCCAAACCCGCCTTCTTGAAATACCTGCGGGAATGATGAAAACCAAATAGGTTGATTTTGGCTATCGGTAGAAAGAGAATCCCCCATCAAAATATTAGGCAGTATTTCTTTTGGCGGGCAAGAGATCCCTGTTTGGAGTAACGTAAGCCCCGCTCTAAGGCGTAAAGTGCGAAGGGCTTTTGGGTCTTTGTCTGCTGCGAAAAGATTATTTTTCAAAATGAAAAGAAGCGTCTCTCGGTAGCTGAGGAAAGGGTTTAAGGTTGTGCGCAAACGAGCCAGTTGTAGCCAAAACGGAATTAATAGTCCCCCCGCTCCGGCTGCCGGATCCAACACGCGAAGAGGTGAGAGCTTCTTATCGAGAGCTAAACTTTTTTCTTTTGAAAGAGGGTTTTTTCCATTTAAAAGCATTTCCGCTTCGTGGGAAGTAATTCCCGAGGAATGTTCCAAAAAGGCGCATAAGGTTTGGCGGCTTAGCAAGGAGGCCGTTTTCCAAGGGGTGTAATATAAGCCTTTTGTTCGGCGAGCAAGAGATTGATTCTCATGGACGAGCGCCAGTGTTTCAGGCGTAAGGTCCGCTCCGCTTCCTTCCAAGCCGACGGATAGTTTTTCGCCAAAAGCAGGTATTTTGGGTAAGTATTCCATATCTTTCCCAAAGAAAAAATGAACCCACTTATCAGGGAACGCAAGAGGTTTTTCCCCTATCCGTAAAAGCCATTCCCTTGTAAGGAGAAACATATACTCTTCGGCGGAAATATTTTTTAATAAAGTAGTAGGGCGTTGCATGGGTTATTTATCCAAAACAAGCGGTTATTTTTTATCAACAGGATTTTCGAGTAAACACATCATGGGGCTAAAGCCGTCGAGAGAAGAACGATTGGTTAGAATCGGTCGACATTCTTTGGCCGCTAAAATACCTTTCTTTAATTTTAGTTTCGGTAAAGTAATTTCTTCCGCAGAATAGCGGGATAACAGCGTTCCTTCCAAATCTTCCCTGACGGGGTGAAAAGGGGTAACCAAGTAGAAATTTCCATTGCGTTGTGAAGGGGTATAATCGGGGATTCCTTTCAAATTAACAAAGGAGGTTTCCTCGGGTAAGAAAGCCATTAAGTAGGAATGATTTCTTGCTTTTAAAAAGACTATATCATTCGAGGTCGTGTGAAAAGGAAAACGAACGTCCATAAAAGAATCTACTTCCAACCTGTGGTGTGTAAGAGGAATAAAACAGCAGAAAAGTCCCACTATAAATCCGCCGATAAAGGAAAAATTTTTATTTTTTAGCTGAGTTGTTAAAGCGGCTATAATGGGTAAACTGGCTGCTTGAAGTATGAAAAATAAATCCAAAAGGGGAAAAATGGTAAACATTCTTGTCTTAAACAAAGAAAGTTCACAAGCTATGATCCACATCATACTCACCGCGAAAGAATATCGGTATAAAAGCAGCGAATGGTTTTTGCTCTTTGGTCGGAAAACCCATACCCCCAACAGAGGAACAACCAACCCCAAGAAATTACATACTTTATTGTTTACGTTAGAGGTGAATGAATAAATCGGTACGGTTTTTATTAAGTCCATTAAAGAGAGAGAATATCCCTTCTGAAAAAGTGCTATAACCCAAGGTAATAGGGTAAGAATAAATCCAAGTGCGCAGCCAAGAATAAAAAAGCATGATTTTTTAAAATTTTTTTCGGTTAATACAAAGAACAACATTCCCAAAACAGGTATGGAAAAGGGCATATTAAGGCCTGATGCGGCCCCAAGCAGTCCCCCCCCGATCACAAGGCTCAGCACTGTATTTTTTCGTAACAGAAGGGCGGTTCCTCCTAGAAAGAATAAAAAGGGAATCCATAAATTACTGAGTGTGCCCAGTTGTTCATAAAATAAGGGAAGAGTAGCCAATAATACGGTGGTTAGCAGGCAAGCAAAGTTTTTTTGTTGGGGCAAAAATAACGACGCGTAGGCTTTATAACTGCCCCACAGTACTATTCCGACCAAACAACCTAAAGATATCCGTAGCCACAAAAGATGATGGTTGAAAAGGTCTGCCAGTAAGAATGCGGGAATATCTTTTAACGGGTTGTATCCTTCCCAAATAAGTCCTGCTTGCGGAAGAGGAAGTCCCGTCAAAAAAGCATGGGTCTGATAGAAAGAAAGATTTAACAGAAACGAAGAAGAATCCACCTTCCAAGCAAACAAAGTGTAAAAGATTCCCGCCACTATAAAAACGCCTAAAACGGAAAATTGTTTTCGAAAAAATAATGATTTCATATTTTATCCGCCTCACATAAAATGGCATGGTAGATATGGGGTGTGCTGACCCATTGGCAAGAGTCCGGCCGTACTTGTACCCCATAGTGAAATAGTGGTGAATGAAAGAAAATATTAGGAGCATTGTCCTGCATCAATACATAAACATGTTTTGCCTCTTTAATTGCTTGATGAACTTGCGGGGCAAAATTATGATGAAAAAAGCCGGGGCCTACCGCAAAAGTGCTTACTATTTCGAGTCGGGAGATAATATCCGGATAATGGTAGATGTTGGGCTGGAGTCCGCCTATATAGCGTGTTTTAGGCGAAAGAAACGGTATGTAATAAGAAAGTTGCCATCCTTGTAAAATGACAACAGAATCCTTATAAAAAAAAGGTGGAATAGAGCGAACCAGTTCAGGTTTTTTTTCGCGGGTTCCTTTTCCATAAAAAAGAGTATTTGCCTGAGGAAAGCTTTTAATGTTAGGCAAAATAGATCCATAAAAACAAAAAATCCCACATAATACTCCATATAAAAATAACGAGTTTTTTCGTTGAGGAAGAGTGGCGAGAAGCAGGGTGATCAGTATTGCTCCCACCGCTTCTAAAGGCATGGCATAGCGGAAAATGGAAAAGAGCAGTAGCCAAAGAACATACCCCACCAGAAAGAAAATACAAAGCAGCCCCACCCCAGATTTAAATGACGACGAAAATTTTGTTTTTTGTTTTCCTAACAAAATTTTTCCCCAACACAGAAGGACCGAAAAATACATGAGCCAACTAATTCCACGAAATCTGAACTCAATGGTATTCATGGGTTGGTTAAAAAGAAAGGTAAACGGAAGCGCCATCACTTCCCATAAGCTTCTGCCCGTAAAAAAACGTTTATCTACTAAGGCAATCGGGTCAAAATACGGGGATTGGAAGATATTATTATAAAACGGAAATAAAGGACTATCGAACATAGCATACATCTTATAGCACCAATATCCTCCCAAAAGTGCAAAACTTCCCAACGCTCCCGCCGTAAAGATAAACCCATATTTGAAAAAATCCTTCAGGGAAGAAAAACAAAATACAAACATTACTATATATCCCGCCAGTAACGGTGCAGTTGTATATTTAAAGGCGAAGCAGACTCCATATAAAATGCCGGCAATTAAAAACCGTATGTTCTTTCGAAATCCCACAGGTAGCGTACGGGAAGAAAGAGTCAGATAAAGGGAGCCCATTAGCGGAGCTGTACTGCTTATGTCCGTTGTATTGTATCCTCCATGGGTCAGAATAGCTGGAGCAAAAGCAAAAAGAAGAGTCGGAATGGCCGTTTTGAAAAGGTTTCTTTTTTCGTTCGGCAAAAACCACCGAATAATTTTAAGCACAAAGAATAATGCTGTCGCATACCAAACAGCCGATACAAATGCCAGTAGATAAGGCCATTTAGCAAGTAATTTAAAAGCAATAAAATAGAAGAAATCTGCCGTAGGACTGAAATAACTGTGTACGCCGGCCGGAGCAATGTCTGTATCTAATCTCCCGCTCAAGACTGCATAGGGATTATAGAAATGATAATTTAACATATCAAAGAAATAATCGGGCCCCGTACAAAGAACATGTAAAAAGCCAATTCCCCAACAAAACAGAAAAAGCGTTAAATTAGGACGGCTTTTAAAATAAGAATAAGAGAGACGGATAAAGGCAGACATGAAAATTATTTCCTGGGAGTTTGGCGTAAATAAGCGATTCTACGCATCTCTTGAACAGATTGACGTAAATTATCCAAAATAAGGCCGGAAATAAAAAACAACAGAGCCCAAATCATAAGGCCGGTAGCAAGCACGGCTGACGGCAAACGCGGCACCAACCCCGTTTTGGCAAACGTAATAAATACAGGGGTGGCAATTCCTAAAGACAAAGCCGCCAATAAGCAAGCTATAATTGTGCAAAATAAAAACGGACGTTCTTCTTTAATGAGCAAGAAAATGGTCCGTAAAATTTTAATTCCGTCTTTATAAGTGGAAAGTTTACTGTGAGAACCTTCCGGCCGCGGATAATAAGTTCCTTTTTCTTCGGCAAGCGGTAGGTGGCAAGATAAAGCGAATACCGTTAATTCCGTTTCAATTTCAAAGCCGTTGGAACGCGCCGGAAAAGTTTTAACAAATCGTCGGGAAAAAATCTTATAACCGGAAAGTAAATCTTTTATTTTATCTCCAAAGAAAAATCGCACGGTGCCCGTTAATAAACGGTTTCCCCACTGGTGTCCGGCGCGGTAAGCCTTGGGGTCTTGGTGCTCTCTGGCAACATTTAAAAAATCCAATTTTTCATCTTGCATTCTTTGCAAGAACTTAGCTGCCGCGGAGATTTCGTAGGTTTGGTCTCCGTCTATCATTAGATAATAATCAGCCTCTACTTCCGCAAACAATCGGCGAACGGCACAACCTTTGCCGGCGTTTGCTTCGTGTAATACCGTAGCGCCAGCTTTCCGAGCCACGCAAGCTGTTTGATCTGTACTGGCATTATCACAAACTACTATTTCCGCTTGCGGAAGAATTTCCCGTGCATGGGCTATTACCGTGGCGATGGTATTTTCTTCATTAAAACAAGGGATTAAAACGGCTATTTTACACGGTTGGGACATTCCCCCTCCTCTCTGCACTTATTGAATTGGCCGGTATATTATATAATATAGCATATATGAAACCAATTTCCGGTACTTCTTCAACTATAAAAATTGTTTTATTTCTAAGTGTTTTTTTGCTTTTGGTAACATGTGTGTGGAAAGGGTATAAGCACCACTTACAGATAGTCCATGCCAAGCGCACCTTGATGTTTTTAAAAAGTGTTTCTTCTTGGCAAGCAGAACTTTTGCAAAAGAATCAGTTGGTGGATTCTTACATTGAATTTCCCCCTTTCACCTTATATACAGAGTTGGTATACCACTCGCAAGATACTTTCTTTCGGCAGATTGTAAAGTTGCCCAAGGCTTATTTGCTTGCTCTGGCTAAACCGGAAAAATTGGATACGGTCCCTTATGGGGTATTGGTGGAAATGCCGACAGATAAGGCTTATTGCTTGGCACATAAGATGTCCCGCTCTGCCGAACGCTTTTGCCAAGAAATAGGGGCTACCTTAAATGAAATACCGGTTCAATTAGAATTGCAGAACTATCCGGAGATGGCTGATTATAGTGCTTATCCTTTGCCCTGTTGGGAAGATGTTGCCCCATTAATAGACGAACCGGTGGATGCGTGGCGATACTTAAACAAAGAAAAATAAACAATCTAAATAAAAAAGGCGGCCTTTATAAGGGCCGCCTTTTTGGTTGCAAGCAGATTATTTAACTTTCTTACCTTGTTCCAAGAGCAAGGTAACAGTGGTCATATCCGTGACTTCCGCGGGACCGAAGAATTGAATCGGGCCGGGGAAGACATACAAGTCTTGTTCTGCCCAAGCGGTGCGGTTTTTCACCAAGTGTTTGAAAGGTTCGCCTTTCAATTCCACGAGGGCTTTGCGGATAACCGGTTTTTCTTTCCCTTTGCGGCGTTCGATGTTCATCATCATGGTAAGCGGAATACCGCCGCATTCCCAGTCTTGGGCTTTTTTGGTCAATTTGCGTACGGAAGACAAGTAACCCGTGCATCTGTTCAACGCGAGTACCGCAGCATTGTAACCCAAAGCGTAGGTGTAGTTGGCATCAAAGGCAGACGGAACACCGCAGCGGCCTTCGTAACCGAAGAAGTGAGTAATTGCGGAGAATTTGCCGTCATATTTTTTAGCTTCCTTCATTTCGGCTAAGCGAGTGCGGAGCATTTCAACCAACAATTTTTCCGTTTCAATCAAAGAAACTTGAACGTTTCCGTGCGGATCGCGGTCCAACATAAGTTGGCTGGCGATACCGTCCGGTAAAGATTTCATCAAGTTGGCCAGTTTGGTCGGAAGTTTGGAAAGAATAAATTCTTTCTTTTCCGCCAAGGTGGAGAGTTTGGCAAGCGCAGCTTCGTTGTCAGCCAAGGAGTCGTTAAGCGCGCTGATGAGCTCTTTCATTTCGGGAATAAACTCAATGAGTCCTTCCGGTACGAGCACAACCCCGAAGTTTTTGCCGGCCTTGGCGCGTTTGGCAACTACTTGGGCCAAATTATCTACCACTTGACCAAGGGTCATTTTTTTGGCGAGGACTTCTTCGCCGATGAGTACCACGTTGGGTTGGGTTTTAAAACCGACTTCCAAGGTAATGTGGGAAGCACTGCGGCCCATCAAGCGCACAAAGTGCCAGTATTTGCGGGCAGAGTTAACGTCGCGGCAGATGTTACCGACAAGTTCCGCATAAATTTTGGTAGCGGTGTCAAAACCGAAAGAGGTTTCGATTTGTTTGTTTTTAAGGTCACCGTCAATCGTTTTCGGCACACCGATTACGCAAATGTCTACCCCTTGTTGTTTAAGGTATTCGGCGATTACGCAAGCATTGGTGTTGGAGTCGTCCCCACCGATGACCACGAGCGCATCAAATTTGTTGGCAATTAAGCTGTCTTTGGCGGCGGCTAATTGTTCGGGCGTTTCGATTTTGGTGCGGCCGGATTGGATAAGGTCAAAACCGCCGGTGTTGCGGTAGTCTTTCATCAAGGCCGGGGTAATTTCCATAAATTTGTTATCTACGATACCGCTGGGACCACCTAAGAAACCGAAAAGTTTGTTTTTGGAATTAGCTTTTTTAAGGCCGTCCAAAAGACCGGCAATTACGTTGTGGCCGCCCGGGGCTTGCCCGCCGGAGAGAACCACCCCCACGCGCACGGCTTTTTTGGCAATGGCGCTGTTGGTTCCTTTTACAAAGGTAATTTCCGGAAGACCATAGGTGTTAGGGAAAATTTTTCTTACGCTGGCTTGGTCGGCCACGGATTTAGTGGCTTTACCGAGTTTGGCTTTTACGGCAGCCGGACCTTTTTTGAGGATATTGGGCAACACGGGCTGAAATTTGCAGCGGTGTTGTTGCAACTGGGAAACTGCTTTTTTAGTGCATTTCGCGGGCATAGTACCCCTCCTGTGAAGATAAAAAACCTTACTCTCATTATACAAAATTCCCGTGTATAGGGAAATGAGAGAGAACAGACCAGAAAAAGAAAAATTAAAGAAGTTTTTGAATGTTTAGTAATTTTTTTGTAAAATATATACAACAAGTTTGCGCCCCCATAGCTCAATGGATAGAGCATCTGCCTTCTAAGCAGGGGATATAGGTTCGATTCCTATTGGGGGTATTTTTAGAACCCGTCCATTGTGGCGGGTTTTTTGTTTGTAGTAAAAATACCTAGGGCCTAGGTGTTTTATAGGACTAAATACCCTTGTTTTCCCTCTTCTTATTTAGGAAAATAAATAAAAGGATTGTAACCTATGAAAAAATTTTCTTCTTTATTTGTAGTGTTTATTGTCTGTTTTTTTACTCTATCTGTATCGGCACAGCCGGTACCGAAACTTTCCTTGTGGAAGAGTATTAAACAGGCTATTACTTATCCCTCCAAAAAGGCTGCGGCCACTACTGCTTATGAAGTTGGCTCGCATGCAGCAAAGAACGCCGCTCTTTCCGCAATGCTTGAGAAAAAAGTTCCTGCCGCAAAAAAGCCTCTTATTCTGCGGCCGAGTCCCACAGTTCTTTCTTCTGCAACGAAGGTGTCTCAAGTCAGCGATGAAGACTATTTGCATGCCGTTTGGAAGGTAGAGTTTGTCCCCGGACAGACGGCGGCTTATTTGAAGTTGGGAACAGAAGAGGAGCTTGCACGTACGAAGGAGTTTGATGCCATTGTAAAGAAGCTTTCCCCTCGTTTTGATTTGATTGATATTGAATATCCCCATGTGCTTGCTGAAGGGTATGGCGGTCTTCCCGCTGCACTGGAAGAGCAAGTAAAACATGATTTATCTACTCGTCGTTTTTTTCGACTGAAAATACGAGATATTGAAAAACGTGCTCAACTTCCGTTTGTGCTTTCCAAAATCGATACAAGAGGTCTTACTTTTGCTATGGAGCACAATTATTTATCCGCCGAAGAGGTGCAATCCTTTTTCCGTGGAAAACCCATTACTTTAGCTGAATGGGCACAAATTGAAGGGTTTGTAAAGTCTTACATCGAGGAGAATTTTAATCATGGGGATTTGACCCGTAACTTCTATTTAAAACGCGGAACGGATGGCCGGGTGAAACTTTCGATATTGGATTTTGAAGTGGTAGAGGAACCGTTTGGTGATTTGGTGATGCTTAATGTTTGGCAGGCAGCTCTTCGACAAGACGGCTGTTTGGCCTTTTAATAAAAAGAGTAAAATGACTATTTGATGGACCATGGAGTTTTATGCGAGTTCTTACAAAATATATTTTGTTAGTTTTTCTTTGTGCGGTGGCTTTTCCTTCTTTTGGGCAAGTTAAGTTGCCAGTCTCAAAAAAAATAGTTGTTTCAGCTTCGGGAAAGGTGGGTGGCCTTACGGCTGAACAATTTATTTCACGAACCATGGCGAACCCTGCTTTTACGCGTGGCCTTTCCGCGGCGGATCAATATGCGTTAGCACAAAGTTTAGAATTGGCCCTTACCCGTAGAATTCAAAGCACGGTTCTTCCCCCCTCCTTACCAACGCCAAAGCTACATTCTGTTGCAACTGCCACGCAAATCGTGGGACGAGATTACCTGCATGCCGTTTGGGAATTGAACAATGCTGATGGAAATGCCGTAGCTTACTTTAAGATGGGAAATTACTCTGAAATAGAACGAACTAAACAGTTTCATGAAATTGCAAAAGAAATTATTCCTCAATTTGATTTAATAGATATTCAATATTCGTATGTGGTAGCCGAAGGATATCAAGGGTTGCCTGCTCTTGTGGAGGGACAAATTAAAAGATCTCTCGATACGGATTTTTTCCGCAGATATGTGCGGGAGTCGCAAACGCGTGCCGTTACCCCGTTTATTCTTTCTTCTGTGGATGTTCGCGGGTTTACTTTTTCACAGCAATATAATTGGTCTCGCCCTGTCTTGTCATTAAGTATTTTGAAAAACAAGCCCATTACCTCCGCCGAGTGGGCACAAGTGCGCGGCTTTGTGCAAGCATTCAACGCGGCGGGATTTTTTCATGGAGATCTTCCCCGTAACTTCCATTTACGCAGAGGCACCGACGGAAGACTTAAAGTAACTATTTTGGATTTCGAGAAAAATGCGGCCGAACTCAACGACGAACTCTTTTTTGACGAGTGGGAAGAACTTCTGATAGAAGAAGGTTGCTTGGTTTTATAAGATGAATTTCCTGCGCGAATAACGAATATCTTTTCTTTTTTTTATTTGATAAACTGTAATAAATGCAATGCAGGAATTTACCGTGAGAAAATCGTTCGGTTTAGTTGAATTTATTACACTTTTTGTGGTATTGGGGGCCTTTTCTTGTTTAATGATGCCCTATCTTCCTTTTTTCTCTCCGAAAGCCAAGCTCCCTTATTATTCTTCGTTTGCTATAAAATTTAAATGGTTTTTTGTTGAAAAACCCGAAGTCCAAGCCTTACGGGACCTTCTTGTCTCTTCTTTGGAGACATATCGTTCGGCTCACGGAAAAAATGCTATTCCCCCTTCCCTAGATGTTTTTGAATTTCCTCAAAAAGCCAGACGGATTTCTGCTTCGGTGATAGATTTTCCTCTTTCTGTGGTGAGTCTTCGAGCATACGGGAAAAACCCACATTTGTCGATTGAAGTAGGGCCTTATCGAAAAACTCGTCGTCATTGGCAAGATGGAACGGAAGGATATGAAATTGTCATTCCTTTAGTGGGAGATTCTACCCCGCGTTGTTTGGGAATGTATAACGCTTGCCACAATCGCTTTAAATGTTTAAATCCTCATGCGCCAAAAGACGGTTGGCTGGATATTTGCTTGTTGGGAGATCGTTTATGAAAAAACAAAACAGCCACCTTTTTTATAAACTGGGTTTTTTTCTTATGGGGTTTGGTGTGTTACTACGATTGGGAAGAATGCTGCTTTCTTTCGATTACGAAGAGACTTATTCCGTGATAACGTCCAATCCCAACATTCCCTTGGGGCAAATTATCAAAGATTGGTTAATAGTGGATGTTCACCCTCCGCTTTATAATATATTACTTTGGTGTTGGAATCATTTGGTTCCTTATCCTCACGAAGTATGGACAAGATTTTTTTCTCTTTTGATTACCGCTTTTTCCTTGCTGGCTGCCTATTTCCTCTTTCCTGTTCGCTATGGCAAAACGGCTCGTTTTTTGTTTTTGGGTTGCGTAGCCATTATGTGGCATAACGTATATTACGGAACGTATGCCCGTTCCTACGTGCTTTTACTGCTGACTTCGATAGTAGTTATCCTCTCTTCTTTAAAGATTTTGGATTGTTTCAAAAATTCCACGTTGGTTCCCAAAAAGGAGTATTTTCTTTTTTTTGTGGCCGGTACTGTGGGGGCATGGACACATTATTTCGGTTTGTTGTTGTTTGCGGTTTGTGTGTTCTTACTGTTCTTAGTTGCTTTACATTTCAAACAAAAAGTTTTCCCTTTACTGGCCGGCAGTGTAATTGTTTTTTTGATAGCGGGTATATGGATTGTGCCCAACTTCTTACATAATTGGCAAGTAGGGCATTTTAGCGGAAAATGGTGGGCAAATGAAGAGCTGACTCTTTTCGATTCTTTGTGGTATTTTTATCAATTCTTTTTCGGCGTTCCGTTGTTAGGGTCCCTTTTTGCCGTAGGCGTTTTGCTATTAGCTTCTTACTATTACAAAAAAGCACGTACGAACCAGTATTTCCCCTATACGCTTGACTGTGCTTTTTGTATAGGAATTTTTCTATTGGTACTTTTGGGTGCCGGTATTATTTCAATAAAAACTTTTTTGTTTATTCCTCGTTTTTTTATAGTCTCATTTCCGGCACTTTATATACTGTTCTCTATTTTATTGGCTCCGTTGGTAGCAAAAAATCGCTGGATTTTTGTTAGTGTGCTTGTTTTTTGGGCGTTTACTTTGGGGATATCTTGGAAAGATTTTGCGTGGTCCTTGGGTAAAGAGCCTGACAGCGGGCGTAATGTTGCCGAGTATTTTATGAAAAACCGTACCGATGATAAAACAGAGCTGTATGTTTTGATGAAGGATGCTTATCCGGTTGCGGCTCAAGAGGCTATGATGTCTTTGTATATTAATGATTATTTCAAACAAAATGTTTCTGTTACTGTTTTAAACAATTTGTCAAAAGAAGAACGCGCTAAAAAATTGCAAAATAAAAATGCAATTTTTGTGGTTCCTATGTGTTATCCGTTAAAAGTAGATAAAATTTCCGCTTGGATGGGAGAGCGTTATTTCTTGAAGAAAAACATGAACGGTTTTTGTGAAGTAACTCCTGACCGAAATGAATCTAATCCCATTTACGATCCGGAAAGTAAAAGTTTTTCCCTCTTTTAAACCGCTCTTTAGGGGCGGTTTTTTCGTCTTAGAGTTGACTCGTTTTTTTTTTTTCTTACAATAGTCCTAATCGGCAGGCTGTTAAAGTTAAGCAGCCTTTTGTTTGCCGTAAATCTGTTTATAAGGAGTTTTGTATGAAAAAAGGTTTTACTTTGATAGAACTTTTAGTTGTTGTGTTAATCATTGGTATATTGTCTGCCGTGGCGATGCCGCAGTATACAAAATCTGTGGAGAAGGCCCGCCAAACGGAAGCATTAAGTAATATCAGAACGTTGGAACAGGAATTAAGTTATTATGTCCTATCCAACGGATTGCCCAGCGAAACGGAGTACTATAAAGATTTTGCGATGGTGGAA
The DNA here is from genome assembly GCA_045580265.1 of Elusimicrobiaceae bacterium. Classification (GTDB taxonomy): domain Bacteria; phylum Elusimicrobiota; class Elusimicrobia; order Elusimicrobiales; family Elusimicrobiaceae; genus Avelusimicrobium. Next base: position 61,856 of record JAZNNM010000012.1, on the reverse strand, counting down.
CTTTCCGGCGGAGCTTGGGAAGATCAAGGCGGTCGCCCGGTTTATAAAACAAAATATTTTGATTATTATACCGCGCTCTGTAATTCGAGAGGTTGCGAAATAGAGGTATATGGCTATGAAGGCGGTAACCGTGATTTGGGTGCTTGGTATGCAATTTATTCAACCAATTTTCCACAAGATAACTATAACACCAATAAAGTGGGAGAATGGTACCATTCCTGCGTAACTGAAATTAATGAGTACGGCAGGAAGATGTGTAAATTATTGGAAGGACAAGGTTGGACATATAATGATAGGGAGTTATAAAATTTAGATTTTAAACCGCTCTTTAAGGGCGGTTTTTTTATGGAAATAATAAGGTTTTTAAAGGCCTCTAAATGCTACAATAAAAGTAACTATTTTTTTGGAGTTTTTTCATGGCTAAAAACCTTTCTTTTTCTTATTCCAAAATGGGCATGTATAAAGAATGTCCTCAAAAATATAAGTTCCGATACGTGCATATGTTGCCGGAGCAACCTAAGTATTATTTCGCTTTCGGGTCTGCTTTGCACGAAGTGATGGAGTATATTTATAACCCTGCGAATCCTGCTTTCCCCACCTTGGCAGAGGCTCTTGTTTTTTTTGAAAATCATTGGAATAAAACTTCGTTTGAACAGAAAGGTTATGCTTCCGTAGAAAAAGAACTTGCCGGTTTTGCTGAAGGGAGACGGATTATAGAGTCCTACTATGCCAAGCACGCGGCGGACTTCTTTCATCCGCTTTCGGTGGAGATGAAAAGTTCCCTTGATATGGACGGGTTAAACCTGATTAGTATTTTGGACAGAATAGACTATTTGGGTGATGGGAAAATCAAAATTTTGGACTATAAGACGGGCAAAACGGTACAACGCGAGCCTGATCAGTTGTATATGTATCAAAAAGTGGTAGAGAACTCCCCCGCCATTAAAGCACTCGTTCAACAAAAAGACCCCTCCGTAAAGGAATTGCGCGTCGGAGAGTTAAGTTTTTACCACCTGCCCACATTAACGGAAATGACTTTTGAGAGAGCGCCCGATTTGGAAATTTTAGAATTTTGGCAAAAAGTGTTACAAATTGCCGATAATATCCGTGCCGGAAAGTTTGACCCTACCCCCGGCGAGAACCAATGCCGCTGGTGCGATTATCGCAACATTTGTCCTGTGTTTACCGGTAAAGATTACAACGGCCCGACGGGATATGCCGCGCGTGGTGCCCTTTCTTTCCCCCCTTCTGCTGCCCTTTCTTTCCCCCCTTCTGCTGCCAAAACTACTTCCGTTGTAACGGAGGTTAAAAGCGAACAAGATATTTTAACCGAAAAAATCGATCGTTGCGGTGATTTGCTGCAGGAAGCAAAGCAACTGCAGAAAGAAATTATTGAACTGATGCGGAAAAATAATTTTGAACGTCATTTCGGGAAAAACTACAAAGCCGAACTATCTCGTGTGGAAAAGTTGGAATTTACGGATAAAGAAAAAGTGGTGGAGCTTTTGCGCACACTTAAACTGTTGTCCAAAGTATTGGTGCCTACGCAAAGCACGGTAGAGGGGCTTCTTAGTGACGAAACCGTTCCTTTGGAAGCTAAAACCAAATTGCAAGCCTTCTCTCGCAAAACCGAAGAAATCAATTTGAACTTAGAAAAAGCCGATTAATTATGAAAAATTGTAAAAAAGATTTTCGTTTAAAATTTTCTATTTGTGCGGTGTTGTTATCACTTATTTTGTTTTCGGGTGCACGGCTCGCGCTTTTCTTGTTAAATGGGGAGTATTTTTCTGCTCTTACGACCTGGGAAATACTTTCTTCCTTTTTAAATGGGATTCGCTTTGATTTTTATATGGTGGCCTTGCTGACGGGGCCGGTGCTGTTGTTGTTAAACTTGCCTGTCAAAACCAGAGCTTGGGTGAAAACGTGGGTAAGTATATGGGTGGCGGAATGGATTTTTATGGCCGGCTTTTTGATTGCCGATTTAATTTATTTTCCGAAGGTCAACCGTCATATTGCCGAAGAAATTTTACAACTTTCCAATGATTGGGGCTTTATTGTTTCTTATATTTTTACGGAAACATGGTTTCCCTTGGCGGTATTGTTAGCTCTTTTTGCTGTTGGTGTGTGGCAACTTGGGCGGTATGTGAACCGTTCTTATCAGGCCAGAAATTGGTCTTGGAAAAAAGAGCTTTTGTCTGGGGTTGTTATTGTTCTTTTCGTTTTACTGGGGATTCGCGGACATTTGGGTGGCGGAAAATCTTTGGGGGTGGCAGACGTATATAAATACGTTTCTTCTCCGGCGGGTTCTGCCCTTATTTTAAATGGTTTATTTACCTCTTATCAAATCGGAAGAAAGGGAGCCGTGGAGGTAACAAATAAATATCCTTTGGATAAGGCTATTGCCCATGCAAAACAAAGTATTATTGCTTCCGATGAAACCGTTTTAGACGAAAAATTTCCCCTTATGCGTAAACGCACAGAAACGGCGGGAACCCCTTCTAAATACAATGTATTGATCGTTTTGCTGGAAGGGTGGAATCCGTATTACGTAGATTCTCTTTCCCATCATGGTTTCGGGGCTACTCCCGTATTTGATGAAATTGTAAAAAATGGGGTTAATTTTTCCAATGCGTATGCATCCGGACAACGTAGTATCTTCGGCTTTTCGGCTGTTTTTGCCGGTGTTCCTTTGGTGCCGGGGTTGCCGATGTTCGGGTATGGCTTGGAGTTGACGGCATTTTCCCCCATGCCCAAACACTTTGCCGATAATGGCTACTACACCTTTTTCGCGCAGACTTCTAAACGCGATTCCTACCGCTTATGCGCCTTAGCCTCCTATTTCGGCGCGCAAGAGACTTACGGGTGGGAAGATATCCCCGAACGATTAAACTATCAAGAAAAGGCCCCTTTCGGCTACGATTATGATGCCTTTATGTTTGCGGCCGATAAAATAAAAGCTCGTAAAGAGCCTAACTTCTTGGCTATGCTTTTTACGGGGATTACACACGAGCCTTTTACCTCTACGTTACCCCAGTTTGATAAATATCCCTATGATTCTTGGGAACATGGCTTTTTAAACACTTTGTCTTTTGCGGATTGGTCCATCGGGGAACTTTTGAATCGTGCCAAAAAAGACGGTTGGTTTGATGATACTATCTTCGTCTTCGTATCGGATCATTCCTCCGGCGGGCCTGCCAGTTCTTCGCTTAAAAATCGTTTTCATATTCCGCTTGTTGTGTATGCTCCCAAACTTTTGAAACCCGCTCAAATAGATTATGTGGTTTCTCAGCTGGATATCGTCCCCACCCTTTATCGTTTGACGGGTCTAAACCCTGCTTATACATCTTTCGGGCGCAACTTATTTGACAGTTCTGCTCCTCGGGCGGCCTTGGTGTCGGAAGGAATGAATTTGGGCCTTATTACGGATAGCGGGGCGATACGGCATAGCGGTGGAAAAGTGCTGTCAACAGAAGAGTTTTCGTCGGAGTTTGATGTGCAGAAGGCAGAAGAACAATTGCTTTCTTTAGATAAAGCTGCTTATACTTTATTAAAAGAAAATCGCTGGTATAAGCCGTCCGTCGGAGAAAAAAAATAATGAAGAAATACATTTTATCCGTAGATTTGGGGACTTCCAGCTTTCGTGCCGCTGCGGTGGGAGAAGACGGGAAAATAATTGCTCAATACAGTATAGGAATTGTTCCTTCTCGTCCGGCAAAGGGTCTTTCGGAGTATCAGGCAGATGTTTTGCTGGATACGGTGAAACAGGTTATCCACACAGTGTTGGAGGAGGCGGGGCCTTCCCTAGCAGCGGGAATAGCTGTTTCTTCTCAGCGTTCTACGGTTGTTTTGTGGGATAAAAAGACAGGCCTTGCTCTCGCACCAATCCTCACATGGGAAGACGGACGCTCGTTTAAAGAGGCTGAATCCGCCCCCATTACACAGGAGGAAGTTCACTCGCTTACCGGCCTTTATAAAACGCCGTATTTTTCCGCTCCTAAAATTGCGTGGTGTCTAAAAAATATCCCGGCAGTAAAAGAAGCTTTTTCTTCCGGAAATTTGCTGGTGGCACCTGTTGCCACTTATGTACTTTGGCATTTAACTCAGCGGTCTGTTTTTGCTACGGATTATACGTTAGCCCAGCGAATGCTGTTAATGGATATTCACACGCATACTTGGAGTGAAAAACTGTGCGCGGCTTTTGAAGTGCCGATAAACTGTTTACCGGTATTGCAACCTTCTTGCGCGGATTACGGGGTCTATGAGTACCAAGGAAAATCTATTCCTATTTGCGCTTTAGGCGGAGATCAACAAATGGCTGCCGCTTGGAGTAACCTGGCTCCAAAAGAAAGTTTAATTAACTATGGAACGGGTGCATTTTGGTTGTATAACGCCGGAGAAAAAAATATTATTTTGCCGGGGATGCTTACTTCATTGTCTGTATCGACCGCAGACGCTAAAGCACAGTACTTTTTAGAAGGGCCCGTAAATGCCGCGGGAAGTGCTTTTTTGTGGTTAAAAACGCAAGGTTTTTTCTTCGAGACCGAAGAATTGGATTCTTTGTGTAAAGTTGCAAAGGCTCCCGTCTGGTTTTTGCCGGCTTTAGGCGGATTGGGTGCTCCTTATTGGAATTTTAGCGTATCTCCCGTTTTTAGCGATTTGTCCCCCCTTACCCGCCGAGAAGATTGGGCTGCCGGTACTGCCCGCGCTATTGCGTTTTTATTGGCGGATATCAGTGGATATTTACAGTCGAACGGGTTGGAACTTAAGGGACCCATCCAAGTAAGCGGAGGTCTTTCCAATCTATCCTATTTATTACAATTTCAGGCGGATATCTTACAAAAAGAAATCATGTTGGAAAAAGAAACCCAAGCAAGTGTGTTGGGGGCCGCCCGTAAAGCTATGGATTTTTTAGGCTGGGATTCTTTGGCTTGGAATAAGTCGGATAAAGGAGTTGTCTCTCCTTCTCTTCCGGCTGATGAAGCAAAAGCTCTTTACCAAAAGTGGCAGACCTTTGTGGGGTGGGCCCTTAAGAAGCCTTCCTAAAAAGTTTTATAAGCCATAAAAAAGCCCCTCTTTCGAGGGGCTTTTTAGATTCTATTTTTTTATTGAGCCAACAAATCAGCCATATTAATTTCTTGCGGGGCAACGGTGGCCTTTTCTACCGTTTGTTCTACTTTCGCTTTTGCTGCGGTCGTTTTTTTGCGAGCCGTCGTGCGGCGTTTTTTAGCGGTAGTTTTGGCTTTATTCACTTTTTGTTGGGTTTTGGCTTTGGCAGCGTCGGCCGTTTGTTTTACTTCTTCTACTTGTTTGGCGGCTTCTTCTTTCAGAACGGAAGGTTCCGGTGAAACTTTTCCCAATTTTTCAGCCACTTGTCTATCCATTGCTTCTTGCAAAGCGGCTTGTTTTTGCGCTCTGGCAGCTTCTAATTGTTGTTGTAAACGAACCAGCTCTGGATCATTTTCCAAAGCGGCAGCTTGTTCTTGGAATTGTGCTTCTACCTCTGCGCGTACGGCTTCTTCTTCAGCTCTTTTGGCTGCTTCTTCGGCTTCTTTCGCCGCTTTTGCTGCAGCTTCTTCTTTGGCTTTTTGCTCGTCTTGCAATTGTTTAACCAGCGCTTCTTGAGAGGCCAACTCTTCTTCCAAAGCGCGAACTTCAGCCAATTTTTGCGCTTGCACTTGCATGGCTTGTTCTTCGATGGTTTTCTTTTTAACGTTTAATACGTTAATCGTAGAAGACTGCGGCAAAAATTCTTCCGCCAAAGCAAAGGCATTTTTCCCTTCGGCATTTAGCAAAGTTAAGTCTGCTCCGTTTTGTATGAATAAAAGAGCGGCACGATCATTTTTTGCTTTGATAGCATTCATCAACGGCGTGTTGCCATTGTTGTCTGCCACATTCAAATCGGCATTAGCAGCCAATAACTGTTGAGCCGGTGTCAAATCTTCGGAATAAACGGCATAGGTCAACGCCGAGCGACCTTGGCTGTCTTTTTCGTTGGGGTTAACGGTTTTTTTTTCTCTCAACAAAATTTCGATGCAATCTTGTTGATTTTTAGACGTGGCACGCATCAGCGGAGTGGTACCGGTGTTGTCTTTTGCGTTCACATTGGCACCTAAAGAAAGCAGGGTGCGCAATGCATCGGTTTTGTTGTGTTCAACCGCATAAAATACCGGAGTACGACCGGAAAGGTCCGTTAAGTTTACATCCGCTTTGCCGATTTTTACCAAGTAACGAATGATGTTGCTGTGTCCTTCGGCGGCAGCGGCAGCAAGGGCACTAAGGCCGGTGGCCGGATTGCGATAATCTACATTGGCTCCGTTGGAGACCAATAATTTTACGTTATTAAAAAGACCTTTTTGCGTAGCATAAATGAGCGGAGTATTGCCGGCATTATCGGGCAAGTTAACGGCAGCATTATTTAAACTGATCAAATTGTTGATAAGTTTCGGTTTATCATAACCGATTGCATACAAAAGGGCTGTTTTTCCTAAATCGTCCTTAACGGTTACATCGGCTCCTTTTTGAATCAAGTAGGCAACAGCTTCATCTTGTCCGGCAGCCGCAGCGGAAATAAGCGGAGTGATGCCGTAGCTGGAAGCTTCGTTAATGGTAGCTTTTCCGTCCTCTACCAACATCTTGATAATTTCCATATTGCCTTTTTCGGCGGCAATCGTTAAGGGAGTGATGCCCGCGTAATTTTTTTCGTTTACGTTTACGTTGGCATACATCAATGTGCGTACGCGATCTACATCGCTGATTTTTACAGCACGAACCAAAGACGTATCATATACGAATTTTTTGGTAGCCCGTTTGCGATCTCCGAGAGTGGTGCTGTCATATTTCTTTTGTTCTGCACCAAACACGGTTCCGCGATAAATATCTCCGGGGACTTCTTGTGTGGCATGCTCCGCAATAGCATCCGTTGCGGAACGAGGGGCTTTTTCTCCTAAAACGAGACCTTCATACCCTGTGTAGTAGTCGTCTCCTTTCGGCGTATCTTGCGCGCAGAGAGGAAGGACGGCTAAAGCTAAAACTAAAATGACACTTAATTTTTTCATGTGTTTCCCTCCGATACTATATTATAGCAATCGAAAGAGAATTTTTAACAAAAATTTTTAAAAAATATGTAATACAAAAGAATTAAGGCAAAATAAGCTTTTATTTTTTCAAAGAAAACTTGCATTTTTTATATTCACAATGTAAGATAAAAGTATACAAGGTACCTGTGTACCAATAATTTATCCCCCAGAACCTTTCGATTTACCCCCCGAACGGTTCTGAACAAAGAGCAGGGCACATCCCCCTGCTCTTTTTATTTTATATGTAAATTTTGGGAAATAAAAAACCGCCTCGTAAGGGGCGGTTTTAAATCGTTCTAAACGAACCTATTTCTTACAGAGAAATAGCGCTTACCGGGCAGGACAGCTTGTCTTGCATACTGCCCTTTGCTTTTTCTCTTACAGAGAAATAGCGCTTACCGGGCAGGTGCCGGCGCAAGCGCCACATTCAATGCATTTGGTTTCGTCGATTTTTCTTTTGCCTTCAACTTCGCTGATGGCGGCTACGGGGCAAGCAGATTCGCAGGCACCGCAGTTGATGCAAACATCCGGATTCACTTTATAAGCCATGATATCTTCTCCTATATACCTAAAATGGTACTTAAATTATACATAAATTATACAAAAAATCACTCTTCTTGCGTTTTTATCGTCGGAAAATACCTATTGATTAGAAGAGAGGTATTGTGGTAAAATATAAAAGTAAGGAATGACTAACTTTTATGGACAAAGATAATTCTCGCACTCTTCAGCAATTAAAACCGGGCTGTATGGCCCAAATCAAAGATATTCGCGCAGATGCCAAAATGACCGAAAAATTAGCGGCCATGGGGCTTGTGCGCGGTCAATTTATTACGCGCAAGAAAGGCTCCAGCCCCGTCGTGGTAAATGTATCCGGTACCGAGGTGGCTATCGGCCGCGAAACAGCTAAAAAAATATTGGTAACCGCCAAAAAAAATACTTTTCTCTTAGCGGGCAACCCCAATGTGGGTAAAAGCCTTATTTTCTCTCGCTTAACGGGTATCGGTATTATATCTTCCAATTTTCCCGGAACGACGGTCGGCCTAAACTACGGGCAAACCCAGTTCGACGGAGAATCCTACGATATTATCGATATTCCCGGCTTGTACCGTTTGGAAGAAGAGTGGGTAATTGAAGGGAAAAAGCGTAACTTGTTCAAAGAGTTAGATTACGATTTTATCGTCTGTGTGGCGGATGCTTCGCACTTGGAGCGGAACCTATATTTTCTGTTGGAAATTTTACAACTTAAAAAACCTGTTATTTTGCTTTTGAATAAGTTTGACCAAGCCCAACGCAAAGGTATCCATATTGATATTAAAGCGTTGAAAAAACTGTTGGGCATTCCTGTAATTGCCACGGTGGGTACAACTGGGGAAGGGTTAAAAGAACTTGCGCACGAAGCTGCCCGTTTGGCAGGCCGCGGCGAAACCGTCAGCCAACTGGAAGTTCCCCCCACTCCCGAAGGAAAATGGAACGAAATTGGGCGTATTATCCGCAAAGTGCAGACGGTTAAGCACAAACACCCTTCTTTTTGGGAACACTTGCAAGGTTGGGCCACTACCCCCATTACGGGGCTGCCGATTGCGCTTATTGTGCTGGTTCTTTCTTTTATGATTATTCGTTGGGTGGGCGAAGGAATTATTAACTTTGTTGATCCTCTTTATGAAGCCTATTATTTCCCCTTTATGGAAAAACTGTTCGGCTCGGCGCAGGACGGATTTTTGGGGAAGTTACTGGTGGGCGACGGCGGCGAAACCTTTTTTGGGATATTAACCGACGGCTTAAAAATTGCCTTGGTAGATGTAATGGCGTATGTGCTTGCATTTTATGCGTTAATGGGTTTCTTGGGCGATTTGGGGTATCTTCCGCGCTTGGCAGTGCTGTTGGACGGCATTTTGCATAAGGTAGGATTGCACGGGTACGGGTCTCTCCCGATCATGCTGGGCTTTGGGTGTAAAGTTCCTGCGGTAATGGGTGTGCGCGTGCTTGAAACGCGCCGCGAGAGAGTGATTGCCTTGGCCCTTATTTTGGTACTCGCGCCTTGTATTTCGCAAACAGCCATGATTATTTCTATCCTTTCCCCCTACGGCATTAAATATATGTTAATGGTGTTTGGTGCGCTTGTAGTAAACGGTATTTTGGCGGGGACGGTGTTAAACAAACTGATGAAAGGCGAAACACCCGAATTGTTTATGGAAATTCCTTCGTGGCAGGTGCCTCAATGGCGGCCGTTACTACGCAAATTGTGGTTGCGTATGAAAGAGTATCTGTGTGATGCGTTGCCGCTTATTTTAGTAGGGATATTGTTTGTAGATTTAATGCAATTTTCCGGTTTAACCGCGTGGATAACCAAAATTTCGCGCTACCCGGTGGAAATGCTGCTGGGCCTTCCGGCGGATACTACCCCTCTTCTTATTTTGGGCTTTTTGCGTAAGGATATTTCTATTGCCTTGTTGGAACCCTTCCACTTGGCTCCCGAAATGTTGGTAGTGGCCTGTGTGTTTATGGCGATGTATTTGCCGTGTGTGGCTACCTTCTTTGTGATGTTGCGCGAAAGCGGTTGGAAAGACACCTTGCGCGTGGTCAGCCTGACGCTGGGCCTGGCCTTTTTATCCGCGTGGGTATTACGGCTGATTTTATTGTAAAAACCGAAGGAAACAAACCGCCTCGAATTAAAAAAGTTCGGGGCGTTTTTGTATGTGTCAAATTTCAACTATATTTATGTTATAATAAGGGGAAATTTGATAAAAGGAGAATAGGCTCTCATGAAGAATGTTGCTAAAGTATTATTTGTATGTTTGCTTTTAGTTCTTTTTGTTTCCGGTATTTGTTATGCCGAAGAGAATGAAAAAACGGTGCCCCAAAACGATGAGATTTCTTTTTCGCTTATTGAAACGGATACAGGTAAGATAGTTCACTCATATACGGAAGAGGAAATAGAGAAAAATAACAAAGAATTTGAAGCGTGTGATATTGTAAAACTTACCAGTCCTGAGATATGGGTAGAATGTGCCACTGCCAGAAAGGTTGCTCTGGCTAAAGAACTTAGAAATAACCCTAAATCTACTTGGTCTGAGCAACAATTAGTATCTTTACTTTGGTTGGGCCATTCTAATAATTTAAAAAAAGAAGAAGAAAGCTTGATGCAAGATCTTATGCAAAATCCTATGTATGAAGACCCTGCGCTTAAAAAGCTTTTAAAATCTTATTGGAAAAACCTAAAATCTCTTTATAAAAGTTTGAATGCTTTTTATAAAGCTCAAAGTAAGAGTGCTTTAAAAAATGTTTACATAGACAAAAAAGCGTCTAAAAAGATGCAAAAAGCGATTCTTAAATTTAGAGAGGGTTTTGAAAAAGCGGAAAAAAAATTTGCTGAGACACCTTCAAAAGAATTACAAGAGTATAGGAAAAAAAGTGAAAAATACTTAAAAAAAATAGAAAAAAAGTGGTCCAAGGATAAATCTTCAAAAAAAGAATGCAACGAATGTAAAAGTGAAGGTAGAAAAAGATACGAATTTAAGGACTTTTTTTATTAACATAAAAAACCCCCGCTCGTTTGAGCGGGGGTTTTCATTTTGATTAAATTTTAGTTGTAACTGCCGACGCGGCCGATATCTACCGGCATAGGGATTTCCACCCCCATCGGGCCTTCAAAATACATGGTGCCCGTTAAGTGGTAGTCCAAGGTGCCGCTACCCATGCTGATAAGCCCTAACAACTTGGTGCTAAATTGGGACATGGGAACGCTGAGTTTCGCTTTAGCGTTTTTGACGGAATTGGGCTCAATGCGGATATCTTTTAAGGTTACATTGGCCATGGGGTTGTCGTTAACGGTCAAAACCCCTTCAAATCGTTTTAACGAGGCGGCATCTTGTTTATTTAAGTTTGTAATGGCGATAACTACGTCAAAATCAAACGAAGTTAAATTGTAGTTCACCAGTTCCACACTTTTCAAAGCAAATTTGCAGTTAGCCAAGTTTTGGGCTTCTTTTAAGGTGGCGCAAGCCGTCAGCAAACACGCGGAAACAACACACAATAATAATTTTTTCATAAACCCTCCGAGTTAATCTCAATAAATTGTATAATAAAATAAGCGTTTTATGGAGAAAAATTTATGAACCCGTTACAACAAAAAATTTATGACCGTTTCCTTAGATATATTGCCGTAGATACCACCAGCGACCCGACCAGCAAAGCCATACCCACTAACCCCAATCAAATTACTTTTGCACATATGCTGGCCCGCGAAATGAAAACCGTTGGTTTTCAAGAAGTGGAAGTGGACGAATACGGTTTTGTAACCGGGTTACTCCCCGCCAATACCGATAAACCCGCCCCCACCATTGGCTTATTTTCGCACATGGATACCGTTTGCGATTATAACGGCAAAAATATCCGCGCCGTATTGCACCCCAACTACGACGGCGGAACCATTACCATTAACGAAGAAAAAAAGATGTTCCTCTCTCCCGAAACCGCGCCCAACCTAAAACGTTGCGTGGGTGATGATATTATTACCTCGGACGGAAACACCTTGCTCGGTGGGGACGATAAAATCGGTATCGCTATTATTATGACTTTAGCCGAACATTTAAACGAACACCCCGAAATCAAACACGGGCCGTTGAAAGCCGCATTTACCATTGATGAAGAAACCGGCACCGGTATCGGTTATTTTGACATTGAACGTTTTAATGCAGATTTTGCCTACACCGTTGACGGTGCCGATATGGGAGAAATCGATTGCGGCAGTTTTAATGCCGACTCCGTAGATATCCGCATTACCGGTAAGGCTTGCCACCCCGGTTGTGCCAAAGGCTTTATGGCTAACCCCGTGCGCATTGCGGCGGATATTATTTCTTCCTGGCCGGAAGATAAACTGCCCGAAACTACCGAAGGCACCGAAGGGTTTATTCTCTTCAAGGACATTGAAGGCGGTTTGGAAAGCGCTCTTGTGCAAGGCATCGTGCGCGAACACGATTTGGGTAAGTTTGAACAATACAAAAAGATGCTGGAAGATTTGGTGGAGGAAAAACGCAAAAAATATCCGGTTGCCAAGATTGAAGTAGAGTTCAAAAAACAATACCGCAATATGCTTGAGGTGTTAAAAGAACATCCGCAAGCCATGGACCTGTTGGAAGGTGCCTTAAAAGAAAATAACATTGAGTATCATTTGGCTCAAATTCGCGGCGGGACGGACGGCTCGCAACTTTCGTTGCGCGGTTTGCCTACCCCCAACATTTTTGCCGGTTACGAAAACCCGCACGGCCCGTATGAGTGGGTCAGTTTGGCTTGGGCGGAAAAGACCTTCCGTGTTTTGGAAACCATAGCCAAAAATGCCGTAAAATAAGTTTGTTCCCGTATTTTTCCCCTGCCCCGTTTTACCGCGGTGGCAGGGGTTTTTATTTGAGTTATTTTTTGGGTTTTTTATTTCTAAAACAAATCTTACGAATAAAAGAAAGCCTCCCTTTTTTCTTAACTGATAAGCAAAGTTTATTTTGTGATATTTTCAAATAATAATACATAAAATAAATATCCCCCAGCCTAGCCGGGGGTTTTCACAACATACAAAAACCCCGCGGTTTTTGCCGCGGGGTTAAATTTAGGCTGTTAGCGTTTTTTCTACTGCAAGGGTGCTTGGGCAACAGGCATGCCTTGTGCAGCGGAATCTAACAGGTTTTTGGCGTCAGAAATAGTGGGGTCTAACGCTTTGGTTACCGCATTGTAGTTAAAGCGATAAGCCGTTTTAAAGCTTTGCGGATTCTCCGGCGGAACTTTTACAATGATGGAGTAATTATCCGGATCCACGGCAGTGGAAACTTCCCACGTAATTAAGCTTACGGCAGCCGGATGTTTGGCTTCAATGAATTCCTTCAAAGTAAGGCCGTTCATCAACGGGAAGTTTTGTACTTCCTGTAAGACCACCGTCGTCGGGTCAGCCGGAGCGGCAGGCGCAACATCTATCAAAGCTGCGGAGTCTTGCGGAAGAGGTGCTTCTTCCACCAACATTTCGTCCATTTGAGCTTGTTTGGCTTGTTGAGCAGCGGCTTGTTTATCTCCACCGAAAACATTGATAGAAGCCGGCAAGAGATTCATAAACCCGAGCATTACGTAGATAAGCCCTAAAGCTACCACAGCGGCAACGCCTCCGACAACAGCTTTTGTTTTGCTGCTGGCAGGTTGAAGGTCAGCCGGTTTTACGTCGTGTTGGGTGTTGATATCATCAGCCAAGTCATCTAAGTGCAAACGTTCGGATTGAGCCGGTTCCGGTACCATGGGGACGGTTTTGATGTCGAGCGTGGCACCGCGTTTGGTCTTGATGGTGTTTTCCAAAATTACTTGGGAAATAGTTACTCCATCGGCTACATCGATTTGCTGTGTAGAAGTAACTTCTTTTTCCGTTTGTTTGGTGGAAGAAACGATTTCTTGAATTTCAGTACCGATTTCTTCTTGCGCCGGAGTTGCAGCTTGTGAGTTTTGAGTAACGGTATTACTCAACGCTCCCAACTCTTTCGGCAAGGCATTTCCGTCGGTTTGGGCCGGAGGTACGAAATCGGAAATCAAATAAGTAGAACCTTCTTTAAGTTCAATTTCCGTCAAATCGTTCGGATTATCGACCGGTTTCGGTTGTTCGGCAACTTGGTCTTCAAAAGTCGGCAACGATACAGGTCCTTCTTCTTGCGTAGCAGCTTGCTCTTGCCCTTCTTGAGATTGTTGGGTCAAGCCAAAAAGTTGTTCTACACTTTCATCTTGGGTTTCGCGTTCTGCAAAAGCCTCGTTTAAATCGTCTTCCGTAATTAAAACACCTTCCGGTTTTTCGGCTACGGCTCCGGGAACAAGTTCTTGGAAAGTAGCATCTTTCTTTTCTTCGGTCTCTGCCTGTTGGGCAACAGCCGCCGGATCGGATTGATCCAAAGCAGGCAGGCTTTCCGGTGAAACGGGTTCAACGGCAGGTTGCGGTTGGACCGGTTCAGGTTCTTGTGCAGGCTCTGCTTGGGGTTCTTCAGACGGCAAGCTGGGAACGTCAGCCGGTTCTTCCACAGCGGCTACTTCGGGCTCTGCTTGGGTTTCTTCGACCGGTAAGCTGGGAACATCGGCCGGTTCTTCCACGGGCGTTACCTCGGGAGTAGCAGGTACGTCTTCCGGCATTTGGTCAGCCGGTAAGACTTCTTCCATTTTTTCCGGTTCGGAAGCATCCGGAGCGATGGAAAGAACAGGGGCTTCAGCAGCTTCTTCTAAATCAAGGGATTGTTTTTCTTCTACGGGTTCGGATTCTGTCACAGGTTGTTGCACCGGAAGAATCAGCTCGTTTTCTTCAGCCGGTTTTTCTTCCTCTTTATCATCTCCCGTTAAAGCAGAAACAGCCGCAGCGGCTGCTACACCCGCAGCAGCGGAAAGAGCGGCAACCTTTAAGGTATCATTTTGCTTTTCTTCTTCTTTTTCACGAATTACTTGATCTAATACATCTTCTTGTGTGGAGGCGACACCGAATTCCGCAAGCAAAGCTTCTTTTGCGGATTCATCAGCGGCAGGGGTTTCTTGCGTTGCAGGTGCTGCTTCAGTTTGATTCAAGGCTTCTTCCAAAGTTTTTTCTTCTTTAGGTTTATTGGCATCAGCTAAAGCTGCAAGCTCGGCGGCTTGTTTGGGGGTCAACAAATCTTGGAATGTGCTTTCTTTTTCTTCTTGGGTCTGTACAGCTTGAGCACCATATATGGAATCCAAGGCAGAGCGAAGAACTACTTCTTCTTCCGCTTTGGAGCCAAGGGATTCTTCGGAATTGGTTTCTGCTTGTTCAGAAGAATTTTCTTCACCTAAATCCATGCTGCCGAGCATATCTAAAGGTTCTTCTTTATTGGCTGCAGCCACAATATCTTCGGCTTGGGATACCAAATTTTCCGTATTGGTGATGGAAGCTTCTTCATTTTCTTGTTCTAACCCCTCGAGGTCATGACGGGTAAGGGTGATGGTATTGTTGCGGGTATCTAAGTCAGACGGAGGCATGTAGGCCGGAACATCGGAAGATTCTTGTTGAGCGGCGGCTTGAGCAGCTGTATTTTCCGCAGCCAGGCGCGCTTCGTGGGCTTCCGTTACGGCTTCGTCCAACTTTGTTTGCATACCATCTAATTGATTTTGCAAACCGGAGATTTGATTGGTAAGAGAGTCTAATTTTGCAAGAAGTAACGCTGCCAAATCGTTGTTAGTACCCAAATTGGCAGTAGCCGCCGGTTGCTGCGTGGAAGGAGCCTCCTCTTCTTTGGCGGCAACAGGTTGTTGCGTAGCGGTAGCGAGAGCTTCCGGCATAGGTTGATTGAGCGTTTTTTCGATTTGATCAAACTCAAAAATACTGGAAGCTTTTACCCATTCTTGGCTCCCACCTGCCGCAACATCTTCGGAGCAGATCAGCGTTTCCGGGGTAAAGCCTTGCAGCGTTACCAACTTGTCCTCTTCGTGAGGACCTTGAACTTTGTCATTAATGTAGACCCAATATCTCATATTCATTTACCCTTGAAAAAAATAAATACAAAACAGCACGATAAAAGGATAGCAAATTACCGCGCAAATGAACAACATTTTTTTTCAAATCTTTTTAAGATTTGGAAGATACCCTGGCTTGCTTATACATATTTAACAGGTTATCTAGTTCTTCCTGACTGGTTTTTCTCGTCTGAATATTGGAAAGCATATCCGTCATCAGCTCTAAAGAGGAGCCATTTTCCAACATGTCTAATACAAACTGGGAAATTCGTTGGTTATATGTACCATTTAATTCCCCCACTAACGTATGCAGGGCAAAAACATGTTTTCCCCTGTCGGATTTCCAGAAAGTATAGGAAGAAAGTGTTTTCTCAAAGAAACGGATAATTTCTTCAGCAGGTTTGGTACCCAAGTAGCTCTTCATCAATTCCGGCGCAAGGCCTTGGGTAACCGTTTGGGCTTTTAGATCACGCAAGTATTGGGCCTGTTTGGAAGCTTCTTCCAAGCTTAAAGACCCTAATAGAACCTTACAAGCCAATTCTTTATTATCTTTTGGATCGGAACAATAAGGAAGCGTGTTTAATAAATCTTGCATTTCTCTTTCTAATTGAATGAAGGTTTTTTTACCGCCAAAACGGTCCGCCAAGTCATATTCATAACCGGCATATAATTCTTTTTTTGCCAAACTGCGGCGTAATACTTCGCGGTCTCTTTTAAGCGAAGCTTGCTGCCCGGCAAGTTCAAAACTATCAGCTGTGCCATCTAACAAAACTCTTACCGCCAGTCCTAAATTTTCAGAAGGATTGGTTACGTGAGGTAATTTTTTTAGTACCGCTTCAAACGTAGTTGCAATGTCTTGCGGGGTTTTGGCTTTCAAATAACGACAAGCAATAATCATCAAATCCTCTTCCAACAAACGACCTTCCAAAAGTTTGGAAAGGATAGCCGTATCTTCTGCATCTTTGGAAGTAATATGGCACAACATAACCCGTGCAGCTAAAGAGGCGCACAAATGTTCATCTTCATTATGTTTTTTTAAATTCTCAATTAAGCGTTTAAATTCTTGTTTAAAAGAAATGCTGGCCGGTTGGGTATACAAAAGTTCCAATTCGGCGGTTGCTTTGATGGAAAGATGGTATTTATCTGCTAACTTAAAAATGTCTTTTTTGTTTTGTTTGGCGCTTTTGGTGGAACCTAGCAAAATTTCATCGGCATTTTTTAAGAGAATGTTGACCGCAAAAAGAGCCTTATCGGCATCAGGCATTTCTCCGTCGTCTTGCACATCTTTTAAAGCGGTGGCAAATTCTTCATCAAAGTATTTACGAGAAGAAAAAGAGGCATACACTTCCAGCAATTTGCCGGTATCGGCGGGGGGAATTTCGAGCGCGGTGCAAAGCTCTGTAATGGAGGTAGCGTTGTTATAAATGCGAAGTTGCCGTAAAGCCGCCGGTACGGTAATTTCGTCCATTAAAATTCTGGCGACGATGGTATCTGTCATCGGCGAATCTGAACTGAGTTGAGCGGCGATATCGGCAATGTCTTGCTGAAGTTGTTGGATTGTTTTTTTATTTTCTAATGTATAGACAAGTTTGGCGGCGTAATCGTCGTCAATACCCGGTAACATATTGTAAATAGTGCCTAACATTCCGCTACGTTTGGTGGCTTTCTCGTTCATAGTATTTTCCTCTAACACGATTTTAAAAATACGGTAATGGCTTTTTCTAATTCTGTTGTTCGATCCGGATTAGTGATATAGGGCAAATTAGCACGAATACTTTCTACTGCACACCGTACACAGGCTTGCAACAGGTGACGCGCACAAAATACATCCGATAAAATTACTTCTGCAATATCACTTTTAATACTATCCGTTTCTTTCAAAGCTCTTACGGCAGTGGTGGCCGCGTCCGACGGGACACGCGCCGCGAATAACAAAGCATGCTCAATTGCTTCTTCTCGGGAAGGATTTTCTTTCGGAAGTTTACGTGCCGTTAAATAGCTTGCATAAGCTTCCCCATCTTTTTGAACATAAGATTTTAGTTCATTTTTTAAAGCTCCCAGGCGTTTTAAGCTTTGTTCCAAACGGCTTTGTGTTTCCGGCGAAATATTTTTGCGTTTTAAAGTTGTGCCGATAGCCATCATGGTAAGTGCACAACCCATCGCCCCGGCTTGAGCGGCCGCAGCCCCCCCGCCCGGAGTCGGGTCAGAAGAGGCCAAAGCCTCGGTAAATCGTTCAGCAGCGGTGTACCATTCCATTTAGTTTTCTCCTACATGATTGTACCGGATTCCAAATCTTCGTATTTTTTAATGCGAAGCATTTTCAAGCGGTCTTCATCAATGCCGGTACGGCTGAAAAAAACGTGTTCGATAGCGCTGGCAGGCATAATGTAGCTACCGCGTTTTACCCCTTTCGGATCGGTTTTTACGCCTAACCAGACGCAGAACATAGAAAGATCTTTGAAGTCTGGCATTTCTAATTCGGCTGCAGCGCGTTGTAATCTTTGGCTATCGCCAAAACCGGTAGTGATAGCTGCATTGTGGAAACCGCAATTTTTGGCAGCTACAATATCTCGGTGAGTATCTCCAATCACATATACATGATCGGGATCAATTTTGGTTTTAAATTTCTTTTCTGCCCGTTTAACGGCTGCTTGTAACATCTCTTCACGCGTGTGACCGTCTTCCCCGTAACCGCCTACGGTAAAGTAAGAACCCAATTTGCTGGGTTCCAATTTCATTTTGGCACCTTCTTCCAAATTACCGGTTCCCAAACCCAAGATAATATCTTTTTCTTTGGAAAGGAGTTTTAAGAACTTTTCCACGCCGGGCATCAAATCATATTTTTTACAGCGAACGGAAGCATTCACCTCTACCGGTAGAAGTTCCAAGTATTTGGCTTTCATTTTTTTCATTTCGGCGGCGGTAGGTTTTTTGCCTTTTTTAATAAGTCCGTATACTAAGGAGAAATTGTCCACATCGGTGCGGCCGGCAATAAGGGATGTTTCAAACTCGGGTGTAATTCCATAAAGTTCTTCAAATGCTTTGATAAGGGCACGACGTCCGCATCCTCCCGCGTTTACCAAGGTACCGTCCAAATCAAATAACACCAATTTTTTCATTTCTTTTCTCCTTGTTTGATGATGCCGGTTACAATATATGCTCCGCCGATGGCGAGTAACATGCCCAGCACTTTGTATAAAGTGATTTTATCTTGTCCCATTAGTACTGATAGCAGAAAAGTCATCACCGGATAAGAAAGAATAATCGCGGTGGCTTTGCTTAAGTCCATATTGCGAATGGCTTGGTACCAATAGGTACTTCCTAAAAAATAGTTGGCCACAGCACAAAAAATAAGTGCGGTCCATAAGGTGAGGTTGCTGTCTAATTGAGGTTTCCCTTGAAAGCACAGTGTTGCTATAACCAATATCACAAGGGCAGGAATAGCAAAAATAGCTCTTCCCCCCGCAATTAACTGCGGAGGAATATCTGTGGGTAATTTTTTGGCAAAAATATGGCTTACTTGAAACATCCATAAACAGCCGATAATCATCAAATCTCCGCCAAGTTGAACGGAAATACCGGCTTGCCATAAAAGCATCCCTACCCCAAACAAAATAAGCAGTGAGCCGAGAATTTGGCGTACAGAGGGGCGTTCTTTCAAAATAATATAGGATAAAATAAGCGAGTAAATAATTTCAAACTGATTTAAGATGGCTCCGTTTACGGGTGTAGTGTAATTAAGGGCAACCATAAAAATTGTCATCGGCAGAGAGGTCCCGAAAGTACCGATTATCAAAAAACGGGGCCAAATTTTTTTATCCAACAGAATCTTCCATCCGTTTGTGCGGTGAATATAGGGAAGAAAAAGAAGAGCTGCCACCGTACACGTAAGCAACATAAATAGGGCAGAAGATACATAAGGTACTGCAAATTTGCTGGCGACCAAGTTGGCAGCCGTAACAAACCAAGCAATCCAAATGGCATAAACGGGTGCAATATTAAACATATACTTTATTGTACTAATTCTAAGGCGAGAGGGAAAGGATTAATCCCCTATTTTTTAAGGCGACAGCTAATTAGGTATCCTCCATAAACACAAAGCCCTAAACCCATTAGCTGTAAAAGAGATGGGTTTTCTAAGCCAAGAAGGACGGAAAGGAGGAGAGTCATTGCCGGATAAGACAGATAAATAGCGGTTACTTTACTCAGTTCAAGGTTTCTGATGGCGTGGTACCACACGAGCATGGCAACGCCATACTTTAGAAATCCTGTATATCCGACTATTGCCAATAAACCTAAGGAAGGCTGAAGAAGAATTTGATTCCCCCTCAACCAATAAATGGCAAGTAGTATCCCTAATGCCGGGAGAGCATACAAATTGCGGGCAAAACTAATGGTAATAGGAGAAAGATTTTTCGGTAGCTTTTTGGCCAATGTGGACGCTGCTTGCAACATCCAAGTGCTTCCTAAAATCATTAAGTCCCCCTTCCATTGGGGAGTATAAGGGGATTTGAGCAAAAGGAACACTGCTCCCAGCAGAATTAATATACTTCCGAAAATTTGCGTTTTAGAGGGGCTTTCTTTTAAAAAAAACATGGCAAAACAAAAGGAGTAGATAAGTTCCGACTGTTGTAAAATAGCGGCATTAGCAGGGGTGGTATAGTGCAAGGCTGCTAAGAGGATAGAGAACGGTAAAGCCGTGCCAAAGGTGCCGATAAATAAGAATTTAAAAGAGTTTTTAAGAGAAAAAAGCTTTTTCCACTGGTGTTGTTTGATTGCCGCGGGAAGCAAGAAAAGAATCCCAATAATTGCCCCTAATAACACGAGCAGAATAGGATTAATTCTGTTTTGAGCATACTTCCCTACAATAGGAGAGATTCCCACAATGGCCCAGCATATCCAAGCTGCGCTTAAAGGAGAAAGGAATTCCTTCATAAAACTATTTTAGCATTTTAAAAACTACAAGCAAATTATGATAAAATAAAAAAAATAGATGAGAAGTGAGTATTCTTATAGAGTTGTTAGTGGTTGTTCTTATTATTGGTATTTTGACTGCGGTAGCCTTGCCTCAGTACGAAAGAGTTGTAGAACAATCTCGTTTTACAAAGTACCTGATTTGGGTGCGTCGGATTCATGATGCTCAAAAAATGAACTACACCACGAAAGGCAAGTATAGCTAGAATTTCCGATCTATGCGGGTAGGATTTCCTGAAGGAACTATATTTCAAACTAATGGCAAATTTACCAACGCCACCTTGCCGGACGGAACCAAATTTTCAATAAACCCCAACAATGACAGTCTGCAATTTACCTATAAAGATGTTTTGTTTAATATGCCGCTTTTGTCAGGGAAGGTATCCTGTTATCACTACGGAGACTCGGTAAAGAAGAAATTTTGTGAGCATTTTATTCCGGAAGAAGGAGTCTGCAACCCCAACGATTGTCCTATCGTAACTTTTATTTAAGTTTTTTCCAAGAATACAGACATAAAAAAACCGGACAAATGTCCGGTTTTAAATTTGCGCAGAGAGGGACTCGAACCCTCAAGCCTTGCGGCATGCGCCCCTCAAACGCACGCGTATACCAATTCCGCCACCTGCGCGAAAATCTAAACAAAGAGGGTTTTTTAAAGAACTTTTTCCTGCTACTCCTATATTTTACTAAATAAATCGTCGGAACGCAAGAATTTTTAAAAGAAAACGCCCCCTTTTAAATTGCGGAGGCGCGAAAACTATTTACCAGCTTCTGCCGGAGCGGAAACAGGAATTTGCACTTTATCCATTACGGAAGAAGATGCTTTTTTGTTGGAGGCAATGGTAAGCACAATAGAAGTGCACATAAGTACCAAGGCCAAAATGGCGGTAAATTTATTGATCGCATTGAAGGCAGTAGGGCTAGCGAACAAATTATCCGCACCGGAAGCACCAAAAATGCCGGCGGCGGAACCTTTTCCGCTTTGTAAAAGTACGAGCAAAATGAGCAACACGCAAACGATAATATGAAGCGTTAAAATAAGCGTATACATGAAATTAAGTTTCTCCTATAAAAATAACAATATCATTATACAATTTTTTTAAAAGTTATACTGTTTCTTTTTTAATGGCAGGTAACCCCTTCCAAGTTATTTTTAATAAACGAATCAGTTGTCGAGAATCTTGTAAA
Organism: Elusimicrobiaceae bacterium; assembly: GCA_045580265.1. Classification (GTDB taxonomy): domain Bacteria; phylum Elusimicrobiota; class Elusimicrobia; order Elusimicrobiales; family Elusimicrobiaceae; genus Avelusimicrobium. Next base: position 40,143 of record JAZNNM010000012.1, on the reverse strand, counting down.
TCATCTATCAAAAAATAATCTGCTCCATTAGGATAAGGGGTCCCTTTAGTTAGACGGGGAAAAGCTTTTTCTCCTTCGGGGGTTATCTTAACGAAAAACCGATTGTTGGAAATCAGCCCCACACATTTTTTATTGTAGTAGATGGTGTAATCTTCAAATACTTTTTTAAATAAAATATTGCCGAGCGGACCGATTTGCTCACACACATACTGAACCAAAGAAAAGTTTGATGACATTGTAGAAAATCCTTTACGGGTTAAAACTTAGCGAGAAGAAAAACGAGACTTCATTATAGTATATTTTAAATTTGTTTGAAAATAGATGTTTTTCAATAAAAAAATCAGCCCCGCACAAGGCAGGGCTGATTTGTGTTTAAAACACTAAAAGAATTTTGGTTTATTTAGCCAAAGCCACTAAACCGGGCAATTCTTTACCTTCCACAAATTCCATGCTGGCACCGCCGCCGGTGGAAACGTGGGAGAATTCGGCTTGGTTGAATTTGCCTTTTTTGATGACGTTTACGCTGTCGCCACCACCAATGATGGACACGGCACCGGCTTTGGTAGCATCAATCATGGCTTGGGCGATAGCAAAACTGCCTTTGGCGAAGTTCGGGAATTCAAACACACCCATCGGGCCGTTCCAAAAGATAGTTTTGCAGTTCATAAGTTCATCAGCAAACAATTTTTCGGTTTTCGGGCCGATATCCATACCTTCCATGTCGGCAGGAATCGTGTCGGAAATGACAGCTTCGGCAGTTTCGGAAAATTCTTTGGATATGCGGAAGTCTACGGGCATCAACATTTTGACACCTTTGGCTTCAGCTTTGGCCATAACGCCTTTGGCTTCTTCAATTTTGCTTTCATCCAGCAAGGAATTACCAACTTCCATGCCCTTTGCTTTAAGGAAGGTGTAGGCCATACCACCGCCGATAATCAAAACGTTTACTTTATCCAATAAGTTGTTTAAAAGCATAATCTTGTCGGACACTTTGGCACCACCGATAACGGCTGCAAACGGGCGGGCCGGATTGGCCAAGGTTTTGCCCAAAAATTCTACTTCTTTTTGCACGAGGTAACCGGCGCAACCGGGCAAGTAATCGGCTACGGCGCTGGTAGAAGCATGGGCGCGGTGGACGGTGCCGAAAGCTTCTTGCACAAAAATTTCACCGTGTTTAGCCAGTTGTTTGGCAAATTCAGGATCATTTTTCTCTTCTTCGGCATGGAAGCGAAGGTTTTCCAACAAAGCAATTTCGCCGTTTTTGGTTTCGGCTACTACTTTGTCGGCGGCTTCGCCAATGCAGTCGGTAGCAAAGTGCACCGGCACACCAAAGAGTTTTTCCACTTCGGCAGCAACAGGAGCCAAGCTAAATTCGGGGCATACTTTGCCTTTCGGGCGGCCCAAGTGGGCTACGAGTACTACGCGGCAATTGTTTTCTAACAGATGTTTAATGGTTTTTTCGGTGGCAACGATGCGTTTGTTGTTGTCCACTTTTCCGTCTTTCAAGGGTACGTTGTAATCAACGCGCACTAAGACTTTTTTATCTTTCAGGTCCATATCCTGAATTTTTTTGATGCTGTCAAAATTCATACTTTTCTTTGACTCCTTTTTTATCTTTTGCGAGTTGGAACAGACTCAACTCTAACACTAACATTTTACAAAATTTCGTAACGGCGGGCACAGCCTATCTGCGGCTTTGCGTTTTGCCTAATAGTTTTAGAATTTCAATATACAACCAAATCAACGTAACAATTAGCCCAAAGCCTGCATACCATTCCATAAACTTGGGTGCGGCAAAACGGCCCGTCATTTGATCTATAAAATCAAAATCCAACAAGAAGTTGAAAGCCGCTACTATGCAAACAACTACGCTAATGCCGATAGAAAGCGGAGAAGAAGACGTTAAGTACGCGGTATTGACCCCAAAAAGAGACAAAAGCCACGAGCCAAGATAAAGAACAAAAATGGCCGCAGTGGCGGAAATAATGGCCGTGCGAAAGCTTTTCGTTACTTTGATAATCCCCGATCGGTAAATAAAAAGCATAAAGAAAAAGACCAGTATGGTAATGGCTACCGCATTAAAAACAATTCCCTGAAAACGTACATTGTATGCGGCGGAAACAGCGCCCAATAAAAGACCCTGTAAAAATGAATAAATAGGTGCTGTAATGGGCGAGAAATTCGGCTTAAAAGCAGTAATAAAGCCAATGATTAACGCTACGATGGAAATGGGTGTTAAATAAGAAAACCACATCGTATAATTTGTCCAACTAAGCATTCCCCCCACAATGCATAAGAAGAGCAGGAAAAAAGTTTTGTTGATGGTGCCCTGTAAGGTCATTACGTCGTTGGCAGAGCGTATGTTTTGTTGGGCGCGTTCAAATGCGCCTTCGTTTAATACCGGATTGGATGCCATGGTATTTTCCCCCTTTTTTAATAAGATACTTCTATTATATGAAATTACGAAAATAAACGAAAAAAACCGGCCTCTTTTTTATATTAGAGGCCGGTTTCTTGTAGGTCGGTTTTTTAAATTACATCATGCCGCCCATTCCGCCCATGCCGGGCATGGCAGGCGCATGGCTGTGTTCTTTCTCGGGAGCGTCAGCCACCAAGGTTTCGGTGAGGAGCACCGTTCCCGTGATGGAGGCCGCGTTTTCCAAAGCGGTGCGGACTACTTTGGCCGGATCCACTACGCCTGCTTTTAAGAGGTCACAGTAGGTATCGTTATCGGCATCGTAACCGTCGGCATCGCCTTTCATTTTAAGAACATTGTCCACTACTACGGCACCATCTAAGCCGGCGTTTACGGCAATTTGTCTCAAAGGAGCCGTTAAGGCTTTTTTAACAATGTTGATACCGGTGCGGACATCTTCGTTTTCAACTTTTAAAGCTTCCAATGCTTTTTGGCAGCGGGCTAAGGCTACACCGCCTCCGGGGACGATACCTTCTTCTACACCAGCTTTGGTAGCATTTTTGGCATCTTCCACTTTGGCTTTTTTGGCTTTCAGTTCGGTTTCCGTGGCAGCCCCTACGCTGATGACGGCTACACCGCCGGAAAGTTTGGCCAAGCGTTCTTGTAATTTTTCTTTATCGTATTCGCTCTTGGAGTTTTCGATTTGACCGCGGATTTGAGCAGCACGCGCGGCGATAGCTTCTTTGCTGCCTTTCCCGCTGACGATGGTGGTGTTTTCTTTGTCAATCACTACGCGTGCGCATTGACCAAGGAACGCTAATTCGGCTTTGTCCAACTTCATGCCGCGTTCTTCACTGATGACATCTCCACCCGTTAAAATGGCAATATCTTCCAACATTTCTTTGCGGCGGTCACCGAAGCCCGGGGCTTTTACGGCGCAACCTTTTAAGGTACCGCGGAGTTTGTTCACTACTAAGGTGGCCAAAGCTTCGCCGTCAACATCTTCGGCAATGATTAAGAATTGTTTACCGCTTTGTACAATTTTTTCGAGTACGGGCAAGAGTTCGTTCATGGAAGAAATCTTTTTGTCCGTTACGATAATGTACGGGTTTTCGAGCACACATTCCATTCTTTCGGAATCGGTTACAAAGTAAGGAGAGATATAACCGCGGTCAAATTGCATACCTTCTACTACGTCTAATTGTGTGGTAGCGGTTTTGCCTTCTTCTACGGTAATGACGCCTTCCGCACCTACTTTTTCGATGGCTTCGGCGATTAAATCTCCGATGACACGGTCGTTAGAAGAAATGGTGGCGATTTGAGCTTTTTCTTCTTTCGTTTTTACCGGTTTATGCATTTTGTTAAGTTCGGCCTTGGTAGCTTCCACAGCCATTTCAATTCCTTTCTTAACCAAGGTAGGGTTGGCGCCGGCAGTAATGTTTTTAATGCCTTCGGTCAACATAGCGTTGGCCAAAACCGTTGCGGAGGTGGTACCGTCGCCGGCGACGTCATTAGTTTTGGAGGCCACTTCACGAATGAGTTGAGCACCCATGTTTTCAAATTTATCTTCGAGTTCAATGTCTTTGGCAATGGTCACACCGTCGTCAATAATGAGCGGAGAACCAAACTTTTTTTCCAAAACAACACTTCTGCCCTTCGGGCCTAAGGTTACTTTTACAGCGTTAGCTACTTTTTCAATACCCGCTTTCATTTTGGCGCGGGCTTCATCACCATAAATAATTTGTTTAGCCATAATTTTCTTTTCCCCCGATTAACCTAAAATACCCAAGATTTCGTCTTGGTGAATGATTAAATACGTTTCATTATCTAATTTTACTTCCGTTCCGGAATATTTACCGTACAAGACGCGATCGCCCACTTTCACATCCATTTCAGTGCGAACGCCTTTGTCGGCTACTTTACCCGGTCCTACGGCCAACACTTCGCCTTCCATCGGTTTTTCTTTAGCGGTGTCCGGAATGATGATTCCCCCCTTCATGGTTTCTCTTTCAATGGGTTTTACGATGACACGATCCCCCAACGGTTTAATCTTTACTTCTGCCATATTCCATACACTCCTTTTACATCGGAATTAAATTTTTCTGCCGGATTATGTTTTTAGCACTCTTCCGGTCTTAATGCTAATTTAGCAAATAAGTTTATAAATTGTCAACCCCTTTCTTAGAGTGCTAAAAAAGGGGTTGTTATTTAGACGGAATCAGTAGATTTTAAGAACGTTTAAACAACCGTTGTAAACGCTGTTTTAATGTTACTTGGCGCGGAGGAAGAATTTTGATAAGTACCGCGGAGATGTTGTCTTGTCCATCTTGTTCGTTGGAAACCCGTACAAGGTGCTTGCAAAGTTTTACAATAGATACGTCCTTTCCGGCAGTCAACAAGGTGCCCATTTCAGCTTCGCTAAGGCCTTTATAAAGCCCGTCCGAACAGAGAAGAAGGATATCCCCTGCCCTAACGGGGAATTTTAATAAATCAAACTCGATATTCTTTTTAATGCCCATGGCGCGAGTCAGAACGTTTTGTATTTTAGAGCGGTCCGCTTCGGCACGGGTCAGCAGCCCTCGGCGCACGTGTTCCATTGCTAAGGAGTGATCTGTGGTAATTTGTACAATTTTTCCTTCTCTAAAGAGGTATAACCGAGAATCCCCTACGTGCACGGCAATGGCGGAATCCTTATCAAAAAGCACACCTGTTAAAGTGGTTCCCATCATGCGGTATACTTCAGAAGATTGGGCCGTAGAATAAATCGCCGCGTTGGCTAAGTTGGCTGCCATTAAAATCTTGCGTTCCGTATTTTCTAATTTCGGTAAGAAATTATCCGGAATTTTCAACTGTCCATTATTTACTTTTCGTACCGTTTCGGCTAAAACGGATACGGCGATGTTGCTGGCAATTTCTCCTGCACTATGTCCCCCCATTCCGTCGGCTACTACGCCTAGGCCAAGGTCGGAGGAAATGAGAACGTTGTCTTCATTTTTTTCACGGATTTTTCCAATATCCGTCACGGCAGCAAATTCGATATCGAAACTGCTCATAGGTCATCTCCGAAAATAATAGTACCGGCACAACCCAATACCCCGAGGACGGAAAGCATCAGAATTAAGAAGAAATAAGCATTGTTGTTTTTTGCGTTATTATTAAAGTTCTGAACGGGATAATTAAAAGAGTAATCCCAAATGTCCAACTTCATTCGACTGGATCCCTCTTTATAATAAGTGGTAAGGAGCCTTAAGAAAAGTTGTTTATTTTCTTCATCAAAAATATCAGGAGCCGCTTTTTCCACTTGCGGTTCTAAAAACTTCATGCCTTCTTCTTCCGTCATGGAAGAGAGCTCATTGAGGTTATTTATCTGAGAGAACGCATTAATACCAGCGTTGATGTTCATATTTTGCTTATCGGCATGCGCATGCTTTACCTCTACTTTGGCGGTTAAGGCTTTGATCGTCCCGTTCATGTTTTTTGCTAAACCGGACACAGAGTAAGACCATAAGCAAACAATCCCGAGCAGAAAAAGAAAAGTAGGAAGGAACATTGCATTTCTCTCTTTAGGTGCCAAAAAGTAATAAACCACCAGGAGCGTACAGAAGATTGAAGCATACAGAAACATCTTTGTCAGTGTTTCTTGAGCGTCCGGTGCAATGGAAAGATGCGATGCCATATAAGCCATCGCCATCGACAATAGCACAAGTGATACTCCTAAAATTCCCTTTGGCAAAGAGCGATTAACCGTCCAACAAAGGGAAACGGCCCATACCGCGGCTATTGCCAAGTAACACAAACAATACTCGGGTGTGAACAAAAATTGTTTTACCATAGATAATTCCATGAAAGGAACTTCCGGTGTATATAAGCCGGCTAGGTAAGACGAGAATGCCAAAATCAACAGATTTGTCGTGGAGTGAGAAAACGCTTTTATGGCAGAAGACGCCAAAATAAGTGCAATGGCAATAATAGCTATTGCCGTAAATGCCAACTGGTTGGGCGCATATTCGGCTGCTCTAAACGGGGCAATGATGCTATGAAAGAGCCCCATATTGGCAGATATATGAACCGAGCAGATTTTTCCCAAGGAATAAAACAAATATATAATTCCACCAGCCATGGCTAAAAACAGCGGTAGAAAGCCTAATAAGCGCAGAATTGTTCTGGTAACATTAGAGCGGAAAAAATCTTTTTTTAATCCCCCAGAGGCAACGGTAGTTGCAGTTGTAGTTGCTTGTGGCATAACCGTATTTTGCGGGGCGCGGAATGTAGGCTCGGTAGAAGTGGGCACTGCCGGAAAAGGCGCTCTAACCGTAGGTTTCTGTTCCGGAATATCGTCCAAGCCAGGCAACGAGGGCAAGTTGGAAGAAGACGGAGCCGTAACACGATGCGTAGGAAAACTGTTTTCGAGACGTTGTTTTTTCACCGTATCGGTCGAAAACTGTTCTTCTTTAATAATTTTAAGAGGTCCTTCATCTCTTAACTCAATCGTGCGCCCGGCATTGCCGGATTTTAAACGCAATTGTTCTTCCGCGCGCATTTTGCGGAAGTAGGTATATGTTTCCTTGGCCGTTCGGAAACGATCATTGGGCTCTTTACTCATTAATTTTTGAATGCCCAAAGAAACCCAACCCGGCATATCTTTACGGATTTTAGAAGGATCCGGTACGGGTTCATTGATATGTTTTTGAATGATATCAATGGTGTTTTTCCCGTTGTAAGGGAATTGACCCGTTAGTACATAGTACATGCTGGCCCCAATAGAATAGAGGTCGGCACGTGTATCTAAATCTCTTCCGAGGGCTTGTTCCGGCGCGATAAAATAGGCCGTTCCTGCAAGCTCGGTGGTTTTTGTGGAACCTTTATCTTTGTCGACTTTTTTGGCGATACCGAAGTCCACTACTTTAGCTTGCCCTTCAGGAGTAATTAAAATGTTGGAAGGTTTGATGTCGCGGTGAATGATCCCTTTGGTATGGGCGGCATCCAACCCTTGTAAGACGCCATCAAACAAGTCGAGCACTTGCCCAATGGGAAGAACTTTGTTTTTCTTGAGAAGCATGGAAAGCGTTTGCCCCTCAATAAAGGACATAACGATAAAATAAAACCCTTTTTCTTTTCCTACGTTGTATACGTTTACGATGTTGGGGTGATCCAATTCGGCAATAGCTCGTGCTTCTGTTAAAAAGAGTTCCACCGCTTTTTTATCGTTTGCTAAGGACGGACTTAGAATTTTTACGCAGACAATGCGGTTTAACGCTTTATGGCGGGCTTTGTATACGGCCCCCATTCCACCTTCGGCTGTCTTGCTTAAAATCTCACAGCCGGAAATTTCTTTACCGACGAGGGAAATGGTATCGTTCATAACGGTCCTTTAAAAAATAAAAAATACTTTTTCTAATTATACAAAAACCGCTTGATTTTATCTAAATCAAGCAATAAAATATATCTGACACGTTTATGATATCATATTTTCCGTATTAATAGTAGGAAAATTTATGATTTTTTAAAAGGGGAAGAATTTATGAGTCAAAGCAGTTTTACTTTATTAAGAGAAATCGGAGTTTTGCCATTGGAAGAAAATGAAGAAATTCGCTTTAGTATAGATGCTTATCGTGGGTTTCGCTATGTGTCTATTCGTCGCTATCTGCAAACGGACGGTTTTAGCGGCGCTACGAGGGACGGTATCACCTTTACCCCCGAAATTGCCCGTATACTGGGGCCCATGATAATGGCTCTACCCGAACAATCATCTATGCTTAAGTTGGGAGATATTGGAAAATTTGCAAAGCGTCCCGGAATTTGTGTAGTAGCCGCTATTTCATCATTTCGCGGGAAATTAGGCCTAAATTTTTATCAAACCCAAGAGGGAACGCGTGCTGTTAAGGGAATATGGTTACCTTTTGCTAAAATAAAAGAAATAAAAGCTTTTTTTAAAAAAACAATAGAGGCATTGGAAGAGCAACCTGATATTGATTTTTAGTAATAAAACCAAAAGTCCTCGGATTTGTCCGAGGACTTTTAAGTTTTAGTTTACTAATATGCTTGGGTATTTAGGTCCGTTTCGCTCTCAGGTAGGAGCTCTTCGCTTGTTTGTTCTATGTATAAGTTTTCGCGTAACGTTTTTTGCAATTCTGCGTAAGCAGCTTCGATTTGTATATTTTTTTCCTCAATAGAGATTCCCTCTTTTTCTATAATGGCATTTGCTTCTTGTGTGAAAAGATACAAAGCATCCATAGCCCCTTTAATGGCATCTCTGTTTTTCCATGATGAAATCTCTTTGTTTACCAATATACGTACCGAATTGATTTCATCCTGCGCATCCTTTCTCCAAGTTAACAACGGGTCTTCCTCAGCGGCAGGAATTGTATACAGAGCATTGTCAATTTCCCTTTGTAATTCCAGGAAAGCATTTTCGATTTCGGCTTTTTTATCATCGGTAAGGTTATTGGGATTTTTTAACAAAATTTCTATTTGATCAAGTTGTTCTTCTATCAAATTCGAGAATTCTTCTTGTTTTTCGAAAGAAGGAATGTATATTGTCCTCCACCTGAGGAGGTCCAGCATCTTTTTTTGAGAAAGTAAGAAATTAACTGAAAAAATCCCTTTCTCTAAAGATTCTCTCTTTTTTTCTATTACGTCCATATCAATGGTATTGATGCCTTTTGTCTCTTCTTTAACAAAAGTATCTATATAATCTGTAAAAACAGCATGGTCGTTAGGATCCAGGGAATGAGATTCAATTGCAGATTTCCAATTTGCCCCACTTAAAATAAATGTCGCATCATACGCTAAATCATTGAATTGATTAAGCTTTTCTTCTCTCTCTTCTTCACTCATAGAACCATTAGCGGCCATGAGTGACGTTATATCCTGTATGGAAGTGTTTAAACGATCGGTCAAATCCTTTACTGCGGATTGATTTGCGAAATGGCTTGCTGCTTCCATAAAATCTTCTAAGTTTAATTTATGAATTAGTAAAGACCTGTTTTCATAAAATTTTTCTGTAATTTTAACAGTATCATTTAGTGTTTCAGGTTTTTCAATGGCCTTTAGAAGATCCTCATGATATTTTTCTGCAAGATTCCGTAACTCTTTTTGTTCCTTGGCAGAAAGGTCTTTGTCGATGGATTCCAGTGCTTGCTTGTATAAGGTTTTTACTTGTTTTCTATAACTACGTTTAATACGATTTGTTGAGATGTGGTTCTCCCAAGCCGAATGTTCAAATTGGGAAGATATTCTTTTTTTATCCTCATCAGAAAACTCTGTACCGGCTACGATTTTCAAGTACTTTCCTCCCTCATTCAAGGGCCAAATATCCACAGAATCTATTGTGTTTCCAACAAGGTGCGCAATTCCTGGAAGAAAATAGTTGTGATTTGTGTTGTTATCCAATAAATCATTTGCTAAGTGTATGGAAGGAGCGGTCCATGAAGTCTTTTCAAGAAATGCTTGATATTCTTCGGAGGCCTTTGCCCAATCGTTCGCTTCATCAAAGGTAGCTAAATAGGGTTTTTTAGCATTTTCCTGCAATTTTTCTTGAGCTTTTTCTTGTGCTCTCTGCATGGGATAAGCTGCAAAGATATTACCCACTTCCCAGCCGCCAAACCACAGGAGAGTTGGCTCCCATGAATGTTTTATGTAATTCCATTCTGCCGTAAGTAATCTTTTAGGAGAAAATGTTTGTGCTAAAAGTTGCGGTGCTTTTGGTTTTAAAACTTGAGTCAGAAAAGTTTTCCCAGAAAGCCCGTAGCCTTTTTGTAAGAAATTAAAGGCAATATTTTCTGCCCCGAATTTATTTACTTCTGCAATTATGCCACGTGTGGGAATAGCGGGGTAGCTGGCTAAATCCATAAAGGTGGTTGGGTTTTTTAGTGCTAAATTAGTAAACCCTTTGTCTGCGATAAATACCCTACTAAAGCGGAGTGTTTTATCTGTATTTTGGGTTAGTTGTAGCAATTCGCCTTGTTTGGATAAGCCCCACAAGTTCAAATCTTTTATTCCACCGTTTTGGATATATTTTGTCATTACATCCAGTTCCTGATGTGCAACGATGGGATTAAATGCCCAAGTTCTGAAAGTGGGCAGCGGTTGGAAAAATTTTCTGGTATTTCCAAATTGATCCACCCCCCTCATTTTACGTAAAACATCATAATTCCTAATTCCTCTTTCCGTGTTAAATAAGGAAATTGATTCATCTGTTAAATTCAAAACACGCGCTTGTTGGTGGTGAGGCAAGTATTCGGTACGTGTTAAAGCAGTAAGTTGTTTTGGTTTTTTGAAAGGATTCAAATCGCTGTATATAAGTTGGCTCTTTTTGGTTACAGCTTCGGTGGTAATAGTAGTCGCATTTTCAGCCGTAGCAGTAGAGGTTGTTGCTTCTGTAAAAAGAGCTTTTTCCGCTGGTTGGGTTTGGGTGGCGGGGGCAGAAACTGTTCTGGGTGTGTTTTGTGCAGTCACTTTAGCACCTTTGGTACCTGTGCCCATAGAGGGACGACCCGCGGCAGCCCTTCTGGTATAGGATTGAACAATTTGACTGTTTTTGCTAGCATTTCTCACATAGTTATCGTAACGATAGGCTTTTTTGTATTCGATAACGGCAGCCCTAAACTTACGACCCTTTCTTGCAGTACTAAAAGCGCCGGCAGCTTTTGGAGTACTTCTTAAGGCACTCCAAGAGGAGCGAAGTACGATACCTGCTCCTTTAAATATAGTGTTTACCACCCAGCCTCCTACAATCCATAATCCGGCTTCTAATAAAAAAGAGCCTACAAATTCTTCAAGTTCATCAACCTCTTTATTTTTTAAAATATTTATGTGGCTTCCAAATTTACACCAAAGGTTTTCATTATCCATGTTATTATCAAATGCAGAACTTCCGGTGGAATGGAGCACAGCTCCGCCAGGAGTGTATACGTGTATGTACATCTTGCTTAATGCAGAAACAAGCTTAGCAAAATTGTCGGAATCCAAACCAAAAGAATCGTTACTTTTGTAATACCCTAACATATAACAATACAGTTTTCCAATCATTTCCAAGAAGAAATCTTTATCTTTTTCCAATTGTTTTTTAAGGCCATTAGAGGTATTCGTCTCTTCTTCTCCGTCTACTACCTCTTCTTCGGCAGCCGGAGTGTCTGCTAAGGCCGGAATATCATTGGTCTGATAAAGTGAGAATGCATGTTCCACGGCGGAAATACGTGTTCTCATAGAGAACTCATTAGGGGCTGATAATATACGTAATGCACAGATAAAAAGAGATAATTTAAAAGGATCATAATATGCTTGGCTGGCGGCAGTTTGCAATACTACGGCAGAATCCTGTACAACAGGATCCGTTAAATTTGTTTTCCATTTGGCTTGGTCCACGTAGCGCATCAAAGGAAGGATATTTCCCTTTGCTTGCATTAAGAGTAAAGTGGCATATTCAAGAGCCGTGTGGTATGCATCGGTCCCATCCACACTTTTTGCATCTTCTATGGCTTCTTTACAGAGTTTGTCTCCAAAGGAACCTTCCGCCGCTAATGGGAAAACCTTGGCGGGTTGATAATATTCTTTGGGGAAGGTAAAAGTATCATGTTTGTAGTAACTCCACCCAATTTGCATCCCTTCCAACAATTCATCAAGAGGGGCTTCCATACCGGAGGTTTCTTTCATACCTGTCAGGTAATAGAATTTGTATAAGTTCCACAAAGCAAGGCGAATGGCCCCGCGGGCATTGACGTCTTCCCATGTTTTTCCGTTTATAGAATACAGGCGTTTTTTAAGTATTTCTTCCACTTCCAAAAATTCTTGGATAATAAACTCTCTCTCTTCTCCCTCGAAAGAGGCAAATTCTTCCGGGTCCAGTAAATCTGTAAAGTAGATTGCGGTTTCGGCCACTTCTTCCAAAGAGTTTTTCCTTTCAACGGCAAAATGACTCAAAAGAGCTAATTCATATCCAGAAAAATCTTTAGCCGGAGCAGCAACGAAATATTTATACCAAGCGCGAAGGAAGTCAGGGCGTTCTGGCCTTACATGGATGTATCTCTCGAGGATAGGATCGAGTTTAGAAACTATTTTCGGCGGTTTTATGGAATAAAAATAATGTAAATCATTCCAGTCATAGGCAAAATTTTGAAGCAAAAATTTCTTTTCGCCGGACAAAAAATACTTTATCCAACCGATATGTAAGTTATCTGCGTTATATAAGGCTTCTAGTGGAGAAACTTCTTCCATTCCTCTAGGTTCAGGAAGCGGTCTGGTAAAAATAAGCGGAGGAGCAACATAGGTAGCATCCCTTTTATAAGTACGTTTTGCCCAATACGCTCTTTCTCCTTCATCTAATTTATCCAAAATTTCTTTTATTGTAATGGCTTTCCATATCCGTTTGGTATTTGTTAAGTCCAATTTTCCGGATGCATATTCGTCTACTACTTGTTCTAATAGTGCTTCTGCTAGGGAGAGATTAACCCTGCTAAGTCTTCGCAAGAACACCAATTCATATAACTGCTGCGGATCCGCTATCATAAGCAGGTCCAAATCTCTGTCGCTTATCCCTTCTAACTTAGTTTCTACTTGTTCTCTTAATTGTCTACTGCGGGAAGTAATTTTAGGGAGGCCGGAAATCTGGGTGTCTTTCATCCGAATCACTCTTCTAGCTCTGTCGGGGGCTTGTTGGGCCTGAAGTAAAGACGGAGTGAAAATGTTGATGAAAAAGATAAAAGCTATCGATAGACGTAAATAATTTTGGAACATAATGGCTCCTGTAAAATATAACCGATTATATTTTTATGCTAGAAAAAAGAACTTATTTCTTCAAGGGACAAAGGGCCTATGTATAAGCACGAAAAAGGCCTACTGTCAGAGTAGGCCTTTTTAAAGTACGAATTTTTTGGATTAATACGCCTGAGTATTTAGGTCCGTTTCACTGTCAGGCAGGAGCTCGTCAGCGGGGGTTTCCAACGCGGCGGCTTCTTGCATGCCCAGTTCCATTTTGCGGTAAGCTTCTGCAATTTGGGCTTCTTTTTCCTTTAGGGTTCCTTTGCCGTCTATAATGCCAAAGATTTCCTTTTTAGCAGTGGCAAGGACCTTTGCTGCCTTAGCAAGAGAAGTTTTATTACTCCAAGTGGAAATTTTCGTATTTTCTTGGCTTCTTCTTTGGTTAAAAGCCTCACGTGTTTTTTCTTCCCACTGCACGATGTTATCTTCATCGGTAACTTTCATGCTTTCGTTTACAAAGGTTTCCAAAGAATGATAGCTATCGCTCAGATCCGCCAGTATTTGGTCTGTTATATTTTCAGGGGACTGGAGCAACTCTTCAATCTGGGCTAAGACAGCATTGATTTGCTTCGATACCTCTTTCTGTTTTTTCTTGGTAGGAAGATTTTTTGCCTTACTTTGGAGTGCCTCTATCTGTTCTTTGTAATACTCGACATCATCCCCCTTATCAGAATTCGCAGCTTCTTCCTTTTCAACCGCAACGGTTTGCGGATTCATAATCCATTGGTAAGCATTGTATATTTCTTGCCATTTTGAGAAAGATGCAGTTTGTTCTTCTTCTGTCATGGAATTGGGATTCTTTATGAAAGCATCCATTTCCTGCATGGCTTCGTCTAACTCGGCAATAGATTCCTGTATTGCAAGAGGATGATAGCTTGTTAGGAGCTGATTCTTCATGTTTTTGAAATGAAGTTTATAATCCATTACTATAAGACAAGTCGGAAGTGCTTGCCAATTATCGAAGGCAGCCTTTAACTCATCTGTCGTCATAGAACTTGGATTTTCAATAAAAGCATTTACTTCTTGCAAAGCTTTATCCACCATGCCCGACAAAACGCTTAAATGTTCGGGTGCAAAAAGTTCCTTATTTTGGGCTTTTAATTTTTCAAACCATATTTGATAAGGCATTACAAGAGCGCGTAAATAATCCTCATTCCAAGCTTTTAAAGCAGCTTCTTGTTCTTCCGGTGTCATGGAATCCGGATTTTTCATTAACGCATCAATTTCTTGAATGGTTTTATCCACGATTGCCAAGATTTTCGCTTGTTCTGGGGTATAATCCTTCTGAACGATTTGTTTGTAGTCCTCCAAATTAATTTTGAGATCCGTCATTTGGAAATTTCTCCCCAATTGTTCCGTTATCTTAACGCTATCATTGGCGGTTTCAGGTTTTTGGGCAGAAATTAGAAGATCTTGATGATATTTTTCCAACAAGGGTTCAAAATAGGGCTTTTTGTCTGCAGAGATATCGCCATTTTGGAAACCTTCCAATTGAATATTATATAGGGCATCCGCGCTCTTTCTATAATTAGCTTTAATTTTATTGATGGCTATTCTTTCGCTCAAAGCTCTATATCCATACTGGGCAGCTAAGGCATCTTTATCTTTTTGCGAAAAGGCCGTTCCCCCCATTCTCTTAAACCCTTCTCCTCCTTTAAGCCCCATACCGGTAAACATGATGGGAAGAGCTATATACCCCCCTCCGGGGACATTTTCTACCATTTTTTGGCTTAGGCTTAAGCAGGATTCGCCAACCCAGTCCGTTAAATCACCGACTACCGGAATATCTCTCCAGAAATCCACATGCTCTAAGCCCATGCCAACGGTGTTAAAAATGGCAGGGAAATAATAATGAGACTCTCTGTTATTATCACGTAAATCGTCTATTAAGTGGGGTCTCTGTGCCGATAGCATTTTATCGTACTGCAATTCTTCAGGCAAGGGTTCAGGTTTTAATCCGGAGGCATCTTCCACGGCTTTTCCCCATTTTTCTGCTTCACTAAAGACATCGTCATAAGGTGCTTTGGCTTCTTGATTCATATCATCCAAAGCCTGTTGCTGTTGACCTTCTACATAAGACTTTAGTAATTGATTCCCAATATAAATTCTGTTCGTAAATTGGAAGGCACGAGGAAAACTGGCCTTTCCGATTTGCCATTCCCACCAAGGAAGGGCTTTCCAAGAACTGGGCAGCCATACTTTGGTGAAATAATCCATACCCGAATTTCCATAAACTCTATATCCTCTTGCCAAAAGATCTTTTGCAAGAGATTCGGATGTAAATGGCAGTAAATCTTTTGCGCTGCTAATTCCCATCGCGCTTGGGGATAGCGAGCTAGGGAGAAATGGGCTATAGGTTACTTCGGCAAGGATTCCTTTTGTGGGCGCGGTGGGAGAAAGCGCATGCTTGGTAAAAGAAACCATATCATCAAATGCCATGGCGGCAAAGTCATCACTCGCGAGGAAAAGCCTTGAAATTCTAGGGTTCCCTGCTGCTGGTATTCTGGGATACAGAAAGGCGACTCTCCCATCAGTAGTAATCCCCAGAAGATTTAAATCTTTTAAGGCTCCGTTTTGGATAGCCTTAACAGTGGCTTTCAGCTCTTGTTCGGCAATGATGGGGTTGTATAAGGCCCATTGACGAGCGTTGGACAACGGTTGAAAGAACCTTGTTGTATTGCCGAAATGGTCCACTCCTCTCATTTTACGCAAAACATCATAATTGCGAATGCCACCTTCCGCGTTAAACAGAGCGATAGATTCGTCCGTTAAGCTTAGTACAGTCCCTTGCCCTCCATGCGGAACACTTACCGAACGGGTCATGCTAACCAGTTGTTTCGGCTCTTGAAAAAGATTCATTTTGGAATATTGAAGGTGTCTATTTTTAGTAACTTGTTTGGTAGTTGTTTTAACTCCTTCTTCAACAACTTCTTCAGCAGCGGCTGTTGCTCCTTCGGCGGCACCTTTTGCCCCTTGTTGGGCAGCTTTTCCTGCTGCAGAGGAGGCCTTAGATGCACCGGCCGTAGCTTTGGCGGCTTTTGCCCCTTGTTGAGTAGCTTTCCCTGTTGCGGAAGTAGCCTTAGATGCTCCGTCCGTAGCTTTGGCACCTTTTGCCCCTTGTTGGGCAGTTTTCCCTGCTGCGGAAGTAGCCTTAGATGCTCCGTCCGTAGCTTTAGCAGCACCTTGTACTGCAGTAGTAGCTCCACGGGTATAAGTTTGTTGGATTGGGCCGCTTTTAATTGCATTTCTAACGTAGTTTTGAAAGCGATAGGCTTTTTTGTACTCAATAACGGCAGCCGTCATTTTTCGTCCTTTTCGGACGCTATTCATAGTTTTAATGGCAGCAGGCGTTGTTTTGAGAAGAGTCCAAGAGGATTTTACAACAACGGCCGGTACTTTAAATAAAGCACCGATAATCCACCCTCCGTATACCCACGTAGCAAGCTCTACTCCGTAGGATAAAAATTCCATGGCTCTTTCTCTTCCGGCTTTCAAGTTCAATATTTCCATGTGGGAATTGAACTTACAGGATTGGTATCTCGGATGCATGTTGGGGTAAGGGTTACTCCCTGTGGCGTATAATATTGAGCTTCCCATCATATCATTCCGCATGTTTACATACATACTACTCAAATTTTCTACCGTAGATGCAAAATTACTGGAATCCAATTGGAAAGAATCTTCGTCATCGTAATTGTACAACATGTAACAATAAAGTCTGCCAATCAAACCAGCAAAGTAGCTTTGTTCTCTTTTTAACTGTTCTTTTATTCCGTTAGATGCCGGATTCTCGAATAAGGGTATAGGGAATTGATTCGGCAGATACAGAGATTTATAGAGCATGAAGGCATATTCCAACGCGGGAAGGTTGGTGCGTATCGAAAAGTGGCGCGGTTCACTTAAAATGCGCAAAGTAGAGATAAAGAGGGCGGCTTTGAACGGATCCTGGTAGGCATAGGTTGCCGCTATTTGTAATACATAGTTGGATTCCGAAACAACGGAACTGGTTAAATCGGTAGAGGATTTATTTTGATCGACATAGTTCATTAAAGGCAAAATGTTCCCTTTTGCCTGCATCAGTAACGTGGTGGCATATTCAAGGGCAACATAATACTCGTTAGAAGGCCAAGCCTCTTCTGCCGTCTTTTTTACGTCGTTAAGCGCATCTTGGCATAGCTTATCCCCGAAGGAGCCTTTGGCCGCAAGCGGAAATACCGAATCATTATAATATTCATCAGGGAAAACCCCCCCAGGGAAAACCCCGGACATTGTAGGATCTGGTTTCAACATGGATTTACGTAGCGTGCTCATACCTTCCGTGATTTCTTTGAAAGAAGCTTTCATTCCGCTGGTTGGTTTTAGGCCGGTTAAGTAATAAAATTTATACAATTCCCATAACGCCAAGCGAATTGAACCGCGGGCACTGATAGATAGTCTGTCTTGACCTGTGATATCTTTTAGGCGGGCTTTTAATAAATCTTCCACGATAGAATACTCTTCCCGGATAATATTCTTATCTTCGGCAGACAAATTAGCCAATTCTTCCGGATCCAACAGAAACGAAAAATAAGTAGCTACTTCCGCAATATTTTGCTCTTTAATGCTTGGATTTTTTAGTTTTTCTAATAAAAGGAGTTCGGTGCTATTGGGGAAAGTTTTTTTACCCGATTCCACCTTTTGCCAAAAATCTTTGAACCAAGGTTTTGCTACTTCGGGTATTGCCGCGTCTGTAGTGATTTCCGCGCGTATAGGGAAGAAGTACTTTCTGTGATGTGGGTTTTCTAAAAGCAGACGGTAAAGTTTGGAAGGTATGGGATCTAAAAAGTACTGTATCCAACCGATGTGCAAATCTCCTGAAAAAAACATCGCTCCAATAGGAGATTCAGGTAAAGGTTTGTGCTTGGTTGCCATAACATGCAGTTCTTGTCTGGTGGGGACATTATACATGCGTTTCATATCTTCGCGAATGGCCTGCTCTCTTAATTCTACCCGAGTAAGAGGTCTGCCATCAGTATCGCGGGAAAATGGGATTCCATCTCTTGCTTCCAAAACCTTTAATGCTTTTAAAACAAGAAAAGGGTTAAGCGGATCTTTTTCAACATCGTCAAGGATTTTTTCCTCTTCCTCGTAGATTTCCCATTCGGTAGAAGGATATGGCTTCTTATGAGGATTCTTTCTCATCAAAGAAGGGTTTATTTCCGGTTTTTTAGCCGGTTGCGCCTGAAGTAAAGAAGGTGTAAAAATGTTGATAAAAAATATAAAAGCTAGCAATAAACGTAAATAGTTTTGGAACATGATGAGCTCCTTATAAAAAGGGTTATACTAATAGTTTATGAAATACCCCCCTATTCTTCAAGGGGTCCAAGGACCTATGTGTAGAAAGAAAAAGGGCCTACTGTGAAGTAGGCCCTTCAAAAGTGTTAACCTGCCAGATTAATACGCTTGGGTATAATTCGTTTCATCGGCCAACGGCATTTGAACCATTATTCCCGTTAACATTTGTTCTATGCTTTGCGTGAAAGCTTCATAAGCTTGAAGAATTTTTTCATTTTTTTCATCAAACGTGCCGGCTCCTTCCACAATGGCATAACTATCTGTTTTAAAGGTATCCAAGGCTTTCATAGCCGGTTGCTCAAGCTCACCCCAAAGAGAAAGTTCCTCTTTGTTTGCTTCGTAGGTGTCATTTATCCAAGCATAAGTTTGCATTTTCCATACTTGCAGATTGTATGTTTCTACATCGGCAATGATTTGCTCCGTAAAAGAGGTAATCATTTTTTGAGAATCAGCTATTCTTTGGGTTAAACTCAAATCATTGTTTTCCCATAATTTTTTTACCTCGGAAGACACAACTTTTGCTTGTTGGTTAACAGGTTGCAGCATGCTGGTAGGCAACACGGTGGCTGCTTCCGCTTTCAAAGACTCAATTTGATACTGGGCTTCTACTTGGAAGTATAAGGCTTGCGTCTGATCCGATTTTTCTTGTTGGGTTAAATCGTTATTCTTCCAAATGTCTCTAAGCGTGTATACAGCCAAGTCGACCTCTTCGTTTAATGCATAAGCACTGGGGACCGGAAGGCCGTCTTTGGCAGCGACTTTAATCTCTTCAAAGGATTTTTCATATTGGGTCATTAGACGTTCAATAGAGGCATTATTGGTAGTCATATTAAAACCCGCATGATAGAACGTATTTCCCGTATTTTTTCTATAATCGGCATACAAGCCGGAATTTACGTGCCAGTCAGGAGTATCCAGACCGGTTAAAGAACCGATACCATCCAAGGTGTAGGCAAGTCCCGTTTGGCCGGCTTCCCATACGAGTGTGGGATAGAACCAAACAAAATTACTTAAACCGTTGGGATCCACCGCAAGCAACTTATCCATGATAGGCGTGGAGGTAACTGCGGAACGAGAGGCATATTCTTCTGCACGGTCAATCTCGTCTTTGTATTCACTTTCTGCCTCCTGAGCAATTTGTTCTAAATCCTCTTTTTGTTGGTTTGCGTGCCATTCCCCAGCCACAGCATAAGAAGTGGTATTTAATGCGAAATAACCGGCTAATGCTCGTCCTTTTGTAATCAAGGGGTTTTGATACCAAGGCAGCCAATTTAAGGCTTGCGGGCGGAATTTGCCTTGATTAATAAGAGACATAAGATGGCTTTCCCCTACGGGAGATGTAAAAAGTCGACCGGGTGCCCCCGCCACTTGGAACAACGGCGTTTCGTAAGCAAACATCGGGTCCAAGTAGAGCTGCTTGCTCGGCGTTTGATCGGCTAACGTAATCGGCCGACTATAAGAGGCATGCGGCTTGGCAGGCGAGCCAAAAACTCTTTGCACTACATCTCTGGAAACTTTAGTATCAGCCGCCACAATGCTGATAATGTCATCCGTTTGTCCGGCAGCGGAACGAGCCAAGATTTCTTCTTGGGATAAAATAGTTCCCGTATTTGTTTTTCCCCACAGAGAGATTTCAAAATCCAAACCTTTTTCAGTAAACTCCTCTAATACTTCGGCTTCCAAGCCTAATAAGCGTTGTTCCACCGCGGTGAGGGGTTTTGCCGCATTTCTAACCGTAATGCCTTCTGCCGTTACCCAATTGGCATTTACCCAGTCTCTATACGTCAGCTTCCAACCTTTCTGGTTGAAGGCTTGTAATGATTCCGGACTTAAGGTCATGCGTTGGGCCTTACCAAAAGGGGCTCTCATTTCGATAGCCAATTCCGTAGTGGTACGATTGGGATGAAATACATTCTTAAGACCGGTATTTTTAAGACCGGAAGCTGTGGTAACACTAGTAGTGCGTGCACCTTGTAAGGCTGTATTTCCAACGCTTCCCGCAGTGGTTACGGCAGTGTTTCTGCCTGCTGTTTGTGCAGTGGTTTTAGCGGTTGTTTTCGTAATTTGGTAACCGGATTTTTGCATGTCAGTAAACAATTTACTCCATCTTTTGGAGCTTTCATACTGCACTTTAAAAGCACGTTTAAGGGTGGTAAAAGACGGTTTGCCTGCTTGAGAAACGGTTTTGATAGCCGTATAAGAGGCTTTCAACGATCTGGATCCCCAATTAGCGACCCACTTAAGTGCTCTTCCAACCCCCATGAAAATAATATCGAACGCGAGGAAGGATACGATTTCTCCCGTAATGGCATTTCCTTTTAATTCCCCTTCCAAAAAAGATACTCTTTGGGGGGTACAATTCGGGCGGCCTTTGGGATCAAAATCGTAACCTCTATAATAATCGGCTACAAAGTTTCCTTTTTTATACTCAGTGGCAACGGTATCGTACACGTCCAAAATCCCGTTCATAATGACATGGGCTTGTTTGTGAGAAATTAAACTAAATCCCCCTGCATCTCTTACATGCATACGGGCAACTTCCATATCACAATATAAGGTGGCTGCTGCATTTTGAATGGAAGTTTCTCCATATCTGAAAATATTTAAGTCATGCATGGGTACATTGCCCAAAGCAACTTCCATTCTAGGGAATTGGGCCGAAAATTTATCATCATTTTCCCAACCCAATCTTCTAAATTCTGCTCGAGAGTTGCGGTCATTCCCGGTAAGTTCGTATAAGGTCTTGAACATATCCAAAGTATGGAAACGTACTCGACCTGTATAAATAGGGTTTTGCGTATATCCGAAATCTTTTAAAAAGTTATTTAATCCGATATTAAAGAATTTTTCAAAATTATCATATCCTACATAAGGGGCATACATAGCAGCTGTTTGCAAGGCAAGTCCAATCCACGCTGATTCTTGGCTAAGTAGACTCCCTTGGTAAATACCGTGGGCTTTCCCTTGACCCCACTGTGGGGAGGTGTAATCAAAGTAACGGTTTCTATTGTCTAACAATCTGACAAGAGAGCTAATATTTCCATCGTATTGCATCATATAAGCTACGGCATATTGGATTGCAGTTTCAATTTTGTTATCTTTTCTCTCGAGCATGGATTGAACATCTCTGACAGCCTCATTTTTTAATGCGGTCGTATCAACATTAATATTCAATCCTTCCATATTCTTCATATGTAAAAGGGCCAAACGAGTGCATCCACGTGCTTCCAAGCCGTTCTGAGAGGTGTTTCCTTCTGTTTCGTCATATATATTTTTTAGTCTGGTTCCGATTAGGTCTAAATCTTGTTTTACTTTATTATAAACCTCTTGGGCTTCCCCCCAGTCTCCCGATAATAAATCCGTTGGGAACATAGAAGGAATATAGGCGGCCACAAGCGCGGCTTCTTTTAAACCGGGCTTAGTTTTAAGTTCACTTTTTTTAAGCAAATGGATCATTGCATTATAATTGCTTAACTCTCGGCCTTGCATTTCCTTTAACTTTTCAGGTTTATTAGGGTTATCTTCCGCAAGAATATTTACATAGTACTGTAAATAAGAAGAATGTAAATTCTTAAATAAATAAGGTAAAACAGATGGATCTTCTTTTAGTGCGTGATAAGCATCCATCCCACCCAAAAAATAGCGAATCCAAGCGAAGGATAACTTGTCTTTGGCATATAAGTTGCTGATTACATCTTCTTCCGTAAAAGAATTTTTCTTCTTAAAACTGAATGCTTCAGGATAAATCTTTTCAATATGTGCCTTTAAAGCCGGGTCTTTTTCGGCTTCCAATACCAACTTAAGACTCGGAAATTTATAAAAATCCGGATCGTCGGAATAGAAACTTTCCAGTTTTTCTTCAATGTTGGCTTGTAGTTCTTCCGAAGAGGGAGCAGCCTGTACAAACGTCGGAGCGAATGTATTAAGTAAAAAAACGAATGCTAGTGTAAGATTAAACATTTTAGGAATCATAAGAATTCTCCTATGTAGGAATATCACATATTCATTTTAGTTTTAAAAAGTTTTTTTGTCTAGGGCAATAGGGCCCAACAGAAAATAAAAAAAGGACCTAGATAAAACATAGGTCCTTTTTAAACAAAAACTAAATGATTACTTAGCGGCAATGCCTTGTTTCTCCAACATTTCTTTGGCGTTTTCAAAGGCACGTTCTGGTAAGATATCACGCATACATTTGAAGTGCCCAAGCGGACATTTCTTCCCGCCATGGAGTGCGCAAGGGCGGCAAGGCAAGTTTTCCACTTCCAGCACACGGTGCCCTTCTCCGTAAGGGAAGAAACCTAATTCACGTGTGGTGGGCCCAAAAATAGCCAAGGTAGGTACGTCAAATGCCGTGGCAATGTGCATCGGGCCGGAATCATTGGTAATAAAGAGTTTAAAGTGCTCCATCAAAGCCATTAAATCGGCCAAACTGGTTTTCCCGCACAAATTGGCGGCATGCCCTTGAGAAAGCTGACAAATCTTTTCACCCAAGTCGGCATCTTTTTTGCCTCCGCCAACTAACACCACTTGTACACCCATTTCGGTTTGTAAGCGGCTGATGAGTTTTACGAAATAATCCATCGGCCAGCATTTTGTCGGCCAAGCACTTCCGGCATGGATACCCACTAAAGTCTTTCCTTCCAAATTGAAGTCTTTCATCAAGCGCGCCACATTTTCTTCGGCAGAAGGAGCATAGCGCATATTTAATTTTTCAGCAGTAAATTTTTCTTTTACAATCCCTTGCAAAAGAGATAAATTACGTTCCGCATCGTGAATCATCCAAGAGAAAGGAACAGTTTTCGTGTAGAGGAACCATCCTTCGCTGGAGGTAAAACCGATGCGCACCGGCACGCCGGAAAGCCAAGCGATTAAAGCACTTCTAAAGCTGCGGTGAGGAACTAAAATAATGTCCACTCCGGCTTTTTTAATGGCATTGGCGGTTTTCCAAATACCGGCAATTTTGTTCCAACCTTTTTTATCATTAAGGATGATTTCGTCCACTTCTTTCATCGGACGGAAAATATCATCTGTTTGCGGGCGGGTAATAACTACAATTTTTGAATCAGGGAAGAGTTTTGCCGTTTTCTTCACTAAAGGGGTAGTAAGAACACTGTCCCCGATGAAAGAGGTTTGGAAAATAGCAATTTTGCGCACTTTTTTTCCGTTTACTTCAGCATGTTTGTAAGCCCAATCGCCGAGTTTAGGTTCTCTGTATTTAATATCAATGTTCCAAAGTTGTAAGGCTTCCAGGTATTTATCCAACGTGTGTCTTTCCAATACCGGAGAAGTTTTGTGAAAACGCACAAACATACGACGGGCAATAGAGTTCTTATCGTAACGAATGCGGTTGGAAATTTTGCTAAAGAAACTCATCAGCATGGTTTTCAGCGTTACGTGCAAATCCAATAAATGGGTAAAATGTCCGGCACGGATTTGGCGAATGTTGGCAATTAATCCCTTTTTAGCCACCATAATTTCATCAATATCGGGGTGACCGGCCAAGGCTTGGGCAAATTGGGGTTTTACAAGTAGGGTAATGCGAGCATCGGGCCAAGCGGCTTTGATGTTCTTGTAGACGGGCGAAGACAGCACAATATCGCCCAAAGAGGATAAACGGATTACTAAAATATTGGGTTTATTTTTGTTCATAAGCTTTTACCACTTCCATGATTTTATTGGTTGCTCCTTTAAAACTGAGTGCCGCGGTACGGGCTTTGCCGGACATATTTTCCAAATGTGCGGGATCCGCCAGCAAACGCAGAACAGTCTCTTTAAAATTGTTTTCGTTTACAAGTACTCCCCCTCCACATTCTAGCAAAGCTTTAGCGGTTAAGGGAGCGTTATAAAAATACCTTCCAAACAAAACGGTTTTAGATAAAATAGCCGGTTCCAATAAATTATGTGCCCCGCGAGGCACCACAGAACCGCCCACAAAAGTAAGAGTTGCTTTAGCGTAAACAGAGGATAATAAGCCCATTACGTCTATGCATAATACGTCGGTATTTTTATTAAATTTATTTTCACTGACAAGCGCATATTTTAATCCGCTTTGACGAAGTGTATCGGTAATTTCGGGCATGCGTTCTAGGTGCCGAGGTGCAAAAACAATTTTAACCCCTTTTTTAATTAATTCCGGTGCAGCGCGAAACATCATAGTTTCTTCTTGTGGGTGAGTGCTGCCCAGTACCAAAATTTTATTTTTATTCCAACCCAAGGCGGTAAAGAGTTCTTCCACTTCTTTAATCTTTGCAGGTTTATCGTTTAAAGTATCGTATTTCACGTTGCCGCAAACAACAATATCCTCTTTACTAATACCGAGCTGACTATATCTCGCAGCTGCGTCGGTATCTTGCAAGGCAGCAAAATGAAGAGAACCTAAAGTGAGGGAGAAAAGGGGTTTAATGAGTTTGTAAGCGGTGGCGGATTTGGCGGAAATACGCCCATTAACCAAAGACGTCGGAACGTTGGCTTTCGCGGCGGCATAAAGCATATTGGGCCAAATTTCACGTTCTACTACGAACAAACGGTACGGCTTAGCAATATGAATAAAACGTTTACAAGAAGGATAAAAATCGAGCGGGGCTAAAAGAGCTTGCTTAATTTGAGGATTTTTTAGAGCCGTTTCTTTGCCGGCTTGAGTGGACGTGGTAACAAGAATTTCTTTTCCGTAAAAATCTTTTAAACGGGAAATGACTTCTTTCATCGACATTACTTCCCCTACGCTGGCACAGTGGAGCCAAATGGCGTCTTGGATAACGGAGCCTTCCGGTTCCAATCCAAAACGTTCGCGTAATTCTTGCATCAGATGTTTCAGCAAATCACGCCGAGGAGATAGTAAAAAACTCAGAACCACTCCTAAAGCTGCTAGCGGGAACACCAAATTAGTAAGAATAAGGAGAATTTGTCCCATGTACTTATTATAGTAAATTTAGTTGGATATGGGGGCTTTTAAAGAAGTTAAAATACAAAGCCCCGAGTTGTTATCGGGGCTTTGTAAAAGTAAGTTTACTTGTTTTCTGTTTGCGTATCGGATTTTTTCTTGAATAATCCTCCGATAGATTTTAAAGTATCTTTTGCTGCATCGACTGTGCTTTTTACGGTATCGGTAGCCGTGGTGGCCACTCCCTTAGTGACGGAAGTTGCCGTTTCGGCAGTGCCGGTGAGTACTTTCCCAGGTGTTTTATAGTTTAAAATTCCCCCCACCAAAGAAGTAACAGTGTTGACCACATCCAATTTACCGGTAGGATTATCCATCGTACCACCAATTTTAATAACAATAGGCGTTTGGCTGGTAAGCACCGTAGCGGATACTTTCATATCCAAAGCTTGGTTGGCAAAGTTGATATTGCCGGAGCCGTTTAAGTTGGTTACTTTGGAGATAAAAGAGGTTTTGTCTAGCGTCATAAGTCCATTTGTAAAGCTATAAGCCCCTTCTCCGCTGGTAAAGGTGATCTCTCCTTTTTTGTTTTCGTTTTCGGCAGGGAAAAGTTCGATGTTTAACATGCCGGCCACTTTACGAACAAGGGTGATAGGTAAAAGCAAGATTTTTACAATTTTGTTTTCTTTCACGAAAGAATCCAAATTGGTAATAGCCCCCGGTTGCAACATAAAAGAAACGTTTCCGTTTGTTTTGGTCATAGATGAGCTTATTTGAGAAAGATCTGCCTGAATGGAAAACCCGTCAGTGCGGAAATAAGGAACTTGTACGGAACCTACTTTAATGTTGGCTTTTACGTTCATAAAGGTTTCCGTGTTTTGTTCCGGTTTGGAATGGGCGGTTGTTTCTTGTCCTTTCCCTTCAGTAGAGTCTGTTTCTTCTTGGGCAGAATCTTGAGAAGGAAAAGCGTCCATTTTCAAGCCGGCTAAGTCCAAATTAAGCACTAAATTCATGACCTCTTTTACATTTTTATAAGAGAAAGAGGACGTAAATTTTTCGCCGTTTAGCAGACCGGTGAAACTGTCGCACGAAATATCATCAAGCGAGGTAATTTTAATAGTTCCGTTTAAGGAATTCGCCGTAAAAGGTGCATAAAAAACACTTACATCTTTCAACGTTACGGTTCCGCTGATGTCTTTGTTCTGCTTTTTTTCCGTGGCTTTAAAAGAACCCGCAATTTGACCGGCGGGTTTGAAATCGCCGATAGTGTCGGTCATTTGTACAATTTGGGAGAGGTTCGTTTTTAAGTTAGCGGATAAGTTATAAGTTGGGGATTCCCCTCCCCAGTTTAGTTTTCCGGATACCTTTAACCCACTATCTTGCACGGAAAGAGAGGCTTGGCTGATCTCTGCGGAAGAAGTAGCCAAATCCGCACCGGCTTTTAAGGTTAAATTAATAACGGGAAGGGTAAAGTTTGGAAGGTCCGGTACCAATTCGGAGAGGACAGCATTGTTGATTCCGCTTAAACTGCCCGTCAGATTAGCTTGAGGCGTTTTAAAATTGGTCACGTCCCCTTTCAATAAAAACTGGACGGTTTTGTAATCCGCTGAAATTTTATTTACTTTTACGTACGCTTTGGACATATCCAAATTGGCTAAAGAGGCCGTAAAGTCCAGCGTAACGGGAACAGATATGGAGATTCCACCTTCCTGATCAAAAGCGGTTGTAAAGGAAATAACCGTATTGAAAGGCGAGGCTAAATCGAAATGTAAAATTTCAATGTTTAAGTCTTCTACGTCGGTTTTGGTACCGGTTTGTAAGTCATTGTAATAGAAATTACAATCTTTTATAGAAATGTTTTCTGCCAGTAATACTAAAGAGGAAGAATTTTGAGATTCTGTGTTTTTTTCGGCAGGGGCGGTATTTTCGGTCGTTTCTTCGGCGGGCGCGGTAGAAGAAGAAAGGAGCGAGTCGAAATTAAATGCCCCGTCTTTTTGTTTTACGATATTTACATCTAAACCGTCAATTTCAATGGTGGAAATTTCTACCCGTTTTTTAAGTAACGGAAGAAGGGCCACTTTTACTATCAGTTTGTCGGCTTTTACAAAAGTACCCTCTTTAAAGGTCGCACTTTCGGAAAGGGCAAAATTATCCAACGTTACCCCAATCAGGTTAAAGGAAAGTTTATCGAAAGACATTTCCCGATGCAAAGTATTTTTTGCATAATCTAAAGCGAGCGTTTTTACTTTTTCCGGCGGGAACATCAGCCGAAGGGTAATTAACCCCGCCACACCCAATACTGCAAGCACCAACGCAACTTTAAGTAGTATTTTGAATAGTTTTTTCATATGTTAAGTATAAAAATTACGCACGGGAACCGTCTAGTGCGCAAAAGGATTAGTTTTTCTTATCAGAAATTACTTCCGCTTCGATAATATTCTCTTGTTCTTTTTTAGCTTGGCGGAAATTTTCCAAATCTTTATGTAAAAGTGTTAATATCAATAATACAAAGGCCCCGTCGTCCGTGATGCCTAAAATCGGCAAAAATTCGGGTAAGAAATCAATGGGGCTGATTACGTAAGCCAAACACAAAAGGCCCCAGCAAAAAGTACCCCAAGGCATTTTGTATTTCCCCCGCAATACGGCCCAAAGCATCGGGAAAAAAGATGCCATATCTTGTAGCAGTATCGCGGGGGAGAATTTCATTTTATAAAACCTCTTGCGGTTTATCCGCATTGTTGGGTGTTTCTTGTGCGGTTAAATCGTCCGCACGCATGCCCAAAATGGTTTCGTTTACGCGCATGGCGTAGTCGCCGATTCTTTCGAAATTATTCAAAATATCGGCATAGGCGGTAATAGAATCCGGCGTAGCCTCTTCCTTACCTGTTAAGATGCGTTCGCGGCGAGCTTTTAACAATTGCTTGCGCATGGCATTTAATTGTTCTTCGTCGGCTAAAGCATCACGGAAGGTTTGTTCCGCACGGGGTTGACCTTGTTTGGTAGTTTGTTGGAAGTCAATAAGCACGCGGCGAGTACGTTTGGTAATTACTTTTGTCAATTTGGCGATGGATTCCAAGTCGTCCACATCAGAGGCGGAGAAGGGTTGCTTGGTGTGGAATTTTTCCAAAATGCGGGCAATTTTTTCGCCACAGTCTCCCATGCGTTCAATGCTGTTAAGCACATCAAAAAGCGAGAATGCTTGCGCGACCGCATGGCGGGAGAGGTTACCGTGGGTTAAGGTGGTTAAGTAGAGGTTGATTTTATGTTCCAAGACGTCGGTGGTGCGTTCTGCTTCTTTTACGTCTTCAATCAGGCGCGTAAACATTTTTTCGTCGTCTACTTTTACGGCATGGATAAGTTTGTCGGTCATTTTGCTGACAAAACTCATCATGCGTTCCACTTCTTTACGTACAGCAATAAGCGCCAGCTCCGGCGTTTGAGTAAAACGAGTGGATAAGTACACCAGTTCGTGTTCTTTTTTATCTTCCCGTTTAGATTTAGGAATGATTACGTATGTAAGGTGGGCCAGTTGTTTGAGTAGCGGTAACATAATCATCGTGTTGATGATGTTAAATGCCGTGTGGAAGGCCGAAATGTGGTACGGCAAGGTGGATGTGAGCACTTTCGGATCTTTGCTGTACGGACTTTCCGGTATCATCCAATCTATAAACTCTACAAAGTGGTTAAATACACAGCAAACCCACACTACCCCCAAGAAGTTAAAGAGGAAGTGCCCCAAAGCCGCACGTCGAGCGTTTTTGCCAGCGCCGAGCGCGGCCAAATTGGCGGTAATAGTGGTACCGATATTTTCCCCCAATACTAAGGCACAGGAGGTCGGAAAATCAATGATTCCGGCTGCCGCACAGGTAAGCGTCATGGCCATAACGGCGCTGGAAGATTGGAGCATAATGGTTAAAAAGGAACCCGTGAAAATAAGGATAAACAAGTTCCAAATGTTACTGGGATGAAATTTGCTAATCCAGGCCACAACGGTGGGGTTTTGGGCAAAATCCGGAGGGATAGTAGTCTTCATAATATCCAAGCCCAAGAATAAAAGCCCAAACCCTACCATGGTTTCGCCAATGCGGCGAATAGTAACGGCTTTCGGGATAAACTGAGCGAAAAAGCCCACTGCAATTACGGGCAAGGCAAACAGGGAAATTTGCACTTTGAACCCGAAGAAACTGACAATCCACGCTGTAAGCGTGGTGCCGATGTTGGCCCCGAAGATAACCCCGAGGGCTTGATAAAGGGTTAATAACCCTGCACTGGTAAAACCTACTACCATTACCGTGGTGGCGCCGGAGGCTTGAATAATACCTGTTACAAGCGCACCCGAAAAGGTAGCCGCAAAGCGGTTTGCGGTGGCAATGCCCAAGAGTTGGCGCATTTTATCACCGGATACTTTCTGCAATCCGTCGCTCATGATTTTCATGCCGAACAGAAAGATGGCCATGCCACCGAATAGGTTAAGCGTGGTCAATAAGGTTGACATACGATTTTTTTCTCCTTTTCATTTTTTCTCTTTCAAACAACAAAAACGGGAGACCCGCCGTAGCGGATTCTCCCGTTTTATGACAGACAAATTTTTTCTCGCCCGTTATTATAGGTAACGGGTTTAGCGATAATGCAAGCGAAACAAGAGGTGTTTGTAGCATCATTTGGACATTTTAATGGAAAAAGTATTATCCCCGCTATCTTCTTGTTTTTTAGGTTGGGCTTGTTGTTCCATCATTTTGCGATTTTCTTCTATTTGGCGAGCCATATCGTCGTCAAACAAAATGGTGGGCATACGATCTTCTTCCGCTGAGTATTGTGCAAAATCTTCCGGCTTGGGCTGATAAACTTGGTCCAAATGTTCACTCAAATGGTTGTGATGCTCTTCTTCGGTTTTAATGGAAGCTTGAGTGATGGTAACATTTTGTATGTCTTCTGCCGTAATAACGTCGGCTTGTTCCGTTTTGGATTTTGGGGCAGGGGCAAAAGAGTTCCGACTGGCTTGCGCTTCTTTTACCACTTCCGGAGTATGGGACAAACGATTGTCTCCATAATCCAGATTTAAAAATAAAAGTAGAATGAAAGCTTGCATGGAAAGCCAAAGAAATACTCCTAAAATTACTAATCCGGCCAACACAAAGTACCAAGGCATAGAAAGATTGGCCAAATTGAAACTGTCTGCAAAAAAGAGCGGAATTCCGATATAGAGGCCGTAACCGATTGCGGCAAAAACAAGAATAGGGAAAACCACTGTTACAATTAACGAGAGAAGTATTTTGATGAAATTTTTAGAAGCCAAGTTCCAACTATACAAGGCAGCTTCGATGGGGCCTTGGTTTCTGATGGCAATGGTAATCGGAGCAAAGGCGAGGCACGTCATAACGATGATGCCGACAACCCACGCTATTATAATGAGAATTTTAAGAGGTAGGTGCATAAAGGCAACGATAGCAAAGAAAACAGTCATCACAATACCAATGAGTAACCCGAAAACAATCATATATACGGAAGGTAATAAAGAGGCAGAAAGGGAATTGGAAATAGATTCTCCGTTATTTTCGGCTTTTGCGGCTAAAATCCTCCATAATACAACCCCAAAATAAACTAAAAATAAAGAATGGAGTAAAGAGCCAATCGGTCTTGGAAGAAAAAGTTTAAGAGCAAACGTTACTAAAACAAGTAAGAAAAAATAAACTAAAACAACACCGATAGAACGGTTTATCAGACGGAAACTTCCCATTAACAACTGAATTAAATTCTGTTTTTCGCGAATTTCCATGTGTTACCCCTTTTATGTGAGTGTACTCATATTATAGCAAAACGGGCGCGCATGCGTGCGCGAAATTTAAAACATTTTTTCCAAGGCTTTTGCGGCGGAAAAACCGCTACTCCATGCCCAGTGCAAATTAAATCCTCCCAGACGGCCCGTCACGTCCAACACTTCTCCGACAGCATAAAATCCGGAGTGAGAGCGAGCCTCTAAGGTGGATGGAATGAAATTGCGGGTGCTAATTCCCCCGGCGGTCACTTCGGCTTTGGTGTAACCGGAAGTTCCGACAGGGATAATGGAGAAATGATTCATTAATTGCGCTACTTGCATCAGCTGCGCTTTGGTCGCGTTAGCTAAATCTCTATCCGTGTCTGCCAAAAGTGCTTTAGCTATTTTTTTAGCTAACCCCGCTTTGGCCAGTGCGCCGGAAATGGTTTCATTTGAATTTTTACAAGAAAATAAAAATTCCATTACATTTATTTTAGGTAAAAAATTAATTGTTATCGGCTTGTTTGGCTCCCAAAACAGAGAGGTCTGTAATACTGCCGGTCCGCTAATTCCATCATGGGTAAAAAGAAGCTGTCCGGAGAATGATTTTTTATCACATGATATATCTGCCGTTAAACTATTGCCTGCCAAGCACGATAGTCTTTCTTTATATTCTTTGGGAAAGGTAAGTCCGCACAAAGCCGGACGCGGTTCTATCACGTCCCACCCAAATTTATGAGCCATTTTAATTCCAAAGCCGTTGGCTCCCAAGGAGGGAAAAGAAAGCCCCCCCGTAGCCAACACGACATGATGTGCCTGAATAGGGCCCACAGATGTATCTAAAATAAAAAGGTTTCTTTCCTGCCGAATATCCAATACGCGCGTGTTATAAAGGATTTTAGAGTTGGCTTCTTGGGCGCGTTTTACCAAAAAGCGGACAATTTCTTGCGCATTGAATGAAAAAAGTTGACCGTTTTGGCGTTCTTCCCATGGAATATGAGCCTCATCTAATAAATGAATAAAATCTTGCGGTTTAAAGGCGGCCAAGGCATTTTTACAAAAATGTTTGTTTTGGCTTAGATAGTCGGAAGCGGAAATGATTCGATTTGAAAAATTGCACTTTCCCCCACCGGATACGCCCACCTTTAATGCAGGTTTAGAATTAGCTTCCAGTACTATTTTAGAACAGTTAAAACTTCCGGCACAAAAAAGCCCTGCGGCGCCGGCGCCGATAATGGCAGTATGAAAAACCGTATTTTTTGTGTGGGTAGATGTATCCATATATATTAGAATAGCAAATTTAAATTGGTTATAAATTTAAAAAAACAGTTGCAATTCTAAAAAAATATGCTATACTTTATTAGGAATAATTATTAATAGGTGTTTATGAATACACAACCTACATTAAATGAGACTGAAGTAGAAAAGCGTTTAGAAGCCTTTGAAAACGTTTGCCACCAAAAAGGGCTGCGCGTCACGGAGCAACGTCGAGAAATTTTTCGTACGGTAGCCTCTTCAAAAGAGCATCCCTGTGCCGAAAAAGTTTGCGAGATGGTGCGTAAAAAAATGCCGCATATTTCGTTGGATACGGTATATCGTACGCTTTCTTCTTTAGAAGCCATGGAGCTTCTAATACGAGTCGGCACTCCCTCCAAAGAACGTTTTGACGGGGATTTGCGCCCCCATGCCCATTTTGTATGTACGCAATGCGGAGAAGTGTATGATATCTTTTCCGAAGAAAAAAATGATGTTTCCCCTGTTTGTGAATGGGGCGAAGTGAAACAAGTAAATGTACAGTTTAGAGGAATTTGTAATCGATGTCAAAAAAAGGCATCATAATTGTTATAATAATAGTTGTTTTGTAAAGGAGACTAAAAATGGAATTGAAAGGATCTAAAACCGAAAAAAACCTGATGGCCGCTTTTGCCGGCGAATCTCAAGCCCGCAATAAATACACCTATTATGCTTCCAAAGCTAAAAAAGAAGGGTATGTGCAAATTGCCAAAATTTTTGAAGAAACCGCTAACAACGAAAAAGAACACGCCAAATTGTGGTTCAAGGCGTTGCATGACGGGCAAATTGCCGATACGGCCACCAACTTGTTAGATGCTGCCCAAGGCGAAAACTACGAATGGACCGATATGTATGCCCAATTTGAAAAAGAAGCCAAAGAAGAAGGCTTTGATAAACTGGCTTACTTGTTTGGTGCCGTAGCCAAAATTGAAAAAATGCACGAAGAACGCTATCGCAAACTTTTACACAATGTGGAAGCCAAAGAAGTTTTTGCCAAAGCCGGTGTAGTCGTGTGGGAATGTGCCAACTGCGGTCACGTACATGTGGGCGAAAAAGCTCCTGAAGTATGCCCCGTCTGCGCTCACCCGCAAGCCTACTTTATGATTCACCCCGAAAACTTCTAAGTTTTTAGATTTTGATATCAACCGAGCCTCACTCCGAAAGAGTGAGGCTTTTTATCATAAAAATCATAAGACCCAGAAAAAATATAGGTCCAAAAAACCATGTTATTAGGCCTTAAGACCCTTTTTCTTTTCTTTTGTAAAAATTACAATAAAGTTATCAACAGCAGTTTTAAATAGGAGAGAATTATGAAAAAAATATTTTTATGGGTGTTGGGAGCTGTTTTAATACTATTTCCTTCTCTTGTTATGGGACAAGAGTTGTCTAAGGGCAATTCGGAATGGGAAGATAAAATTGAAAGAAAAATTTATCGGGCTTTTAATCCTATTCCGGAAGATGCCCTTAAATATGACATTGTCGGTGTTGCAAATGAACATATAGGCAGACTTATACTTACTTTAGATAAAGAAAACCTGCCCATGGATGAAGTTCATGTATTAGGTATTATTGAAGAAGGGCGCCGTGGCGAAGATATTTCCGTTCACAACGATGATTATTACTATTTGGTAGATTGGACTTGTTACTATGTGCAAGTAGTGATGAAAGGAGAAGCCCACTATTACAGAATTAATATTAGAACCGAAAAAAGAGATGAAGTAACCAGACATGATACCATCGAAAAAGTACCGTTTACCGAAAAACATGTAAAAGGTTCTCATGAAACCTATCGTGCTCACCTGAAAAAATTGTCTGATCAGTTAGTATCCTTTGTGAATGTAAAAGAAAAATATGAGGAAGGATTCAGACATCAGCTTTTGAACATTGATAGAAAAGTCCCGTTGATTGCCATTAAATCTTTTGAAAATCTTAATGAAATTTCCAGAAGAGAAGATCCCGATAAATATATTAAAGACTACTCTGACTTTACTATTACTTCCTCTTGGGATATTGTATTGAAAGATGGAACTCGCCAGAATTATAAATTCCATATCCGCAGTCCTTATAGTGGTCCTTACTTCTGGGGCGATTTCTGGACGATAAATGTAACTCCGTACTAAGAGTTTCTGGAGAAAAAACACCAACATGAAAAAAATACTATTACTTCTTTGTTTGTTTACTCTCTCTACCCTTTCTTTTGCTCAGCAAAAGGGGGTGGAGAGTTATTCTGAAAGACAGCAAGCCATCGTAAGTAGGTTGCCTTCCGAGTTTGCTGTTGAGCGTATTATTTCGTTTCAGGACTTTTTGATTGAAGCAGAAGGATTCTCTTTGGTTAAACAAGTAGATGCCGACTATGAACGGAGGAGAGATATGT
Organism: Elusimicrobiaceae bacterium; assembly: GCA_045580265.1. Taxonomy (GTDB): domain Bacteria; phylum Elusimicrobiota; class Elusimicrobia; order Elusimicrobiales; family Elusimicrobiaceae; genus Avelusimicrobium. Next base: position 5,336 of record JAZNNM010000012.1, on the reverse strand, counting down.
CGGAGCTTTACTCTACTTTTTTTGTTAAAAAAGGGAATTTGGATTATAAAAAAGAATTTGCCAATCTAAAGAAGAAAAATACCAAATATATTTTTATTGCAGAATCCAGTAATCATGGCACTCGTGCCATTAATACCGAGGTAGGAAATATTTTGCGATATTTGCGTGAAATCTACCCTCAAGAAAAGATTCTCTTGGCAAATGAATCTACCAATCTTGCCAATACGGAAGCTTCTTACATTTTATTCCCCGGCGACTCCCTTGATAACCATATTGTGCCGGAAGCTCAAATAGATTTTCATAAACTAGCATCTGATTTATCGATTGATATTTTGGCCCTTGATGATACACTCCTCTTCTTCTCTGAAGAGGGTGGCTTGGATATTAAAATGGGTAATACGGGTGTTCACTTTACGATAGAAGAATTAATGGATTTTGCAATTCAGTACGGAGAAGATGTTCAACCGGACGATTACATTAATTTAGGTTTAATTGCTCATGATTTCCTCTCTCGCTCTGATTGGGGTGCGGAAAGACGTAATGATCAATGGGCCAGACATATTACTTCCATAGAAGACTTTTACGATATTATCGTAGTTTTTGTGGGGAATGGACATATGACCGGATATGGTTCTCTAAGCGAAAAATTATGCACAAAAACATCTATTTATCTTTACTTATATACCAAAGAACAAATAGAAGACGAACAATTCTATGAAAAAGCTAATGAAATACAGGCGAATATGAATACTTCGGTGCCGTGCTATTACGCTGATGAAGTAGAAGATGAGCTGATTGATGAATGCAAGATGTATCCTTTGTATGTCGAATACTCAAATGAATGGCTAGAAAAAGGAACCTACCCCTTTATCAGTAAATATAAGGATGGAAATCTTACCGTTATTGAGCATTATATGACTTCCACCCCTTACGACAATGCAAAGAAAACTGAATTAGAAATACGAAAAACAAAATCTGCCATTAGATCTGCACTTTCTAATCAGAAATAATTTATAGGGGGAGTGAAGGCAGAAAAATCATTTTTTAAAACCTGCCAAAGCTCCCCCCATTACTGCACTAAATGCCCCTAATAACATTGCCCACCGATAACCGTTAATAAAAGCCGCTTGTGCAGAACTTTCCTGTGCTAATTCAAAATTTTGTACAGCTGTAAAAACAGCAACGGAAAGAGCAATCCCCAAAATCATTCCTACGTTACGAGACAAAGCATTTACGCTGGCCACTACTCCTAATTTTCCTTTTGGAGCAGCACTAATAACTGTATTGTTGTTAGGTACTTGAAATGTACCGCTTCCGGCTCCCATAACCAACTGAGCAAGCACAATATAAGAAATGCTGGGGTGTGTCCCTATACAAGCAAACATCAAGTAAGAAACCAATAAAAGTAAAAAGCCGGCCGTAACAATCAGACGAGAAGACCACTTGGCGCAAAGAGCTCCGGAAATAGCCGAAGAAATAGCAAGTGTAATGGGAAATGGTAGAATAAGCATTCCTATTTTTATTGGGTCCATTTCCATAATGTCTGTCAGGTAAAAAGGAAGAAGAACAGAGTTGGTAAACACAGAAGTAAAGCCTAACACCGCAATCAAACATCCCAGTGAAATGGCTGGAATTTTAAAAATCGAAAGACCCATAAAGGGATTTTTGACAGTTTGTTCTCTTCGAATAAACAGCAGGAAAAAGATTAAAGAAAAAACAAAAGAACCTAAAATGACAGGAGCTGTCCACCCTTTTTCGGCAGCAGTATTCAGCGCATATAAAAAGAGGAAACTCGTTAAGGTGTAGCATCCGGCGCCGAAATAATCCATGGGAGGGCACTTGGGGTGTTTGAAACGAGGAATCAAATAAATTCCTCTCCATACACCTATTATCGCAATAGGAATAGAAAGCCAAAAAATAGATTTCCACCCCCAGGCTTGAATAAGGGCGCCCCCCACCGCCGGCCCCGCCAAAGAACCGCAAGCCACCACCGCTCCGATTGCTCCAAAAGCTTTTCCTCGGGAAGTTCCATGGAATACTTGAGCAATTAATGCCTGAGAAGTAGCCATCATAGCTGAAGAGCCTATCCCTTGCACAGCTCTGGCCAAAAGCATCATTCCTAAACTATTGGATAACGCTCCCAACAGAGCGCCTACTCCAAAAGTGGCAAATCCGCTTAAATACATCCATTTTCGGCTATAAATATCACTTAATTTCCCGAAAACCGGTAGCAGACAAGTAAGTACCAGCAAGTACATACTGACGACTAACTGTATACTTTCCAGCGAAACCCCAAACTCACCTGACATGGTAGGCAAGGCGATATTCACAATTCCGGCCGACAAAGTGGACATAAAGGTCCCGTTTGCCGTAACGGAAAAAATCATCCACTTTTTGCTGATGCGAGGGGCTTTAAGTAAAGTCATAGTAAATTAAAAAAACCTTCTAATCAAAGTTTTCCATCCAACAATGACAGAAGAGTATGTTGTCTTTTAAAATATTTTTAGTTATTATATCCTATAGATAATTTTATTTTATTTGTACCTAGTTTACAAACAATCCACCCCCTTATTTCATGAGAAAAAAAATCTCTTCAATTCAGACAGAAGGCATCAAGTATGCCGGTTCCAAATTAAAACTTTTGCCATATATAATGGACGTTTGCAAGGAACTGGATTCCGTGCACACGATATTAGATGGTTTTAGCGGCACTACGCGCGTGGCACAAGCTTTTGCTCAACAGAATTACCAAGTAACGGCCAATGACATTTCTGACTGGAGTGAAATTTTTGCCACCTGTTATCTAAAAGCAAATAACCCCATTTCTTATTATCAGCAAATGTTGGATTATTTAAATTCGTTAACGGGATATGACGGATGGTTTTCCGAGCACTATGGAGGAACAGAAAATACGTCTAAAAAGCCATTTCAATTAAAAAATACCCGCAAGTTAGATGCCATTCGCGATGAAATAGAAAAATTAGGACTTTCTTTTGAAGATAAAAGCGTGATTTTAACCAGTTTGATTTTAGCCTTAGATGAAGTGGACAGTACTTTAGGTCACTATGCTTCTTATTTATCTAAGTGGTCTGCGCGCTCTTTCAAAGATTTATTTTTGAAGATTCCGAAGAAATTTCCCATTACCCGACAGCATCAAGTCGTGCGCGGAGATATCTTTTCGTTGTTACCTGCTCAAGAATGGGATTTGGCCTATTTTGATCCTCCGTATGGTTCTAACAACGAAAAAATGCCCTCCAGCCGCATACGATATAATGCGTATTATCATTTATGGACGACAGTAATTCGACATGATAAACCAACCCTTTTCGGCAAAGTCAACCGTCGGGTAGATTCCCGCGATTTAAAAAACCCCTCTCCGTTTGAATCCTATCAAAAAGAAAAAGACGGAGGTTTTATAGCATTAAAAACTTTGGACAGACTTATTAAACAAACACCGGCTCGCTATATTTTACTTTCCTATAGTTCCGGTGGAAGGGCCTCTCAACAAAATTTACTCGATATTTTGTCTTCCTATGGAAAAATAAGGAAAGTCTTAGAAATCGACTATAAACAGAATATTATGGCTCAAATGCGTTATACCCACGAATGGGTAAAACCCTTGGAGGGGAAAAAACATTTTGAGTATTTATTTTTATTAGAAAAATAGTATCCAGAAAGAGAGTTCCCTTTGGGTCCTAATGCCTATCTTAAAATAGGTCTTAGGGCCCTTGTTCATTATTTTTGTTTTTTGCACAATAAAATATATAGTCTGAAAATTAGGGAGATTTTATGAATAAAAAAATGTTTTGGCTTGTTTGTTTTTCTTTGTTTGTATCGCCGGTTGCGGCTTTTGCACAAGCTCAGCTTGTAAAAAGTGGGGCTAAGGCAGTAACCAGTGCAGAATATTTAAAAATAACCACCGAAAAAATCTTAGCGGAACAAGCGGCCAGAAATGCTGCTATTGCACAGATTCCCTTGCCTTCTATGCAGCAGCTCTTTTTCCCAACGGTTGAAATACAACTTCTGCATACTCCCACCATGCAGGCTATTACGGCAGAAAATTTAAAAAATCTTGAATTAAAAATAAAAAAACAGGCCCAATTACCAAAACCTCCCACGCGTGCCGAACGATATGCTCGTCTGCAGGCGAAATATCCTGTTTCTCCGGTACAATTTAGAGTGATGGGTGAAACCGGATTTGTATATGCCGTAGAAAAAACGTCTACCCAAGCAACGGAAACATTGCCACAGTCCGTTTTAAAAAAATCCTTCCAATCTTTAGCGGCTTTCTTAAAACCTTCTCCTAAACAAGAAAGAGTTCCTACAACAGAAGGGATGGAAGTAATTCCTTCCCCTATCGCAGATAAAGTTCCTGCTGAACTGGAGAGAATTACTCGCTTTTCTACTTACCCTCAAGTTGCAGATTTATTGAAAAATAAAAAAGGAATTTCTTACCAAGAAAGCAGAAATATTTTGCACACGGCTCGTTATGGGGTACAAAAATTTTTGCAATTAGTGGAAGATTCTGCCGCTCAAGGTATTGCGGTTAATATGACTGCTAAAGAATTTGCTCAATTGATGGCGGATGCTTCTTTTATCGGTGTTTTTGGTAGTGAGCTAGATATTTTACCGCTGGTGGGCCTTTTGAGAGCTATGCCCCAAGAACTTGCTCCTTATGCCGACACTATCGTGGGGCGTTCTTTAGTCAGCTTAAAAGGCTATGCGGGGTTAAACGAAATTGCTTCCTTGCGTGGGGCGGAAGGATTGCTAACAGGCTCCTTTTGGCATGATTTGCGGCTTTATAATGAGTCCTATTTATTAGGGATATCTTTGCCTAAACCTTCTCAAGAAATGGATATCAACTGGACCAAGTATGATGTTTACCTCGAGGAGTATTCCTCTTTAAATACATTTGGCTCTTATATCCACTTGCCGGCTTGGATGTCCATGGTCAAACGAAAAATAATGAAGTAGAGGTTCATTTTCGATACAAAGTAATTTGTGTTATAATGATAGTTGGAAACAATACAGGTTTCAAGTCGGAATGAGGGTCAAAAGGTCCTATAAAAAGTTGGGTCTTTTGACCCTTGTTCCTACTTGTTATTTCTGTTAGTATTAAACAAGGTGGAAATATATAAATTAACGTATACGGAAACGGAAATTATGAAAAAAATTATTTCTTTGGTACTTAGTTTTACGCTTATTTTCGGGAGCGTGGCTCCTTCTTATGCGCAAGGAAAAGGGCGGCTTGTAAGGCAGGCTTCTAAGGCCCTGACCCAAGAGGGACTTGCAAACAATTTAGGCCGTGTAAACGGACTTTCCACCGTTTTAAGAGA
>JAZNNM010000011.1:0-29541 GCA_045580265.1 Elusimicrobiaceae bacterium | reverse complement strand
TTTTATAATTTCTATTTTTTATTAAAAACATTTTGAAATCATTTTCATAATAAGCTCCCCTTATATAATCATTTATAATTATATTTTCTTGTTTGTATTGCACTTAGTGCTCTTTTCTTTCTTCCTTTCTTTTTACTTTCCAAATACTTAACTATTAAGGGGTTTTAAAAAGCATAATCAAGAAAAAGATACTAATGAATTCATTTAATCCGAACAGAAAAACCAATATTTACCCCTTATTCTTCCAAAAACACCCCTATTTTCAATTTTTATTTACATTTCAACATCTTCCCTAGCCAAAAAGGTTTTTAAAAGCCATGGATTTATAAATAATAGATTCGTGACAACATCTCTTCTCTCCTGCTGGGCAATCTAAAGAGAGCACTCTTGGATTGCCCAGCTCTGCATTGTGTAGCGGCTAGAAAAAGTTCATTTTCCTATCCATGAGTTATCACTTCATATCAACGCTATCCGTTAAAAAACAGGACAAGGAGCCTGCCGTGGCAGTACCGCTGGGAACATAATAAGCACGCAAGAAACGTTTAAGCCCAACCGGTAACGCAATAGCAAAGAGCACTTTGTCTTTTTCTGCCAAAGCCTCTGCCATAACAACAGTAGACATAAGTTCCGCAGGATTTGCGAAAGACGCATCATCATCAGTTTGTAACGAAATGGTCATTTTCGTAACCCCGTTGAAGCCTTCTTCCGTACGACAAACGGCAAAAAGAGCTCCCGGCACCACATTTCCGGCAGAACAGCAATCTATTGCATTTTCGGAAGAAGCCGAGCCGGTGATAATCTGTTTATCAGACAAGACAGTATTTTGATCCAACAACATAATTTCTCCTATTTCACCAAGGATTCCGTATCACAAATAGCATCACATACGTGAACGGGAATTTCGTTAAACGTCATTAACGGACGAGAAGTAATTTGATCCGGCGTATATTGCACGTTTGTACGGTTAGACGTCAACTTGCGAAGAGCCGCTTTAACGGTGCGGTTCATGTACCAAACGGGTTTTCCCATGGATAAGCTTTGAATACGCTCTTCCAATTCGCACATTTGGTCAATTAAATCAGACGGAACATTTTCCACATCAATGTTGCAAATACGTCCGGCATAACGCCAATCTTGCACGGCAAGCCCCAATTTCCATTCAAAATATTCTTTGTAGGCGGGGTATTCGTTTCCGTCTCCGTCTACATGGTTCACAAGGCCATGATCCACACGTTGAATACCGGCTTTAGAGCCTTTTGGAAAAAAGGTAAAGATTTTATCGGTATCCCATACAACCAAATAAATAGAGGAGTTTTGTCCTTCATTTTCACTGCCGCCGTCAATAACATTGCGAGAGCTTTCCGCTCCGGAAAGTTCACAATAGCGGGAAGCTAAACCGGTAAAACGTTCCGGATTTTTGCCGACGTTTCCGTAAATCAAGTTATGGGCCATGGTGTTGGACATTCCGGCGATAATTGCACGGGATTGTCCCGTACGTACCGCTTCCACATGTCCGCCCTTTTCAGCAACCAATTTATCTACTACCGAATAAGCGGACAAGGTGCCATAACTTTCTACCACCACCTTGGTAGTGGCTTTGGCAGGTTCAATTCCCTGATACGCACGACGCCAAGTTCCTTCCGGAATGCCGGTACGTACCGCGTACTCATGCCCGCTATCGAGTGAGCTTTCTGCCACCAACGCATCGGCAATGATGTCGTTTGATTGGCTTAATACTTCCGCAATGGCCAACTCTTGGCCGGAGGGGTCAAACTGTTTTGCATAGTCCACAAGACTATATTGTTTATCAGCAATAATTGCCATTTTTTTCTCCTTTGATTAGTTTTTTCCGTACAACGCTTCTGTAAAGGTTTTATCCTGCGGGACGGACGGCTTGCCGCCGGGGAAAGAATCTTCACTAATCGCTTTTCCGATTTCGCTTAATGTACGAATAATGACTGGGTGATTACCAAGCCCCGTATCCTCTAACAAGGTCCTTAAATCCGGTCCGCCAAAAGCATCCGCTGCGCGCAAGGCAAAGGAAAGTTCTCTTTCCAATTTTTCTCCGTAGAGGGAACGCGTTTCTTCCGCCCAGCGTTCCACAGTAGAACGCTTTTGTTTTTCCGTTTTTTCAGCATCTGCCCGCAAAGAAGCGGATTCGAAATCCAGTATTTTTTGCACTTGTTCTTCAGTTAGTTTCATTTCGCGAGCTAACTGTTTGAAAGATTCCAAACTGTCTTCTTGAAATAAAATATCATCGGGCAAACAAAGGCCTTCGTAGGATAATGGGTCTTGCTGAGTTGTTTCCTGCCCGGGAGGAAGGTCCGTCAAAGCTGTCTCTTGCTCCTGCCGGCCCGTTCCGTCGGCAAACAGTTTTGCCGTGGCAGATAAAGATTCTTCTAAATCGGGTTGTTGATCTTCGTTTGTTTGTGTAGTCTTATCCATGGGTTAAATCCTCTTGTAAACGATCTATTTCACGTTGTTCGGAAATCACTTCCGAGCGATACTCCCCCCTCATTTGCGCATAAGCACCGGGGGAGGCCTCTTCTATTTCTTCCAACAAGAAGAGACCAATACTTTGTTGCCCGCAATGAAAGGCTGTCGCCGTTGCATCAGCCGGAACAAAGGAATGTTGACGAATGCGTGCCGCCTGTAAAATCCGCCATAGAAGCCGACGGCCTTGTACGGTTTTCAGTACGGTTTGCAAGTCGCCAATATTACGTTTCTTAAGTTGTTTTTCTTTCATAAAATTTAAGGGAAAAGGAGCACTTCCGGCGGCACCCCTTTCCCTCGCTAAAACAGCGCACGATAATTTAAGACGCCTGCTTTAGCGGTTTCCCTTGTGTGTTGGTGTAGACGGAGAGCTTTTTGCCGGAAAAAAGTCCCCGCTCTGCGCCGGACCGTAACGCTTATAAGGACGCGTCCGCACGCAGCTTTTTATTTGTTTTCCGAAAAGGAATAATTTATAACGTTGAGGATAGGTTGGCAGGATCAGAGGGACGTAAATTCTCTTCGGGATCTTTTAAAAGTGCAGGGGCCACACCCAAAGCCTTCAAGCCTTCCTCTAATGCGCAGGTATAATCGATACGGTTTAAGACTTCCGGATTTGCAGCACCTACCGTTGCGGCATAGTTTAGACCTTGAACTAAGGAAGATACCGCCGCGGCCTTTTGGGCCTGAGCAATCATGGATACATATTCCACTTTCATGGGAAGGCCTTGAATACTGGGCGGGGGCGAAGGCAGTTCCCCTCGACGAGCCAACAGGTTAAATACACGCTCTACGAGCGGATCTAACAACTCGTTTTTTAAGCGTTCCAAAACAGGCCCCAACACCAACATTTTTTCTTGGTGACGCTCTGCCACCTCGGCAGCAGTCATATTGGAATAAGTTTGAGAAGAAAGAGAAAGAAATACGTCCGCAAAAAACTGAGAGCGAATGGTAGCCCTTACATTTTGAATAGAACTTTCCAAAGCGCCCAAGTCAGCCTGCACTTGATACGCGGGTTTTACGGCGGCATCGGTTGTGCCGTTGTAACGGGTAATCCCTCCGGGGAGCAAATTCACTTCCCCCTGAACACCGGAAGAAACCATCACAGGCGGGTTGGTGCTTTTATCCAAGGCAACCAATTTCGTTTTCTGCATTTTTTGCAGCATTTTTACATCGCCCAAACATTTCCACCCCGGTCCTCGCCCGTAGATATCAGCCGTATTTTTCACTTCCCATCGGGCCGCAATAACCGGGAACTCATAATACCCTCTTTGGCGCAACAAATGTCCGTCCGCTAAAAAATAAACACTTTCAAAGGGCATTCGGCGATTGTCTTTATAATCGGAAGAATGCTTGGGATTGGGCCAAATAAGGTGGAATACTTTATGCCAACGAAAAGACTTATTTTCTTCCAATTCTCGCTTTAAGTCAGCGGATAAATTTTCTTTACCGAAAGATTCCGCCAACTGTTCAGCCGTCATAAAAAACTCGCGACCGAAGTGATTAATACGTCCTTGCGAATCAGTACCCAAAGAGTATTCTCCTACGGTAAACGGACGGCAATAAATCCCTTTTTGAGGATCATCTTCTACAAGAAAAGCCGCCGTACCAAAAACAGCTATTTCTTGATAAAATCCGTGTAAAACCCCGTAAACATTGCTCTTAGCAAACACGTCTTCCAACCGTTTTTTTACTTCAAAGATCCAATCTTTTGCTCCCGGCAAATCCATTAGTTCTTCGGGAGAAAGAGACAAGTCAAACCAACTTCGGCTGGGGCTGGTGAGGCCGGACATCATACCCGCGCATAATACCTCTACGGCCAAGCAGGGATCCGAATCCAGCAAAGTTTTGTGGTCAACGCGGCGCCCGTTATCAGGCAAACTCCCGTCAAAGAAGCCGCGCGTAGGCGCCAAATAGGCGCTTAGATCCTTCCAAGCGGGCAACCAAGAGCTGCGCTCGCTTTTAAGTGCGTCATATAGACGCATATAGTCGATATGTGTATTTTTCATAAAAGGAGTAATTAAAAATTACGGTAGGAAAGCAGGAAGAAATTTACTACTATAATGGAAGAGAAAGGAGGTTTTATGATTGGAATTTTTTCGATTTTGATTTTTGTAGTGTTGTTGGCATTTCCGGGGTTTTATATCATTACCCGAAAAATTTTTCCGAAGAAGAGTAAACGAAGTGCTACGTGGATATCGGTGCTGCTGACCGCCTTGTTGATCGGGATTTTGGCCACCGCAACAATAGCCACTCCCGTTTAATTTAGCAAAGCAAAATCATCTTTTGAACCCGCCAAGACCGGCGGGTTTTTTGATGTAAAAATAACTTTTTAAATTAAATAGGCACAATGAGGGCCTTGTAGGTTTAAGCAAAAAAGTTTATGGGAAATAAATTCGGTAGGATTACTGCTATTTTTTTATTATATCATAAAAATTAGCTATTTGTCAAGCATTTTTCAACAAAAAAGCTATCAATATTTTAAAAAAATAGAATTTCTATTCGTGGACGATAATACTCAGATCTACGCCGAGCAGATGATTATATGATTGAGGATTTTTCCAAGAATTAACCAGTTTGGCCTCTTCGGAAGAGAGGAACATATCGCGGATAGCATCGCTTTCTCTAAAATGGCGAAATAGAGGATTTGCTTCGGGCAAGTAACGAGGGGTCAGCACCTGCATCACAAACCCTTTTCCACCGATTAAGGAAGGCATACAAAAAGGATTATGATAAGCTACGTGGTCTATCCCACCATACACAACAATTAAAGCTTCCGGATCTCTCCGGCGGATTTCACGCACAATACGGGCCCAGTAGTTATTACGAAAATAAACCCCCTCCATAGAGGTAGCATAATCTTCAAAATCTTCTTCCGCAATATAAGTTCCATCCACTAACCCTTGCTCCAATAGGGCCAGCTGCGGCTCCAACCCTACTATTTGTAGTCCGCCTTTTCTAGCCGATTGAAAAACAATGAAGGAAGCATGATCTTCATTCCCTTCGAACCAAGAATCCAAAGCCTTGTCGGAGTAAGCCAATTGGGTTTGCCTAGAAAAAGGAACTTCTTTGGCGGGAATAAACTCCGTAGCCAAATAAATGGTTCGATTAGGATAAATGGAGGGTAATTGAGCAATAAATTGTGAAATCTCGTCTTGAATAAATCCTTCATTGTGAATTTCGCCAATGTAGAGATAGTCAATATCCCGCGGAAGATAATTTTGATAATCCACAGGGCCCACAAAAACGTTGCTTTTAATATTTTGGACAATTTGATGGGCATGGGCTTCAAAGAAAGCCAAATCCGCTTTAAACTGGATAGCGGCCGACAGTATTTTCCCGTCGTTACTGGCCGACAATTTAGGATAACGAACCCCATTTATTTTCGCATCAAAAAATCGCGATTCCAAATTAAAATAATACGGGCGCATGATTTCAGGCGGGAATTTCACATGCGTATTCCCCAGCGTAAAGGATTGCATCACTTTTCTGCCACCCTTCACAAGCGGCCCACCGGCAAATGCTCCATTACATAAACTCAAAATAAAGAAAAAGAGTAGCAGTTTTTTTATCATATTAAAATTCACTCACCAAATCGATTCCGTCAAATTCAAAGCCTTCCACCTGTTTCCAACCATCGGGAATGATTACGGCAAAATCATACCCCATACGACGGGCCATTTCATGCCGGTTTTGTTCGTTCCAAAAGAAGGCCGCCGGTTGTTTCATATCCGAAGGAAGAGGGTTATGGATTAAATACGAAAGACCAAACTGAAAAGAAAGTTCTTTAATCCCTAAAGCAACAACCGACGATTTTTCGTCGCCAAATAACCCGGGAAGGGAACCTGGGCGCATACGGCTGATATGCTCTGTTCCCGCATACACAATAAACAACGGCTCATAAAAATGATAAGGCTTAGCCGGAGTATTGCGCACTTTTTCCATCACTTGGCGCATCACACGCGCCCAATAGCGGTTTCGTTGTAAAAGTGCCAAATCCGATACGGGGCCCTCCGGGCCTACTTCTTTTTCAGCCAAGCGCAACATTTCATAATCCTCAAGTCCATAAACTTCTGCCCCCATTTGAAGGGCCGGCAAGGTTACTTCGGAAGCATATCTATTTAGTTTTTGTAATTCTTTTGCCGAAGGTAATTCACCTTGGTCCAAATGATAGTATGTGTACCAAGTGGAATTTTTAGCATCAGTCGGCCGTATGTCAAACTCGCTGAACAATACAATTTGGCGATACGGCTGATGTTTAGCAATAGCTAAAATCAACTCACGTACGGCTTGTTGCACGTTGCCGGAATGATCATCACCGATAAAAACTAAATTTTCCGTTTCCAGTTTAGTTGCCATATAATCGAAAATCCAAGGGCTTATTCGTTTTTCCATAGCAGTGTGAACAATGTTTTCATGCTGACGAATCCAAAAAGCTTTTCTGTCCAAAGATTGCAACGAATGCAAGAGAATCTTATTATTACGCAAAGCAAAAGCATTTTCTTGCAAAATCATAGAGGCAGCCGCCGATGGAACCAACTGCGGATAAACCTGCCCCAATACACTATTTTCTTGTAAATGAAGGAGCTCTCTGATTAGCTGTTGGTTTTGAAACTGTATATTCTGAACAGTTTTAGCGGTTATCACACGCTCCATGACATTTGTTCCGACTTGTTTACCTACCCCTTCTAAAACAGCCTTTGAAGCCGGCAAAACGCCCCCCTGCCCCCAGGAATGGGAACCGGCAAATAAAGCTAAAGTGATAAAAAATAAATATTTTACTTTCATAATTACTTTTTAGTCGGAAAAATCAGTTCATAATCAAAGCCTATTTGTCTACTCATAGTACGCCGAATATTTTCTTTCCAACCTAAAATAGTGGGAATTTCCACCTTTTGGTAAGCCTCCGGAACATCTACCATGCCATACAAACCATATACGGAAGCTGAGACTTCTTTATCAATCCCTACTACGGCAAATTTTTCATTAGGAAAGAAGGACGGCAAGGAAGCATGTATAAATTGAGAAAAGTGCCCTCTTCCGCCATATACAATAAACATAGCATCGGGAAAATCCTTGCGAACATTTTCCATAATGTAACGCATCACTCGCGCCCAATGACGGTTGCGCATAAGTATAATTTGCGGAGAAATGGACAAATCAACATCACTTTCCACTTCTTCACGGCCTAATTTCAGCAAATTCGGATCCTCAAGTCCATAGACATCAATATTCAAAGTCTCCATGGCTTTTACAAAATCCTTCGAATACCAATTATATTCGCCCGTTTGGGTTACAGTGGGGACCTCTCCTTCGTAGAAAGAAGAGTAACTTTGTAAAGAAGTATGAGAGGCGACCGGCAAAGCAAGCGGGAAAGGATCAAACTCGCTAAAAACCACAATCTTACGATCGGGTTGCATACGACTTAAGAAAGAAACGAGCCGCTCTACAGATTTTTGAACTTGGTAATGCGGTTCTCCAATAAAAACAAGATCTTCTTTTACAAGCATCGCTGCCAAAGTTTGCTCCGGATTAATGGATGTGGTGACACGTAGAAGACTCTCTTGTACCAGCTTATGATTCTGTTTAATCCAATCCAATTTTACTTCTATGGACTCCATGGAATTTAGCAACAAGCGATTACTTTGATACGAAAAAAATGTGGGAAGGAGATTTATCCGTTTAGCCTCTATCGCCAATCGGCCTCGGCCGGGATCGATTCTGGCAATTTCTTCCAAAAGCACCGCATTCGCCGCTTGCCAACTTGCCTGTCTCACGTAAGCCCGTGTTACTTGATTGGCAATCTGGGAGGAAGAAAAGCTCACTTTAGGAGCTGGTTTTAATTTAATGGGTTTACCACTCCAAGCAGGTACTGATAAGAAAAATCCAATTAACAGTGTTATTATTTTTTTCATAACAATCCTTCACTAATCTCATCGCGCAATAAGCTCTTTTTCTGACACGGGAAGTAATATGTTTAAATCAAAACCAATTTGAGAGGAAAAGTCTTTTTCAGCTTCTCCCCAACTTAATACGTAGCGATTGGATACCCGTGCCATATAGCTGGGGTCTTGCCCCAACAAATATCCGAGCATACTATTTTGAAAACCATTTGAAAATTGAATAACAAAAGGATTAAGATATTTTAATTTTTCCGATAAGGAATAAAAGCGTGTTTTATCTACGTGAGCATTTCCGGCATGAACAATAAAAACGGCATTGGGGTCCTCCAAACGCATACGGGACAACACTTGTTCTATAACAACAGCCCATTCGTCATTTCTCTCTGCCATACTCAACAAACATGAGTTCGCCTCTACAAAATCCAATCCGCAAGCACGCTCTATTTTATGTGTTAAGGAAAAATCTTCCAGTCCATAAATGTCAATTCCGCCGCTAATAGCCTGCTCATTAATAGCGGAGCCGGCATAATCCGGATTTTCAGCCCAAAACTCGCTGGGGATAGGCTCTCCCTTTCGCCACTCTCCACGAAGAGAACTGGGCAAGAATTCACTAAATAAAACAATCTTACGATTGGGATAAATGGTTTGATAGGCTTTCAGAAAAGAAGCCAATTCTTCCTGAATAGAGGATCGATAGTGCATTTCTCCCAGAAAGATAAACTGCGGATCTCTTTCTTGCACGAAGTGCATATAATCCTGTACAGAGGAAGAAGGAGAAATACGAAGATCAGTTAAAATTTCTGTTCGATTTTCATCAACAAATTTTGTTTTCTTTTTAAAATCAGAAAGGTGATCTTCCAGCCAATCATTATTTTTCATGGCATAAGACGTATTGACCGGCAAGAATGGATAAAGATTTAAAAATAAGCGTTTTTCGTCAGAACTAAGAGGAGTCCTCATTAAACTACGAGCTTGGATCCTTACCATTTTATCCAACTGCATGGATTGAGAAACAGAAAACAATTGGAAAGAGGTACGAACGGACTGAGAGGCAGGAAGTGTACCCACACGAGCAATTTTTTCCAAGTAGGCAGCTTCTTTTGATAAAATACTGACAGAAACATTAGGTCCTGTCCCAGAAAAGGCAGCTTTTCCGGCTTGCACGAGCACACGTTTCGGTCCCCCCGCCCACAGCGGAGAGATAAAAAGCATCACCAAAAATACATAAAAACTTTTTTTCATAAGCCTCTCTTTAATACACTATCTTTTTTAGACGAGAAAAAACAGTGTCTTTGGGCCTATATAACCCTATCTAAAAGGCCTAGAAAAAACTAGGCCCAGACATCTATAAAAATTCGTACTCGCTTATGGCAAATTCCGGTCCCTTTTGAGAGCCTGCCCGAACGGGAAAAGCAAACGTAAGAGCCAACGCATCTGCCAAATCGGGGCTTTTACCGCAACGTTCCTTTATTTTTTCCTTCGGTTCCAAACGCAACCTCCCCGAAGAATCAAAATCATAACAGACTTGGCACAAGTCCGCCTTTAGTTCGGGGTTTTCCGGCAAAGCTCCGCCTTCTTTTATCCAGTTTGCCATTTCCCCCCACATTTCGGCTCGTTTGTTAGCATACTGTCCTGTACGTAACGGAGAAGAACCAAAAGCTACTTCCGTTACCGAAAACCCCAGTTGTCGCAACCGATCAATTACTCCTCCCCCACAGCCGGCATCTACAAAGACGCCAT
Source organism: Elusimicrobiaceae bacterium (assembly GCA_045580265.1). Lineage (GTDB taxonomy): Bacteria > Elusimicrobiota > Elusimicrobia > Elusimicrobiales > Elusimicrobiaceae > Avelusimicrobium. Next base: position 19,408 of record JAZNNM010000011.1, on the reverse strand, counting down.
GTGGGCGAAAAAGCTGTATTTGCTGCGCTACCCGCTCTGCCAAGGCCATATTGTCCAAATGTGTAAAAACAAACGGTTCCAAAGCTTTTAATCCCTGTCGAAGGAAAATAACACTTCTATCATCACCGAATCGAGCCGGATCAACCCCTATCAAACGTGGAGCAAAGCGCAAATCGGCCGAACTGTAATTTCGTGAACAAGCAGACGAAACCGCTCCGATAGGAATCAGGATATTTTCTGCACTGGCGGTAAAATCGCATAAATATTCTTGGCGAAAAATAGTTTCCGGCGTATCATTTTTAAGACGTGTCAGTTCTGTCGGGCTAATCACACCGCTTTCATCAGCTCTAAAAACCCCTACCCACCAAACGGTTGGTTCTTGCAAGGAGAATTTTTGGGCTTGATTAAAAAGTTCATAAAAAGCATTTTGGCCTTTTGGCGTTCCCATAAATACAGCCCACCCCTCACGAGACAAAAGCATCGGGCGAACGATTTCGGTAAAAACGTCCGGCTTGATTTGGGCATATTCGTCCAGCACGACTCCGTCGGCATAAGTACCCCGAAGCGAATCCGGATTATCCGCCCCGCATACCCAAATTCGCGCGCCGGTAGGCAGGCTCACACAGAGTTCGCTTTCGTTTACCGAGACGTTTGGAATCGGGGCCGAAAAACGTTTTAGATAATCCCACGCTATCATTTTTGCCTGTTTTAAAAAAGGGGCTATGTAGAAATAACGCGGGTGTGGGCAGGCGTTTTGAAGGGCTTTTTTAAGTAAGTGATTAACGGCACAAACGGTTTTACCCATTTGGCGATGCGTAACCAACACGCAAAAACGGTGAGATTCAAGTTGTGCATGAATGATAGCCTGAACCGGACGAGGACGATACGGAATAGTAATTTTTCCGCCAGAAGAGCGAACTATTTTTCTTCCCATGAAATCACCAGTGGGCCCGTTTCGCCGCCCTCCTCCTTTCCATCATTCCATCCAAGCAGATTCTTTGCCGTAAACATAGCAAAAGAGGAAGAATAGTTCCCCCTTAGACTGTTTTGAATGAGAATATTACCTTGCAAATCCCGTGCTTTTGTAGCGGCTTCTTTAAAATCAGCGTGGGCTTTTTCCCACTTAGAAAGCACGGTACATGTCGTACCCAATTTTTTGGCAAAAGCGGCAAAAGTAGGCAGTTCACAAGCCGTTTCCAACAAAGAAATACTGCCGTCACGCTTTTGCACCTCAGTTATCTGAAACGGAGGCACATCAAAAAACGTCAATAGTTGCTCACAATAATCCGGTTGGTAAGTTAGTTCAGGTTTCTTTTTAGTCCGTTCTTTTTTGGGCAAAGAAACGGTTTTTTTCAAGGAAGGCATAAAAACTCCGCAAATTAACAGCAGCGCACAAGTCGCCTCTACACTGTAAAATTTTCGGAAAACAAGGAAGGAAGGGATAAAAAAAATTACAAACCGCCATTTGCGCTTTGTAACTATATTTATATTATAGCATAATATTCTTTTTGTGTCAATAAATTCTCTTTAAAAAGGTTCTATTTAAGAGGGAAGCCCATAGCAAAATAGGGCAAGAAATAAAAACTGACGAATTAAAGTAAATTTTGATATAATATGTCAAGGGGTTTTTTATGACCAGGGAAGAAATGCTCCTTCAGAATTACAAAAACATCAACCTTGCCCTGCAATCTGCGTGCCAAGTTTCCGGCAGAAAGTCCGAAGAAATTTCCCTTTTGGCCGTTACTAAATATGCAGCTGATGAAGATGTGCTTTTTTTGTTGGAAAAGAGCCTCATTCATCATGTAGGAGAGTCCCGCGTTGGACAAGCGTGGGAACGTTGGAAAAGCCCTGATTTTGCCAAGTTTCCTGTCGTAAAACACTTTATCGGACACTTGCAAAAAAATAAAGCGGCAAAGGCCGCCGAACTCTTTGACTTTATAGATTCGCTGGATAGCTTTGCTACTGCACTAGCCATTGAGAAACATCTTCCGGCGAAAAAAATAATGCGCACCTTGGTGCAAGTGAAATTAACCAACAGGGAAACGCAATCCGGTTTATCCTTGCCCGAAGCTCGCCAGTTAGTCCAACAGCTGAGAACATTGCAACGCGTGCATGTGTGCGGATATATGGCTATTGCTCCACAAGGAGCCCAAGACGAAGAGCTTCGCAATCTGTTCCGCCAAGTAAAAAACGCCTTCGAGCAGGATTTTCCTGTCGGAACAGAGCGATATCTTTCTCTAGGAATGAGTGAAGATTTTACCGTGGCAGTAGAAGAAGGGTCTTCCTTGCCGCGCATTGGCAGCGGTTTGTTTGCCACAAATTTGGAGGTTTTATGATTATTAAGGTCCGTTTAATTCCCACCGCGGGACGCAGTGAAGTAATCAGTCGTATTGGAAGTGTCCTGCGTGTGAAAATTAAAAGTAAAAAGGTGGATGATGATCCCGCAAACGCACTAATGAAAACCTTCTTATCCGATTTCTTTAACGTGGCCGAAGAAAGCATCATTATTGTTAAAGGTGCCAAAGGAAAAGAAAAAACTGTAGAAGTACGCGATAAAAGTGAAGAAGAACTCCGAAAAATCATGGATTCTATTCCCTAATTTTTGTTGTATGTTCCCTACAAACCCGGGCTTGGAGAAATCCAAGCCTTTTTTATAAGTTGTTTATAAAAAACCTCGGATTACCGTTTGGCAATCCGAGGTTTTTATCATCATTAAGCCTAATTTTTCTTTTTAAATTGAGCATTATACAAAGCCGCATAAGCTCCATTTTCCACCTTCAGTAGCTCTTCATGCGTACCGCTTTCCACCGCGTGGCCTTCGTTAAGTACCACAATTTTATCAGCATTCACTACTGTAGATAAACGGTGTGCAATTACAAATACCGTGCGGTTTTTCATCAAGTTATCCAACGCTTTCTGTACAACCGCTTCGGACTTATTATCCAACGCGCTGGTAGCTTCGTCTAAAATAACAATGGGAGCTTGGCGGATAAAGGCACGCGCAATAGCCACCCGTTGACGTTGTCCTCCGGAAAGGCTCACACCGCGTTCTCCGATGGTCGTATCCAGTCCGTCCTTCAAAGTATCAATAAACTCGCTTAAATGCGCGTTTTTGACGGCTTCTTGTAAATCTTTTTCCGTAGCTCCGGGGCGACCAATCATAATGTTTTCACGAAGCGTACCCGAAAACAAGAAATTATCCTGAAACACGACCGCAATTTGATCGCGCAATGATTTAAGAGACAGATTCTTTACATCTACACCATCTACCGTAATGCTTCCTTTTACGACATCATAAAAACGCGGGAGTAAACTTACTACCGTCGATTTACCACCGCCGGAGTTTCCTACCAAAGCAACCGTACTCCCCACCGGCACCGTCAGATTAAAATCTTTCAGCACAAACACATCAGGCTTATAAGAGAACCACACATTGTTAAAGCTTATTTCTTTTTTAACTTCGCTTAGTTCTTTGGCATCGGGAGCATCATAAATTTCCGATTTGATACTGAATACTTCAAAGATACGATCAATCGCCAAAAAGGCCTGCTTAATTTCTACGTATTTATCGCCCATACTCTTTACCGGATGATAAAGCATTAGCAAAGCCGCCACAAACGATGTAAAGTTACCGCTGGTAATCGTTCCTTCCACAATCATGGAACTGCTTTGCCAGAAAACAAGCGCCAAACCAAGAGATACGATAAAGTGCATAACGGGAGACAACCAACCCGTATGTTTCACCATTCCCATGCTAAGAGAAAAGACTTGGTCCATTAAGCGGTTAAATCTCTCTTCTTGGTCCTTTTGCAGGTTATAAGCGGCAATGGTGCGGTTACCGTTAAAGGTTTCGTTATAAGCACGCATCGCAATAGAACTTACCACTACCGTATTGCGAACCAATTCCGTCAGTTTTTTACGCACTACGTAAATGAGCGCACCCGCCACTGCAAACGAACCGATGGCCGTTAATGTAAGTTGCCAAGAGTTATAAAGGAGCACACATACCAATGTAATAGAAGAAAATAAACGCGTTAATAATAAACGCAAATTGTTAATTAAAGAGTTACAAGCCGTGTCAGCGTCGTTGTTATAACGCATCATTACATAGCCGGAATCACACGTGTCAAAATAAGCGGTGTGCATTCCGAGCAATTTATGGAAGAGTTTTTTGCGAACTCCCAACGTAATTTTGCTACCCACCCAAGTGTTAATGTATTTCACTAAGTAAGTTAGCACACTTTGCAAAAGTACAAACCCAATAATAGCCAGCGGAATATACGCGGCAAGTTGTGCGTTTTTATCCACAAGAACGTCGTCGGTATAATACTTCATAAAAAGAGCGATGGTACCGTCCAACGCACCGACGGGCAACGCTAGCGCAAGCCCCAAAACGGCACGAAACCAATAGGGTTTAATAAAGGGCCACATTCTTTTGTAATTACAGATGAAGGGATTCTCCATGATAAGTTCCCCGACAGGGCGGGTAAAAAATTTTTTCATAAATTCTCCATTTAAAAAACAACCTCTTTTTATTATAACAATTCAGTAGCGGTTTATTTCATTTTACGGGCTTGAAAAAAAAATCCTACTTTGCTACACTAATCAAACAGTGTACTGAAAGCAATCCTTTCGGACACGCCGATTTTAGAAAGAGGTTTTTATTATGGCTCTTAAAAAAACAAGCAAAGAATCTTTGACAGCTGCCGAGTTAAAAGCAATTAGAAAACATTTGGAAGAAATGAAAGAAGAAGCGTTAGCTCGCTTGAAAGACAAAAAAAACATGGATATGCCCGAAGCCGAAGTAGGCGACCCGATTGATGATGCTTCCCGCAGTTTAGATAAGGAAATTTTATTTGAACTTTCCGGCAATGCACACAACACCATTGAGCAAATCGAAGCGGCCTTGCGCAAAATAGACAAAGGCATTTACGGTACTTGCGAATACTGCCGCCAACCAATTCCCAAAAAACGCATTAAAGCGTTGCCTTTTGCTCGCTATTGCGTTAACTGCCAAACCTCCAGCGAGAAAAACCACGAATAACTTGGCTATCCATTTAAAACCCCTATCCTTTACCGATAGGGGTTTTTTGTTACAAAAAACCGCCCCAAACGGAGCGGTTCTTTAAAAACTTGATTCTTTATTTAGACTGAAAATACACAGGAGTGTGTTTATTGTCTTTAGCAATCCCACTGATTTTGTATCCATCCTTTTGTACCCCGATTTTAAACCCGCGGGGCGCTAACACTTTTCGAGTATCTCGCTGAAATTGAACAGGATCTCCCGTTAGCAGAGAGAGGCGCAACAAATCGTTGGTATAGTATCCATAGCGGGAATAATGGCCTTCTTCCAAGAAAGCAATCTTTTGCAAGTGTTCTTCGGCTTTTCGAATATAATATCCTTGCAATAAAGCTCCGCCGGAAAAATACTGGCTGTAAACCACCCAACCAAAAGTCGCCATCAGCAATCCCCCCAACAAACGCACGACTGTCGTCTCTAAAAACGTTTTTTGGCGAATTTGCACCACTACGCTTCCGGCCAAGAAATCGTGTAAAGAACGTTTATGTTCCTCAAAGAAAGCGAAAAAGAAACCGCCCAAAAAGAGTATCGCGCTAACATAATATCCGATCGCACGCAAAAAAGCGCGCGGAAAGGAAATAGGACCGCTTAGATCTTTTTTTACAACGGCAATGCCCACCAAGCTTTTTCCCAGAGTAACGCGATCTCCGCAAGACAAAATGGTTTCATACAAAATAAAGGCTACATTAATGCCTACAAAAATCGACAGGATTTGCCACAATTCCGGTTGAGGCCCCATCATTTTAAGGACCAGCCCACCGATAAGTTGTGCCGGAAAAAATACTACACCATAGTCAATCAACAAAGCCACAAAACGTTCGGTAATTGTAGCGTATTTTACTTCAGGTTCTTTTTGTGTTTCTTGATTAGCGGAAACCACTTGCGGGATTTCCGGATCCATAATATTAATACGTTTTTCGTTCATAAAGGGGATACCTCACTTATCATTATTATAACAAGTTTTTGCGAACGCGAAACAAAAAACGGACGGAAGAATCTTCCGTCCGTTTACGCTGCAAAACAAGATTTTAGGCTGCAATTCCCATAGAAGAGAATAACACATACACGCCAAACACACATAACACGATGGCAATACTTGCCACTACACTCATATTCCACGGAGTAGTATCGACTACTTTTAAGTCTTTGCCGTCATCATAGCGGTTTTGGGAAGGCCATAGTTTGCCGGTGATATACATAAATACAACAGATACCACAAACAAGATAGCCAATATGTGCAAGAAATGCAGATCCGTTTTAATCACTCCCAACTGCGTAAGGCCGTAACCGATCATAAAGAAAATCAAGGTTACTTTTGCAGACCACGCAGGTGCAGTTTTGTTGAGCATACCGAAAATGATTAAAGTGAAAATCGGTACGTTATAAAAACCGTTTACCATCTGCAAATAGTTGAATAAACCTTGCGGGGCCATGGCAATCAACGGAGCCACACACATAGAGAAAATAGCCAATAAAATACCTACATATTTCCCCTTGGTTACCAGTTCGTGATCGGTAGCGGTCGGTTTAATAAGCGGTTTATAGACGTTTAACATAAACAAGGTAGATGTAGAATTAAGCGCCGCATTAAAGGAGCTTAAAATAGCCCCAAAGAGTACCGCCGCAAAGAAACCGATTAAGTAAACCGGAAGCACTTTGTTTACCAACAAAGGATAGGCCATATCCCCCACTTTTAACGGATTATCTTGGAAGATATGGAATGCCACGATACCGGGGATAATGAGGTAGAGCGGACCAAAAAGTTTAAAAATAGCAGCAAGTAAAAGACCTTTTTGCCCTTCTTTTAAGTTTTTGGCAGCCAAAGCACGTTGAATAATAGTTTGGTTGCAACCCCAATAGAACAAGTTAACCAAGAACATACCCGTAAACATGGTGGCAAAAGGAACCGGATCTTGCGGACCGCCGATAGCATTGAATTTTTCGGGGTGAGCCTTGACCACTTCGGTCAACCCACCCAGAATATTCCCGTCGCCCACATAAGCCAAAGCGAATAACGGCACCATTAAACCGCCGATAATAAGCCCGATACCGTTTAAGGTATCCGCAATAGCCATAATCCGTAAACCGCCGAAAATTGTGTACAGACAGCCCAAAACACCAATGGCTACCACAACCACGATAATGGCCATCATGGGAGACAAATCAAATGTGCCCATGATGTCAAAAATTCCGCCCATACCGATAGCACCGGAATAAAGCACCGTAGGCAAGAGGATTAAGACATAACCAGCCAAGAACAAAAAGTTTACAAACTGTTTAGTAGCCGAGTCGTAACGTTCACCGACAAAATCCGGAATGGTAGCATAGCCTTTTTTCAAGTAACGGGGCAAAAAGAAAAAGGCTACGATAATCAGTGCCAAAGACGCACCTACTTCGTAACCCATGCCGGACATATTAAACATATATCCTTGCCCGTTTAACCCTACCATTTGTTCAGTAGAAAGGTTGGTAAGTAGAAGCGAAGCCGCAATTACCCATCCGGTAAGTCCTCTTCCGGCTAAGAAGTAGCCTTCCGAGGAGGAAGCATCTTTTTTTCTGGTCAAGTAGTACGACAGCCCCAACACCAGCGCCGTAAACCCGACAAACGACAGAATGGTTACCGCCATGAATCCTCCGTAATTAGTTTACAATTTCTAAAATTCCGGTTTTAGACCGGCCCTACCATTACAAAAACAACGTTTGCTTCTTTACGTCTAACGGTCCTTGATTTTAGACTGATTTATTTTATACTTTAGTAGTAAGAAGGACCGCTACTTTCATTTTAGTTATAATAAGAAAAATAGTCAACTTCGGGGAGGTAAAAAAATGATTATTTGGTTTGTGTTTGGGGCTATGTGTATGCTCGTCGTTCTTTTAATGCTGGCATATTTAAAATTTATGTCTTTAAACAATTTGGTAAAAGTTGCTTGGCAACAGTTGGATAATAATATGAAGAACCGCGCGGAATTAATCCCCAGCCTTGCCCTTTCCGCCGCCGCCTTCGAAGAATTAGACCGTTCTTTTACTTACGAGTTGGGACATATGAAAGAAACATGCCGCGAAGCACGAACACTACAAGAACGCGTTGCTTGCGAAAATGAAATTACTCAAAAATTTAAAAAAGTATTCACGGCTGCCCTAAACCACCCCGAGATGAAAGAGGACGAACATTTCCTTAAATTACAGGAAAGTATTATTTCGGCGGAGAAAAAAGTTCAAAATTCAAAACGCAAATATAATAGTGCCGTGAGAGACTTTAATACTATCACCTCGATTATTCCGCTAAACATTATTGCCAAAATGTTTGAATTGGAACCATATGAATACTTCGATTTTGACTCTAGTTTAAAAGAAGAGAAAAAATAAAAAATACCCCAGTTCAACTGGGGTATTTTTATTTAAAGTCAGTAAACAAGCCGTCCATATCGTTTAGCGCACGGATTCGCTCCCCCACCGGCGGATGAGCTTGCCCTATTCCACTTAAACGTTCGAAAAAATTAGGATTTGCGTGCGGGTTTTCTATACACATAGCCCCAACCAAACTCAAGCGGTCCAATGTTTCAAGGCGGCTATCCTCACTGATACGCCATAAAGCCTTGGCAAGTGCTTGGGGGTTACGGGTCAATAAAGCTGCTTCAGCATCCGCTAAAGACTCCCTTTCGCGCGATAAAGCCAAACGAATTACCGGTGCAACAAAATATCCGTAAACAACAAGAGCAATCCCTATTGGAGCCAAAAGAGGAGGAATACGAAACACCTTATCATCAACTCTCGGATCTCCGGTCAGATTTTCTTTTTCCGTTCCATAAATAAACATTTCTCCTGCATAAGTAAAAAAAGCCAAGCAGGTAATCAATACAGCCATCACGCGAATATCGTAATTGCGGATATGCGCCAATTCGTGGGCAATTACCCCTTCCAGTTGGGAACGGTCCAACTTTTCCAAAATTCCTTTGGATAAGACAATAGCTGCATGTTCGGGGCAAACTCCCACGGAAAAAGCATTTAATGAATCGTCATTTAATTCATACAAATCCGGCATGGGCATGCCGGCAGTAAGACATAAGTTTTCCAAGGTGGTAAAGGCATCAAAATGATCTATTTTTAAAATAGGGCTAATACCGGGGATATACTCAAGCACGAACTTTCCACCGTCTTTTATGGCAATACGTGCCCAAAAAGCTGACAAAACAAAACAAATGGGAAGCACTATCTTACACCACTCGTGCGCCGCCATAAAAGAAGCAGAAAACAGCTTACTCCATACAATATCTATGGAAGAGTGTACATAGTAATAAATTGTGCCCAAAGAATGAATAAAAAAAATGATTAAAAAAGCAAAAAGGGTAAAAGAAATAGGAAATAACGCCGCTAAAATTAAACTGCGGCGTTTATTTCTTTTAATATATTCGTAAGCGAGCATTTTCCTAAATTCTCCCGTCCATTTCCATTAACGCTGCAATGCGTTTTTCAATAGGTGGGTGGGTGGCCAGTAAACCGGCTAAAGCAGAAAAAAGCCCCTCTTTTGCAAGCGGATTTTCAATACACATAGCGGCCATACTTTCTCTTTTATCCAAAGCTTCCACTCGCGGATTCGCAGAAATTTTACGCAGTGCAGAGGCCAGCGCCGCGGGATTACGCGTCATAAGAGCTGCCGTGGCATCTGCTTGGTACTCACGCGTACGGGAAACAGCCAGCCGAATTAACGGCGCCACAATATATCCATAAATGGTTAAGGCAATTCCGATGCCTAAAAAGAATAAAGGCAGCGCACTGTTATCTTTAGAATTCTTTCCACGAGAGGAAGATCTAGCCATTCGAAGAGATATTTCTCCCAAAATAGTGAAGAAAGAAATCCCCGCCACCGTTAAAAGCATCAGGCGGATATCACGGTTTTCCACATGAGAGAGTTCATGGGCAATGACTCCTTCCAGCTCTGCGCGGTCCAATTTCTCTATAATTCCGCTGGTAAGCGCAATAATGGCATGTTCAGGGTCTCTACCCGTAGCAAAAGCATTGAGGGAAGAATCTTCCATAATGTAAATTTTAGGAATCGGAAGACCACGAGTAATACATAAATTTTCTACCATGAGGTATATTTCGCGGTGCGTTTGTCTGCTAACAGGCATAGCACCCGTGCCATACAGTACCAAAGGAGCCCCGACATACCACGAAATAAACAACCACCCCACTGCCACTAACCAAACAAACGGTAATACAGATATCAAATAGTTCGTCAGGTTTTGGGTTAACACCTGTTCGGCAGTCATTCCGGCTTCCAGAGCCATTTCGGAATAGATAACGGGATCCCCACCCACCTTGAATACTACAAATAACAGGTAGAGCGTTATCCAGGCGATAATAGTTAAACTAATGGGAAAAAGCAAAACAAGCAGCGCAGTGCGCCACTTGTTTTGACTAATATGTTCGTAAGTAGTAGCCATAAAAGGCCCTCTTAAAATTGTACTTTAACGGGTTGGCGGGCAGCTTGTTCCGTTTCGTCCAACTCAAAGAATTCGCTCTTTTCAAAATGAAACAAAGAGGCTACAATGTTGCTGGGAAAGAGCTCGATTTTAGTATTGAAAGCCATTACATTCCCGTTATAAAAACGGCGAGCAGCTTGCAATTTATCTTCCGTATCGCGAAGTTCGCGTTGTAATTCCAAAAAGTTGGTGTTGGCTTTCAAATCCGGATAGTTTTCCGATAAAGCAAAAATAGATTTCAGCGCACCGGAAAGAGCCGTTTCCCCCACTGCAATTTCTTTCAAGTTCCCTTTCGGAGCAGCCATAGCCATATTGCGGGCTTGGATTACTTTTTCCAAGGTGCCGCTTTCGTGTTTGGCATAGCCTTTTACCGTTTCCACTAAGTTGGGAATCAAATCGTAGCGACGCTTCATTTGTACTTCAATATCACTCCAAGCTTCTTGTACACGCATACGAAGCCGTACAAACGCATTGTACGCACCTATCCCGTACACCACAAAAAAGCCTATTAAAATCACTGCAATTAATGTTCCGCTCATTTTATTCTCCTTTGGTTTTATATGTTACAAAAGCTAATATGTACCCCTCGTTTTAAAGGGGACCTTACTCGTGATACTTTTATTATATTTTTCCTATAGAAATTTGTAAAGAAATTTTATCTGATTTTTACAGAAATTCATACAAAAAAGCCCCGCTTAAAACGGGGCTTTTTTACTTTGTCAATTCTATATCTAACTTAGTTGTTTTCTTCTTCCGTTTTGAAAGAATCTTGCAAGAGCTGACCCAAGGTCGGGCGCGGGGCTTGTTTTAAGTATTGAGCCACCACTTTGCGATTTTGAACTTGGTCATATTTCTTAACGGAGAGGTTTACCGTAAAGGTTTCCGGATCCACACCCACTACGAGGGCAGTAATCGTATCGCCTTCTTTAGCGGTAAAATCGCGGCCCATTTCGAAGGGGTTGATGAAACCTTTGGTATTGTTTTTACCGATGGTGCATTCTACGCCGTTTTCAGCATCCACTTTGGTAACCAAAGCTTTAACGGAGCTTTTGTACGGATAGCGGCGTTTCAAGGCATCAGCCGGATTAAGGAACAACTGTTTCAAGCCGAATTCCAAGCGCGGGGTTTCTTTATCCAAATTTAACAATTTGGCTTTCAAGCGTTGACCGCGGCGGAAGTTAGCGATCGCGGTTTCGGGTTCTTTCCAAGCGATGTTTTCCAAGGTTACAACCCCTTCAATACCGTGGAAACGCAAGAATAATTTTTCTTTGTCCACTTTGGAAACCACTACGCGAAGCACATCACCTTCTTTGATTTCGCCGAGCACTTGTTCGCGGCGGACGGCTTCATCTTCTTCCAACACTTGTTTGCGGGAAACAATAAGTTTTTGTTTTTCTTTAGCAAATTCTACAATTTGCGCTTTGATTTTGGCACCTACGGGCAAGTAGTGTTTATAAGCGGTGTGTAATTCGGAAAGGGAAAGCGGCATAAAACCATTTACCCCGAACACTTCCACAATATAACCACCTTTTACGCACTGTACGATAGTACCTTTTACGCGTTCTTTGGCTTCGTAAGCTTTTTTGCAAATATCCCAGCCCAAAAATTCTAAGGCTTTTTTGTGGGAAAGAATAGAGGGTCTTTCATCGCTACCACGTTTTACGAGCACGACGGACACACTGTCCCCCACGGCGGGCAAGGTTTTGCCTTCAAATTCGGACACGGCAATAGCACCTTCTTTCTTAGCACCGGTATCCACTAAAATATAATCTTGGTTAATCTGTACAACCGTTACGTCTACAATTTCTTTTTTGTACAACTTCTCCGATAAAGACTCTTGCTGCGCAATTAACTGATCCATCGTCATTTCTTGTTCGTTAATTGTTTCTTCCGTTTGTTTAATTTCTTCGTTTGTCGTCATAAGTCCTTATTACAGGTTCCCCCAACGGGGAAATCTGCGTTGACCTCCATTAGATATGAATTGAATTTATTGCATCCATTACTTGATTTGCAAATTGTTTATACTGCGCTTTCGGTTCCAAAGATTCGTCCTTTTGTAAGGTCATTACCGTGCCGAATTTTACGCGAATCTTGCGTACCCACGGCCAACCGAAAGTACCTTCTATTTTTACGGGCAATACCGGCGCACCCGTTTTATAAACCAAAAAACCGATTCCGCTTTTAGGTTTTTGGGGCTTACCCGTACGGCTGCGTGTTCCTTCGGGAAACATCACCACACTTTCGCCCTTTTCCAAAGCAGCCACTACTTCTTTCAACGCACCCATATCGCCGATAGTGCGCTTGCGGTCTACCGGAATATAGTTACAATGGCGGAAAAACCACCCGAGTACCGGTATTTCAAACAGCTCTTTTTTGGCCACAAAGCGGGAATCGCGCACGAGTCCGGCAAAGCCTCCGATGGCCGGCGGGTCTGCATTAGACAAGTGGTTTCCGGCGATAATTAGCGCACCTGTTTGAGGGATATTTTCCAATCCCTCCACTTTAAAGTTGTAACAGGTTTTAAAATAGATCCTTGCTAATAATTTTATCAAATTAAGAAGCATGATGCTGAAGTTTCTCCAAAACGACATCTATCACCTGCTGCATATCGAGCGACGATGTATCAACAATAATCGCATCTTCCGCAGGTTTTAACGGGCTGACCGCCCGATGGGAATCGCGATAATCGCGTTCCTGTATCAATTTGAGGATTTGGGCATAATCGGGTTGTTCGCCGGCTTCTTGTAATTGTTTCACACGGCGTTTGGCACGTTCTTCGGCAGAAGCATCTAAATAGAACTTAATATCCGCATCCGGAAAAACAACCGTTCCCACATCGCGCCCTTCCATCACAATACCGCCGTCCTCACCTACTTCTCTCATTTTTTCAGTAAGCACGCGACGGGCTTCCCCATTGGTAGAAACACGGCTGGCTACGTTACCGACTTCTTCCAAGTGAAGTTTAGAACCCAAAAAGTCACCGTCCACAAACATTTTAAGGGAAGCATCCGGCTGAAGCGCAAAAGTAAAGCGAAGCGCACGCGCAGCGGCCAGTACTTCATCATGATTTTCGGGATCGATTTGTTTTTCAAATACTTTATAGGCCAACGCACGATACATTTCCCCCGTGCTTAAAAACCCATAGCCTAACTTGGCGGCAACAGCTTTCCCGACGGAGGATTTCCCCGTTCCGGCTGTTCCGTCAATAGCAATTAACATTCCGTTGATGCGTTTTGTCATATTAAGCGGCATCCAAACTGCTGGTTACCCCACGCACGGCAAGCATAATAGCATCGGGGCTGCTGGCGGCGGCTTGAGCAGTTTCTAAATCGATAAAGCCTTCCTTGTACAAACGTGCTAAGGATTGGTCGAACGTATTCATTCCATAGAATTCCCCGTTCTGCATAGCTTTAAATAAATCGCTGGGTTTATTTTCCAAAATCAGCTTGCGCACTTGAGGAGTGGAAACCAAAATTTCCAAAGCAGGGCGCATACCCGGTTTAATGGTTGGCAACAAACGTTGGCAGACAATCCCGCGAATAAGCTCGGAGAGTTGTGTACGCACCTGATCGTGTTGTTCCACCGGAAAAGCATCCACCAAGCGGGAAAGAGTTTGCGTAACGTTTACCGTGTGCATAGTTCCAAGTACCAGCTGGCCGGTTTCAGCTGCCGCCAAAGCAGCCTTCATTACCTCTCCATCGCGAAGCTCTCCGATAAGGACCACGTCCGGATCCTGACGCATAGCCCCACGCAAAGCCCCTGTATAGGAAGGAGTATCGATACCAAGCTCCAACTGACTGATAATACAGCGGTTATCGGCATGGATAAATTCGACAGGGTCCTCAATCGTCAAAACGTGGCCGGAACGGGATTTATTGATGTGATCAATCATAGCGGCCAAGGTGGAGGTTTTACCGGAACCTGTCATACCGGTTACTAAAATAAGTCCGCGGCGGTTCTCGGAAATTTTGCGCAAAATATCCCCGGGAAGGTGAAATTCCTCAAACGTAGGAATTTTAAGCGGAATATGGCGAATGGCCATACAAATTTTACCCATTTGGCGGAACACGTTAAAGCGGAAACGTCCGTAAGATTTAGCATCTAAGGAGAAGTCTACCGTGCTGTACTGTTCAAAAATTTTGCGTTCGCGTTCTCCCATACAAGCATACGCCATTTTTTTAGCTTCTTCGTTGGTAATGAAAGAGTCGTCAATCGGCTTAATCTGCCCATGCAAACGCACATAGGCATTGGAGTTGCCGCGAATATGCAACCCGCTGGCTTTGTTATCTACTACCGTTCTCAATAAACTTTGAAGTCCTACCGCCATCGTTTTCTCCTTTACTATCGGTTTGTTTTGCGACGTAAAAATGCCGGAATGCGCATCGTACTGGTCGGGTCGGAAAAGCGAGCTTCGTCCGGAAAAGAAAGAATCGATTCCGCCGGCATGGCCGGAGCAGAAGGAGCCGGATTTTCCGGTACGGCGACGCGGCGCGTATTAAAGACGTTTGCCTTTTCTGCGCTAAAACCCGTGGCAATTACCGTTACCTTAAATACTCCATTTAAGGTAGCATCGTATGTTTGGCCAAACATAATGATAGAATCATTGCTGGCATATTGACGAATAAGGTTCATCACTTCCCCTTGTTCCAAGAGAGGCAAATTATCCTCGGCGGAAAAGTGAACGATAAACCCTTTCGCCCCACGAATATCGGCATTTTCTAACAAAGGCGAAGAAATAGCCTTTTTGACTGCCTGCAAATGCCGTCCGGGGCCACTGGCTTCACCAATCCCGATAAGAGATTTATGGGATTTGGCCATCACCTTGCGAATATCGTTAAAGTCGATATTCACTTCGCCGGGTTGCGTAATTACTTCAGCAATTCCTTTCACTGCTTGGAGCAGCACTTCATCTACCATCTGGAAAGCATCTTTAGAGGATGTTTCCGGATCAATGTTGGCAAAAAGTTTTTCGTTGGGAACAATAATCATGGAATCCACATGCTTTTGCATTTCCTGGATACCTTCGTCGGCCTGTTTTTCGCGCACGTAACCTTCAAAATTAAAAGGACGTGTAACGACCCCTATCACCAACAAATCATCCCCATAAATTTCTTTGGCCAATTTAGCCAAATACGGGGCAACACCTGTACCGGTTCCGCCCCCCATACCAGCCGTGATAAACAAGAGATCACATTGACCGATAATTTGTTTTAATTTTTCTTTTGATTCTTCTGCCGCCCGTTTCCCCTTCTCAGGATCACCGCCGACACCCAATCCTTTAGTAATTTTTTCGCCTACTTGCACTAAATAGGGTGCGCGATTTCGACGCAAATCTTGCGCGTCTGTATTTACAGCAATAAAATCTACATCTTTCAGACCGGAAGCAACCATGTGGTTAATGGCATTTCCGCCACCGCCACCCACACCGATTACTTTTATTTTGGCTTTCTTGCTTTCAAACAAGTCTGCCGGCATAAATAAATCTTTCATGTTGTTCTCCGTCCAAATCAACCGCCAAAAAGATCCACGCCTTTAAACAACTTTCCTAATTTTCCGAATAAGGAGCCACCTTTTTCATAAGATCCGCCGGAGTATTCATCATATCCGGCATTTTCTGCGGCAAAGATAGTCAACCCCATCGCCGTGGTATATTGGGGATCAAAAAATTCATCATCACAGGTAATTAAATCGCGTTGAACAGTACCGCAACGCACTTGTTTTAAACCTAAAATTTTAACACAATGGTCCGTAATGCCGGGCATTAGGGATCCGCCGCCCGTTACCACCCCTAC
The DNA here is from genome assembly GCA_045580265.1 of Elusimicrobiaceae bacterium. GTDB lineage: Bacteria > Elusimicrobiota > Elusimicrobia > Elusimicrobiales > Elusimicrobiaceae > Avelusimicrobium. The sequence continues at coordinate 3,053 of JAZNNM010000011.1, read as the reverse complement.
CATGGGATAGTTTTTGTAACCGGAGGAATCTACACATTCGGCTACTTTTTCAATCAATTCTTCCACACAGGGTTGAATAATATCGAGTACGTAACTCTTTTTGATGTTTTGAGAGGTTCGACCGTCTAAAGAGGGAACGGGAATTTCGCCTTCTTCGTCTAAGAAGGTAGGGAAAGCAACGCCATATCGTTCTTTGATTTCTTTAGCATTTTGACGCGAAGTATAGAGCACACTGGCCAAATCTTGCGTAATCAAATCACAACCGATGGGAATATCTCGCGAAAATTTTAAATTTCCTTCAATATAAATACCGACGGACATGGTTTCCCCGCCCAAATCCAAAATCAAAGTACCGCGTTCTTTTTCTTCTTGGGTAAGAACGGTATCAGCCAAAGGCACCAATCCATAAAATGTTCCGTCTATTTTATAACCGGGGCGCTGAATGGCTTTGGCCAAGTTGTTAATATGAGAAGAAGAACCGGTGGTAATATGCACATCAACTTCAAGCAAAGACCCTTCCATTCCTTCCGGATTGGTAATACCTTTTTGTTTGTCGATGGTGTAACCTTGCGGAATAACATTAATGATTTCGTTATCACTTTTGATCGGCATAGCCTTGGCATTTTCAATTGCCAAGTTCATATCCGTTTGCGTGATTTCTTTATCCATGCGGGCAATGTTATACGTTCCATGGTTACAGAAGGAAGATAAATGCTTTCCGCGAATACCCACATATAAGTTGCTGATTTCTTGGTTACATTCGCGTTCGATTCCGCCTAAAATATGGCTAACAGCCGAGGATGTTTCACGAATATCGGAAACAACCCCGCCTTTCAACCCTTTACACGGAACACTGCGCCCCGCCAAAACTTTTAATGTATGTGTTTCTAAATCGTGGGCGGCAGCAATACAAGTCATTTTGCCACTGCCGATATCCAACCCTGCAATAATGTTTGTTTTAGCCATAAAAAAACCACCTAAAAAATATACCTTAAATTCTATTATAAAATTTAATGGGCTTTCTGTGTTAAAAAAACTTTGCCATCTTCAAAAAATTCAAAATTAATCAGAAACGGATGCTGATAACGCGTTTTGGCATAATCAATAATTTCCGACGCGCGAAGAGCCTTTTTCTTTAACTGAACAGCCGGACCAAAATCAATAATACATCCGTCCGGCATATACATACGAACCGTATTTTCTTTTAAATTCATACGCAAAAAGGCAAAATCAAGTTGTTTTTCCAGTTTTAATGTACTCTCCACCAATTCTACAAATTCTTGTTTCACTTTTTCCGGAATAGACCCCTCCAACTCTACAAACGGAACTACTTTTAGCGGATCAGGATTAGGGTCCGTGTAGATGGTGGTATCCTTATCAATATATTTAATGCTTTTATCGGGTAAAACAAACTTGGCAAGGGGGTCTCTGCGTTGGGCAGACACCTTCAATTTCCCGCTCAAAAGACCTCTTTTTACGCTTACATTTTTCAACATGGGATAGGAATTAATAATTTGCTCACGTAAAGCAACAGCATCTTTTATAGAAAAAGGTTTCCCTTCGTAAGAATGAGAAAGGGTGTATAATTCTCGGGCTAAGTTGCCGGTAAGTCCGGAAACGGACACCGTTTTAACATGCCAGTTGGAGATTTTGGATTGAACAATTAATTGATATCCGGCGGAAATAGCTTTCCACCCGCCAAACGCCAAAGCACCTAAAATAAGAAAAACAAAAATAAGCTTAATAAAAAAAAAGAATGACCCCTTTTTACGTCGAACAACGCGCTTTTTCTTACCTAATGAAGACGTTGACGGCCGATAGAAGTCATGCTTTCTCATGTTGTAAAACCAAAAAATAAAATGGGCGGAAAGGGAGTTGAACCCTTAAGGACTTTCGTCCATACGGTCCTGAGCCGTACGCGTCTGCCAATTCCGCCACCCGCCCAATTGAAGATATGTTACCATATTGCGCTACGCTTTGCAAGGTAAAACAAGGCATTTTCCCCTCGTTTGCGCAGCGGAAAAATCAAAATTTAGCGTTCGTTTTGACCGCCCACATTATGCACAATCATATCATCGCCATCGCGCTCTTTTAAGTGTACATGAATGATATCGTCCGCTTCGGTATGGACAGTACGTCCCACAAAATCAGCACAGACGGGCAATGTATGATGTCCGCGGTCAATCATGGTCAAGAATTCCACTTTACCGGGTTTACCGAATTGTTTTAGGGCCGCAAGCGCACACAAAATCGTGCGTCCGCTATAAAGCACATCATCGGCCAAAATAACGATTTTACCGTTAATATCCGTGCCCAAATCGGTACTTTTCATTTGCGGGTCATCCGCCACTTGGGTTAAATCGTCACGGTAGAGCGTAATATCCAGCTCACCCAAGGCCGGTTTGGTGCCGCAGAGTTTTTCGATGCGTGCTTGCAAGCGTTGCGCAATGTAAGCCCCGCGCGTTTTAATCCCCACCAAACAAAAAGTATTTAAGTCCGGATGTCGTTCCAAAATTTCACAGGCTAGTCTATCCAATTGCCGTGCTACGGCTGTTTCGTCTGCAATGATTTTTTTCATACGTCCTCCCTAACTAAATTGTTTGGTACTGCTAAAAACGGATATTATTCTTGAAGTTTTTTTCCATTTCGCGGTTCAAATCGCGTTTTTTAAGGGCGTCTCGCTTATCGAACAAGTGCTTCCCTTTTGCGACAGCCACTTTTATCTTAGCCCAACCGTTCTTGAAATACACTTCCACCGGCACCAAGGAATACCCCTTTATTTCGGCTTTGGCTTCCAATTTACGCAATTCCTTCTTATTTAAAAGAAGTCGACGGGTACGGGTCGGGTCGGGTTCGGTTAACGAGTTAAATTTGTACGGCTTCACATGCATATTCAGCACAACCGCCTGGCCGTTTTCTACCCGCACGAAACTACCTTCCAAGCTCAGTTCTTTTTGGCGGATAGACTTCACCTCCGCACCTAAAAGTTCTAACCCGGCCTCGTAGGTATCTTCAATAAAATAATCGTGATAGGCTTTTCGGTTGGTACAAAC
>JAZNNM010000010.1:0-45821 GCA_045580265.1 Elusimicrobiaceae bacterium | reverse complement strand
AATCAAGTATTCGCCGTAGAAGTGGCTGTCGCCATTACCGGGGTTGCGGGTAAAGGCTACGCCGGTGGCGCTGTTTTCGCCCATGTTACCAAACACCATGGTTTGTACGTTTACGGCTGTACCCCAATCGTGCGGAATGTTTTCAATGTTGCGGTAAGCAATAGCGCGTTTACCGTTCCAAGAAGCAAATACCGCACCGATAGCACCCCAAAGTTGTTCCATCGGATCATCGGGGAATTCTTTTTTGAGCACTTTTTTAACGGTTTTCTTAAATTCTACGCACAGTTTTTTAAGTTCTTCTGCAGGAATTTTGGTATCGTCGGAAACACCCAATTTGGCTTTTACATCGCCGAGCATCCCGTCTAAAATTTTGCGGATACCTTCGCCGTCTTTGGGTTCAATGCCGGCGGCTTTTTCCATTACAACGTCGGAATACATCATAATCAAGCGGCGGTAGGCATCGTATACAAAGCGTTCATCACCTGTTTTGGCAATCATACCGGGGATGGTTTTTTCGGTCAAACCGATGTTCAAAATGGTTTCCATCATACCGGGCATGGAAGCGCGGGCACCGGAGCGGACGGATACCAAAAGCGGGTTTTTATCGGAACCAAATACTTTTTTGGTTTCTTTTTCCACTTTTTTCAAATTGGTTTCTACGTCGGCTTTTAAGGTTTTGGGGTAGGTACGTTTGTTGTTCCAGTAGTAGGTGCAAACTTCGGTAGTAATTGTGAAGCCGGGAGGAACGGGCAATTTTAATTGGCCGGACATTTCAGCCAAGTTGGCCCCTTTTCCACCTAAAATTTCTTTCATTTTTCCATTACCTTCGGCTTTACCTGCACCAAAGTAATAGACATTTTTCGTAACTTTTTTGAGAACGGCTTTTTTAGCGGCTGCTTTTTTTACAGTCTTTTTTGCGGCCGGTTTTGCCGCTTTTTTGACGGTCTTTTTTACCATATTAGGTCGTTTCTCCCATATAAAATATCAACAGGCGGGTTGTGCCCGCATAAGTCAAATATATTGTAATACATTTCTGCTAGAAAATAAAATTTATTTTTATAAATAGGGGAAAAAGGGAAAACTTTATTTCCGCAAAGAGGCCTGCAAAAGCAGATATCCCTAATTATTTTTCTTATTTAAATAGTCACCGCGGTAACCATAGGCATGAGATACTTCTCTACCCAAAGAGCGAATTAACTCCTCGACCGAGTGGGTAGTATCCGATGGAGACAGTTGTATAGCGGTTTTTCCGGGGTAAAGGTCATAATTGGCGCGGTAGCACGTTTCTGTTAGATTGGGCATAATTACATTTGCACCGCACCCAAGAGCTAAGGCTCTTCCTTGCGGATGCAGTGTTTCCATGGCGGTGGTGGCCGGAATGTTAATATCCGGTAGTAATAAACGCATAATAGACATCATTTTTAAAGATAATTCAAAATTTCCCGTCGTTTTTTCATTGGCCAAAGGTGTAAGCGGGTGGGGAATAAAAGGACCGATGCCGGCCATATCTACCGGTAGGTTTTTAAAAAAGAGTAAATCCTCTGCCAAGCTTTCCATGGTTTGTTCCGGTAGCCCGACAAGAGAGCCGGAGCCTACCTCGTAACCTAACTTCTTTAATGTGTATAAGCAATTGATGCGATTATCCCAACTCATATTCGGGTCTAACTTTTCATAAAGAGCTTTGTCACTCGTTTCGATACGAAGCAGGTACCGATCCGCACCCGCTTGGCGATAGGCAGCATATTCTTCATACGTTTTTTCACCGATACTTAACGTAACAGCCAAATCCATTTTCTTTATTTCTCGAATTAGTTGGCAAAGTTTATCGGTGTCAAACCAAGCATCTTCCCCCGACTGTAAAACAACCGTTTTATAACCGTAAGCAGCCGCTTTTTTGGCAGTGTTTAAAATGTCCGCAGGGGTTAAGCGATATCTAGTTGCTTGGGTATTTGAACGACGAATTCCGCAGTATAAGCAATCGTTTTTACAGTGATTGGAGAACTCTATAAGGGCACGCAGATAGATCCCGTTTCCTACAAATTGTTGACGTATCTTGTCTGCTTTATCAAAAAGAGGAGTTGGGTCCTTTAAAGATAAAAGATCCATTATTTCTTCTTTTGAGAAGTTTTTCTGAGATAAGGTTTTTTCCAATCTTTCGCGCGCGTTCGTCATACAAACAGTATAGCAAATTGAAAAATGGGTCAAAAGACCTAAAAAAACCTAGGACGGACCCAACTGGGTAGAAGGGTCTAAATTCCAATGTATTTTGGGCCTAATGACCCTGTTTTTTCCCTTCATAAAACGATAAATTAAATATATAAGAAGCAAAATTTAATCGAGGAGGTGCTGTTATGAAAGTAATGATGAAAGAAACCTTGGCCACGCAGTTAATCAAAAAACAGCGCCTAGACCGCGAATTTTCTTGGATTAGCCGCGAGTTTGATGATTATCATACCTTGAGCGATTTAGAATTGGATAATGTGGAACGTTACGTGGCCCTGCATTTAGGATATACTTTTTAAACGTGTTTCTCTAAACCTCCTACAAGAACACACCCTACGCCCGCCCTTATCTCCGGCGGGCTTTTTATTTGTGTACCCATTTAATGAGGTCCTAGTTCAACTGGGTCTTTTGGCCCTTGTGGGAAAAGAATAATAATTTTTAAAATATAAATATGAATAAGATAAAAATTTCAACTACTTTACTAACAATTTGCTTTTGCCTCTCTACCGGTTGGGGGCAAGCTTCGCAGAAGTTTTTTTCCATTGCAAAAAAGATAGGGAACAGTTCTAAAACAATACTTGGAACAGGCCTGATAGACGACTCTTGTCGGAGTTTGCCTAGCGCTATTGCACTTAACCGTGTATTACAACAAAAGGCTCTTGCTGGTGTGCCGCTAAATTTAGAGATGGCAGCGCACCCCGTAGAGTTAATTGGTGTGAATAGAACAGGTGTCGAGACGTTACAAACCTTACTTCCGTCTTGGAAGACACAAATGCGTCCGCTTTTTTCGGAAGAGCAAATTCAGCTGGTACAAGATGCTTTTACCGTTACGGATAAAAATCTTTTTAAAGAAGAAGGTCCCTCTATTGAATTGGTTAATCAAGAATGGAACTATGCCCAGCATTTTGCCGAAGAGTTAAAACTCTTCTCTGAATCCACCGGTATCGAATTTACGGAGAAACAATATAAGTATTTGTTGGGAGGTAAAGGAGCCCCTAGTGAAGGATTGTGGGTCCCCTTGCGGCTGATGAGTTTGGAAGGGTGGCTCCTTTATAGTGGACAACAATTTCCGAAAGCAACTTATTGGCAAAATGGTAAACAGGTTTCGGCGGCAACTCTATCTGAAGAAGAATTGGCACAAAGACACCTTGCCAAAGGCGTGGATTTTTTAATCCGTACCGGAAATCCTAAAAATGCCATTATCGCACGTTTGATTTATTTGCGAGAGATGACACGGGTAAACGCTTTGTCTCGTACTCCGCAGGAATGGCTGCAGACTTTAGAAAGCTGGATTGAGGCTAATGAAGGCCGCTATCCCAGAGCAAATATCTTGCATAACGGACAACTGTTATCACATGACAAATTGACACCGGCGGAAAAAGAGGAAATTTTGCTTGCCTCGGGGGTAGATCGTACAATTGCTGCCGGCGATCCAGCCGACCCTGTTATTGCACGTTTAATTTCCCATAGAGACGCAGGGCGCGTATATAGTAAACGCCGTACGGCGGAAGAATGGGTAACGATTTTAGAAAATTTCGTGGAAGAAAACGATCGTTTGCCACGCGGCGCTTTCTATAAAGATGGTAAGTTATTAAAAGCGGCGGAATTCTCTGCGGAGCAAGTGGATGAACGTAAACTAAGTAGCGCCATAACTCACTACATCTCCAAAGGAAACAAGCAAGACCCCAGCGTGAAGCGCATGATCGAAATTCGCAATCAGTATTTGAAATCTAAATAATTTAGTATAATAAGAAAAGAAAAGGCCCCTATGGAAAAAGTTATCCATAGGGGCTTATTATTTGCTATAATTAATATGTACTTTAGTAAGTATAAAAATTAAACATAGGAGAAGGTTGGACTCCGGCTCGGTACTCCTTCGGATAAGGAATGCTTGGTCAGCAGTTTTCAACCTAAGTGTACAATAAAATGGTACTTTCCATTCAAGACAGAAAAGACATCATCAGCAAGTTCCAATCCAGCGCCAACGACACCGGCTCTGCCGCTGTTCAAATCGCTCTTATCACGGAACGCATCCAATATATTTCCAATCACCTCAAAGCCAACCCGAAAGATTTTGCCGGCGAAAGAGGCTTGAACAAATTGGTCGGTCAACGCAAACGCTTGCTTGCTTATTTGAAAAGAACCGACTTTGAAAAATATCAAAAAGTAACTCAAGAACTCAAATTAAGGAAATAGTCCCTAATGCAAAATTTCAACCACAAATTTGACATTCAAAATGTGGAAGTAACCGTTGGTAACGAAACGATTAAATTGGAAACCGGTTTAATCGCCAAACAAGCCGACGGTGCTGTTATTGCTACCATGGGCGAAACCATGGTGATGGCAGCAGCCGTTTCCACAAAAGAGCAAAAACCGGGTATTTCCGATTTTATGCCTCTTACCGTCAATTACAAAGAAAGAACCTACGCCGCGGGTAAAATCCCCGGCGGTTTTTTCAAACGCGAAGGAAGACCGAGCAAAAAAGAAACGTTGTCTTCCCGTATTATTGACCGCACCATCCGCCCCATCTTTCCGGAAGGCTTTGCCTGCGAAACCGGTGTGACGGCCATGGTTATTTCCAGCGATGAAAAGCACGATGCCGACATTTTGTCCGTTCTTGCTTCTTCCGCTGCGTTAGTTATTTCCAACATTCCGTTTAACGAACCTGTCGCTGCGGTGCGCATTGGCCGCAAAGACGGTGTATACATTGTTAACCCCACCAAAGAAGAACAAGAATCTTGCGATATGGACCTCGTAATTGCCGGTTCCAAGCAAGGTCTTTTGATGGTGGAAGGCGGTGCCAAAGAAGTAGAAGAAGAAGCCATCATCAAAGCGATGGAAACCGCCAAACCGGAAATTGACAAAATGTGCGATGCGCAACTTAAATTGCGCGAACTCGCCGGAAAACCGAAATTTGAATACGTGGTAGAACGCTTACCCCAAGAGGTAACCGATTTGGCCAACGGTAAATTCCGCGAAACCGCCAAACAAATCTTGCACGCTTTTTCCGATAAGCAAACCCGCGATAATCAAGTAGCTCAACTCAAGAAATCCTTCACGGAAGAGTTAACCGCTAATTACGGTGATAACGCTGCTACTTATGCCGGTATTGCTTTGGAAAACATCATGTATGAAGAATCCCGCAACCTCGTTTTACACGAAGGGGTACGTGTGGACGGACGCAAACCGACCGAAATCAGACCTTTGAGCTCTATGGTTGGCTTGTTGCCGCGCGCCCATGGTTCTGCCTTGTTTACCCGCGGTCAAACCCAATCCTTAGCTGTTGCCACTTTGGGTACTCCGGACGATAAGCAAATGGTAGAAGGTTTGGACGAAACTTCTTACGAACGCTTTATGTTGCACTACAACTTCCCCGGTTTTTCTACCGGTGAATGCAAACCCGATCGTTCTCCGGGTCGCCGCGAAATCGGCCACGGGGAATTGGCTCGCCGCGCTTTGATGCCGCTTATCCCCAGCGAAGAAGAATTCCCGTATACCATTCGCGTCGTATCCGACATTATGGAGTCTAATGGTTCTTCCTCTATGGCCAGCGTCTGCGGTGGTTCCTTGGCTTTATTTGATGCCGGCGTTCCGATGAAATCTCCGTGCTCCGGTATCGCCATGGGTGCCATTTCCGGCGAAGGAAAATTTGTGGTGCTTTCCGATATCATGGGCTAGGAAGATCACTTGGGGGATATGGACTTCAAACTCACCGGTTCTCGCAATGGTATTACGGCCTTCCAAATGGACGTAAAATTGAAAACCGGTATCCCGTTGGATGTCTTGTCTCAAGCCATCAGACAAGCTACCGAAGGCCGAATGCACATTATGGATCATATGGAAAAAACGATTGCCGCACCGAAAGAAAATATCTCTCGCTATGCGCCGATCATTTTCAAAATGCGCATTCCGGTAGATAAAATCGGCGCTTTGATTGGCCCCGGCGGTAAAAACATTAAACGTATTACCGAAGCTACCGAAGCCAAAATTGATATCGCAGAAGACGGAACCGTCACCATCGCGGCGGCCAATAGCGACCGCTTGGATCAAGCCAAAGCCGAGATTGAAATGATGACTGCGGAAGCGGAAGTCAATAAAATCTATAAAGGTAAAGTAGTTTCCATTCAGCCCTTTGGTGCTTTTGTGGAAATCTTGCCCGGTAAAGACGGACTCTTGCATATCTCCGAAATCGAAAAACATCGTATTAACAAAGTAGAAGATGTTCTCCAATTGGGGGATATCGTTGAAGTAAAATGCGTAGAAATCGATAATAACGGAAAAGTACGTCTTTCTCGCAAGGCTTTGCTTAAATAGTTTCTTGCGAAATAAAAATCCCTACCTCTTCGGAGAGTAGGGATTTTTTGTTTAAAAGACCTACTCCTTTTTTAGGTCTTTAGACCCTTGTGGAAAAACTTTATAATTTCTATTCTGTAATAAGAAGTTAATATAAAAATGGAGAAAAAGATGAATAAAAAAATTTTGTTGTTGGGCGTTTTATTGCCTTTCGCGGCTAATGCCTCTTTTGCAGAAATTGGGAATTCCGCTTTGGAATCTGTTGTTTCCAAAAAAGCATATCAAGCAGCTAAAAGTAGAGATAGCGAGGAAAAATTGACGGCTAGACTTGAAGAAAAAGCAATAGAGGTTTTGAAGAAAGAACATCCGCAAGCCACTGAAATTTTCAATGCAGGTTTAATCTCTGATCAATTTGTGGTAAATGCTGTTTGGGCCAATGAAGGATTTCAAAGCTATTTGTTTTCAGTAACTGAAGGCGATTACATCAACTATTATCTGGTAAGAATTTATTATCGTTCCGGTTGGGGACAATATACTTTAAACAACTTTTTGTTATTGTCCCAAGTGGACGCTTCCACGGCTCTTCCTAAAGAGGTAATGGTTACTAAAATTAAAAATCTTAAGAAAGATTTGAAAAAACTTTCTGTAAATCAAAATTTCTTGGAATTTTTATTCTCCCAAGTTGATATTCATGAAGTAAAATCTATTTTGAATGTCCAAAAAGGTAAAGCTTTTAAAGAAGAAGAAAGAAATAGAAACGCTTACGAATCTTATGCGGAGATTTTACTTATGGACGGAAGCAAAAAGAAACTTTCTTTTACTTGGGTTCCGGCCAGTGCAACCGAAGATGGAGCTCTTACTTTCGAACAGGATCAATTCACACAAAGAACTCCTGAAATTGAACTTGATTGGTTAGAATACTTAGAATTTTAAAATAGTGCCTCTTCGGAGGCACTTTTTTTATCTAAAAATACTTACTGCCTGTATTAATACTACCGGATAAAAACTGTTACGTTGTATAAAGCCTATAAACAAGACCTTTAAAAAATAGGAAGTTAGACCTACTGAAAAATGGGTCCTTTGACCCTTGTGATTTTTCCTCTCAATTTATATCTTATTATATAAGAGAGCTATATTATGAAAAAAATACTAACCTGGATTTTAATTTTTTTCTGTTTTTGGATGGGGGAAACTTTCATTTATGCAAATTCTCCTTCCAGTGATTTTATGCTCTCCTCGCAACTAACTTCTTCTGTTTCGCGTGCGGCTCTCCTCGCGCAAAAAAAACAACGCAAAGAAAAAACAAACGTTTTATTTTCTGTCGAAATACCGGAAGAAATTTTCCATGATATTTTACTCTATTTTTCCGAAAGACACTCGGAAGATACCGTTGTTGATAATTTTGGGGAAATATACACGCAAGGTGTGGTTGAAAATAAAGTCCTTGTGAAAGAGATTCACGGATATTATTTTCGTGTGATGGATTCCTTAAAATACTATTATTACTATGTCGAAATTCATTTCGATCAGGAAAAAAAGCCTCATCTCCTTCCTATTGAATTTTTAAATATGGAATATATTGAAGAAGGATTGGAAGGCGATGCTTTCTATAACCATATCCTCTTTTTAACTGCCACTTTTTTTAAGGAGCGCTATACGGTTTGGGGGGAAGAAGACTTACCTCGAAATGCTTTAAAAACTTTTGCGGAAATTTTCCCGTTGTCGAGACTTGTTTATATAAATAATGTAGAACCCTTAAGAAGCTATACTCAATTAAAGAGCCCCAAAGTAGAAATCTCGGAAGTGAATATTGAGTATCTCCTGCGCGATGGAAAAACACAAAGTGAAACATTTAAAATCTTAACCTCTGTCTATTCGGATAAAACAAAAAATTATTATCTTCATTCCGATTTCTCGTGGTAGATTTTAATAAAATTCTATATGGCCCTCAAAAAAGAGGGCCTTTTTTGTTGTTATAGGGTTTTGTATAATACATCTATGTCCTTTGTTTCGCATCGTCGGGCATTGCCCGCCCTGTTATTCTTATTTTGCTTACTTGTGAGTGCTTGCAACTATCATGGACGATTACGCCGAGGCATTTATAAGGCTCCGTCTTTTTCCGACAAAATAGAAGCTCGTGTATTGGTGGTTTCGGACCATTTTATCCAACAAGATTTTTCCTTTAAAGATGATAATCTCTCCCCGGTTAATGAATACTCTTTTGCTACGTCAGACGGGGTGGCGGTAGCTGCGGCAGATGCCCTGGGAACACTTTTTTCCCATGTGGATGCAGGCCCAAAACATTTATCTTCTCAATATGACCTAATTGCCGAGGTGGATTATCAATTGGAGGATAAACAACATTTTTATTCAAACAAGGTAGAAGAACATAATGGTTTTTTATGGATTCGTCCTCTATATATTCCCAGTTTCTCTACTCATATAACCCTTACCCTTCGTCAGCCGCATAACAAGATAGCGCTTTTATCGTTTTCAGCTAAACGTCAAAGCAATTTAACGTATAATGATTTGGCCGTTGGCCTTCATTGGTTTAATAAACTTACTTTTTCGTTATTTTTTCCGGTAGTAGCCCCCGCTTATGTACAGGCATCAGGCGTAAGTGCTCGAAGTATTTTAGAAAAAGATTTGCGTTCTGCTATGGAGGAAATTATGGGTAAAGTGGAGGAAAATCGTATTATTTTTACTCCGGAGGGGACGCCCTTTCTTCCGCGACAAGATAATCCCTACAAGGAATACTTGCAAAAAACAGTTTATTTGGAGTTTCCTGACGGGCACGGTACGGGATTTTTTATCAGTCCCGACGGTTACCTTCTTACGAATGCCCATGTAGTAGAAGAATATCGAGATGCTCGTTTTTACTTATACGAAGATTTACCTTTTCTCCCCAATCGAGCAGAGCCTCCTTTCCGTTATGCCCGTGTGATAAAGGTAAACAAAACGCGTGACTTGGCTCTTTTGAAAGCAGAGGGGAATTTCCCTTACTTTGAATTGGAGTCAGATCGCTCTTTCTACCAAACAGGGGCAACAATACTGACCTTAGGAAATCCGCAAGATAAAATGTGGACGATGACTCAAGGTATTATTAGCGCGCTTAACAATTACAACGGAACGGATGAAATACAAATTGATTCTCCTGTTAATGCAGGTAATAGCGGAGGTCCTTTAGTTTTAAAATCTACGGGTAAAGTAATAGGAGTGGTTTCCCGCACTATAAATCCTTCTATGGGTAGTGGTATGGGGTATGCCATCTCTGCCTTTGAAGTTTTGCGAACATTAGATATAAACCCGAATTTAAACCTATTTCCGATGGAAAATCCACCTCAGCAAGAACCTCCATTAATGAAGGAAACAGCCAAGTAGCTTAAAATTATGTAAAATAAATAAAAGTAGTTTTTTGTTATTATCAAGGAACAGAGGTACCTTTTGTTATGAAAAAAACAACTGTTAAAAAAGCGGCTGCCACCAAGAAAACCAAAGTAACCGCCAAAACGACTGTAAAAGAATCACCGATTTTAAAAGAAGTAAAACAGCTGTATGGTTTCATGCAGGACAATAACATCGACACCATTGAATACGACCAAAAGGGGTTGTATCTGCGTTTGGTAAAAGCCAAACCGGCTGTGGTACCTGTGCCCGTAAATATGGGGGGAGTTGTGTCTTCTGCGGCTGCCGGTGGTGCGGTTGCTCCTGCTGAGGAACAATACAAAGAAGTTATCAAATCTTCCTTGATGGGGATTTTCTTCCGTGGCTCCACTCCTTCCGCTCCGCCTTTTGTTAAAGAAGGTGCTCGGGTGAATAAAGGGGATGTGATTTGCTTGGTTGAAGCTATGAAAGTTTTTAATGAACTTCGAGCCGAGTTCCCGTGCGTAATTAAAAAAGTGTTGGTAGAAAACGGAAAACCGGTTAAACAAGGCGATGCCCTGTTTGCCATTGAACGGATTTAATTATGAGCCCTTTACAAGAAAACATTCAAGTTGCCGTTTCTCGTATTTCCGAGTATCTAGCCCAGCATAAAACAGCCACTTCTTGGCAGTTAAAGTTGGTGTGCCGGTTGTCTTCTTCGGTGCTTTATTTGGCCTTGGGGGCTCTTTACGAACAAGGCAAAATAGTCTTGGAAGCCGACGGACTTAATTACAATGTCACTTGGGGGACCGTTGCCGTGCCTCAGCCGCCGGCAGCTCCCATTGTGCAAGATATGTAATCTACGTTTTACCCTAAAAAAGGAGCGGATTTATTTTCCGCTCCTTTTTTATTTTTTCTGCCCCATTTACTCCTAAAAAAAGGTAAAATAATATATATGCCAAAGTATTATTACGCTGCTAAAAAATCGAAAAAGAAAACCAAGAAAAAGTCTTCCACTGCGTGGGTTCGCACTGCCCTTTATATTTTCGGTTGGGCTTTGTGTGTATGGTTGTTTTGTATTTTGTGGTTTAATGTCTCCATGGGCTCCGTCGGAAAAGGGGTTTCCTCGGGGCTTTTTCAAATACTGGGGCAAACCAAAGGGCTTCTTCCGTTATTTTTGGCATATTGGTTGGTTCAAACGATTCGTAAAAAAAGCGCCTCCTTCCTTTTCTTTCTGATTGGCACTGTTGTTACGTTGGTAGCTGTATCCAGCTTGCTTACATTTTTAAAACTCATCTTTGCTGACTCTCTGATTTCAGGTGGTGCCGTCGGGCAGAAAGTATTTTATGCACTCCAAGGTGTTACCGGTACTACCGGCGCAACCTTATTCTCGCTTGCTATTATGTTGGTGGGGTTGCACATTTTGTTTGCAATTCCTTGGTCGGTAGTTCTTCAAAAAACAGTAGAATTTGTTCGTAATGATTTTAATGGGTGGATGGAAGCGCGAGCCGAACTCAAAGACCGTGTAAAAGAAGGCAGAACTGCCATTAAAGAAAAGGCAGAAAAAGAACCTGCGCAGACACGTCCGGTAGCAGAAGAAATTCACTCCGCTCCCGAAATTCGTCGTTCCAAACCGGAAATCCGTCGTCCTGTTGCGGAACCCATTACTTTGCCTCGTCGCGAAGATTTAACCACGCAACAAAAACAAGTTTCTCAAGCAGAAAAACAATCGGAAGAATCTAAAGAAAACGGTGAAGTAAAGAAATTCAATCCCGAAACTTTCCAACTTCCATCTTTGGATTTACTTAATAACCCAACGGGGGACGGGCTTGTCGGGCCGACCGATGAAGAAATTACCCAAGCTACCAAACGTTTGGAAGATACCTTGAAAAGCTTTGATATCCGTGCCAGCGTGACGGGGGTTTCTCCGGGGCCGGTGGTTACTCGCTATGAAATTAAGCCCGATCCGGGGGTAACCATTGCTTCTATTACGGCTCGTACCCAAGACATTCAAGCCAGTATGGAAGCTCGTTCTATTCGTGTACAAGCTCCTATCCCCGGGAAAAATGCCGTTGGCTTTGAAATTCCGAACGACCGCCCTGTTATGGTAACCATGAAAGAAATTTTGCAATCTCCGGTGTATGCGGCTTCTAAGGCGGTTTTACCTATTGCTTTGGGCCGTTATGCCGACGGAGATCCGGCCGGTTCTGTGGCTGAAAAATGGCCACATATTTTGATTGCCGGTGCCACCAACAGCGGTAAGTCTATTTGTCTTCATACGATTATTATGTCCATTCTGTACAAGCACAAACCGGACGAAGTAAAATTTTTGATGATTGACCCGAAACGGGTGGAATTAACCCTGTATGAAGGGATTCCTCACCTTTACGATCCTAAAACCTCTTGCGATGATGCTGATATCGTTACTGATGCAAACGGAGCAGCCAAATCTTTACAGATGCTTGTCAAAGTGATGGAAAAACGTTTGAATATCATGCAGCTTGCCAAGGTGAAAAATATTGAGGGATATAATGCCTGGGCCAAGCAAAATAACGAAGAAAAAATGTTCTATATCTTCGTAATTATTGATGAAATGGCGGACTTGATGCTCCAAACGAAAGCTTCCATCGAGGATTCTGTTCAGCGCTTGGCACAAATGGGGCGTGCATTAGGGATCCATTTAATTTTATGTACGCAACGTCCGTCCGTAAAGGTAATTACGGGCGTCATCAAAGCCAACTTACCTTCCCGTATTGCTTTACAGGTGGCCTCTGGTATTGACTCTAAAGTTATTTTAGATGCCACGGGTGCAGAAGATTTGTTGGGGAAAGGGGATATGCTTTATCAAAGCACGTCCGATAAAACCCCGCTTCGTATTCAAGGGGCCTATGTTTCCGAAAAAGAAATTAAGGATGTGGTGGACTTCTTAAAAGCCCAAGGCGGGCCGGATTATCCTGTTCAAATCGTGGCGGAGGCTGCCCCCGGAGCTCAACAACGCCCGCAGGACGGCTTGGGTACTAAACCCGAAGAACAACTGCAAGCCTTGCGTTTAATTAAGGAACGCCGCCGCGTATCGCAAGATTTATTAAAGGCCCACTTTGGTTCCAGCGCTCGAGCTACCAATATGCTTAGTGTGTTGGAAATGAAAGGGTATATTTCCAAGCCGGAAGGATCTAACCGTTGGGAAATTCACTATGAGCTGATTGACCAGGGCATTGAAGAACTTTCCAGCCTTCCGTATGAAAAAAATTATGAGGAACCCTCTTATGAAAGTGTTTATAAATAAAAGTTTAATTGCTTTTTTTCTGGCTTGTGGTTTAGCTGCCTGCGGCGATACTGTTTCCTCTTCGGTGGAAACAACGGTTGAAGAGCCGGTGACAGTGGAGCAAAAACAAGAGGTAAAAAAAGAAGTTACTCCAATTCCTGTAAAAGAGGAAAAGATGGAGATTGTTTCCCAAGCTCCTGCCGTGACTGCAAAACCAGTTAAGACTTTTTCTTCGGAAGAGTTGGCAAATGAGTTAAAGAAATGGGATAAAAAATTGGAATTTTTGACGACCTCTTTTAAACAAACAACTTCTTTTGATGGTGTTCTTATCAGCCAGTCTCAAGGGACGTTGTCTTATGATAAAGGAAATAATTTTTTGCGTTTGGATACTTTAGATAACCAAGGCACTCTTGAACAATCTGCCGTTACCGATAAAAAAGAAATTATCATTTTAGATAATTTAGGAAAACAGGTAACCACTCTTTCTTGGGCAGATTGGCAGGAAGGTCAACCCAATCAGGCCTTGTATGATTTTGGCAATTATACGGCTCTTGTCAATCGCCATCAAGTGACGGTTGAAAGTCAAACCGACGACGAAGCCGTTATTTTATTAACACCTAAAGGGGGAGAAGAATATAAGTTATACCTAACGCTTAATAAAGCGGACTTCTTTCCGAAAACAATTGCTATCGAGTCGGACTTAATGCTCACCCGAGCAGAATTAACAAATATCCGCAAAAATCAAGCACTTGCTGCGGAGATCTTTGGAGGTTTTTTTAAATGATGACACTTCCCAATAAAATCACACTCACACGTGCCGCCTTGTCTATCGTTATGTTTCTTTTTATTTTGATTCCGTGCGGTTGGACGCGTTTGTTGGCTACCCTCATTTTTATTGTAGCTGCCAGTACGGACTGGGTGGATGGTAAAATTGCTCGCGAAACCAATACAATTACTCCTTTTGGAGCTATTGTAGATCCGTTTGTGGATAAAATCTTGGTATCGGCTGCGTTATTTGCATTTGTCGGAATTCGGGAGTTGGATGTTCCCATTTGGGCGGTATTCTTTATCATCTTGCGCGAATTAATGATTTCCACGTTGCGCGTTATTGCCGCTTTGGAAGGAAAAGTAATGGCGGCTGAACGTTGGGGCAAATTCAAAACCGTTATCCAAATGGTGGCGGTTGGGACTATTTTCTTTGTGGTGGATGTATATCACTTGTCTCACATTTTAACGGGTTGCCCTCAAAAGGTGTGTATTTTCCTTTTTATTTTACTTAAAAAAGTTCCCTATGCAATTACAGCTATTGCGGCGGCTATTACTTGGATTAGTGCTGTTTCTTACCTGAAAAATAACTGGGAACTGCTTAAAAAATCGTGGAGTTTACCTCAATGCAAGTAATGGTTAAAGCCTTGGCTACCGGTCTTTTTATCAGTTATTTGCCACCGTTGGTATTCTCTTTTAAAAAGAATACCGGAGCCGGTTTTTTGGGTACTTTATTGGGGATTCCTTTGGTGCTTTGCTTTCCGAAAGACCCTGTTTTGTATGCTGTATTTATGCTGGCATTTTGGGTGTTTGCTGTGGTGATATGTAAAAAAGTAAAATTTGAAGGATACACCGGCCACGATAACCCTAAAGTAGTGATTGATGAAATTGCCGGATATGTAACGGCAATGGCGTTTCTTCCTCGCCAATGGCCTTATTTATTAGCGGCATTTGTGCTTTTTCGCACCTTTGATACCGTTAAACCGTGGTTAGTTAAAACCTTCGATAAGATGGAAAATCCTGTCGGTGTAGTATTTGATGACGTAGCCGCGGGGTTAATGGCTAATATCTTAATTCAGATTTTTATTATATTTGTTGTTCGGGCGTAAACCCAAGGAGAAAGAAAGAATATGGAATTTTCCAACATGACAAACTTGCGCGAATTATTCGCCGCCGGCGGACCGGTGTTAATTATTTTGCTTTTGCTGTCCGTCTATTCCATTTCGGTAATTTTGGAACGATTTTTTAAATTACGTTCTGCAATTTCCTTATCCCGTAAATTAATTACGTATTGTCGCCATCCGCTTCGCTCGGAAAATTATAGCAAAGCCGAAGAAGCTTGCCGTAAAGAAGTAGTTAAAAATACCCCCGGTGCCGCGTTAATTGGTCGTTTATTGCAAGAACGCAACCGCCCTCAGGCCGAGCAAGAAAAAGTAGCCGCCAACGTGATTGATTGGGAAATTTCTAAACTCCAACGCCGTTTGTCGGTATTGGGTACGTTGGGTAGTATTACTCCGTTTATTGGGCTTTTCGGTACTGTTATCGGGGTTATGCACGCGTTTAAAGATTTGGCTTCCAACACCGCTGCCAATGCCGGTGCTTCCGTAGTGGCTGCCGGTATTGCCGAAGCGTTAATTAACACGGCTGCCGGGCTTTTTGTGGCTATTCCTGCCGTTATCGCGTATAACTACTTCTTATCTAAAACAGATTATTTCGCCAAGGAATTGGAAAACGCGGCGAACGAATTTATCTATCGTAAAAACGAAACCGGTGAATTTTAGTTTATGAGCACACATAAAAAAAGAACCGTAATGGCTGAAATTAACATGGTGCCGTTTATCGACATCACGTTGATTTTGCTGATTATTTTTATGGTCATGAGTCCGCTCCTTGTGCAAATGCAACTTACGGTAGATTTGCCTAAATCTACCGCTATTAACACGCAAGCGGAAGATGACGTTATTCGGGTAGAGGTGCAGAAAAACGGCACCATTACCGTGATGAACAAGAAATTAACCCTTAAAAACTTGGAACGGGAACTTATTTTGCGTATGGGGAAAGCCAGCAAAAAGACTATTTTGGTGCAGGCGGACAAAGATGTCCCCGTTCAACAGGTGGTAGATGTTTTTGATGTAGCCAAAAAATTAGGCGCTGCCAAGTTAGGAATTGGGGTTTTATCTAAAAACTAATGAATAAATATCTAGCGTATTCCGGTGGTTTACATGTTTTAGCGGCACTTTTTTTACTGTTGCTGCTGGCTCCTTCTGCCAAAAAACCACAGGCCACCTATACGATTGATTTTATCGGTTCGGGGAAGGTAGTAGCCACTACCGGTCAAGAGGCTGCTCCTGCGGCACCCAAGGCACCAAAGGCTGCCGTACAAGCTCCGGAACCTGTGAAAGAAGCGCCCAAGGCAGCTCCTAAAAAAACCGCTAAAAAGGCTTATAGTTCTAAATCGGAAATTACTACCAAAAAGCAACCTGCTAAAAAAGAACAACCCAAGGCCCCGTCTTTAGCCGCTCCCAGCGTGTTGGACGAGGAAGGGAAAGATTCGGCAGAGGCTAAGGGGAGTCTTTCTTCTTCCAAAGAAGGGGAATTTGCGGGGGGGAATATCCAAACCGATTTTGCCAATTTCCCTTATCCATGGTATATTACCCAAGTGCGTAACTCCCTATGGATAGAATGGGAAAAGCGTCGTCCCGCGGGAAACACTCTTTCCGCCTTGGTGTCTTTTGCTATTGCGCGAGACGGAAAAATTAAAGATTTACAGTTAGATAAAAAATCCGGCGATGATACTTTCGACTTCGCTGCCACTTCGGCCGTCATCAATGCGGGGCCCTTTGCACCGTTACCCATGTATTATGAAAAGGACGAGCTGACTGTAAGTGTAGAATTTAAACAGGAGATATAGATATGAATGGATGGCAACGCTTTGGAATGCTGATTGTATGTTGTTTTATTGTATTGGTCTTATATCCTAACTTTGATAGTTCCGGTTGGAATTTTGTTTGGTTGGTCGGAGGTATCTGGACTGCTGTAATTATGGTGCTTTCCGTTATCTTCAACATCTTTGGACTTTCGCATTTTGAAGGATTTAATAAGCTTGTTACCATTGTTTTATTAGGCGGAATCATTTATTCGCTTCTGTGGTATTTCCCTCAAACGGATAAAGTTTCTCCCATTAACAAACTAAAACACGGAGAATTCCCTACCAAAGCCGATATTGACAAAGGGTTGAAACGTTTTACTTTTAATTTCGACTTTGTTCGTCGAAATATCCATCGAGAGGAAAACTTTATCAACCAAGATATGGATGGAAAAAAGGTAAAAGAAGAGCTTAAAAAGCAGGTTACTAAAAAAACCGACGAAATGATTGATAATTTGGATATTCAAGTAGAATAAATATGAAAAGAACTGTTTTGATTACCGGCGGGAACGGATTTATTGGGCGAGCCCTTACCGATAAGTTATTACAAGAAGGGTTTAATGTCCGTGTAGTGACGCGTCGCACGCCCAAGCATCAACCCACTAATCCGGCTGTTACTCTCGTACAGGCCGACTATAATGATGTTTCTTCTTTGGAAAAAGCCTTGGAAGGTTGCTGCGGTGTATTTCACTTGGCGGCAGCTATCTTTGGGTTTAACCGTCAAGATTTTGAAAAGGCGAATGTTATCGCCACTAAGAATGTGGTAACGGCTGTTAATAACACTCCTTCCGTAGAAACTTTTGTGCACGTGTCTAGCCTTGCCGCCAGCGGTTTTGCTGTAAATAAAAATGAACCCCGTACAGAAAGTATGAAGCCTACTCCCGTATCCGATTACGGAATTACTAAACTTGGGGGGGAAGAAGAAGTTAAAAAGCTCCATTCCAATGTAAAATGGACGATTATTCGTCCTCCCATTGTGTATGGGAAAAATGATTCCGGTGTATCCAAAATTGCTTTGTGGGTAAAACGAGGAATTATGGTGAATACTTCCGGAAACGGGTATTTTAGCTTTGTACACGTGGCGGATCTGGTCTCTGCTTTGTGGCAAGCATTTAGCCGCACAGATACGAATAAAGAAACTTATTTTGTATGTGAAGAAGAAATTTATTCTTGGGATTATTTTATTACCGAAATGGCTGCTGCTATGGGTTGCTCTAAACCCTTTATGCCCAACGCTCCCGTGTGGGCTATGCGGTTGGCTGCGTGGGTGTATGAAGTGGCGGCTCGTGTAACCGGTGCTCAACCCGCGCTTAATTATGATAAAGTAACCGAGGCCGTTATTGAGGGGCATTGGATTTGTTCGGGAAAGAAGTGGACCGCCCTTACCGGACAAGAATTTACCCCCTTAAAAGAAGGACTCAAGAAAAGTTTCTAAAATTTTGTTATAATATATCTGTTGGTTTTAGATAACAAGATTTTGGAGAGGTGGCCGAGAGGCTGAAGGCAGCGGTTTGCTAAACCGCCATACAGGTTAATTCCTGTATCGAGGGTTCAAATCCCTCCCTCTCCGTATGAATTAAAAGACCCCGCGAGAGCGGGGTTTTTGATTTATAAAGAGAGAGATGGAGCGGCATAAACTGCTTTATGCCGCGTCGGGATTTGAAGCCCGGAGCGATGTTTTTGTTTGAGTTACGAGGTTGTTACGAGGAAGGAAAGGCAAAAACCGCGAGGGCGGGCCCGGGCGAAATTTCCGTCAGGGAATTTACGCAGGGCAAAACTCCCTCTCCGTATGAATTAGAAGACCCCGCGAAAGCGGGGTTTTTTGCTTTGTATAAGTAGAAAAAAATAGTAAAATTTATAATATACAACTGCAGTTTTGTTTTAGATAAAAATTTTAGCTTTTTTCTAACTACTTGCTTAGGTGTTTCTTATGAATAAGATAAAAGTAATAAAATTTTTTGATAAATTAAGGACCTCTGTTATGCGGAGGATTCTTACTATCAAGTTTGGGAAGGGATACAATCACCTTCACGCCTA
This sequence comes from Elusimicrobiaceae bacterium, assembly GCA_045580265.1. Lineage (GTDB taxonomy): Bacteria > Elusimicrobiota > Elusimicrobia > Elusimicrobiales > Elusimicrobiaceae > Avelusimicrobium. Next base: position 26,949 of record JAZNNM010000010.1, on the reverse strand, counting down.
TTGGCCTTCTGTTCAAGTAAACTATAAAGAAGACGGTGAAAATGAAGTGTTCTTTAAAGGGAAACTTGTTTATAAAGCCAAGAAATTTACCGATTTATTGAATAAATCCTATGATGAACTGGTTGTTTTCGGGGCCGGTCCGTCCGTTAATCAAATGGATTTATCGAAAGTGAAACCGCAGACCGCCATATTAGTAAATGGGGCCATTGCTTTGGCCAACAAACTGGAGGGCGGTCCTTTTATGTGTGCCGCTTTTGACTATGCTTTCCTGTGGAATGAAAAATGCGTTAAAATGTTGGAAGATCTTCCGGCCGGAACGCGCTTGCTTACGAGTGACGACTTTGTCGCTTATGCTCTAAGGAAAAAAAGACACTTACTCGATAAATTGGATATTTATATTTCTTTCAAGCCGGACTTTCCTCACCGAAGTAAACAATTAACCATACAAGACTTATCAAAAGAAGATTTTTATTTCGGCTACGAAGCTGCTTTTTCCAAAAATCCGCAAAAAGGAATGTTTGACGGTGGAACCATCTTAACATGGGGTTTACAAATGGCACATTATTTAAAAGCCAAAACCACCTATATTTGCGGACTTGATTTGGGAAACTTCAATCAGCCTCACTTCTATGAAACTGAAAAAAACAAAGTAGTAAGTAAAGGCCTTTTGAGAGACTATCAACGGATTGAAAATTTTATGCGTTTGGCCTCGGAGGCTTTCGCGGACCAAAATCTTAAAATTTTCAACTGTTCGCCGGTATCCAAATTGCCGTATTCCATTTTTGCATATAATGAACATTTCTTAAAGAAAAACTAGTAAAATTTGACAAACTAATCGGGAGACTCGCTTATGCTAAACAATAAAACTATTTTAATCACCGGCGGAACCGGAAGCTTCGGTAAAAAATTTACTGAAACCGTTTTGAAAACATTTCCGAATGTTAAGAAAATTATTATTTACTCCAGAGATGAATTTAAACAATTTATGATGTCCAATATGCCGCAATTTAAGCCGCATTTGAGCAAATTAAGATTTTTTATCGGAGATGTAAGAGACAAAGAACGCATGATGAGAGCTTTTGAAGGGGTGGATATCGTGGTACATGCTGCCGCTTTAAAACAAGTCCCTGCGTGCGAATATAACCCTTTTGAAGCTGTAAAAACCAACGTGCACGGAGCCCAAAACGTAATTGATTGTGCTATTGATTGTGGCGTGAAAAAAGTGGTGGCTCTTTCTACGGATAAAGCATGCGCTCCTATCAATTTGTATGGGGCTACAAAGCTCTGCTCGGATAAACTTTTCATTGCCGGCAATGCTTATTGCGGTAGCAAAGACACTCGTTTTGCCGTCGTAAGATACGGTAACGTGGCCGGTTCTCGCGGATCGGTAATTCCGTTCTTTCAAAAACTTGTGGCGGAAGGGGCCAAAGAATTGCCTATTACGGATATGAGAATGACCCGCTTTTGGTTAAAATTAGAACAAGCGGTGGAAATGGTATTGGAAGCCATTGAACATATGCAAGGCGGGGAGCTTTATGTCAAAAAAATCCCTTCCATGAAAATGCCCTTACTTGCCGAAGCTATTGCACCCCATTTGGCAATTAAAGAGGTGGGTATCCGCCCCGGTGAAAAAATCCATGAACAAATGATTACCAAGGAAGATGCGCCTAATACCATCGAGTTCAAAGATTTTTATATTATTCTTCCTCAAATTGATTTGGAAAACATTGAGTATAAGTACCCCAATGCCAAACGTGTGGCACCGGATTTCGAATACCACTCTGGCAATAACGACAAATGGCTGACCGTTGAAGAAATGAAAAAATTAATCAGTGAAATTTAAAGCTATTTAAAGGAGTTAACCCATGCAGGCAGTGGAGTCCAAAAAATACGCGTACGGAAAACAAAATATTACCGAAGAAGATATTCAAACGGTAGTTGAAACACTAAAATCTCCTTATTTAACTTGTGGTCCGAAGGTAAAAGAATTTGAACAAGCCCTTTGTGATTATACAGGGGCCAAATATGCCGTAGCAGTCAACTCTGCCACCTCCGGACTACATATAGCCATGCTGGCGGCCGGCGTTGGAGGGGGAGATGAAGTGATTACCTCTCCCATGACATTTTTAGCCAGTGCCAACTGTGCCAGATTTTGCGGTGCAAGCGTTAAATTTGCTGATGTAGAAAAAGATACTGTCAACATTGATTATAGAGAGATTGAAAAACAAATATCTGCTAAAACAAAAGCAGTTATCCCTGTTCATTTTGCCGGTCAATCTTGTGATATGGAGCAGATTTACGAGGTGGCAAAAAAGTATAACTTGTTTGTCGTAGAAGATGCTGCCCATGCCATCGGATCGGATTATAAAGGGAAAAAGGTAGGTTGTTGTGAATTTTCCGACATGGCCGTCTTTTCATTTCACCCCGTAAAAACTATTACTACTGCCGAAGGTGGTGCGGTTGTTACCAATAGCAAAGAATTGTATGATAAATTGTGTGCCTTCCGTGCGCATGGTATGCATAAGGATGGGGAAATGTTAAACACCTGGGAATATGAAATGCGCGAACTGGGCTACAATTACCGTATGACGGATGTTCAGGCCGCATTGGGCATTTCTCAACTAAAGAGATTAGATTTATTTAAAAAACGTCGACGTGAGATTGTTGATTTCTATAACAAAGAATTAAATCTTCCTCATTTAGTGGAGAAAGATTTCTCGAATGCTTGCTTTCACTTGTATCCCATTTTAGTAGAGAATAGAAAGAAATTCTATTTTGACGCTAGAGAAAAGGGCCTTTATCTTCAAGTGCATTACATTCCCGTCCACACCCAACCGTACTACAAAGCTTTAGGGTATAATTGGGGGGACTATCCTTGTGCGGAAGAATACTATAAGCATTGCATATCGCTTCCGCTTTATCCGGAATTAACAAATGAAGACTTGGTAGAAATCGTCAAAAGAATAAAGAGTATTTTATGAAAAATATAGCCATTATCACGGCCAGAGGCGGAAGCAAAAGAATTCCCAGAAAAAATGTAAAAGAATTTATGGGTAAGCCTATGCTTGCATATGCTATCGAGGCTGCTTTATCATCAAATATTTTTGATGAAGTAATGGTTTCTACTGATGACAGTGAAATTGCCGAAATCGCCAAGAAATACGGCGCCAAAGTGCCTTTTATGCGCTCTGCAGCTACCGCAAACGATTTTGCAACAACAAACGACGTATTAAATGAAGTATTGGAAGAATATAAAAAACAAGGACAAATGTTTGAAAATATTTGTTGTATTTATCCTTGTGTGCCTTTTTTAACAGCCGATATTCTGAAAGCAGCATACAACAAATTTAAAGAGACGGATACAGATCGGCTAACGCCGGTGGTGAGATATTCTTTCCCTATACAGCGGGCATTTAAAATAAATGAGCAAGGTAAACTTCAATACCGAGAGCCGGAAAATGCCCCTAAACGTTCCCAAGATTTGGAGCCGATGTATCACGATGTAGGTATGTTTTATTTTTATAAATCCAACAAATTAACTTCATCTGAAATTGTGCCCTTTGAAATGGACGAAGCTGCTATCCAAGACATAGACACTATTGAAGATTGGAAAGTAGCAGAGATGAAATATAAGATAAAACATTCAATTAATTCTTAGATATTGTTTAAGGATATTCTATGGCATGCCACAAATTTAAAGATGCCGTTTTAAGATTTTTCTCATGTTTTATTTTAAATCGGAAAAAAAGAAGGAATTTCCGTTTTGCTCATGGTTTAACGATTTATGGAAGAAATCGTAAAAAATATAACATCGGGGAATGTTCTTACATCGGGAAAAATACCATAATTTCAAATCCAAAAGAAACTGTTATCGGGAAGTACACTTCTATTTCTCATGATGTATATATTGGTCCTACTCGCCATTCCATTCATCACCTTACCACCCATTCATTCATCAATCACCTAGAAAATGGCACTATCGATAACGCAATTTCTGTCCCTAAAGAAAATTTAGTCGAAGGAGAATTCCCGACTTCGAGTCCTATTTATATCGGAAACGATGTTTGGATTGGCTTAAGAGCAATCATTATGCCGGGGTGTAAAATCGGCGATGGTGCAATAATTGCTTCCGGTGCTGTGGTAACAAAAGATGTGTCTCCTTATGCTATTGTGGGGGGTGTTCCGGCGAAAATTATCAAATATAGATTTACTCCCGAGATTATTAAAGATCTTTTAGAATTGAAATGGTGGGATTATCCAAAAGAATTTATTGTTACCTTGCCGTTTGCCAATGTAAAAGAGTGTATTCACCTTTTAAGAGAGAATATTAATTTAAGGAAATAAACAATGTATAAGCTTGGTTTAAAACTATGGTCAGTAAATACGGATTTTTATTACGAAGAGGCCAAACGGCTTTATTCGCAGGGGCTGTTTGATTATATCGAGCTTTATGTGGTGCCGGGCTCTGTGGGAACATTGCCGAAATGGAAAGAATTAGATATTCCGTTTATTATTCATGGTCCGCATTTTGCCCATGGCTTTAATTTGGCTAAAAAAGAAAAACAATCTTCCAACCTTAAAATTTATGAAGAAGTAAAAAAATTTGCTGATGAATTAAATGCAAAATATATTATTTTCCACGGCGGGATTGATGGGGATATCAAAGAAACAGCGCGCCAGTTGGCCAATCTAAAGGAGCTGAGGGCTTTAATTGAAAACAAACCCTTTGTTGCTTTACCAAATAAAATGGGTGGGAATTTTTGCCGAGGATACAATGTGGAAGAAATCCAATTAGTAAAAGAAACTGCCAAATGTGGTTTTTGCTTGGATTTTGGACACGCAATATGTGCTGCTAATTCTTTGGGAAAAAATATATATGAATATTGCAATCATTTTTTGTCATTGAAGCCCAATATGTATCATCTAACTGATCTAAATGATATTACCTCTCCCTATGATTCTCATTTACATTTAGGAACCGGTAAATTAGATTTAAAACAGATTTTTAATATGATTCCAGATGAAAGTTATATTACATTTGAAACTACAAAAGATTCTAAAGAAAATCTAAACGATTTTGTACAGGATATGCAATGGTTGAAAAAGAATTTAATAAAAAAATAGCATTGGTTATTGGTGCAAGTGCAGAATCATTGTATGCGATTAATTGCGCCCAAAGAAAAGGTTTTAAAGTGATTGCTTTTGACGGAAATAGTAAAGCCGTTGGCTTGTCTGTTGCGGACAAATCGCTTGTCCTTGATATTAGAAAAAAAAATGAGTTAATCAAAATTCTACGAGGAATAAAGCCTGACCTAGTCCTTCCTGTTCCTATTGGGGCTTGTCTTACAACATCTGGTTATGTAAATGATTACTATGGGTTGAAAGGGATAAGGGAGGATGCTTGTAATAATTGTGTTGATAAATATCTTTTTCATCAACTCCTTTCCAAACACGGTTTAAGAAATTGTGAATGTTTTTTAGTAAATACACAAGCTAATTTAGAACCTCAAAAATATCCAGTTATACTTAAACCACGTTTTGGCTCAGGAAGCAGATCGGTAATTAAAATTAATAATAAACAAGAATTTGAAGATAATGGCAAAAAAATCAAAATGCTAGATGAAGATTTTATTTGCGAGACCTGTATGGAAGGACAGGAATATGGAGTTGATGCTGCTGTTATAAACGGAGAGTTTAATTTAGTTTTATTAAGAAAAAAAGAACTAACGTCTCCTCCATATTGCCAATGTTTGGGTTATTTTTCTGTTATCCCGGAAGAAAATCGCTTATTAATCAGCAGAATAAAGAAATATATGCAGGATTTAATTAAAGTCTTGGATATAAATAATTGTTTGTTGCATGCAGATATAATTGATGATGGAGAAAAAAGTTTTATTATTGAGCTTTCTCCAAGGCCTTCTGGGCATAATTTGCATAACGATTTTACAAAAGTGGCAACATCTATTGATATGGTGGAAAAGTATATCGATTTTGCAACCGATTCCGGAAAAGATATTAACTTTATCCCACCAAAAACTTTGCCTACATTGATATCTTATTTCAATTTTGAAAATTGTGTGATAACCAGTATTCCAGAGGAATCTTATTTGTTAAAAAAATATCCTCTTCAGAAATATATTTGTAACCTGAGAAAAGGAGAGGCATGTAAGAAAATCATAAATGGATCTGTTCTGATGCAAAGAGGATATTACATACTACAAGGTTCCGATGAAAAGCAACTAAGGGATTTAAGAAATAGTTTATTAGGTGAATTTGGGGTTAAGTATGACTAGAAAACATCATTTGATACCGGTAATTGGTTTTGATAATGTAATAATCAAAAAGGGAAAGGGAAGCTATGTCTACGATATAAATGATAAAAAATATATTGATTTAAATTCCGGCCAATTTTGCACGGTTTTTGGGCATAGTAATGAAGAAGTCGATAAAAAGATTATCGAGAATATAAAAAAAATATCTCATACGTCTACTTCAATGCTAACGGAAAATGTCGTAGAACTATCCCAAAAAATTAATAATATTACAAAAGATATTGATGGGCATTCTATTATTTTAAGTACAGGGGCGGAAGCTGTTGAATTTTGTTTACGATATGCGAAAGCTTTAACTAAGAAAGAGGGCATCGTTTGCTTTGATGTTGGGTATCATGGGCTAACACTGGGAACGCAAAGTGTTACTTACGGCGGCATATATGCTACTCCAAAAATTTCTTCCATTTATCCTTTCGCTGTACCGCCCAATTTTATAGATAATAATGAAACACAGAATTATATTGACGCTTTTGCAAATTTAATTAAAAAAAATTATCAAAATATAGCTGCTGTTTTGTTTGAGCCCATTGTTTCAGTGGGGGGAATGATTTTACCTCCGCAAAAATTCTTTAAAGCTATTAGAGAAATTTGTGACCAGTATGGCATTTTTCTCATATTTGATGAGTGTCAAACTGGATTCGGCAGAACGGGGGCTTGGTTTGCTTATCAGTTATTAGATGTAAAACCTGATATGATAGCCACGGCAAAAGGTGTGGGGGCTGGTTATCCTGTATCATTGGTTATTATGAACGGAAAACATATTCCTAAGGAAGGAATCCTTCCCATCACTCACTATAGCTCTCATCAAAATGATAGTTTCGCTGCCAGTGTTATTTTGGCCGGAATTGAATATATTGAGAAATATGATTTGTTGCAAACGATTCATAGTAAAGGTCAAAAATTTCTGCAATTATTGAATCAATTTGAGCAGCGATGTCCACATGTAAAAGATCCTCGGGGAGTGGGGCTGATGATGGGACTAGATTTTTATGATGAAAAGATTACCAATTATCGGCTCTTCTATAAAGATATTCATCAGAAAGTTTTAGAAAATGGAGTAATAATTCAATCTACCAACGGAGGAAAAACATTAAGGTTTTTACCTGATTATTTAATGCAAGAATCATGCTTTTCAAAAGCGATAGAAATTCTAGAAGAAACATTGAAAAAAGTTGACTGGGATAAGTATGCCAATTAAAAATTTTTATTATTCATTTCCAACTATTTATTATTTTGGCGAAAATGCAATCGATAATTTACAAAAACAAATCGTAAATAATTATCAACGGGTACTAGCTGTAACTGGCGCTTCTTCTGCTAAAAAACTAGGGATTTTAGAGAAAATAGAAAACATATGTAAAGCTAACAATGTTTTTTATTCGGAATATACACAATGTCCTCCCAATCCTTCTTTTGATACTGTAAAAGCAGTAAAAAAACTTTTAATAAAAGAAAATATTGATTTGATTATAGCAATCGGGGGGGGATCAAGTATTGATGTCTCAAAAGCAGCGATATTTGAACTGAAAGGAGAAAGGAATATCCCCTTAGGGACTGTTTTGACTATGCCTGCCTCCGGTTCTGAATCCAATCGCTCTTTTGTTATCTATGATTCCGTTTCTAATAATAAATTGGCAAAAGCAGATAATTATGTGATACCTAAGTTCGCTATATGCGATCCTACGTATTTGACTACTCTTACGGAATATCAAATATCTTGTTGTTTATCCGATATTATGTCCCATTTGTTTGAACAGTTTTTTTGTCTAGAAAACTGGAATTTTATAGATGATCTCATTATAGCTTCAATGAAAACAGTGATTCGTATTCAACAAAATTTAGCCCTCAACTCAAGTGATATAAGCGCTACACAAGATTTGATGCCGATATCTTCTTTTGCATTATCTTATCTTCTTTCATGTGGAAGGACATTAGATTGGGTGGCTCATGGGGTGGAGCATGCTATTTCCGGCAAATATAAGACAAAACATGGAGAAGGAATGTCCATCATCATGCCAAAATGGATTCGTTACAGTTCTACAAATAAATTCTATGCGTATAGATTAGAAAAGTTGGCCCAAGAATTTAACTTAAACAAATCTAACAACCTTGTAGAAAGCGCTCTTCTATTCATAGAAAAATTTTATAGTAACTTAAATTTATCTAAATCTTTATCTAAATTTATAAAAAACCCAAATTTTGTAGAAATTACAAAAACAATTACACAAGGAAAAAATATAGGTAGAGTAAATGTAATTACGTCTCAAGAATGCATGGCTTTTGTACAATCCCTATGTGAAGGAGATGAATAGTTTGGTTTACATTATAGCGGAAATGTCCGCAAATCATTGCGGAAATAAGGATTTGGCGAAAAAATTAATTAAATCAGCCAAAGCGTGTGGTGCTAATGCGGTTAAAGTTCAAACATATACTGCAGCAACCATAACTATTGATTGCAATAATCCAGAGTTTCAAATAAAGGATACGCAAAACCTTTGGAAGGGGGAAAACCTCTATTCTCTCTATCAAAAGGCCTATACTCCTTGGGAATGGCAGGGCGAGCTGAAGGCATATGCCGATGAAATCGGAATAGATTTCTTTTCTACTCCGTTCGATTTTACCGCAGTGGATTTTTTGGAAAGCATTGATGTCCCTTGCTACAAAATTTCCTCTTTTGAAGCAATGGATTATCCGCTTATCAAATACGCTGCCAAATTCGGTAAACCTATGATTATTTCTACGGGCGTTTCCTCTTTGGAAGAAATACAAGGTGCAATTGATGCCTGCAAATCTGTTGGCAACAACGATATTACCTTACTGAAATGTACGTCGGCCTATCCTGCGCAATTAAAGGATATGAATATCCTTACCATTCAAGATATGATAGAACGTTTTGCGCCACAAGGCGTAAAAATCGGCCTTTCGGACCATTCCATGAGCAATATCCCTTCTATTACTGCAGTTGCTCTTGGGGCCAAAGTGGTAGAAAAACATTTTACTTTGGACAGAAAACTGGGCGGCGCCGATGCAGGATTTTCTTTGGAGCCGGAAGAATTTAAATCTTTGGTTCAAGTTATTCGTGATACCGAAAAAGCATTGGGGAAAGTGTCCTACCAAATAGATGAAAAAAATCGCAAATTTTCCCGTTCTCTATATGTGGTGAAAGATATTAAAAAAGGAGAAAAATTCACTCCGGAAAATGTTCGTTCAATCAGACCGGCAAACGGATTGCACCCTAAACATTACGAAACAATTATCGGTAAAACCGCCACAAAAGATTATAAGTTCGGTTATCCATTAAAAGAGGAAGATCTCTTGTAGCGGTTAGTGATAAGAAATTTTACGTAATTTTTAGTTATTTGCTTCCCACAATTCTGCTAGGCCTTGTTCTAAGGTAAAAGTGGGGGAAAAACCAAGAGAAGTTATTTTTTGGATATCTGCCGAGCTATGGCGGATATCCGTTTTTCTTTTAGGAAAAAAAACTCTTTCCAGTTTCTTTTCAGAAATTTTATCTAGTGCCTCAGCCACTCGCAACAAAGAAACACTTTGCCCGCTGGCTACATTATACACCTCTGCTGCCGGTGCCTTATACGCGGCCATCAGGTTGGCCTGCACCACATCTTTCACATATACAAAATCTCGGCTTTGATGCCCGTCCCACTCAATGGTTAAAGGTTTTCCTTCGCGGGCTAATTGCACAAATTTAGTGATTACAGCCGCGTAAGAAGAATCGGCACGTTGCCCTGCCCCGAACACATTAAAATAGCGCAACACCACCGTTTCCAAGCCATATTCTTGGGTATACTGCTTGCACAGTTCTTCTCCTACAAGTTTCGAGGCGGCATAAGGAGACATTATTTCCGTGGCTGTGTCTTCCTTATAAGGCATTAGGGGGGAATTTCCGTACACCGCACAGCTTGACGCAAAAACAACTCGTTTCACGTTCGATTGCAAAGCGGCTTGCAATACATTTTGTGTTCCTTGTACATTAATATCGTGTGTTTCTTGCGGGTGTTCCACAGAAAGAGGAACCGATGCCAGTGCCGCATGGTGAAGTACAAAATCAGCCCCTTTAAACGCGGATAACAAGGCCTCGGGGGAACGGATATCGGCGTTGATAATTTCTATCTTATCCGATACATCAGCCAAGGAATCAGCCCGACCGGTAGAAAAATTATCCACCACCCGAACCGTTTCTCCTAACGCTACCAATTTATGTACCAAATGCGAACCGATAAATCCGGCTCCGCCGGTAACAACCCATGTGTTTTTGTTATTCATTTCTTATCCGTCGTTAAAAACTACTATATTGTACCTTATTTGGAGAGGCTGCAAATTAAAAAATAGGCAGAATATGTACGAGAACTAAAAAAAATTGTAAAATATAGCAGAAGTAAAAAATCCATGGAGGATGTACAACTATGACCATTAAAGTAGGTATTAACGGTTTTGGCCGCATCGGTCGCTTCGTGTTCCGCGCGGCTCAAGAACGCAATGACATTGAAATTGTAGGTATTAACGATTTGTGCCCGGTTGATTATTTGGCTTACATGCTCAAATACGATACCATGCACGGTCAATTTAACGGCACCATTGAAGCCGACGTTGAAAACAGCGTATTAATCGTCAATGGCAAAAAAATCCGCGTAACCGCTTGCAAAAACCCCGAAGAATTGGCTTGGGATCAAGTAGGCGCCGAATACGTGGTAGAATCCACCGGTTTATTCCTTACTCAAGAAAAAGCCCAAGCTCACATCAAAGCTGGTGCTAAATATGTAGTAATGTCTGCTCCGTCCAAAGACGCCACCCCGATGTTCGTAGTCGGCGTAAACGAAAAAACCTATGTAAAAGGTACCCAATTCGTTTCCAACGCTTCCTGCACCACCAACTGCTTGGCTCCTATCGCCAAAGTACTCCACGATAAATGGGGTATCAAAGACGGTTTGATGACCACCGTTCACTCCACCACCGCCACCCAAAAAACCGTAGACGGTCCGTCTATGAAAGATTGGAGAGGTGGTCGTGCCGCTTCCGGTAACATCATTCCTTCTTCCACCGGTGCTGCTAAAGCCGTAGGTAAAGTAATTCCCGAACTTAACGGTAAACTTACCGGTATGTCTATGCGCGTACCGACCTTGGACGTTTCCGTTGTTGACTTGACCGTCAACCTCGAAAAACCGGCCAAATACGAAGAAATTTGCGCTGCCATGAAAGAAGCCGCCAACGGCGAACTTAAAGGCATCTTGGGTTACACCGAAGAAGCTGTGGTATCTTCCGACTTCTTGGGTGATGCCCGCACCTCTATCTTCGACGCCAAAGCTGGTATCGCCTTGACCGACACCTTCGTGAAAGTTGTGTCTTGGTACGATAACGAAATCGGCTACTCCAACAAAGTACTCGATTTGGTTGCCCACATGGCTTCCGTAAACGCCTAAGTTTTACTTAGAGTTTTAGAACCGAAACCGCCCTTAATCGGGCGGTTTTTTTGTTACCTATAATTGTCCTCGTTAAAACACAAAAAATTGTTTTAAGGGGAAAATTACTCCTTTCAAAACAGGGCATAAAAAAGCCCCGCCGTTAAGCGGGGCTGTAATACAAAATAATTTATTTCACTTCTTCAGCTTGCTTAAAAATATGGCTAAACGAGAAGGAAACCCCTACATACACATTTTCTCCGCGTACGGAAACATATTTCCCTTTGGCCGTATAATAACTGATAAACGGGGCCACATAGAGATTTTTATAAAGCTGTACATCTAAACGGGCATCCGCACCAAATTCATAGTCTAAATCGGTGGCTTGTTCGTGTGAGGCTTTCAAATAATCGCGAAACAATACCGAGTATTTGGCCGTTACGCCTTCGCGCACGGGTTGTTCCACTTTCAGCCCGGCTTCCCAAGCCAGTTTGTTGGAGGCTGGATCGTAAGTAAAATCGCGTTCTCCCACTACCGCTACGAATAAATCTTTTAGATATTTTCCTTCAAAAAGTTTAATACCGGCTGTGCCGCGTAATACTTTTTTGCGGGGGGCTTCGTTGGGTTTGGTAAATTCTGTTTCATAGCCCAAATTGACGAACGGCCCTACTTCAAAACCACCTAATATATCTTCAACTTTCCACAAACGTTGCGTATAGCCGGTAGTAAGTAAGATTTTGTCTGCATTTTCGTTGCTGATACGATCTCCATCAATCGGACGGATTTTGGTACGACCGTAATCCATTAAGAGTTCGTTTGTCCACAAAAAGTGCTTTGCATGGTAATCGGCTATTCCGTCAAAATTTCCACGCACCGTGCTTTGGGAATCCCCGTTTAAGCGGGCATCGGAAAAATCTTGATAATCTTCCGCATTTTTTACTTCGGTAGAAGTAATATCAAGCGCAATTTTTTTCAGTTCCACTTGCCAGCCGCGTTTATTGTCTTGGGCATAAAGATTGCCTGCAAATAAACACAAGATAAGCAAGATGAACCCTTTTTTATATAAGTTCAACATTTTTTTCTCCTATTTTATTTATCTTCTAATTTAAAACGGATACGCAGTCTTCCGTCGGCATAGTCGTGGCTGGAAATGACAAAATGCCCGATTTCGCTTGTGTTTTGTACATGTTTTCCGATACAAGGGCAAATATCATATTCTCCTATAAATACCAAACGAACCTCCTCTCCGGCTTCGGCGGGGAGGGAAGATAAATCTACTAGCTTGGCTGCTTCTTGGCGACTGATTACTCTGGCAACAACCGGTAAATTGGCAAGAATAACATCATTTACCAAATAAGCCACTTCCTGTAATTCCTCGTTAGAGGGCGATGACGGAAGAAAATAGTCGCATTTGGATTTATTTTTTTCGATATGGTTTACTTTGCTTCGTTCGCAACCGAACACACGAACCATGGTTTGGTTTAGAATATGTTCGGCCGTATGCATGGGGGCAAAATAGTCTTTTTTAGGAGATAACTGCGCATTTTCGTTCATATTAATATTGTATGGATTTTGATTTTTTTTGTAAAGCCAGATGACAACACCGTCTTAAAATAATAAAATATATGCTATAAGGGGAAGAGTGGTACTCTTGCCAAGTTTTTATTATAGAAGTTAATAATTGAGGGGAAAATAGTACTTATGTTTAAAAATACAGATTTTTGTAAAATCGTCGCGACCATCGGTCCCGACACCAGTAACGAAAATGCCATTGAACAGTTGGTTTTGGCCGGTGTTTCCGTTTTTCGCTGTAACTGTAGCCACGGTTCTTTGCCCGAATACCAAGAACGGGTAACCAATATCCGTAAAATGGAAAAAAAATACAACCGCACCTTAGGTATCTTGTTTGATCTCCAAGGGCCTAAACTTCGCATCGGAACCTTTAAAGATTATCGTATCAAACTGGAAAAAGGCGACAAATTCCAATTAGACATGAATCCCGAACCCGGTGATAATACACGTGTATGCTTGCCGCACAAAGAAATTTTTGATGCCATGAAAGACGGTATGGATTTATTGTTAAACGACGGAGTGGTTCGCTTGCGTGTAGATAGCCATACCAAAAACGTTGCTCAGTGTACTGTTATGGCGGGGGGGGAACTTTCCAATAAGAAGGGCGTGAACGTGCCCGGTGTAAAATTGCCTCTTTCCGCTTTAACCGCTAAGGATAGAGAAGACTTAAAGTTAGCTGAAATGTTAGGTGCCGATTTTATCGGTCTTTCTTTCATACAAAAACCGGAAGATGTTATTGAACTTCGCGGCCTTATGAAATCCAAAGCCCACATTATTGCCAAAATCGAAAAACCTTCTGCTATTGAACATTTGCGCGAAATTATCGATTTAACCGACGTCGTTATGGTGGCCCGTGGGGACTTGGGAGTTGAAACAAGCCCTGAACTTGTACCCGTCTTGCAAAAGAAAATTGTTTCCGGTTGCCGCAAAGCCGGTAAACCGGTTATCGTGGCCACGCAAATGTTGGAATCCATGATTCACAACATTATGCCTACCCGCGCCGAAGCTTCTGACGTCGCCACCGCCGTTTATGACGGGGTGGACGCGGTAATGCTTTCCGCTGAAACCGCTCAAGGCGACTATCCGATTGAAGCCGTTAACACCATGCGCCGCATTATTGAAACGGTAGAAAAAGATCACCGTTATCGCAAAGGTTTAACCACCTTGGAACGTAAAAACTCTTCTACCAAAGAAGGCGCCATTACCACTGCGGCCAGCGTCGTAGCCAACAACATGGATACTGCTAACGTAATGATTACCTTTACGGATTCCGGTTCTACCACTTTGCGTGCTTCTCAGCAACGTGCCGGCGGGTTACCGATTTTGGCCCTTACCCCCAATATTGTTACTGCACGTCACTTAGCATTGGTGTGGGGGGTAACACCCGTCGTCATTGAAAACCTCAAAAACTTTGAGGATATGACTGCCGAAGTAAGAAAAGCTGTCCTTGCAAAAGAATTTGCCAAAGAAGGCGACAACGTGGTAGTTACGGCCGGTATTCCTTTTGGTCAAGCCGGTTCCACCAATATGTTGTACGTATTATCCATCTAATTTTTGTTAGTTTGGAATTTTACCGCACTGCTAACTAGGGCAGTGCGGTTTTGGTATATTGTGAAACCCCCCAGCTAGGCTGGGGATATCTATCATATAAAGGGCCTAGATATCATCTAGGTCTTTTGACCCTTTCGCTATAACATAATTTCTGTTAGAATGAACAATATAAGGTAGGATTTTTTACAAATTAACGATATACGGGAATAAAAAATATGAAAAAAATTATTTCTTTAGTACTCAGTTTTACATTAATTTGGGGGAGCATAACTCCTTCTTATGCACAACTTAAACCTATTAAATTTATAAGTAAAGGACTCTCTCAAGAGGGGATTTCCCGCGGTTTAGGACAATCCAATGCTTTATCCGGTATATTAAGAGAAGCTGCTACTGTTGGGAACATAACACAGGCGGCTCATATCCAATTTAATGTTTCTCAAGTTTATCATAGAGAACTCGCTATCCGTACCACTGCTAAAACCTATGAGGATATTTCTTCCCTAATTAAACTCCCTACCTTTACTGATGCCAACGGAATGGAAGTAGTTCGTCAAATCTTTACAGTTGAACATGCTATTCTTGACAAAGAACTTCTTTTACTTAATACACTCCCCGAATTACTCATTACCAAAGGATTTCCTATTGTTGATGTCCGTATGGAAGAAGCAATGGAGTTTTATCGTCGCTCTTTAATCGACATTAATTCCAAAGTACCTACCTCTACTGTTTCAGAATTGGGCGAAGAATTTGCCAAATCGATGGCCTCCGTTTCCATGTTGGGTTTTTACGGAACTCAAGGTGATGCTCAACTGATTTTAAAAACCTACGAAACATTTGCTCCTTATATCAATGATCCCGTATTGCAATTAGCGGTAGGACGCTCTTTGTTAACCCTAAAGGCTTATGGCGAATTTGATACCTTTGTTGATTTAGTGGAAAGGCCCTGTAAAGAAGTTTGGGACGGTTTTAAAACGGCAGCCGAATCCATGGGTATAGAGATAGATCTTCCGGAATCTTTTTCGAACACTCCTTTTGCTTTAGAAGAATCGCAAAAAGCACTTTTAACGAAATATAGCTCTCTTAACTCCGCTTTAGCGGATCCTTCAGCTAAAGCTACCTTGGAGTGGATTGCTTTGAGCCAACAAAAAGGAATGATTGTTAAAACTGCAGCATCTCCTGAAGAGATTGTTTCCAGAGAGGTCGCTTCTGCAAGCATTATTCCGGGAATTGATTTAAAATTAGCGCCTAATGCCGGTGAAGAATTAGCGCTAGGGGCGTCGCCTATTCCTCAATCGCAAGCGGCAGCAGGAGGTCCCCGTTCGCAAGCACCTCCGCAAACTGTCACTCCGACCACCCAAGCCGCTACCTCTTTTGTCGGTGGGTTAACTTCTAGAGTAAAAACCAATATCCGCAGTTTTCGCGCAAATAAAAAGGCCAATAGAGATGCAAAAGCCATTTTAGCAAGAAAACTACCTCTTCCTACTGACTTACGTTCTATCTTACAAGGGACTGCCGACGAGGCATTTAAAAAACAAGCTTTAGTTTATTTATATTCCAAAACAAACTTTTTTAAAGATGTTTTAAAAGGATTACCCCGTTCCTTAAAAAAACAATTAAAAACCGTAGAAAAAGCCGGAGATATAGATGCTCTAGGAGATTTCCTCTTCGGGCTTTACAGAGTTGGCAGATTTGATAAAGTTCTTACCAATTTAAACAATAACGTTCCTACTGATATATTAGCTCAGGAATTAGCACAAATCGTTGCTGATCCTAACTTTGATGCAGCCAGCCGCGCCGTTTATGATTCTACCCCTGTTTTATCTCCGGAAAGTAACAATTTTACCGGTGTTGTAGAAAGTTTACAGGATGTAGATAAAGAAGCTATCATTGCTGCTTCCCGCATGGAAGGTTGGGCTCCCCAATCTGCTTCCTCCGGGAAAGAAGTAGCAGGGGGCTGGATTTATTATGAAAACGATATCCCCGTTTATTATCGTCATGCTAATGGGAAACTTTCTGACACTCCTAAAATTATTTTACACCAACCTGATGCATCCCTCTATGCGATTGCCCTGTCCAAACTGGGTTTATCGACACCCAAAGGGATTAAAATACCTAAAGGGATGGTTCTTGCGTTAGATGAAAACGGAAGATTTAAACTTGTATTAAAACCGGGGCACCGCAATGAGTTGGAAGACAGTAAAGCCGCCCAAAAGACGATGGAAAAAATTTATACAGAGGGTTCTGTGCAAGTAGCGGTGGATGCGCCATATAGTACTACCGATTTACTCGCTATAGCCAAATTGTTAGAACGCGGCGTTTCTTGTAACTTTGAACTCACGCTTAATGCACCGAACTCTTTTAAACCCTTTGTAAACGGTATCGGGGCCATTTCCGGTTTAGGTATTGACAGTGTGATGGTGGGCCCCTTTAAAAACTTGGCTTCCGGCCCGATTGTACCAAACCTTGTTGGTGGAGTAGGTTATGTAACTCCGCGTGTAGCCGGGGAAATGACGCCTCTTATGCAAAAGTGGGGTATGTCTAACTCTACTTTTTTGACATTAGCTTCTATTTTAACAACCCTTGGTATTGCAATTCCCTTAGGTATTAACGGTTTTGTTCCGGCCGGCGACATTCCTTTGGCGGCTTTAGCGGCGCCGATGGTTGTGATGATTTTAACAGCCAGTTTGTTACGCTCCTCAGTTCCGCTTTTGTTAAACCACTACAAAGACCCCAGACAGCGCACCGCCGCGAACTTGCAAGTATCTACTTGGCAACAAGGGGCAAAAGTTGCAATGGCCTTTTTAGCGGGGATTGCACCGTTTGCCGGTGGTAAATTCATCGCGGTTCCGATTGCGGCTTTGGCAACTTTGGGCACTTTAGCTTTCATGATGAATACTTCCATGGGAAAAGGCGTTTGGTCTTCTTTTAAAAATGCCTGGAAAAATGGTGAAATTTGGACGTCTATTAAAAAGGGTACTCCCAAGGCAGCAAAAGCATTAGGGAAAGGGTTCTATTTAGGTATTGCAGGGCCCGTTCTCGAAGTAAAAGATTTTGTTGTTAATTTGGGTAAAAAAGTTCGCAATAAATTTAAAAAACAAAAAACTGTGGAAGAATCCGCTCCGGTTTCTACAAAGCCGTTATCTAAAGAAGCTGAGTTAGAATTAGAATTCCAAAAAGAATACGAACAGGTTTTCTTAAAGGATCCTGACACAAAGGCTTCTTTGGCGCGTGTTACGTCTGCTTATGCTTCTTATGCGGCCTCTCTTATGCTCTTAAACCAAGTAGCAGAAGGCCCGATGGCAACTTGGCTGGGTGAAGCTTTTGGTATGCCGGGAGCCGGTAAATGGATTACGGCAGGGTTTGCGGGTGCTGCTTTTGCCGTTCGTTTCTTTGCCACCCAGGCTATCCGTAAAGGACGTTTCACTGATGACCAACTAACGGGTATCTCTTTCTTAGGATTAGCAACTATGCCATTAATTCTGGCTATCATTCCTTATGAAGGTATCGTTGGACTGATTGGTATGCTTACTGCCGGTATATTATTAAATATGTCTACGGCTGTTCCCGGTCAATTGGATCAAACCCGCTTGCAAAATAACGTATCCTCTATAATCTTAGAGCAGAAAAACGCTGTATTATCTGATACGTCTCTTTCTCCTGCAGAAAGAGCCGCAAAACTTGAACTGTTAGAAAAGAAAGAAAAACATTGGTCTGCTCAGGCTTCTAAGTCTTACAGTACGGCCAACTCAAAAGGGATTTACGGTGTTTACGCAGCGATCGCAGCCAGCGTGTTGTTACCCTCTATTGGAGTCTTCGATTGGAATTGGATTGCCCGTGCGGTGTTCATTTACGCAGCCGGGGCGGCCTCCTTTGGGGCTATCAAAACGCTCGATATGGCCGCTAGCTTTATGAAAGCACTTAAAGGAAAGGATGCAATCATCGTAACGGAAGAAGCCATTGCTCAAAACAAAGTTACTCCCGAAACTTTCGGCATGAAAGATCCCAAAAAGGTAGCTAAGCAAATTCCCACCTTAACAAAAGGGAAAGAAAACAGCTTGAAAACGTTGAAAGAATCCTTGGTTCCTTATGATTTAATAACACCCATCTCTTCCGAAGTAAAATTAACCAATTCTTTGAAGAGAATGTCTGAAATTCACAACCGATTGGTTGCCGCCGGCGAATTGTTGGGGGATCAGGCTGTTCTCAGTGCCTTCCAACAAATGCATGAGTTGGCCATAGGTTTTCAGTCAGTAATGGAAATAAGCCATGTTTCCGTTGCTCTTGGCCGCGAGTTTGATAGATTCAAAAAAGGCCTTTGTGTAGACGGAGATCTGACCAAGGGGCTTTTGGCCAAGCCGACTTATGTTCCCGAAGGAACTTTTGACCTTCCGGCGCAGTATAGAGACTTGCTTGAAGCGCGCGATCTTATCTTGGAACTTGAAGTACTGGCCCGCAACATCAAGCAAGGTGGCTCTGCCATCAATTCGGAAACGTACAGAGATTTCATTGAATATCACAATAAAGCCAAAGAACTTTTGTTGAATTACTCAACGGAAAATCTATCGGAAAGCAGTGTTGTCTCTGTCGAGGAAGAGAAACTAAAACAAATATGTAAATCCTTGAGAACGGATGTCTTGTGGAAGAATGCCGCAACCGTTCCTCAAAAAGATATTCAAAACTTGGCCGACCTACTAAACTACTACAAACAATAACAACTAAACCCCGAGCAAATGCTCGGGGTTTATTGTGTATTGTAAAATCCCCCGGCTAGGCGGGGGATTTTTATTTTATTTTTGCTTTTAAAAAGCTGCTACAAACACTTCTTGCTTGCTACCAACAAAAAGTTTTTCTTATGTAGTAAAGGTTTAACCAAATCTTCTTACCTTACAAAAACCCCACCGTTTCAGGCGGGGGAAAAAGGAAAACATATTTTTTATTGGGCTTTAAGCATTCTTCGTATGTTTTTGGCAAGGGGAGTATCGCAAGCGGCAATGTCTACCCATGTATCGATTAAGGGTTTAAAAGCTACCGGATGCTGAGAAACAAAATCAACAAATTCCAGCAAATTTTTCTGCGTTTCTATGGCCAAATTCCAAGCGTTTTCGGCTTCTTTTAATAATTCTTCATATACAACCCCTTCCATTAACGGTTGTTCTTTGCCCATGGATAGCTGAAAGGCTGCATTTTGGAGCATCAGGCCGTCTTCTTCCGCTTTTGCAAATTGAGTGTAGGTTTTCTCTAGTCTTTGCCTTAAAAATGCGTAAACGGCAAAATCTTCTAATGTCAAATTTTCAAAAGAGGTTATCCAAGGTAAATCCGTACTGATTCCGGCTATTACAAATTGGTCCAACGGACGCATTTCAACAGCCGAAATAACATCTCCGTTTTCATTATAAAATTCAAAAGGAACCATTTCCAGTTCATTTTCGATGGGAAGAGAAGCATACAAATTGGCATAAATCATCGAAAGCATCGGATTAGCTTGCTGGCGAACCGCATAAACTTCGGCACCTTTTTCTGCTATTAGGGGCAGCTGATTTGTGGCCTCGTCGAAAAGGCTGGCATATTCTTCTCGAATTCTAAAATAAGAAAGAGTAACTTGTTTTATTTTGCGTTCGGCATCTATAAGATGTTTTTCCAATGTGGCGGTTCGGAGATTTTTTTCTTCAGGGGAAAGAATCATGGAATTACGTGTTTCTTCCAGTAATTTTTCTGCTTGCAGAATACCCAAGCTTCTAACCGAATGTTTATCAAGAAGTGTGGGTTGGGGGGAGGACGTTCCCTCTTGTATTCTGACAGCAGAATTACCCAAAGAAACCAAACGATTTCTTAAGGTGCCTACTTTTAAACAAAAAGCTTGGTAACCGGCAGGAGTTGCCAAAGAAATGCCCTGTAAAGTTTTTGGAACAGCTTTTGAAGAGGTATTTGATATTCGCTCTAACACTTTTATCCCATTTTTAATACTCTTCTGCCCCCATGCCAGAGGGGAAAGAAAGAAAATACAAATAAAA
This sequence comes from Elusimicrobiaceae bacterium, assembly GCA_045580265.1. Taxonomy (GTDB): domain Bacteria; phylum Elusimicrobiota; class Elusimicrobia; order Elusimicrobiales; family Elusimicrobiaceae; genus Avelusimicrobium. The sequence goes on along the minus strand of JAZNNM010000010.1, from coordinate 6,069 downwards.
CAAATAGTAAAATTTTTCATCTTATCCTCCCTTTTAGGCATCATAACAATTACGGCAAGTTTATACAAGATAAATTTACAAAAAAAATCCCTCGAACTATATCGAGGGATTTTTGTTTTGTTTAAAAACAGCTTATTTTGTTTCCGCTGCTTCTTTTTTCCAAGTGGTCGCAATACACACCATGGCAATAAGACAAGCAAAAATACAGGAAACATACACACCTTTCCAACCGTAGTTAGTGCTGATATAAGCAGCTCCTTTACTGGAAAGCATAGCACCGAAGTAGCCAAACATACCAGTGAAACCGCAAGCGGCGGAAACGGATTCTTGCACCGTTACGCGAGAAGCTTGTACACCACCGGCCAAGTTTTGAGGGCCGTCCACAAAGAAGCCGATAAAAGAAGCTAACAAGGCTGTAAGGAAGAAAGCATCTACGGAAGCTACTTTATAGAAACCCCAGCAGCTGGCAGCCAAAATAACGAGATAAATCAAGTTTATTTGCGTGCAGCGGCCTCTGAAGAACTTGTCGGCCAAATAACCCGCTATGATACCGCCGGGCATACCGAGCAACGGCATGGCAGAGGCAGCAGAAGCGGCGGTAGCTTGCGTAAAACCGCGGTCTTGTACCAAGAAGGTGGTAGCCCAGTCCAAGGTGGCAAAGCGAACATAATAAATAAACACATAGGAAATAGCCAAAGCCCACAGGAAGGGGTTGGTGAGTACATATTTTTTAACAATTTCCCATTGAGACATGTTGCTTTTTTCTTTCGTTACGGGCATTACATCGTTTCTGTATACTTCGATGGCCGGCAAACCAATGCAGGAAGGTTTATCCGTCATTACAAAAAGCATAAATACACTGTAAGCAATTCCAATGACGGCCGGAGCAATAAAGGCAGATTGCCAACCGAATTTAAGGAAGGCCAACAAAGAGATTAATTGAGCAACGAAGAAGGCACCAAACGTGTGAGAGGAAGACCACAGTGTCCATTTGGTGGCTCTTTCGGAGGGGGAGAACCAATAGACTAACCCTTTAGCAACGGGAGGAAATCCCATCGATTGCGCCACACCGTTTAACCCCCATAAGAAAGAGGCCAAGAAGGTCATGGAAACGGGTAAACCTAAAGAATCGATTTGAGGCAAGAAGGCAAAGGCAATGTTGATAAGAGAAGAACAGAAAAGACCAATCGCCATTACAGAGCGAATGTTACATTTATCTGCTACAATCCCGCTTACAAATTTACCGATACCATAGGTCAAGTAAATTATGAAACCGATCGTACCCAATTGTTCTACCGTAAAAAGATTGTTTTCAATTAAGGTAGGTTTAATAATATCCAAGTTTTTGCGGGTAAAATAGTACAAAGCATACCCGAAATACATGGAGAAGAACATCTTAATACGCCAACTTCTGTAAAGCCGTTTGATTTTTTGTTCGTCGGTAATCTGCGCAGCATCCGGCAACGGCTTAAACCAATCCACAATTTTTGTGAACATACAAGCAAGTCTCCTGTTTTTCTAAAAAACAAAAAACTGTTTTGCAGCCTTTCCGGCGCCGGCTTCCCGCAACTCAACGCTCTCCCGTTAGAAAGGGCTGGAAAAAAGTCTCTGTTTTATACGTAATTTAATACAAGTTTTAGCCTACCTTTTCATTATAACAAAATTACATTTTTTTGACAGGTATTTTTTGTGTTTTTTAGTAAGATAATTTTTCGTCGGAAAAACAGAAGTTATAGATTCTCTTTTAGGCAAAAGAAAACCCCGAGAAATTCTCGGGGTTTTTTAGTAAATTACTAGTTTGTTTTGTATCCGCCTAAGACGTCTCTTAAGTCTTGGATATCTTGGGCAGAAGTAGGCCCGGCCTTTACTTCCAAGAGGTTCGTTTCCGCATCGGCCAATTTCAACTTGCTCATAATAGCAGAGAGTTTGTTATTTAATTCGGCCACTTTACTGGATTCTCCCACGTTTTGTGCTGCATACTCCGTAATGAGCGTCTTAAAACGTTTTTGATAGCTAACAATCTTCTTATATGTTTCAGCACCCACTTCTCCGCGGATAATAGCCGCGGCTTGGTTATCAATTTCGGCTAACAGAGCTCTCGCTTCGGTGAAGTTGGCATATCCTTGCGGTAATCCGTAAGAGCCTTCCTCGATATAAGTGGGGTTGGCCGCCAACTTAGTCGGGTCTCCTCCTTCAAAAAGGGCTCCTTCCAACTTCGCATATTCACGAGCTAATTGGGTAGAAAGATGCTTACTGTTGTTTTGCAGCAATACTTTATACGTGGCCACACGTTTCTGTAAGTTTTGGAAAGCCACCACTACAGATGGATTGGTTGCACCCAACACTTCTCTGGCCGCCACAAAACGGTTATACGTATTGATTAATACTTTTAAGATATCAGTCATCTTTTGTTCGGAGCTGATACCATATTCAACCATTTTAGTATCCAATTTTTTCAAGCCACCGTTCAATTCAGCCAAACGTCTTTCCGCATTTTTGGCAGACATAGAGAACGTTTCGGCAGAAACTTTCCCTTCCGCCAAAGCTTCCGCTGTTACAGCTTTCTTTTTGAACACTTGCATAAAGTCTTGCGTCAAGCGCCAGTTCTTCATAGCCAATACGGTAGAGGTACCTGCCGCATAGCCGAAAATCAAACGGCCCAAAGACAAGGAGGCTTCTTCTCCAAAGAAATTAGAGATAACACCCAAGAAATCTTGTGCCCAAGTGGGGGCAAGGTCCGAGAAGATCAAGGCACCCAAACCGGCCACGGTAATACCGATTAAACCGTGTCCGTTAGCATAAGAATAACCTTTGGCTGCTTCGGAAGACCAAATCTTTTCTTGCATATCCAAATCTTTAAGTTGTTTGTCCAGTTCAAGAAGTTGAGCTTCTCTTTCCGCAGCCGAAATGGAGGTATCAGCCTCAACAGCCGCTTTTTGTTGTTGAACTTCGGCTTTCAATTTTTGGCTTTGGGCTGACACAATGTTTTGCCATCTGGCCGCATCTAACTGGCCGGGGACCGCCGTAGCCATATAGTGCAAAATACCAAGAGCGATTGCCACTATACCCGCAACACCGCTATACGGCATTAACGCAAGGCCGGCACCGGAGGCGGCCAAAAGCGGTAAGGAGGCACCGGTTAATTGATCGTCGGTCATTTTGTTTTGGGATACCATTTTTGATGCAAATTTTCTGGTAAGGGCTGTTGCCAACATGAAAGTGCCCACTAACACTTGCCCAGCAGTAGAACCCAATACGGCGGAAGTGGCTTGGTTGAGTACCAACAAGCTGGCTGCATAGCTGGCATACACCATCTTGACGCGAGTTTTAATATCTTTCACTTCCGGCAAGGTAGCAATCATCTCTTGGAAAGATTTTCTGTACCGAGCTTCATCAGCCGCGCTGATTTTCGGTTGCGTGGCTTGCATGGCACTTTCCAAGAAAGCTTTCTCACTCTCGGGGAGTAATCCTTGGGCATCTAATTTTTTAGCACGGGCTAAACGTTGGGCATCCATGTAAATGGGTGTATTTAAGAATAACATCTCAGATAATCCCACCAATAAAAGCCCTACCGGTACCACTACCGTCCAGTTAAGCCCGAAGGCCGCCGCCGCAATGGCAGAACCCACCGTCAACGCCAAGCGAGACCATTGCTTGTTTTCGGAGAAGGCTAAGTGGGCCGCCGTACGAGCCGTAGGATCTTTATAAAAGTTTAAGAAAGTTTGAATAAACGTATTGGCAAGCGAAGCACCAAGCACCAACGCCACCGTGGGAATGGCTAATTCTGCCAAAGAAATGGTAGCCGGATCCACCGTGCCAAACATACCTAATTTAAGCAGAGAATAACCTAAGCCGGCTCCTGCCAAAGCATAAATGCCTTGCGTAGTCTTTACGTTACCCCACTTGGTCATTTTCTTCATCAAGGCACCGCCGACCCAAGGCGTTAAGTAACCAATACCGCTTACCATATTACCCAAGAATCCGGCCAACCCTTCAATGGATTTAAGACTTTGTTTAAACGGACCTGCCAACGAAGCGCCGGCATCGTTCCCTACAAAATACCCGTGAACCGTTAAATATTGTTTTAACGAGTGGGGAGTATTCAAGGTAAGTTCCAAATTTAAAGTTCCTTTATTAGCTTCCAACATATTGGCCATAGCCAACAAGTCGGTCGTGGAATAAGGCGTATCCACCGGAACACGAACAGAACCTTTAGTTCTTATTTCTTCCATCAGCTTTTTCGAGGTGGGATTTCCTTCCACGATGGCCAAGCTGCCCTTCGGCATAAACCATTTCCATTGACCGCTTTCATCTAAGGTAAGCACAAATCCTTTCGGAACACGGAAACCGGGTTTATTGGCCAAACCAATAGAGGACAGAATTCTTCCATACAAGCTAGCAGGTTCCTGAGAAAGGATACCTACCGGCTTACTGCTTAAGTTACCTTTAGCATCACGATAATAAAAGGGGATATGGTTTTCATAATACATATAATCACCCTTTTCGATGCCTAAACTCATGCTTTTAGTAGCAAAGTTAGGATCCATGCGGAAAGTGCTCATAATACCCTGTTGGTTGGCTTCTGGAACAGAAGGCACTACCCCGCCGAAGTTTTCACCTTCAAGAGGTAAGGTCTCGGCTCTTTCATAAGCAGCTTTCGCTTTTGCTTCCCAATCCGGCGATTGAGTAATTCTTTCTAAATCAGAAAAGAGTGCTTGTTCACGGTTGTCTACAAGGGCGGTGATATCTTTTGTTAGTACACCCGTCTCATACAGGTTAAACAAAACTTTAGACAATTCCGCGTCTTTCTTATCTTTTCGATATTTTTTAATAAGAGCGTTGGTTTCTTCGGGCAAGGTACTCAAGGTATTGTTAAACACCCCACGATAGTACAAGTTAAGCAAGGCTTGTTGCTTATAAGAGGCAGAACAGGGGCTTTCCAAAACGCGACGCAACTGAGAACGCAAGGGGGAAACATTGGCTAAGATAAGTTTTGCTTCCGCATCGGCAATTTGCGTATCGGAAGATTTACCGAAGAAACGTTTTACTCGTGTTGTTAAATTGCTAAAAGGTCCGCTGGAAACTCTAGGAGCAGCAGGGGAATAGCCCGCGCCAACTTCGCCTGCCGTTGGTTGAGCAGCAGCCAAGTCTGTTTGGGCGGTTTCTATCGGCATTTCCGATTGAGGAAGGGGAGACGCACCCACTGCTAACTTGTCTCCGGTAGGAATATCTAAATTTAATTTAAGATCAGGTACGGCGGCAGCGGATACGGTTCCACCTTCGGTCGTTGGAACTTCTCCCTCGGCAGGATCTTTTAAAACCATACCTTTTTTCTGAGATAAAGCCAACCATTCTAACGTGGCTTGAGCAGAAGGATCGGCCAGAGCAGTATTGAGCGAATTATATTTAGTTAAAGAGGCTATTTCTGCATCGGACAAGACATAAGAACCTTCCCCAAAAGTTTGAGGTAAGGAAATTTCGGCGCCAATAGATTCGGAAGCCGTTTTGAAACCTTCCCACACTTCTTTGCTCGGTTTTTTCACTAAAGCCACAAAGCTTTCAAATTCCCCGTAGGCCCCCATGGCCAGTAAGGAGCGTCCTATAGCTAATTGCAAGGCGGCGTCATTTACATAAGGAACAAAAGCTTCATACGTTTGTAAAAGGAGTTTTGCGTCGGCCGATGTACCATAAAAACCCAACGTAGCAACCGCAGACATCGATTTCCCGAAAGATTCGCCCAACTCAGCAACGGATAAAGTAGCTACATTGGAATTTGTTTCCAGCAAAGATCGACGGTAAAATTCCAAGGCTTCGTTAATACGAGATTCAATAATGGGAAACCCTTTTGTGATAAGTAATTCGGGCAATGTATTAAGTAACAAGAGTTCCTTATCTAATGCCGCATGCTCTACCATAAAAATTTGGCGAGCCACTTCAAGCCCGTTGGCATCAGTAAAGGTAGAGAGTTTCATTAAGGAAGAAATATCGGCATAGCTTTTGGAAACGGTACGCAAGGCCAATTGACTGTTATATAATTGCGATACTCTAAGGTGAATTTGAGAGGCTTGA
>JAZNNM010000009.1:0-74017 GCA_045580265.1 Elusimicrobiaceae bacterium | reverse complement strand
ATACTGTAGGAGTTTTTATATAACCTTTCCCGGGCCGTATCCCCACTATAACAAAAAAAAAAAACGGGTCAAGTCTTTTTTGATCCCCGACGATAAAAACGCCTAAAAACTTCTTTTTGAATAATTAAAAAGGCAAGGTTTTTCAAAAAACCTTGCCTTTTAAAATCACTCCAAAAATACTAGCGATACATCAGCGAACGAAACTCCTGCGTTTTGTTTAAGCCTTTAAACATCCACCCTTTTTGTTCCTCATCATATAAGGACTCAAACTTTTTAAAGTTACGACGTACGGCCTTGTCCAAATTCTGATACGCTTTTTTGCGGTCTTTTTTCCACAGCCAGTGCACCCCTGCCAAGTTAACGTATGGGGTGGGGCTGGCTCCGTCCAACTTAATAGCCGCTTCCAAGTCGCGCTTGGCTCCGGCCCAGTTTTTCAAATGCATTTTCACAAAACCGCGATTGTTGTAAGGAATGGCCCATTTGGGGTTAAGTTCAATGGCTTTGGAATAGTCCTCCGCCGCTTCTTTGAATTGTTTCATTTCCTCGTGAATCAACCCGCGGCGATTATAAAAAGCCGCCTCCGGTTGCAAAGAAACAAGCACCGTATAATCTGCCAAAGAAGCCTCCAAATCCCCCATATCTTTAAATGCAGCCGCGCGATAGCGATACGCTTGAGCATAATCTTGCTGTCTGTGAATGGCTTTGCTGTAAAAAGAAACTGCTTCGTCCAAACGCCCTTGCCCGGCGTACACACGGCCGCGCCAAAAATGAAGTTCGGCAGAGTCGTCCCCTTTGCCGGCGGCAAGGTCCAGTTGTTTCTCGGCCTCTTCATAACGGAATGCACCCAAATAAGCCTGCGCCATCTCCAACGCCAGATCCGGCGGCGGAGTTTGGTTTCGCAAGTATTTCTTATAATCGGCTAGGGCTGTTTCGTACTTGCCCACCGCAGCATAGGCACGCGCGCGGGAGAGATAAAAATTTTGATAAGAGGGCTTTAAAGAAATGGCTTTTGTTAAATCCGCCACTGCCAGCGAGGCACGCCCCATATCCAAGTACGTAAGCGCACGCGCATAATAGCGGAAGGGATCTTTCGGGCGAAGACGAATGGTATGAGTATAGTCCTCCACTGCTTGACGGGGACGCCCTAAACTACGATAGGCATCGCCACGATAGTGATAGGCGTTTACCATACGGGGAGATTGTGCTATAACCTTGTTAAGCAGTTTAATTTGAGTTTGAGGGTTTGGCTCCTGCTTAGCACGAGCAAACAACTGCGCAGGCGTTTCCGCAAAGGCAGAAGCACATAAAACACACAAACAAAAACTTAACCAAAATTTCTTCATATTATTATCATAACCTTTATTTCAGCCACCACACAAGCAAACAATTAAACACCAAAACCGTTCCTCCCACCCCGTAAACAAGTAAAAGCAATAATGAGGAAAACAAACGGAGATTTAAAAATATTGCCCCGATAATGGTGGCACGACCGGCAAAAACTTTACTCAACTGCACCGTGGTGCTGGAAATTTTGGCAATGCGGGCAATCAACACCGAACGCATGGCAAGGGTAATTGCCCCTAAAAACAGTGCCGCCAATAAACGGGGGAATTTTTTTAATTCTTGTTTTCTAACGGTCTGAAAAACATCACGCACGCTTCCCGATACAAGCACTTTGGCCTGATCTTTGGCAAGGCCTTCGTTCATGTCCTCAAGGCGAGAAGCGATATGCTCCTTTACTTGTGCCAGCATATCGTCGATAAAATCTTCCAACGTTACACATGCCGTACGCAAGGCAAATACACTAGCCGCAAAGAAAGAATAGACAAAAGCAGCAAAACCATACAAACCGAAAAATAAAAGTGTCAGTATAAGGTGAAAAGTGGACGGAAGGCGTGCCGGCTCCAATAAGAGCGCATACGTAGCATAGGAAAAAATCAAAAAGGCACCCATTCCCGCAGCTAAATGAGGGAGAAATACTTTTTGCAGTACCAAAAAGATATTCTTCATGCCTTGCACCAACACCCCAGCCTTAGCCGTAGGTTCAGAGGAAGGAGAAAGCGCAACGGAATCAGTCTTCATGGCAAGCACAATGGCCGCAGCAACCGTTACAGACATGGCCCGTTCCGGCAGAAGTTTTTACCGAGGGAATTTTATCGGACACTTTGACCACTTTCTTTAGTTTTTTATCGTACACATACGTACCGCTGTTTGGTTTCGTCATAAGGGTATTATAGCAGTTTGGAAGAAAAGGAAAAATAAAAATGCTATACTATAAAAAGAAAAGACCGACGAAGGCCAATGGGAATTTTAACTTTTTGAAAATTTATTGAAAAGTAAAAACAAAAATGTTAAAATAATTAGGTAGTCAAAAATTTGCAGTTATTTTCCGCATCGATTTTCGCGCCCATAGCTCAATGGATAGAGTGTCAGCCTGCGGAGCTGAAGATACAAGTTCGATTCCTGTTGGGCGCACTTTTAAGCAAAAACCCGTTCTGAAAAAGAGCGGGTATTTTTTATCATTTCTCGACGACAAACCTCTTAAAATCTATCACTTTTCAAAAACCTCAAAAATCGCTCAAATTTGGCAGAAAATGGCAGAAAGTAATTCTGACATATCTTGGAAACATATCTTTTTTCTACTAAAATTCCTTCTGCCATTTTACATACTTTTTGGCAGAATAAAGCCCCGCTTTTGGCAGGGCCCTCATATCGATTATTTGGATAATTCTTCTCTTGCTTTTTGGACGTTTTCTAATCGTTCTTTATCAATCGTTTTCGGCAAGAAGGTTAATATAGGCACGGTGTGAGTCATTCTGTTAATGCTTTCATATTCAAAAACCCCAACATATGTAGAACAGGTATCACTTGGCGGAGTTAAGATCTTTTGATCAAAGTATAACTCATCTTTTTGTTTCGGAAACATGAATATTTTGCTATTAATCGTATTACATTTATTATATTCCGTAACTTCACAACCATTTGCTAAAACGAAATCGGGCAACACTTGGAATACCTCATAAGATTTATATTCATTTTCGCAATATGGGTTTTTGACGTACAAACCCAATTTTAAGAATTTGTCTATTTCTTCCATAGTATATCCCTCGTTATGAGCCCATCCTATGGTTAGGATATCAACAGAAGTAATAGGTCTGTCTGCATATTTTTTTAACTCGTCGGCTTCTTTTTCTTTATCCCAATTTTTAAGCTTAGTAACAAATTCCTTTTCTTCATCATTTAAAGTTGCCATTTTCTCTTCGTCCTCTAAGGCCGCTACGAGTAGTTCTGCGTTCTTATGGATCTGAGTCAATGTCGGTTTTTTCCCGGTTTCATAATTATCAGATTCCACATTGGATACGGATGCACAAGCACCTAAAAGTAAGCCTAAACATAGAATATAAATTAATTTTTTCATAAATCCTCCTTTTTGCTATTGTAGCAAATTCCTTATAAAATGAGCCCCGTTAAATGCGGGGTTTTTTATCGCAAAATATTAAGATTTGTAAAAACACATCTTAGACGATAAATAAGCATAAATGTTAAGATAAAAATTCCCGAACGGGAAGATTTTTCCAAATTTCTGCCATTTCTCTTAAAATATTCCCGAGCGGGAAAAAATTAACAAAATTATCTGCACTACATACTCTTACTGTTTTATAAAAATCATTAAAATTTAAGCATTTTCAGTAGATTTTGTATGAAAATTATCGGAAGGATCACGGACTGCAACCGTCGTAGCTACAGTCATGTTGGGCGCACTTTTAAAAAGCACTTCTGAAAGGAAGTGCTTTTTGTTTGTATAAAATATACAATTAGGTTTCACGCTTTTTAATTTAGAGGTACATAGTATATGGTAAAAGAATTAAACCCGCAAGATACCACTCGGGCCATGGCCTACAAATTGTGGTTGAAAGCCCCCAACCCCATGGTAACTTTCTTCAAAACGCTTGATATAACCAACTTGATTAAAATCAGCAAGAAGAAACATCTAAAGTTTAATATGCTTCTTGATTACTGCATCGGTTGTGCCGCCGTACAAGTGAAAGAATTTTTCATCTTGCCCGTTGGCGAAAAATTGATGCAGTACGATACGCTTGCCGTAAATACTATTGTTAAAAATAAAAAGGGCGAAGTAAGTTCGTGCGATATACTTTTCTCTCCCGATTTGGAGACCTTTAATCAAGAGTATCTTACCCACACCGCTCAAGTAGCCCAAACCTGCCAAGACCGCGATTTGTCGGGAAATAGCATGGTTATCGGCACGTCGGCCATTATAGATACGGAAATAGACGGAGCAGTGGGCATGAATAGCGGCATTTTTAATAACCCTTTTCTTATTTGGGGCAAATACCGCAAAAGATTTTTTCGCTACACCTTACCGATATCTTTTCAGTTTCATCATACGCAAATGGACGGGGCACACGCAGGCCGTTTTTTGGAGAATCTGCAGGAAGAAATGGATAGATTGAAATAACTTTTCTTCAAAAAAATACCCCCTTTTCTCAGGGGGTATTTTTAGAAAGATTGAAGAATTTTTTCGTAATCGGCCGATTGGTAAGAATTACATTCGGCATTAGCGGCCCATTTCTTTATCCAATAGGACGGTCTCGTCGCTTGTTGAGCAGGCAGGCTGGGAAACACATCCTGATGTTTCTCTTTCAACAAACAAAACAACTCCTCCGACGGGGCATAGGGCACATCCGTCCCTTTTAAATTAAGGGCAAGTAATAGATCTATATTATTTGTAAAAGCCGCCGCCCACACCACGGGAACGTTCTTTTGGGAAACCAACTCCCAGGTGTAGCGAGCTGATAACATTTTAGAAGAGGAATTAAAAAAACCAGATCCACGAACGGGACTGATTTCTACCTGGTGCCCGTAATAAGTAACAACTGTCAAACACTGATAAAAATGATAATTTTTCCACGGATTTCCCTTGCTTGCTTCCAGCGTAAGATGCAGAAAAGAAAGATTGGAAAAACCACTCTCTCCCTTCTCAAGAGGAGCTCGAAGATCCGCCCCGTACTTTAGGAGAAGTAAAATAATCTCCCAGCGGTGAAAATCTATAGCAAAGCCCAACAAGCTATTTCCCCATATGTACGAATTAGCAGAAAACCCATTTTTAAGTTCCTGCTCTAAAGCAGCGGGGTTATCCTCAATAATCATATCAACAATTCTCTCTTGCTTGGCCCCAAGTTCTCGCGCCGCAACAATCCTTTCCAATTGTTCCTGAGACAGTTCTCCCTGCGCTTGTACGAATACAGGGCAAGCAAACAAACCGATCAAAATGATTATTTTAAAAAATAAACGCATGAAATTTATTGCATAAGTCAGGACGGTAATAATTTGCGCTCGGCGGGAGTCGAACCCACATTTCCAGCTTCGGAGGCTGACGCTCTATCCATTGAACTACGAGCGCGCAAAAAGAATGCCTTTTTATTATTTTATCAAAATTAGAATAGGGAACAAAAGAATAGCTCTACTCAGCCGTTTGTTCAACTCCGCGAGCATGTTTGCGAGGAAACCCAATCCAAATAGCCAGCAACGCCCCAATCCCCAACAAATACGGATAGTATAGATACTTCATAATATGCACAGGCGAAACACCGGACAAACTGGCCGCCATTAAAAGTTGGGCCCCATAAGGAATCATTCCCTGTACAAAACAAGAAAAAATATCCAACAGGCTGGCCGAACGATTGGGCGCGATATTGTATTTTTGGGCAATTTCTTTGGCTATCGGGCCCGCCATAATAAGCGCAATCGTATTATTAGCCGTACATAAGTTAGCAAAGCTGACAACTCCGGCAATACTCAGTTCCGCCCCTTTGCGGCCAGAAATATGAGCCGTTGTTTTTTGAATAATCCAAGCAAGCCCGCCGTTATAGCGAATCATTTCCAACATACCGCCGGCAAGAAGGGTAACAATAATCAGTTCCCCCATTCCGTTAATTCCGGCCCCCATGGAGGTCGTCCATCCCCATACATCAAATGCACCCGTCACCAAACCGATAACGCCGCACAATACCGTACCACCCAGCAAAACTACCATTACATTTACGCCAGCCACCGCGGCCGCCAACACCGCTACATAGGGAAGCACTTTTACCCAAGAAAAAACACTCTGCGCAAATGTGTTGTGAGCCCCGCTACCCGCAAAAATATACAAAATGGTAGTTAATAACGCAAACGGCATCACAATTAAAAAGTTGGTGCGAAATTTATCGGCCATTTTACACCCTTGCGTACGGGTTGCCACAATGGTGGTATCGGAAATAAAAGAAAGGTTATCGCCAAACATGGCACCACTGACTACCACAGCAGCCATGAGAGCCAAATTAAGCCCCGTTTCCTGTGCAAGGCCCACCGCCACAGGCGTCAAAGCAACTATCGTACCCACAGAAGTCCCGACGGAAACGGAAATCACACAAGCCGCCAAAAACACACCGGCCGCAAGCACATTACTCGGCAAAATAGATAAAGTCAAATTAACAGTTGCATCCACAGCACCCATCGCTTTTGCGGTTTGAGCAAATGCCCCCGCCAATACAAAGATAATAACCATCAGCATAATGTTGCTGTTGGCGGCGCCTTTGCAAAAAAGTTCAATACGGTTATGCAAACTACCGCCTTTGCTCATCATCACGGCTACTACCGAGGACAGTACAAACGCAACGGTAATGGGCATTTTATAAAAATCCCCCGCCGCCAATGAAACGGCCACATAAGAAATTAAAAATACCGCAAGCGGGACAAGAGCCCACGGATTGGGAACAAGGTTTTCTTTCTTCATAATACTCCAACCATCGGACAAAAATAAACCGCCCATTAGACGGACCGATCTAAATAAAACGGTGTTAATGTAGTAATATTATATAATTTTTATTTCTTCTCTGTCGGTTTTGACTAAAAGTGCTACAATATCGTCAAGAGAGGTTTCTTTTTATGAAAGCAAGCATTATTACTATCGGTGATGAAATTTTACTCGGCCAAATTTTAGACACCAATTCCCAATACATTGCCAAACAATTAACCAATATCGGAATAGAAACTACGGAAATTCGCTCCGTTTCCGACAATAAACCTCATATTTTACGCGCCTTGACCGAAGCATTTGATTCTTCTGATGCCGTATTTGTAACAGGTGGACTCGGCCCCACCAAAGATGACATTACCAAAACGGCTTTGGCAGAATTTTTCCATACAGAATTAACTTTTCACCCCCAGGTATACGCGTGGTTGGAAGAGATGTTTGCCGCACAACCTGAAAGATTAAATGACTACAATAAAACGCAAGCTATTTTACCCACAACCTGTTTTCCATTAAGAAATTTAAAAGGAACAGCTTGTGGAATGTGGTTTGAAGAAAAAGGAAAAGTGCTTGTATCTCTTCCGGGGGTGCCGTTCGAAACGGAATATCTTTTTTCAGCGGAAGTTTTACCTCGGTTAAAAGTTAAATTTCAACATTGTTTGTTGCGCTATCGAATGGTTACGGTGTACAACATTCCCGAGGCGGAACTGGCTATGCAGCTGGAAAAATTCGAAACACAATTGCCTGCAGCAATAAAACTGGCCTATTTACCTTCCCCCGGGTTTATTCGTTTGCGTTTGACGGCAACCGGCGAATCAGTAGAACAGCTAGATGATTTCTTTGCCAGCCTAACAGACTCTTTGGCACATTTATCCTTTGAAGAAACTACCGAAAACTCCCTTCCCGAAGCTTCTTTTTCCCTTCGGTTCAAAAAAGCCGGTGTATCCGTAGCTTGTGCTGAAAGTTGCACCGGCGGGAACATCGCCAAAATGATTACCGCTACGGCCGGAGCTTCCGCTTATTTTTTGGGTGGTGTAGTGGCCTATGCCAACGAAGTAAAAGAAAATGCCCTACAAGTTTCGAAAGAAGATTTAGCAAAATACGGAGCTGTCAGCGAACCGGTAGCACGCCAAATGGCAGAAGGTGTAAAAAAATTAACGGGTGCTCAGTGGGCCGTTTCCACCACGGGAATCGCCGGCCCTGATGGAGGAAGCGAAGAAAAACCGGTAGGAACCGTATGGATTGCCGTAGCCGGCCCCCGATACACTATAGCCAAAAAGTTTTTATTTTCTCGCACCAGGGAACGCAATATTGCTCGAGCCTCCTTGGCCGCCCTTCAAATGCTTTTAGAAGAAATAGAAAAGCCCGCTTAATAAGCGGGCTTTTTAATTAAAGATATAAGAGTTTAAATCCTACCCCGAGGCTCCAATCTTTACTATCCCAATTTCCTGCAGCATGCGTACTGCCATTTATATAAAAAGCGACCCCATCGTTTACCAAGGTACCGACTTCCACCTCCGGCACGAACTCTGCCTTTCCAGTGTGTTCAAAATCCATATAGTAGTAAAGGTTGGTCAGTACCCACCATTCGTTGGGAGAGGTATACCCTATATTTAAGCGTAGACGGCCGAAGTTAATATCTTCCCGAGCGTGATCACCAAATAAAGAGAGATAATGCTTATATCCAACCGCAGCATACATATTTTTAGGTAAGAACAACACCGCATACACAGACGGACTAGCTTGCAACTTTCCGCTCCCTAAACGTTTATCCGTAGCCGTGGGTAAGAAAAATTCCATCTTGGCCCCAAAGGCCAGCGGGTCATTATTATTGGGTTGGAACCAAGTGGCGTTTATTGCCATATCCCCCAACCCACTTACCGATTTTTCCGGTGATTCGAAACGAGCAAGCGGCAACTCCACGCCCCAGTTGTATTCCTCATTAATCACACGATAAGCTTTCAAAGTCATTTGACTGCTGGAAATACCGCCGCTATCGTCTATGGTAGTAATAGAAGGATTTACCTCAAAGGTAGTAATGTTTTCCGTCGGAATTACACCATAATGATATGTTTTTTGAATTTGCCCCCAAAGCGGAAAGCAACCCATCAAAAACAATACTAGCAATAAACTTTTTCGCATATTTAATTCCCCCTTTTATTCACTTTATTCTTTTTGCCTTTCAAAATCAATATCCTTATTGACCAAACAAATATGTTTATCTGTTCCCATACATCCCCTCGAAGATTTTTCCAAGCGAGGGGCAGAAAAAAGCAAAAACCTTACCCCCTCACAATGCGTGGAAACATACACTTCCGTATCGGAAACATGGAGGAAAGTCCCCCGGCCAAACTTTTTATGTCCGTTACGCCCAAAACATCCGCGCCCGCCAAAAACATACAACCACGTATTATTTTCAGCATGTAGTGGAAAAGAAATCCCGGTTCCCTGTAAAAGAGTTATATCAAAGAAAGATGTATCCTCCGTAAGTAAGCCCTCCAATGGCCCGACTTTATCTTTCCACTTTCCGCATAAAACTCGCACTTCAGCCCCATCCGCACGCACAAGAGGAACCTCTTCACTTTCCAGTTCCGCTTGTTTATTTTCTCCCAATGCTCCCTCTTGCGTTTTTATTCGTATTTGAACATTTAAAATATCTACTTTCCGCGGAGGTTCCAGTTCTTGTAAAGACCCGACTTGTTCTACCCATTTGGAAGAAACGATCGTCTCTTCTTGAAGTTGCACCGTCTCTTCCACTCCAGTGATATGATAATCAAGCGCAAAACGCTTTGGACCTAAATTTTCGTCCGGCAAATAACTTCGCTGAAAGTTTTTCCCGCAGTAACAGACTTGCAGGTAAACACACGGATCAAAACAACGCGCATTATAACGATGAATAAGTATTTCCAATTTTTTGCAATCATTACATGTAGAAGTAATCGATTTTGTTCTATGTTCCTTTTTCCCCATAAAAATCCCCCCTGCTTAATACTGCTAGTGTAGGGAAGAAAACTCTTTTTGCGCGGGAAAGAAAAGGATTAGTTAAAAAGAAAAGGTCTCTAAAAGAGACCTTTATGAAAAATTATTTCCAACCGATTTTGCTTCGAAGGTATTGTATTTCCTGTTCAACGGAGTTGACTTTTTGCCTGGACAATGGAGATTTTTTCCCCTGAAGAATATGAAGGGAAAGGGTGCGTTCCAACCATAAAAGGGCTTGTTCGTCATCACGAGAAGTTCCATGCCCCAAGCGATACATTTTAGCTGCCTGCAACATAACCCCCGTGTTTCCACCGTGTTTGGCTAAAGAAAGAGTCCATTTGAAAGCTAGCGGATAATACTTCTTTTCTTTCGGATACAAAGAAGCCAGTCTGTAACGAGCCTCTTGGTTTCCTTGTTCTGCCGACTCTTCCCATTGACGGTATAAGTTTTCACGACAAAAAGAATTTTTAAATAAATTGTTCAGTTGTGTAATCGGTTTTCTCCAATTCAGGCCCATATTTTACACTCCTTTTTGATATTGTACACTATTATAAGAGGACTTTTCCATGGAGACAATGCTTATGCTTTCTATCGGTACAACATCTGTAAAAACGCTCTTGTCAAAATCTAAAATTTCAGGATTTGATTACGTCATAAACCCTTACGTCGGCTGTCCGCACAAATGCGTATATTGCTATGCAGAGTTCATGCGAAAGTTTAGCGGTCATTCCGAACCTTGGGGTGATTTTTTAGATGTAAAAGAATGTGTCACCCATACTCACCCGGCCAAACTTTTTCGTACGAGGGTTATGATCTCCTCTGTCACAGATCCGTATAATATTTACGAAGAGAGATTTAAGTTAACCCGAAACATACTAAGCCAACTTCGCTTAGCACAGGCCGAAGTTTCCATATTTACAAAATCCCCTCTTGTCTTAAGAGATATAGACCTTTTAAAAGATATGTGGAAAGCTGAAGTTTGTTTTTCTTTTGCTACGGCAGATGATTCTTTCCGACAATTAGCCGAACCCAATGCTCCCTCGCTGCAATCCCGATTAAACGCTTTACGCGTACTATACGAAAACAAAATCAGAACAGCTGTGATGATTGCACCTATTTTCCCCGATATTACCGATTGGGAAAAAATCATAGAACTCACGCATCCATTTACCAACCGATATACTTTTGACAGTTTAAATATGCGACCGGCCTACCAGAAAAAAGTAATTTCGTTTATAGAAAAAAATTTTCCGCAACATCTGCCCGTTTATTGTGATATCTATTTGGAAGATAAAACAACTTATTGGGACGACTTAGCCCCTCGAATAGAGGACGTTTGTCAAAAATATAATATACCGGCAGAAATTTGCTTTAAAAAACACCCAAAAATATCTTATTAATCTCAAAAATACTAAAAAAATACCCCGCATAAAGCGGGGTATTGTGGAATCTGCTAAATTTATTTTCTTCCGGCAGGGATATCGTCAAAACCTAACTTCCAAGTAATAACAAAGCCGGCAGCCATAGCTACCGCATATCCCAGCAAATAAAACAGTACACTTTTGACGTTACTTAACACAAGTAGCAAAACCAAACCCGACACACCGAACGGAATAGAAGAGGTAACTTGTGCTAAAGCAACTACCGCTCCACCAAAAGCAGCTCCCAAACAGGCCCCGATAAACGGCCTAAAGAGAGGTAAAGTGACACCGTAAATAAGCGGTTCGCCAATACCCAAAAGCCCAATCGGCAGGGCATTTTTAATAAGGGTTTTAAAACGGGCATTCTTCGTTTTAAACAAGACGGCCAGCCCAGCCCCCACCTGTCCCGCTCCCGCCATACATAAAATGGGGAAAAGCGGATTAGATCCTAAAGAATTAACCAATTGTTGATGAATCGGTACCAAACTTTGATGGATACCCATCATTACGAGCGGAAGGAAACTCCCTCCCAACACAGCACCCGTCAACAAGCCACCTCTTCTCAGCGCTATTTGGGTATATTCAGCTAATTTTTCGCTCAGCCATCCCGCAACAGGCTGAATGGCTAATAACGACACAAAACCCACAATTAGCACGGTTAATGTGGGTGTTAAAAACATTTCCGCACTGCCTTTAAGACGATTGCGAAGTTTCTTTTCAAACCAGCTTCCGGCCCAACAAACCAACAGTACTGCCAACACCCCGCCTTTACCGGGCATTAAGGAAGAGCCGAATAAAGTAATTTGGGAAAGCGCAGGAATATTTAAAATGCCGGCAAATGCCACCCCTAACGCAGGAGTACCGCCGAATTCTTTATTAGCGTTATAACCCACCACTGCATTTAAATAGAAAAAAATCCCACTGCCAAACACATTAAAAAGAGCGGCCGTATTCGGATCATTTACCAACAATGTTTTAGATAAAATGTTACTGATCCCGAGCAGCAACCCACAACCGATATATGCCGGAATAAGCGGCAAAAAGATATTTCCGATACGGGCACAAATCTGACTCACCCGACCGGAATACTTCCGCCGCACAGCCACTTTGGCACGGCGGGCACGATCTTCCGGAGAAATTTGAATAGCTTCGCCGCCATCTTCCTTTTGTTCAAGAGGTTGAAAGGAATGGCGAGCATTAAAATAAGCCACCAATTTAGTGGAAGTAGAAGGCCCCACAATCAATTGATGCTGTACGCCTGAATAAAAATATCCGGCGACATCCGGCACTTTGCGCAAGGCATCGACTTTTACCAAAGCTTCGTCTTTTACCGTAAAACGAAAACGAGTCATGCAACAACCCAAACTTACAATATTTTCCACACCGCCAGCAGCAGCTAAAATATCGTTATACATTACTTCCAAATTTACCGGCATAATATAAAAACCCCTTTCGTAAAGTGAATACGAAAAAATTATACTTCTTTGTTATTGTAACATAAAAAAACCCCGCCGAAGCGGGGTTTTTTAAAATACCCAAACTATTTGGACAAGTGTTTAGAAAGGTATTTGCTCATGTCAAACATGCTGATTTGTTTTTTGCCTTCAAAAATAGGGGCCAATTTAGCATCAGAGTTGATCATGCGTTTGTTTTTGGCATCTTGCAAGCCGTTTTTCTTAATATAGTCCCACATTTTTTTGACGACTTCGGTGCGGGGCAAGGCAGCAGAGCCTACTACCGAAGCGAGTTCGGCACTGGGGGTTAAAGGGGCCATAAATTTTGCATTAGCTTTAGCCATAGTTGTATTTCTCCTGTTATAAGTAAATTGTGTATGTTTCTTAAATTTTAGTATATTTGGAGCTCTATTGTAAGGGGTTTCCTAAAATAGAGCTCCGTTTAAAGTTCTCGACTCGCGTAAAGTTATTTCACTTTGGGCGCAGCAGCCAAAACTTCCTTGGAACAGCCGTCTTCATATTTTTTGAAATTTTCAACAAAAGACTTGGCCAAGGCTTCATATTTTACCATATATTCTTCCTTGTTTTCCCAAGAGTTGATCGGGTTCAAAATTTCAGACGGAACACCTTCGCAGGAAGTGGGGATTTGAAAGCCGAATACCGGATCGGTAATAAAATCGACTTTCGCCAATTTTCCTTCTAAGGCAGCGTTAAGCAAAGCACGGGTGTATTTAATGCTGATGCGGTTACCTACACCATAGGGGCCACCGATCCAGCCCGTGTTCACGAGCCAGCAATCCACATTGTGTTCTTGAATTTTCTTTTTCAAAAGTTCAGCATACACGGAGGGGTGCAAGGGCATGAAAGGACCACCAAAGCAGGTAGAGAAAGTGCTGGAAGGTTCTTTTACGCCTTTTTCCGTACCGGCTACTTTAGCGGTATAACCGCTAATGAAGTGGTAGAGGGCTTGGTCGGCACTGAGTTTGGAAATGGGCGGCATTACACCGAAAGCATCACAAGTTAAGAAAATGATGTTTTTGGGGTGAGAAGCACGTTTGCTTTCCACAGCATTATCAATGAAATTGAGCGGATAGCACGCACGGGTATTTTCGGTCAACGTGTCATCGTCCAAATCGAGTTTGCCGGTTTGGGCATCAAATACCACGTTTTCAAGCACCGTACCGAAACGTTGTGTGGTGGAATAAATTTGAGGTTCAGCCTCTTTGCTCAAGCGAATTACTTTTGCATAGCAGCCGCCTTCAAAGTTAAAGATACCATCAGCATCCCAACCGTGTTCATCGTCACCGATAAGGCCGCGGGTAATATCGGCAGACAAGGTGGTTTTACCGGTGCCGGAAAGACCGAAGAAAATAGCGCTGTCTTCTTTATCGCCTACGTTGGCAGAGCAGTGCATGGTCATAATGCCTTTTTGCGGCAAGAGGAAGTTCATAATAGTGAACAACGCTTTTTTGTTTTCACCGCCGTATTCGGAACCGATAACGAGCACAATTTTCTTTTCGAAGTTAATCAAAATAGCGGTTTCGGAAACGGTGCCGTCAGTGGCCGGATCCACTTTCATTTTGGGTAAGCACACCAAGGTAAATTCCGGCACGAAAGATTTGAGTTCTTCCTGTTTGGGTTCAATGAACATATTTTTTACAAACAGGTTGCTCCAGGCACATTCGGTAATGGCACGTACTTTCAAGCGAGAAGCTTCGCTGGAACCTACATAAGCATCACGTACGAACAAATCTTTATCTTTTACATATTCTTGTACTTTGGCAAAAATTTTATCAAAGTATTCGGCTTTGATTCCTTTGTTGCCTTTGCAATAGAAGAGTTTGCCTTCTATGTCTTTGGTTTCTACGAAATAACGATCGTTGGGGCTGCGGCCGGTGTGTTTACCGGTGCTGACGCACAAGGGCCCGCCATAAACAACGTTTCCTTCTTCACGATCCAAAGCTTCTTGGTACAAAGCCGGAGTGGAATAGTTCCAATAAACGGTTTTTTCCGTTTTCAATCCAGCATTTTCCAAGCCAAAATCCGGTTTAAAAAAATCCGGTGTTGCATTTACTGTTTTCATAATTAATTCCTCGTAAGTAATTTATCCCCGATTTTCATTTCATTCGGAGCGGACTTATCAAGCGCCCAGCGAATGCGACGAACACCTTCTATAATAGAAGCTTTATCCGCACAATAACTGATGCGCAAGTACCCATCGGCTCCAAACGCCTTTCCGGGCACTACGGCCACTAATGCTTTTTCCAATAAGTACTGAGCCAGTGCTTCGGAATCGGCATTGTAATGGCTAAAATCTGCGAAAGAATAAAAAGTTCCCGCCGGTTTTTCTACCTTTACATGCGGAATTTGAGCAAGTTCCGCCAACAGGGTATTACGGTTATCTTCCAATATCTTTCGTAAATCCGAAATGCAGCTTTGATCCCCCAATAGGGCCGCCGCAGCGGCAACTTCGGACAAATCACTGTTGCAAGACGTACTTTGCGCTTGCATACGGCCCATGGCCGCAATTAACTCTGTATGGGCAGACACCGCCCAACCAATACGCAGACCGGTAAGTCCATACAGTTTGGAAACACCATTAATAATCACTAAGTTTTTTCCTTCTCCCGCGTATTCACACGGATTAGGAACAGTGTTTCCTTCAAAAACGAGTTGGTGATAGATATCGTCCATTACCAAGAAAATATTATTTTTCTCGGCAAACTCTACCACAGTCTTAATGGTATTCTTCGGATAAATCTGTCCAGAAGGATTACAAGGACTGTTTAATAAAATAGCCTTTGTTTTAGGGGTTACGGCAGACAAAATTTCTTCAGCAGTTGCCAACAAACCACTAGCCGGACGAACAATCACCGCAGTTCCTTCCGCCAAACGAACCATCTCCGGATAGCTTACCCAATAGGGTGCAGCAAAAATAACTTCATCTTCCGGATTAATAGCCGCCAGTAAAAAATTGAAGAGGGCTTGTTTCGCTCCGGCTGATATCAATACTTGAGACGGCTCAAAACGACGACCGTACTGTTTCTCGGTATAAGCCAAAACGGCTTTCTTCAATTCAGGAGTACCGGAAGAAGGCGAGTATTTTATTTTACGGCTTTGCGCTTTTTGGATAATAGCATCTACTGCCGCTTGCGGAGCCGGATAAGTAGGTTCCCCGCCACCCAAATGAATGACAGGTTGCCCAGCTGCTTTTAAGGCGCGAGCTTTGGCATTAATCTTAAGAGTAGGAGAATCGCCGATGCGTCCGGCGCGGTTACTAAGTGAAATGGACATTTTTTCCCTCTATGCACATTTTAACATTTAATTTTTGAAAAATGAAGAGGGTAAAGAAAATTTTCGAAAAAAATCCCCGCCTAAGCGGGGAAATAAAATAAACACATGCTTCTATTTTTGGGCAGGAGCCTCTTGTGATACGATCCTATCTTCTACTTGTTCCGTGAAGGTTAAGTGATCACGGTGAACAAAACCGGACAAGGCAGGAACTTCTTTGCGAATAAAATACTCCGGCACCCACTGCAATTTACCGTTTACTTTGCGCAAACGTTTTACTGTTTTGATCGGATAGAAATCCGATGTGAACAAAGAAAGGTAAGCTCCCAGCCCACCGCCCGTCAATTCTTCGGGCAATGTCCAACCGGGAAGACGGCTGTGAGGGTAGATGGTGGCCTTTAAGTGAGGTACTTTCAAAATAGCCACCTCCGCTTGCTCTACGCTTAATAAATCGCGCGTCGGATCCAACCCGTCACCTACCATGGTGCTGGCGCGCAATTTATCCACTTCGGGCTTTTTAATATCTTTCACGTACGGCACGCTGGAAAGCGTCACCACTCGAGGAGTAAGGCTGGGAAAATCGAAAGTTACCACTTGCACATTTTCGTTGCGAACCAGTTCAAAGCGATTAACTAAAGATGTTCCGTCATAACCCGCTTCCACACGGCCCATATAACCACCGTCGCCGAAAGAGGACTGGCATACTCCGCCCATCTTTTCAAAGTTATTAACGCGAATTTGTAAGCATTCCGGCTTTTCTGCTTCCGGCTCGGCCAATATTCCCCCCTCTTGAGGAGTTTGCGTGACAAACTGTCCGAAAGTTTTTTTGTATTGGGCGGTCATAATCTCGCCAAATTCGGAAAGCGTTAAATACTTATCACGATTTCCCAACACAAAGAAATCTTGTACGCGATCCAACAACGTACGCGGGGTGGTATTTTCTTGGGCAACATATTCTTTTGCTGCCAAATTGCGGCGTTCGTTTTCCCATGCTACCCATTTTTTACTATTTAAGTAGAATTCAGGCATTCTCCCATCTTTAAAGAAAGCCGTAGAGCGTGTTTGCGTAAAATACTCGCGCAAACTGACTGTTTTCCCGTCTCCAAGCTCAACCGGTTTATGCCATAATTCATTAATTTTGGCACGGTTCATGTTGTATCCGGAATTTTTAATTTCTGCTACCAAATCTCTCCAATTTCGACGTAAAGCGGCAGCCATGGCAGGGTCGTTGGCGTAGCTAAAACCTTGCTCAAAAGAATAATCTTCCATAGCGATGGCCAAATCTTTAAGTTCTGCATAGTGCACAAAAACAGAACCTTCTGTTTCTGCCAACTCTATAAGACGTTTTACGTTTTCGTTGAATTTATTTTTGTAGTAACCCGCCGGCAGGCGAACCGTTCCTTCAATTAAGCGATTGTCATACATAAAGTCCGGCAAACGCCCTTGGGTTTTGAGCGGTTCCAAAATAACCCTTTCTGCCTCTTCTATAGGCATATAGTACAGATATTCCATCACGTTGTTGGCTTTGGCAGCGCTCATACCGCTGATGGCTTCAATTTGATCGCGAGGACGGAAGTAACCATTTTTAAAGTATTCCAACCAGTTACTGATGATATATTCTTCATCTTGTAACCCCGAAGGATAACGATGCGTCACCGCCCCGCGAACAGGCTTGCGTTTCAAAACGGGAACTACCGGAGAATAATCCCCCTCCAACACCGGGGTTTGCTCAATAGGAACGAGGGTCTCTCTCGTTGCAATCATTCCTTCCAATGGTTTAGCAGACAGATCAAGGGAAGGAAGGTCCAAGGAAAGATCGCTAAATGGATTCATTTCCGCCGGTAATTCGGATTTTTTAGGCGCGGTTGCCTCCGGCTTAACAACACCCGTCGCCGAACCTTCGGCGCCTACCGAGGAACGAATTTGTTTAACAAAATTCAAATAGGTTTCTGTTGCTTCGGGAGTAAAATCGGTATGGATAGAGGTCATGGGGCTGGCATCCTCAAATAATGCAGCAAAAAGCTCTCCATCTTCCGGATTTACTTTTCCGGATTTGGCGGCCAATTCTTCGGCAGCTTTTTCCTCACCCAAGGCCAACAGCGCACGATACACAGCTTGAAAAGCAACCGGCTCCAACACGGTTTGGGAAGCTTTTTCATAAAAAGCTAAAAGTTGTTGTACATCTTTTGCATTTCCAAAGGCACCCAAGGCACTGACATCGGCAAAAGCTTGTAACGCCGAACCCGCATACATTTCGGTCTTTTCATCTACCGCTTTTTTAAATTCGCTTACAGAATTATATTTTGTCAAATGAATAAAAGCATTTGTGTTAATGAATAAGCCACGACGAAAATATTCCAGAGAAAGTTGTGCCTGCTCCACTGTAATCGGTATATTTTTCACAGCAGTTAACGTTAAAAACTCTCGACCGAGTAAAGAAGAAATTTCAGAGGAAGGCGCAGCAAAAATAGACGGCACCAAACGGGGAGAAATTTCATTTAGCTGCGTTAAGCGACGAATTTCCATGGGAGGAATCGGTGTAGGGACCGCTGCTTGGGCCGCCGTTATCACGCGGCGTTGTAACTCGGCAAATTTGGCTTGGCGCGCCCCAATTGCAGCACTAGGCTGCATATAAGGGGTTAATACTTTGCCGGCTCCTTCCGTGGCAAGGCCTTTTACTATACCACCAACCACCTTGGGTTGAGCATTAGCAGATGCCGCTATCGATAACAACAATAAAAAGAAAAGAAAATTTTTATTCATAGACACAATACTCCTTCTTTTTATTATTCAATAATTCTCCTATTTAAACAAGGGTCTTTAGGCCTAACCTGAAGGGCCCAATGGTCCTATAAAGAATCTACCTATTTAGTTTCTTCCAAAGCCACCAATTTATCTACTAGCGGTGCCAAAGCTTCTTCCCGTACAAATTCGATACGGCCATCATCCACAGCAGCCGCTACGGACGGATTCAGCGGCAAACGAACCACCGGAGAAAGGTTAAAATTTTTTCCCATTTCTTCGGCTTTACTTTTACCAAATAAAGGAAGTTCTTTGCCACACTCCGTACATTTTAAATAACTCATATTTTCCACAAGCCCCAGCACGGGCACATTCATCATCTGCGCCATCTTAACAGCTTTTCCGACAATCATCTGTACTAAATCTTGCGGAGTGGAAACAATCACAATTCCGTCAACGGGAAGGGACTGAAAAACCGTTAAAGTTACGTCTCCCGTTCCGGGGGGCATATCAATAAACAAATAATCTACATCTTTCCAAATAACATCTGTCCAAAACTGTTTAACCGTCCCTGTAATTAAAGCTCCGCGCCAAATAACGGGATCCGTTTCATTTTCCAACAATAAGTTAAGAGACATAACCTGTACCCCTTCTTGACTGGGAACAGGGTAAATGCCATCTTGGTCGCCACTGGCACGTTCATGAATGCCAAACATTTTGGGAATAGAGGGCCCCGTAATATCCGCGTCCAACACTCCACAGGAAAAACCACGGCGAGTCATTTCCGCGGCCAAAAGGCCTGTTACCAAACTTTTTCCTACTCCGCCTTTTCCGCTCACCACACCGATTACGTGTTTAATACGGCTTAGCAAATGCGGTTTATCTTTGGGCATTTCTCCTGCTTTGCGGCTAGAGCAATTGGCACTGCAGGAACTGCAATCATGGGAACAATTTTCGCTCATAAATCAAGACTCCTAAATAAATTCAAATCGTATATACGATTATACAAAAATCTGACTAAACACACTGTTTTCGAATCAAACTTTTTATAAAAAGTTTACGCTTACAAAACTCTTTCGTAAAATCAACTTTTTTGCTACCATATCGCAAGAGGATATTTTATGAAAAAATATATTCCTACTTTTCTGCTTATTTTGTTGTTAATCGGCTGGGCTTTGTTTTTAGACCACGCCAGCGACTACTTTATTTTTCAACCCAATCGTCAGGTGTACAACTTACAGCCGTCCGTTCAAGAACTTTCCTTTTCTGCCCGAAACGGAGAAAAACTGTATGCCCTATATCTCCCCCCTTCCGAGGACAAATCAACCATCTTGTTTCTTCACGGACAAAAACACAATTCCTATGATTTTCAGGAACTTGCCTTGGACTTAAACAAACAAGGATATGGCGTTTTAATACCGGACTACCGCGGCTTTGGAAAAAGTAAAGGAAGGACCACTGAAAAAAATATGAATGATGATGCAGCGGCGGCGTTCTCCTACATGATGACAGATTTAAAACTTTTACCAAATCAAATTGTGTTATGGGGTTTCTCGTTAGGGGCTACCCCCGCTCTGCACATAGCCGGACAATTTTCTAAACTCCCTATCAAAGCCCTTATTCTGCAAAGTCCGTTTACCAATATGACCGAAATGGGTTTCTACGTGTTGGCTCGAAAGCACGAGCAAGATTCTACCATTCGTAAAATTGTTGTTCTATTTTTAAAACCCTTATTATGGAACAAATCTTTTGATAATATCAACTTAATTCAAAAAGTACGCACCCACACGCTAATAGGATATTCTCAACAAGATGCCACTATCCCATGGACAATGAGCAGTAAGCTTGCTGCAAAGGCCCCCTTGGGAACAGCCAAATTTATGTCCTATGTTGGGGTACACCATAGTTTCGACTGGTTTATGCCAACAGCACTGACTTTTATCGAGTCTTTAAACACGCCAACGCAAAAAGTTGCTAAACCGGAAACAGCCTCTTAGCACGCAAAGACAGGCCTCCGGAAAGTTTGATATAATAGATATAGGCGTTTAGCGGTCCGCCACTCGGCCCGAGCGCAATTTGGAGAGGTGTGTGAGTGGTTGAAACAGCAGGTCTCGAAAACCTGTAAACCGCAAGGTTTCGAGGGTTCAAATCCCTCCCTCTCCGTAGAATTTTAAAGCACCTTTTGGGGTGCTTTTTAATTTGTAGGCTAATTCATTCCTTTCCGTGTAAATTTAAACCCCGCTTTTGGCGGGGTTTTTGTTGGGGACCTTTCTATTAATTGTTAATATACAGGTTTTCCTGCTCTACTAACTTATACTGAAAAAATGCCGGCAGGTGGCTTAAAAACCAAAGTCTTATAAACAGAGCCTCCCACATTACTGTGGCGTTTCCTTCGGTTATAGATAAAGAATCCGCTAAATCTTCACAACCAAAGCATATTTTCCCTTCGGAAAAAACAAAAAAAGAATCCGATACCGAACTAAATTTTTCGGTAAAATCATAAATAGAACTCATCACGTCCGGAGTAAAAATTTTACGGACCATACGTTCTTGGTTGCTAAATAAATCAAATTTTTCCTCGAAGGACAGCCATTCTAATTTAACCCGAGATAAACCTGCTTGACTTCCTTTCCACTTGGCAGACAAAGAATCCGAGACCAGAATAGTTGTCCCCGGGTAAGTTTTTTCCATCTCCATCATAACCAAAAAACCGGCTTCTTGGTTTGAGCAATGTTTGCTTTCCCTTTCCCAACAGGAGCGAAAACGAATAATTTGGATATTTACGCCATTTGATTTTCCTTTCAAGTAATAGTATTGCTCCTTAGAAAAAGAACAAAACCCCTCCTGCCAAGCCAGTTGCATTCCAATCGGAATTTCGGCCTTTTCTTTCACTAATTGGAAGCCCAAATACTCAGATATTTTCTGCCAAGAAAAATCCGTTATGCCCATTCCCATACCGGAAGGATTATAGATAAGCCAAATAATTATAAACAGAAGAGGTAAACCCAAATACTCAAAAAGAGCCTCTTTGCCGAAAAAAGAGTATAATACCCACCCTAAAAGAGAAATTATGATTATACACCCTACAACCAATTCAACGTTTATGGGTTTACGTAACTTGTTCATTTCCGGAAGAAGAGTATCATGAACATATTTTTTAAAGGCTTCGTAATCTCTTTCAAATTGAATTCTTAAATCGTCCATTCTATATTCCTTTTAATTGAGAAGGTGCAGTTGCATCAATACTTTTATCATCATACTATTTTTTACAATTTGTTAGAATATATATAATGGCAAAACTTAAAACAATTTTTTTCGGAACACCCGATATCTCCGTTCCCTATTTAGAACTTACCCACCAATTAACTGATATTCAATTGGTGGTTACGCAGGCCGATAAACCGCGTGGACGTGGCATGGAAATATCCCCTTGTCCCGTTAAAAAACGCGCATTGGAACTCGGGCTACCGGTACTTTCTCCCGAAAAATTAAAAGACAGTTTTGACCAAATTTCCGCTATTCCGTTTGATTTAGGAATTGTAGTAGCTTACGGAAAAATCTTTCGCCCGAATTTTTTAGCCCTTCCTAAACTAGGGCTTATCAATGTACATTTTTCTTTATTGCCGCATTTACGCGGAGCTGCCCCTGTTCAACAAGCACTCATACAAGGCTATACCCAAACGGGTGTTTCCACTTTTTGGATTTGTGAAGGAATGGATGACGGACCTTTATTCTTACAAAAGAGCATCGCCATCGTTCCGCAAGATAATGCCAAAACTCTTTTTGAAAAATTAATTCCTTTAGGGTTGGATGCCTTACACGAAACGATTTCTCGTGCAGAAAACGGGGATTTACCTCGTATTGCGCAAAAAGGCGAACCCACTTTGGCCCCGATGATAGCCAAAGAAGAAGCAGTATTATCTCCTGCCACCTTAACCGCTACCCAATTTCATAATAAGGTGCGCGGACTTGCCTGCGGCCCTAAACCGAAAGTCCCTTTTATTAAAAACGGGAAAACAGATTTGTTACAAATTATTTCCACGCAATTGCCAAAAGACGACACAGACTCTTTGGCTACCGGTGGGACTGTGCTCAACATTGAACGCGGAAAAGGAATTTTAGTAAAATGTAAAGAAGGAGCTTTGTGGTTCAAAGAAGTTCAACCCGCAGGCAAAAAACCCATGCCCGCCGAAGCTTTTGCAAATGGCTACGGGGTAAAAACTAACGACGGAGCGTTTACAGAATAATGGCTGCTGAAAACCAACAAAATTTTGACGATTTTTTAAACAAACCCAAAAAATCCGGACGCGCTAAATGGATTGTGGCCGGTGTTATTGTGGCTTTTTTTGCGGCATTGATTTTTGTATCGATTGATTGGGTCTTTGGAGCCTTGGTACATACCCGCAAAGAAGTAACCGTTCCGGATATCACAAAAAAATCCATTACGCAAGCGCTTGATATGCTTGCCGCACAAAATTTAGCCATTAAACAAGCAGGTATTGAATTTGCCCAAGACGTTCCCCCCGGCTCCGTACTCCGTCAAATTCCCTCTGCCGGTTCTACCGTTCGCGAAGGGCGCGTGATTCGTGTATGGCTCAGCCAAGGGGACGAAATGGTATTTGTTCCCAATACCGTAGGCACCGATTTACGGGCTGCTCAACTGGCTATTCGTCAAGCCGGTTTATTGGTTGATAAAGTAGAAAATGCCTACTCCCTCACCTATGAAAAAGGTTTGATTGTGGCTCAAAATCCCAAAGCCGACAGCATGGTACAAAAAGGAGAAAAAGTTTCCTTAACGCTATCCAACGGTGCCCCGCCTTCCAGCGTGGTATTGGTACCTAACTTTAAGAGCAAAAAACTGGCTGTGGCCACTTTATGGGCAAGCTCTCAAAACATCAATTTAATCATTAGAGAAGACAAAGATTCCGTGTTCCCGAACGGGACCATCGCCGAACAACACCCTGCGGCTGATACCCAAATTGCTCCGGGGACAAACGTGGAAATTATTGTCAGCCGACGCGAAATTGCCGAAGATGAAAAGACGTATCATTTGCATTACGAAATGCCTCAAGGCAAAAAGGCAAGTCGCGTGCGTGTAGTGTTGGAAGACGAAACCGGCGAAAGCGAAATTTTAAACGAGAATAAACAACCCGGCTCTAAAATTGACTTAGAAATTCCGTACTCAGGTAAAGCCACCATACGCGTGTTTACTGACGGAGTTTTGGTCCGCGAACGGGAGGTTTTGTGATACCCCCTTCCAAAATGCCCCCTGTAAATGGTAAAATATCTATTGTGCCTTCCATCTTGTCTGCGGACTTGTTCCGTTTAGGCGAAGAAGTAAAGCGGGTGGAAGAAGCCGGTGCGGATTGGTTGCACGTGGATATTATGGACGGGCATTTTGTACCGAACTTAAGTTTCGGTCCGTCGTTAGTCAGTTCTTTGAACGGAAAAACCAATTTACCTTTAGATGTACACTTAATGGTGGAAAAACCGTTGCTTTTCATTGAGCCTTTTGCCAAAGCCGGTGCAGATTTATTAACCGTACACATAGAAGCAAAAGACGATTTATCCCAAGCTTTTAAACAAATCAAAAATTTGGGAGTAAAAGCAGGGCTTTCCATTAAACCAGATACTAATCCGGAACTTATCGCTCCGTGGTTAGATGAATTAGATTTGGTACTTGTAATGAGCGTATACCCCGGTTTCGGAGGGCAATCGTTTTTACCTTCTTCCCCCGAACAAATCCGCAAAGTACGCCAAGTTATCAACCGTTCCGGCAAAGCAATTTGGCTGGAAGTAGACGGCGGTATTAATGCACAAACAGCTCCGTTAGCCATCAGTGCAGGAGCAGATGCACTAGTCGCCGGAAATGCAATTTTCAAAGCCGCGGACCCTGTATTGGCCCTCAAGCAAATCAGACAGGCGGCCCCGGACATTTAATTATCAGTCTTTTGCAAAAAGCAAAAGCATAATAAGGAGAGTCATAAATGGCAGTAGTTATCAGATTACAAAGAGTCGGCAAAAAAAGCCTTCCGCAGTACAGAGTTGTAGCGATTGAAAAATCTTGCGCGGTAGGCAACGCAGCCAAAGAAGTATTGGGTATCTATCACCCCTGCAACCCCAATGCCGCCGAACAAGTAAAACTCGACATGCCCAGAGTGGAATATTGGATGAAAGTGGGTGCTAAACCCTCTGAAACCGTAGCCAGTTTGATCAAAAAAGCCAGCGCTAAATAAACGCGGCAAGGCACGTTATGAAAGAACTTGCAACGCTGCTTTTAAAATCTCTTTCTTCTACTCCCGATAATGTTGTAGTGGAAGAAAAGGTTGAGCAGAACAAAGTTTACCTGTCCACCAAAGTGGACACCGCTGATAAAGGTAAAATCATTGGCAAAGACGGATGCATCATCAAAGCTGTCCGCACCGTTTTAAATGCAGCAGCCGCCAAGCAAGATAAAAAAGTTACCCTAAAGTTGGAAGATTAATGAAAATAGACGTTATCACCGCTTTTGAAGAAATGGTTGAAAGCACGCTTTCTCACAGCATTGTGGGGCGCGCTCGTAAAGCGGGGATAATTAAGTTGGCAACGTTGAGCCCTCGGGAATTTACCGAGGATAAGCACAAAACGATTGACGACCGCCCCTACGGCGGCGGGCCGGGGATGTTAATGAAGGCCGAGCCTCTGTATCAGGCGATAAATAAGTTACGCAAGAAAACGTCGTACGTCATATTAACCAGTCCGCGCGGGCAAACTTTTAACCAAGAACTGGCCAAAAAGTTAGCCAAAAAACGCCACCTCATCTTTGTGTGCGGGCATTATGAAGGAATTGACGCACGAATTTACCCTGAGGTGGATTTGGAAGTTTCCTTAGGTAACTTCATCTTAACAGGCGGAGAACTTGCCGCTTGTACCATGATAGATGCTATTACCAGACTCCAAAAAGGAACTTTTAAAAAAGAAGGCGTAACAAGTTCGGAATCGTTTGAAGATAATTTGTTGGAAGCTCCGCAATATACGCGTCCGGAAGTATGGCGCGGCCGCAGAGTTCCGCAAGTGCTACTCAACGGAAACCACAAAGAAATAGAAGCGTGGAAACGCGAACAATCTTTACAATTAACCAAACAGTTAAGACCCGATTTGCTTGAAACCGCCTCTCTAAAGTCAAAAAAGGTCCAAAAGAAAACGATTCGGAGGAAGTAAGTTTTATGAATATCAACGATATTAAACACGATCTCAAAACCAATATCCCGACTTTTAAAGCCGGTGATACGGTGAGAGTAAAAGTAAAAGTTGTCGAAGGTGACAACGAAAGAATCCAAGCCTTTGACGGTGTAGTAATTGCCCGCAGAGGTTCCGGTATCAGCGAAACGTTCACCGTTCGCAAAATTTCGTTCGGCGTCGGTGTGGAACGCATTTTCCCGCTCCACTCCCCTCGCGTGGACAGCATTGAAGTTCTCAAGATCGGCAAAGTAAGAAGAGCTAAACTCAACTACTTAACCAAACTCTCCGGTAAAGCCGCTCGCTTGCAAGAACTTAAAAAACCCGTAGCCAAAACCGCTGAAGAAGCGGCCCCGGCTGTGGAAGAGGCGAAATAGTTATCTTTTGATAACAGACTCCGATTCAAAACCCCGCGGTTACTAGTCCCGCGCGGTTTTGTTTTATCTTTTGGGGCCCATATTTCCTATGGGTCTTTTGTCCCTTGTTTTCTATCCCTTTTTATTGCTATGCTAAATATATGAGAAAACTGGTTTTCTTCCTGTGTAGTGTGTGTCTTTTCATATCGGCGGTGCTACAACCTGCACAAGCCGTGGCCGGCAAGTTGCCTAAAGGAAAACATCTCAAAAAGGCCAAAAAAGCAATTACCACCCTTCCTAAGCCTAGTATCGCTCCCGTTTCTCAAATTCCTGTTTCCGTAGCTGTGGCAGGGGCTGTTTCTCTAAAATCTCCCAAATTAAAACCTAGTTCCATTATAGGCACAAATACCGTCGAAACGCTTTCTTCTACTGTGTCTCCGGCAGAAACGGTCACACAACTTCGTATCAAAAGAAATGTTGCAAAAAAGTTGGTTATCCCTTTTAATAAGCATGAAAAAATTCAATCCATTTTGAATGATGAACATGATGTGCTGGGTGCTCTCAAAAAGATGTGGAACTTGCAAGACCAATACGGAAAGCATGATTTTTTTGAGATTTTTGCGCTTGCTTATTATCATCAACATTTTAGAGTCTTAACCCCTCACTTACACCAACTGTTTGAGAAAGTTTCCCATGCCAATAACCGCGACTTAGAATATGCCCTTATCAAACGGATGCGCTTTCTCGCCATGAACCGCGATAATTTCCGTGCGGTATTTGCCCCGAATATCCCAAAAGTAGGCATGAGAATGCGTTATTTGCGCGACATTAAAAGTTTGGAGCCGGACAATTTTGTTCCTAATGATTTAGTTTTTTCTTTTGAACGGAAAATGGATCCCGGGCAAGCCGATAATGCGTCGATTCGTCATGTGCGAGTGGATAGCCAATTTTCGGCCGGAAAAAGCACTTATCCGATATTTCGTTATAACGGCCCCGCCGATTTACTCCCTAATCTGTATCGTTATTTAATAAACGGCAAGAAATTACGCACACCATTAACCATGGTCTTTGATGAAAGATTGGGAGCTCTTGCCATGTACAACCAAGATCGTTCTGTTTGGCTTCGTGTTACTTCCCACGAGTATTCTAACTTAGACCGTTTGCATATTCATTTAAACGAAACCCGTACGGCTAATATCACAACTATACTGGGCTTGGAAACGGAAGAAACGGTACACTTTAATCTTTCTATTCCGATACAACTCCCCGCAGACTTTCCTCACCACCTCAGTACGA
Organism: Elusimicrobiaceae bacterium; assembly: GCA_045580265.1. Taxonomy (GTDB): domain Bacteria; phylum Elusimicrobiota; class Elusimicrobia; order Elusimicrobiales; family Elusimicrobiaceae; genus Avelusimicrobium. The sequence goes on along the minus strand of JAZNNM010000009.1, from coordinate 46,446 downwards.
AAGAACAACAAGAGTGGATTTACAAAAAATTTGTAGAACATGCGGTAAAACATTTTAAGGGAGACGATCGCGTCACCATCTTGTACCGTTCCATTTTCTGAAGGTACATGCCTGTCTTACGACGGGAATTATTGCTATAATAAATTATCATGCAAAATACACTTCTACAATTTGATAAAAAAGAGGCTTTGCGTTTTGAAACCAGTTTTTTGCTGGGAATCGATGAAGCAGGCCGTGGCCCTTTGGCAGGGCCGGTGGTAGCGGCCGCATGTTTTATCCCCCCCTCTTTAGCTACCCTTTTTGAAGACGTTAATGACAGTAAAAAATTAACCGAAAAAAAACGAGAAGAACTCTTCGAACGATTAACTACTTCGGGTATTTTATACGGAGTTGGTTTCGCCTCCGCCGCTGAAATCGATAAACTCAATATCTTGCAAGCCACATTTTTGGCCATGCGCCGCGCTTCTTATAAATTTCTAAATATGCCCGGGGCAGTGGCACTTATCGATGGCCCCCACCCCGTAGCAGGGCTCACCTTGAAACAATGCCCCGTTATTGATGGAGATGCCAAATCTCTTTCTATCGCGGCCGCCAGTATTATTGCGAAAGTAACAAGGGACCGCTACATGAATTTACTTGAAACACTTTACCCCGGTTACGGTTTCGCCGGACACAAAGGGTATGGAACTGCCAAACACTTAAAAGCATTAACGGAACTAGGCCCTTGTAAAGAACATCGTCGCTCTTTCGGCCCGGTGGCACGCTTACTTACCCCCTTATTTTTACCATGAATACAACTCAAGCCGGTCAAGCCGCAGAAAATTATGTTGCCAAGTTTTTATCCGACAAGGGATACAAAATTCTTGCACGCAATTTCTCCACTACTGAGGGAGAACTGGATTTAGTTTGCCAAGACAAGCAAACACTGGTGTTTGTGGAAGTCAAAGCCCGCGCTTACGAAGCTTTTGGCGGCCCGCTGGCAGCTGTTACCCCCGCCAAACAAAAGCGCATTATGCGTACGGCCGTTCAATACATTAAAGAAACCGGCTCCAAATTTGATAGTATAAGATTTGATGTTGTATGCGTTCTTCCTGATAAAACAGAGCACCTTGTAAGTGCGTTTATTCCGGAACGGACGACTTTGTAACTTAAAAATCCATGGAGAAAAGTTATGACTCAACTGCAACAAGTAAAAAAAGCAGCCGCATACATTCTGAAAAAAACAAAAAATTTCAAGCCCGAAATTGCTCTTATCACGGGATCGGGTTTGGCGGGATCTATTCCTCCCTTGGACAAGGAAGTTAAAATTCCTTATAGTTCAATTCCCGGTTTCTTACAAAGCACCGTTCCCGGACATACTGGAAACTTGATTTTTGGAGTTTACAAAGGACGCAACATTGTAGTAATGCAAGGGCGCTTTCATTATTATGAAGGCCACCCGATGAAAGATTTGGCTATTTCTATCCGCACTTTAAAACTTTTAGGCGTAGAAAAACTGATTGTTTCCGCTGCCGTCGGTTCTTTGGATATGAAACTAAAACCCGGTTCCGTGTGTGTATTAAAAGACCATATTAACTTCTTGGGTTCCAACCCGTTAATCGGTAACCATGAACCGGCCTTCGGCCCCATGTTCTACGATTTGTCCGAAGCGTACGACAAAACCATGCGCAAATACGCCCTGGCCGCGGCTAAAAAAGCCGGTGCCGTAGCGGGCGAAGGGGTTTATTTGGCCAATACCGGCCCGAACTTCGAAACCCCGGCCGAAATTAAAATGTTCAAAAAATGGGGTGCTACCGTGGTCGGAATGTCCGTCGTACCGGAAGTGCTGGTAGCCCGCCATTGCGGTATTTTGGTTTTGGGCCTCGCTTGGGTAACCAACATGGGTTGCGGCATTGCAAAAGAACCGCTTTCTCACGAACAAACCGTACGCGAAAGCAAAAAGATTGAAGGTAAATTCAAAAAAATGCTGGAAACCTTGTTTGTAAAAATTTAAAAATACCATGTCCCGCGCGGGAATAAAACCGCGCGGGGCTTTTTCGTTTTATGGCAAAAGACATCAAGCGACTTGGCAAAGAAACACTTATCTATGGCACCTCTACCGTACTGGCAAGGTTGCTCAATTTTTGCTTAGTTCCGTTTTATACCTACTATCTCCTCCCCGGTCAATACGGCGAAATTGCCACTGTTTTTGCGGCGATTGCGCTGTTAAGTGTGGTTTTTCTTTTCGGCATGGACCAAAGTTATCTGCGTTTTGCAAGCGAAGCGCAGGATAAAAGCAAAGTCTTTCGCCAATGTTTTTACGGAGTCTTACTAAACGGCCTTCTTTTGGGCGGGGCTCTTTATTTGCTCAGCAAACCCGCAACAGCCCTTATCGGTCTGCCGCAAGACTCCTACGGGCTTATTCACTTAGCTGCCGTTATTTTATTTTTAGATGTACTGAATATGATCCCTTTTACCAAACTGCGTTTGGAACGCCGCGCCTGGTATTTTGCCGGTGTGCGCACGGTGTCTATTGTAGTTAATGTGTTGGGGAACATTTTGTTTATTGCGGTACTTAAAAAAGGCCCTGCCTCTATTCTGTGGGCCAATATTTTTGCTTCTTTGGCCTCTTTACTTTTATTATCCCCCGTACTTTGGCAAGAATTGAAACAAGGTTTTTTCTTCCGCTTTGATCTGAAACTGGAAAAAGAATTATTCGCATTTGCTTGGCCGTTTGTTCCATCGGGACTTGCCAGTTTACTTGTCAGTGTAATCGACAAACCTATTTTAGTACACTTGGTGGGAACGGAACAGGTAGGTATTTATCAGGCCAATTTCAAAATAGGTGTGTTTATGATGCTGTTGGTATCCATGTTTGACCAAGCCTGGCGACCGTTTTTCCTCGCCCATGCCAAAGATACCGACGCGCAAGATACTTTTTCCAAAGTTCTTTCTTATTTTACGGCGCTTGCCAGTTGGTTTTTGTTAGGACTTTCGCTACTGATGCCCGTTATTATTCAAAGCGACTTATTTGGAGATTTCCACCTGATCTCTCCTGATTATTGGGGAGGGCTTTCGGTTATTCCGCTGGTGCTGACCGGGTACTTTTTCTATGGGCTTTATATCAACTTTATGGTGGGACCCGTTCTTACCAAAAAAACACGTGTACTTATGTGGATAACGCTTTTGGGGGCCATTGTCAGCATTACCACCAACCTCGCACTTGTGCCGAAAATGGGCATTGTGGGGGCCGGGTGGGCCGTGGCGCTGAGTTACGCTTCCATGGCTACGGCGTTGTTTCTTTTCTCTCGCAAAGTCTACCCCATTTCATATGAGTACAAAAAATTGGCGGCTATCGCGCTTGTTTGTTTGGCAACGGCCATCCTCAGTTACTGCGCAGGTAAACATTATCCTGCTTATTCTCTACACACAAAATGCACTCTCTTAACGCTTTATCCGCTGTGGATGTGCCTTATCCTTAAAACGAAAAAGAAAAAATTTTTACCATAAAAAAGGGCCCCGTTAAGGGCCCTTTTTATTTGCGTTTTATCTCAAACTGATAAGGCGCATGTCCAAAGTAATGTTCCCGTCCTTGTAAGTAAGTGCATGCGGGATTTGCGTATCTCCCTCTGCATTGGACGGGGCATATTCCCCATAAAATAAATCTGCCGTATTCAAAAGTGTAACCGACTGGCTTTCTATGGGGTATTCACTTTCCGCGTTATAAATCAAGCGGGTTTTGGCACCCCCTCTATCGTAGGTAACAATCGTTTCCCCTTTTTTATTGCGTCGATTCTTATATATACCGGGATCGGAAACCAAAAGGTGTAACAGTTGCTCAATACGGACCCGTACGGGGGCAGTGTCGGCCTCTTTGAACAGATATCGAAAGGCAACCCCTTCCGGACTGACGACCGCATGCAACAGGCGATATGCCGCGCCCGTCATCACCATCACATCATAATCTTCGTCCCCTATTTTTTTAATCCGCAACACTCCTTCCAAATAATCTTCGTTCATTTGGCCCAGCACTTTAAAAGCCGCTTGAGTATGTCCATTTTCAAAATAATTCACTTTTTTAAGGGAACGAGTATTTACTGTGCCTTGTTTAAGTTGCCCGCCTGCACACGCACTGAGTAGAAAAGCCATAGAAAAAATGACAAATTTTTTAAGCATAAACTTCCTCCTTATTATGATATTATAAATATTATGAATACTTTTGTCCTTTACCTCATAAGCGCGGGAGCTGCTTTTTTGCTGACAAGCCTAACTCTTCCGCTTATGTACCGATACTTAAAAAAATTCTTTTTAGATACCCCCGGAGGCCTTAAAACTCACACGAAAGCCGTGCCTGTGCTGGGGGGGTGCGGTGTCTTTGTGGGCGTACTAGGCAGTTTGTTACTCATCCGCTTTATCACGGCCTTTCCCAGCGGTACATTACATAATTTAAGAGGGTTATTTGTTGGTGGAATCCTTATTTTCATTATGGGCCTGCTGGACGATTTAAGCAAACCGCGCGGGCTTAGCATTCTCCTTAAACTGCTTATTCAAGCACTGGCCACTGCGGCACTTATTCATTATGACGTATGCATTCATATCTTCGCGTCGCCATGGATTTCTTATCCGATTACTTTTTTGTGGGTCATGGGGCTTACCAATGCTTTTAATTTACTCGATATTCAAGACGGCCTATGTATCAGCCAAGTAATTATTTGTACTTTAGGGCTAACCGTTGTAGCACTGCCGCACGAACATATTTATGTAAACTTTGCAGCCCTTTCTTTGTTGGGGGCTTCTCTTGCCTTTTGGCCCTATAACCATACGCAAAAGAAAAAGATTTTTTTGGGTGACAGCGGCTCTAACTTTTTGGGCTTTACCCTGGCAGCACTTTCTATGGGAACGGCCTATTCCCATCATACGGATTGGGGGGTCTTGGCGCCACTTCTTATCATGGCAGTCCCCTTGTTTGATACCGGTTTTGTCAGCTTAGCACGCCTCTTAAAAGGCAAAAACCCCTTAAAAGGAAGCGATGACCATGCCGCTTTACGCCTGCAAAAACGAGGAGTCAAAAAAAACCATGTATTAACATTATTTATGGCGGCCGGAATTGCGGCCAATACTTTTGCCCTTTTCCTTATTCACAGCAATTGGAAAACGGCCCTTTTATTATTGGGAATTACCGCTTGGGTTATGTTGGATACAGCCTTATATTTACTGAAAGAAAATGCACACTAAAATTCTTATTTTGGGCGGCGGCCTGACTGGGCTGAGCATTGCCTATCATTTGGAAAAATTCGGCCAAACCGACTATTTGATAGCCGAACGAGAGGCTGTGGCCGGAGGATTGTGCAGAAGTGTGCAAAAAAATGGATTTACCTTCGACTACGGGGGGCATTTGCTTCACCTGCATACTCCGTATGGAAAAAAATTGGTCAAACAATTACTAAAAAATAATCTTACTAGCCAAAAACGAAACGCATGGATTTATACAAATAAATCACGGGTGCCTTTTCCTTTTCAAGCCAATTTATATACTCTTCCCTCTCATAAAAAAAAGGAGTGTGTACAGGGATTATTGGAGGCCTTAAAGGCTCCTAAAAAAGAACCCAAAAACTTCGAAGAGTGGTGTTTGTTTTCTTTTGGAAGAGGAGTATATGAACAATTTATGCTCCCCTACAATGCCAAGCTATGGGGTTGCTCGCTGAAAGAATTAACTTGCGAATGGTGTGGGCCGTTTGTTCCCAGACCCTCCGTTAAAGAAATTCAAAAAAGTGCTATCCAAAAGCCACAAAAATCATACGGTTACAACGATTATTTTTATTATCCGAAATCGGGCGGTTGCCAAGCACTCGTTGATGCGCTCTCCCAGCAAGTAAACAACCTGCATTTAAATACACCTGTTACCCGAGTTAATTTGAAGAAGAAAACGGCCCAATTTGGCGGGAAAACGGTTTCATTTGAACATGTGGTCAGTACAATTCCGCTACCGGAATTTCTACGAATTTTGGAAGATGAGCCCACGCTTTCTTCCTTGGCAAAGAAGCTAACACATACTTCCGTACAGGTATATAATTTAGCGGTAAAAAGCCGGAAGAAATCCTTTAGTTGGGTTTATTTACCGGACACGGAGGATTTACCTTTCCGTATAGGTATGCAAAGTTCGTTTACCAATCAAAATTCTCCGCGTGGGACTCGTTCTTTCTACGTGGAACTGGCGGGAAACATTTCCCCTACACCTCAAATAGAAGAACGAATTTGGAACGGACTTATCCAAAAAGGTATAATAAATAAGTCCGACGAGAAACTTTTTTCTTTTTGGCAAACCTTGCCCTATGCTTATGCCGTTTACAATACATCTCGTACCCCAACGGTGCACGCAGCCGAAAAAGCTCTTTTAAAACGCGGCTGCCTATTGGCCGGACGTTATGGAAAGTGGGAGTATTCTTTTATGGAAAAATCCCTTTTGCAGGGCTTAGAAATTGCAAAAAAACTTGTATAATGAGGTGTTATGAAAGTTCTAGTTTTCGGGGGTAGTTTTGACCCTGTACACAAAGGTCACGTTTCTTTATTCCGCCGTGCGTTAAAAATGCTCGCACCGGATGTGGCTCATATTGTGCCGGCTTATCACTCCCCGTTCAAAGCCAAGTCCCCCACCCCTTTCCGTTTGCGCATGAAAATGCTCAAACAAGCGTTCGCTGGTTTGGGAGACAATATAGTCTTTGATGATTACGAACTCAAACAAGGCGGAAAAACTTACACCTATCAACTTGTACAGTATCTTAAAAAAAGATATAAAAACCCGGAGATTTATCTACTTGTCGGGACAGATTGCCTAAACGATTTGCACAATTGGAAAAATCCGTCTTATATCTTTGAAAATGCCATTGTGGTGGCCGGCAAACGAAAAGGATACAACGAAAATCCTGCCGATTTTCGCCACGTATTTTTACCGGGGTTCTTCCCTAAGCTTTCTTCCAGCCGCGTACGTGCGCACATCATGGCCTGCGGAGATGTACCCGACACGGTGCCCGCTTCCATCGTTAAAACCATTAAAGAAAACAAGCTTTATGGTTTAGAGATTCATGATTGGCTGAAAACTCATTTAAAAGCAAACCGCTATCTGCACTCCAAAAGTGTAGCGGAGTTGGCGGCAGCGCTGAGCGATATTTATGACGTTAATGTAGAAGCCGCGGTGCGTTCGGGCATTTTACATGATGCTGCTAAAGGATTTTCCGGACAGGAACTGATCACTTTTGCCAAAAAAAATAAAATCAGAGTGCCCTTCTTTGAAGACATTTGCGGCCAAGAACCCAGCCTTCTGCACAGTTATGTTTCCGCATGGTTAGCTAAGCATGTGTTTGATGTGAAAGATAAAGAAGTTTTAAATGCTATTGCCGAACACACCTTGGGAAGCCTGAAAATGAGCACCCTTTCCAAAATTTTATTTGTAGCCGATATTTCTTCCAAGGACCGAAAATACAAAGATGCATTTGTCATTCGAAACTTGGCCTTGCAAGATTTGGATAAAGCCCTTGTATATGCTGCTAATCGTAAACTTTTGTTTACCATTGATTCGCAAAAATGGCTTTGCCCTCTCGGTATCGACCTATGGAATCACTTAATAAAACGTACAAAATAATAGGGAAATTGCTTTTGTGGTTACTGATAGCGCTTACAGCGTGGTCTACCTATGCTCAGTTTTCTTCTCCTTACACTCAAATTTTAAGCGGGGCCGCTCAAGGAGAGGTAAAGGTGACTGTTCTGACTACCCCCGCCATGTTTATATCTTACAATCCGCAAACCAATAAAGCAGTTGTGCAGATCTTAAGTGAAAAGCGAAATCAAAAAGATCCTGTGGAACGGGTGAAAAAATTATTGGCAAATGAAAATTTATCCACTCAAAGTTTACGTTATTTTATTCCTCAATTAACTGATCAAGAATTTTTCTGGGAACATTTCAAATATCGCTTAGCCACTTGGCGTTATAACCCTATTTTGGCCGCGCGACTGGCTTGGGAATACCTAAGCGCACTACACGACCGCCGAACAAACCTTACGCCGGCGGAATTTGTATTACTATCCATGGAACTTTCTCAGTTGGAAGCCAACGATTTTACCGTTAAAGATATCCCTCGTACTAAAAAACGCCGCAAGAATGCGGGAACGGAAACCATTTCCTATCCTATGCAAGATGTAGCTACTGTTTCGGCTAAAGATCGCCCGATTGTAGTGGAAATCATGAACGCTTCCGGCAAACGGGGTTTAGCATCCGAATTAACCCAATACTTGCGTGAGCAAAATTCAAAAGGGCAGTTACGTGTCGATGTGTTGCAGTATGATAACTATCCTTCTATTGAAGAAACGTCTTGGTTGGAAGATTATAGCGGGCGCTTAATGCAAGTGAAACAAATCAGTCAAGCGTTGGGAATCCATACCGAAATAAAAGCCGGTGCCCCCGGAGGAGCCATTTGCGACACGCGCATCGTAATAGGAAAAGATTTTAAAATGCCGCTTTAATATCAGCCATATATCGCCAATACAGTGCAAAAAATGCTAGACTAACTGTATTGCTATTTATTGTGTAATGAGAGGTACATTTTTATGAATACAAAAGAACTGGTTTGCCTAGCTGCCCGTTTAGCGGATGACAAAAAAGCAGAAAACATTAAAGTAATTGATTTGTGTGGGCTTTCCTCTTTGTGCGACTTTATTTTAATTGCCACGGTCACTTCCAAACCTCACTTAGATGCCGTGGAAGAAGAAATCAGCAAAAAATTGAAAGAAGAAGGGTATTATAAATCTAACCGAGACGGGGGAGACAGCAACCTCTGGCGCGTAAGCGATTATGGAGGCTTCTTAGCCCACGTAATGACCCAAGAAGCGCGCGATTTTTATGCTTTAGATAAAATCTTCAGCTTCGGAAAAGAAATCGATTTCAAAAAGCCTGTAAAAAAAGCGGTTAAAAAAACCACCGCAAAGAAAACGGCAACCAAAAAAACTACCACGAAAAAAACCGCAGTAAAAAAAGCCCCCGCCAAAAAGACCACTGCCAAAAAAGCTACGGTCAAGAAAGCGGCCGCCAAAAAAACTACGGTAAAAAAAACTACTAAGAAGAAATAACGCACCATGTTAGAAAAATTAAAACAAGACATTACTGTAAAACTTACCAGCGCCGAGTATTTTCAAGGCGCAGAACTCCCTGCTGTGGAATTTTCCCCCGCGCCTGCCCATACAGGAGCAGACATATCCTTAAACTGGGCTATGGCCGCTGCCAAAAAGATGCGCAAAAACCCCATGGAAATTGCCAAAGAAGCGTGCAAAGTACTTCGCGAAGTAACTGCCGTAGCCGATGCCGTTTCCGTGGCTCCCGGTTTTATTAACCTTACTTTGGAAGAGAATTTTATCATCACCACTGCTTCCGATCGCCGCATAAAAGACCAACAAGGCGAAGTAACCAAACATAACATTTTAATCGAATTCGTATCAGCCAACCCCACCGGGCCCTTACACGTAGCCAGCGGCCGTGGAGCAAGCTTGGGTGACAGTTTGGTAAAAATTCACCGTGCACTCGGTTACTCGTGCGATAGTGAATACTATGTAAACGATGCCGGAAACCAAGCGGAGCTTTTGGCTGTATCCGTCAAGGCGCGCAAAGAAGGCAAAGAACCGCCGGAAAACGGCTATCATGGTTCCTACTTAATAGATTTAGCCAAACGCATTCCGGCTGATTTGCCCGAAGAACAATACGGACGTTGGGCCATGGAAGAGCTGATTAAAACCCAACAACAAGATATGCGCGACTTCCATGTAGATTTCACTCGTTGGTTCCGCGAATCGGATCTTCACAAAGAAGATGCCCCTAAAAAAGCATTAGAAACCTTGGCTGAAAAAGGCTACACTTACGAAAAAGAAGGGGCCGTGTGGTTCGGAACTACGCAAGACACTGAAGCTCAAGATGATAAAGATCGTGTGCTCGTGCGTAAAGATGGAAGACCCACCTACTTTTTGGCCGATATTGCTTACCATAAAAATAAATACGACCGCGGATACACCGAACTTATCGACGTGTTGGGTGCAGATCACCACGGTTATGTACCGCGCATGAAAGCTGCCGTACGTGCATTGGGCCACGAAGAAAAAACCTTTATCCCGATTATTCACCAACTTGTTCACTTAACCGAACACGGCGAACAGGTAAAAATGTCCAAACGGGCCGGTCGCTTTATTACGTTAAAAGAATTAATGGACGAAGTGGGAACTGATGTATGTCGCTTCTTCTTTGCCAGCCGCACCCCTAATGCACATATGCTTTTTGACTTGGACTTAGCCAAAAAGCGCACCAATGAAAACCCTGTTTTCTATGTACAGTACGTTCACGCGCGTATTTATTCTATCTTCAAAGCCGCAGCAGAAAAAGGATTTACCGACTTTAGCGGTATTACAACGCCTTTAAGCCAACAAGAACGCGCTTTGATGCTTAAATTGATTTGGTTTAAACAAGTCTTGCGCAATTGTGTAGCGGATTTGAGCCCACACCACTTGACCACCTATTTAATTGAGTTGGCGGGGCTTTTCCATGCGTTTTACGATACATGCCGCGTAGTAGATGAAACCAACCCGGAATTAACCCGTTCCCGTTTGTTCATCTGCCAACGCGTAGCGGAACGCATCAAAAAAGGGTTAGAATTTATCGGTGTCAGCGCACCGGAAGCTATGTAACGCTTTTTTGAACCATTTATAAAAAATGAAAATCTCTTTCCCCCTTTTGGGGCGGACGGAGATTTTTATTCTGGGAATAATGAAGAGGAGTTTTTATGAAAAAGTATTTTATTCTATTGTTGGGCATTTTCTGCTTACCGCTCTGGGCCAATGCATTGAATTTCACAGAAGCTGAAAAATCATTTGAAGAAGGAAATTTTTCCGTAGCAGAAAAACAATACGAACAACTCCTTGCCAATGCTACCGGAAATGATCTTTTGAAAACCCAGCTCCGCCTGGCCGCTTGCCAATATCATCAGGGAAAATACTTAATTGCAGCTCAAACTATTTACAACTTTCCCCTCCCCACCGACGATGTATGGAAAGCGCGTTTTTTGCTTTATCGTATTCACATGGCAAAACAAGTTAGTCAATTGTATTCCCCCATTCAAAACGATAAAGAAATCTTGGCCAGCCACGCTGAAAAAGACCTTTCTAAATGGACAAATAAACAATGGCTTAAACAAATTGATGCAGATTACCAAACCCTTTGGGCTTTACGTGCTGCTCTTATTTACGCCCCCATTGAAAAGGAAAATTTAATCATTCGTTTACAGGGAACGGACACCTCGCGAATTCCTACCCTATTTGATTTTGTAGTTCAGGATTGGACTAACTACCTTCAATTATCAAACGCTTTTGTTTCGCTTACGGAACAAGAAGAAGAGGAACCCTTTTGGGAAGGAACTGCACGCATACTTGAAAACGAAGGAAAAGAACGTGCTATTCAAACCGCTTATTTATTAAGAACAGCCTATTTGTTGGACGGAACGAACCGCCAAAACGCCAAAATATTTTGGAAAACGGCCTATATTTTGTTGCCGTTCCATCGTCCGAACGATTTCAAAATAGAAGACAAAGAAAGAGCTATTAATTTGGCCCTGACTCAACTAAATTTATTAAGTGGATTTTCTTCTGAAAAACAAAGTTTTTGGAAAAAGATAAAATCATATGTGGCACTTTCTGAACAAACAAAGTATGCTCAATCTTATGCGGCCCAACAAACGGCTAACTGGTTATTTAGCGAGGAGAAGGCTCCTAACGCTTTGGAAATTTGCAATTATGCCATAGAAAAATTGCCTAACTTCTCTTTTACCGAAAAATGCAAGCAACTAGCTCATACCATTACCGACAAGCAACTGAATGCCGACATTTCCTCAGAATTTAACCGCAATTCCCCGCAGATACAGTTAAAAGGTCGCAATTTAAAACAAGTTTACTTGCGTTTGTATCAAACCTCTCAAGAAGAGCTGATGTCCCTATATAAGAAGGAATATGGCTCTACTTTAAACAATTGGAACTTTTTAGACTATTTGGATACTGATAATTTTGATGCCTTTTTAAAAAGAACACCGTTAAGCAGTTTGCAGTTGGCAATTCCCTACAAAGAGGTTTATCAAAAACAAGAAGCGGTTTTCCAACTTCCTGCGTTAAACGAAGGATTCTATGTGGTTTTCCTTTCTTGGGAAGAAACGTTCTCCAAAGAAGAGGCCCCTATATCTGCCCTCGTATTAAATGCAACGGACTTAGCCTTGTTTGTCTCGTCTGCGTTAGAAGGCGAACCGGCCCAATACACTCCCGTCTTGGGAGAACCCAACAAAACATATAAGCCTTCTGTTTTCCATCTCTATACAGTCAATTTAAAAACGGGAGAACCGGAAGGAAATGTTAACTTGGATATATTTACGCATTGGACCGGAACGAAAGAGCAAGCACAAACTAACGAACAAGGAGAAATCTCTTTCCAACGCGCGGTAACTGTCTCTACAAAAGATGCTAAAAATGAATCTTATCTGTTAAACGCATTGGCGCGCAAAAATGATTCTCACGCCTATATGTCCAATGCACTATATTTCCGTTTTTATAACCAAGAACCTATTAAGCTTTTTGCCCAAACGGATCGCGCTATCTATCGTCCCGGCCAACGCGTACAATTTTCCGCCAATGCATTCGAACGCTTACCGCGCGGCCTAAAAACCTTAGGCGGAAAGCGCATTAAAATGCTCTTGCGGGATACTAACTGGAAAACGCTTTTCTCCGCCGAACACACCCTAAATGAACTAGGTAGCACCCAAACGGATTTTACCTTACCGCAAAATGCCCCTTTGGGTCAATATACCCTGCAGCTTACATTGGAGGAAGAAGGCCGCACCTACCGTACCAATCATTCCTTTCGGGTAGAAGAATTTAAGCGTCCCGATTACAAAATTTCCTTAAACGATCCGCAAACTGCACTGGCCTTTGCCATACCGGCCCACATTAACGGGAAGGCCGATTATTACACAGGAGCCCCGTTACAAAACGCGGTGGTAAAATACACCGTGGAAAGAAAACCCTACTGGCCACCCTTTTACTGGTGGAGAAACTTTTTCTGGGAAGAACAATCCTCAACTCTGATCAGCGAAGGGAAAACGCATACCGATGAGAATGGAAACTTTACCATTTCTTTTACTCCCACCCAAGCAAAAGAAACAGATTCTTTTGCTCAATTTATAGTACGGGCAGAAGTCGCTGACGAAAGCGGACGCACGATAGAAGCAACTCGAACCTATCGCATAAGCACCAAGCCGCATGCTTTCCAAGTAACTTTTACACAAGGTTTTTACGATGCAAACCAAACGGCTACTTTAGCCGAAATCAATTTAACAGATGGTGAAGGGGTTTCTCAAACTGGGAAAATTACGCTGGTGGCCGAACGCCTTAAAAATGTACTTCCGCCCTCGCAACCCGCCACCCCCTGTTACACCGACAGTTGCGCATTTTCCTTGGAAAATGCCTATAAAGAAGTACCCAAGGAAAAAACCGCCTTCAAGGAAACTCTTTCCTTCAAAACGCCCGGTGCGCAAAAAGTACAATTACCCGCCTTGCCCGAAGGGGTATACCGTTTAGTGCTTTCCTCGGAAAAAGCCGACAAACAAGAACTTATTTTTGTTGTTGCGGAAGAAAATTCGTCCCTGCAGCTGCCGCAAATTGCCTTGCCGCAACACTCCCGTTACTACCCGGGCACACAAGCACGCGTATTATTGGGCTCCTCCGAATTGGAAGGTTCCAAACGCATTGAACTCTATGAACAAGGGACCTTTTTAACCAAAAAAGACTTACAAAAAGGCGGGGTACAGATTTACTCCTTCCCGATAACGGAATCTTCCCGTGGCGGAGTTTCGTTGCGTTGGTTCGGGGCCAGTAATTATAAATTTTACGAAGCCCAAACTCGCGTGGAAGTTCCGTTTGATAACAAAGCCCTTCAAGTAACCTTAAATGCGCCCGAAACCCTCTCCCCCGGAGAAGAAGTATCGTGGGTTTTGTCCGCTAAAACCAAAGAAGGGCAACCCGTGAACGGTTTAGCCAGTTTAACAGTGTACGATAAATCTCTCGATTATTATGCCCAAAAGAAAAACCCTTTCTCGTTGGATACACTCTATCCGCAACGCACGGGGGTAGGCAATTCTTCCTACAGTCAAAATTCACCACGAGCAACGACCTCTTACCTGCCGGAAGAATCAACGCTGTTAAATGGAACGCCACTGCCGTTGCCTGCGCTTGATTTGGTGCCGGTTTTTGGCTCGTACCGTATGATGGTCACCCGCTCCTCTATGCGTGCCGCTCCCACGATGGCCAAAGGAGCCAACAATGTTGCCTTTGACAGCGTAGAAAGCAGTTTTGACGGAGCCGTTATGGAAACCTTTGGCGTGGAAGAAGAAACAGCCGCCGAAACCCCTTCTGTTTTCCCCCGTACCGATTTTTCGGAAACAGCCTATTTTAATTCCCTTTTGCCTGTTAGAAACGGACAAACTTCGGTGCGATTTACCATGCCCCAAAGTTTAACTACATGGAATATCTTGGGCTTTGTACTTACCCGAAATGCCGATTTCGGCGCATTTACTGCCCAAACCATTACCCGCAAGGACTTTATGGTCCGCCTTACTTTGCCGCGTTTTTACCGCGAAGGAGACAAAGGCTCCCTGCAAGCGGCGGTAACCAATGTAACCAATAAAAAAATAACAGCGGAAGTAAACCTTACCATTACTCAAAACGGCAAAAATGTTCAGCAACTTTTCGGGTTGGACCAAACCCCTAAACGCGTAACGGTAAAACCCAACAGCACGGAATTTGTATCTTGGGATATCACGGCTCCGCAAATGCCGGAAGTGTACCAAATCACGGCCGTAGCCCGTAGCGGAAAAGACAGTGATGCCGAGCAGAAAGAACTCCCCATTCTCCCCTCCAAACAACGTTTGTTGGCTACCCAAAACATTGCGCTTAAAAAGGGTACGCAAACCTTGTCACTGACCGAATTGAAGGAAGTTCCTGCCAAACAGGTGGAAACACTGGTGCTTACGCTTAACCCCAGTTTGGCATTATCTGTTTTACATTCCATGCCGGGATTAATTGCCAATAAACGCAGCGATTTGGTATCGGCTCTCAACCGTTTTGTTCCGCTGAGTGTAGTTCATCAGTTTTATAACACTTATCCTCAACTCAAGCAAGCAGTGGAGAAACTGCCCAAACGAACAAGCCTCGCCCCCGCATGGGAAGAAAAAGACCCGCTTCGCTTGATGCTGTTGGAACAAACCCCGTGGCTCCGTCAAGCTCAAGGGAACACGCAAATTCAAGCTGATATCATTGATTTATTCAACGATAAAACAGTTTCCCAAGTGTTAAATCAAGAGACCTCTACCCTTGCCAAATTCCAAAACACATCCGGAGCTTTTGCGTGGATTGCCGGCGGACAAGATGATGAGTACCTGACTCTCTATGCACTCGAATCTTTTGCACAAGCGCTCTCCTACGGAGCGACTATTCCGCAAGAGGCTGCGCAAAAAGCGTTTGCCTACATTTATCCCCGCATTGAAAAACGCTTGAAAGACGCCAAAGAAGGCTCCGTTCTTTCCGTATCATACGCACTTTATGCGGCCTATACACTTTCCGCTTTCCCCACAGACTGGCCCGAAACGGAAAAAGCCAAGTTATATATCCAAAAATGGGTCGATTATGCCGATGCTCACTCTCGTTATATGACTCCGCTGGGCCAAATTTATGCAGCAGCCGTTTATTATCGCTTGGGCAATACCGAAAAGGCTGATCGGTATTTAGATTTAGTTCTCGCTCGCATTCAAACGGATAAGCTGGCTGGGGCCTATTTTGCCCCCGAAGCACAAAGCTGGGTATGGTATAACGATACACTTTCCACCCAAACGGTAACGCTGCGCACATTGCTTGAAATCCGCCCGCAAAGCGAATATATCGACCCCATGCTTCAATGGCTTTTGTTCAACCGCCAAGTGAACAGCTGGGACAATGCCAAAGTATCCGCTCAAGCCGTGTTTACGGTATTGGAAGTTATGAAACACAAAGGAGCCCTTTCGTTGCCGACGAATTATCAAATAAACTGGGCAGGCGAACAAAAGAAACTCTCTTTTGAACCCATGGATTGGACGGAAGATTTGCAATTTGTCAAAACAGGAGAGTCTATTACGCCTGCGGCATACTCCGCCACTATTACTAAACAAGGGGTATTGACCGATTTTGCTTCGCTCAGTGCCGTCTATCAAACCGATAATGCCAAACCCTCTGAGGAAGGCGTCATCAACTTAACGCGCCAATATTTTGTACGCTTAAAACAAGACGGCGAAACCAAACTCCGCCCCGTGGAAGATTTGGACGAAATCAAAGCCGATGATGAAGTGGAAGTGCATTTAACTTTGCGCACCAAAAGTGCCTTTGAATATGTGCTTCTGCAAGACCCGAAACCGGCCGGCTTTGAAAATGAAGAATTATTAAGCGGGTGGGAATGGAACCCCATTTCCCTATACAAAGAAATCCGCGATAGCGGAACCAACTTTTTTATCGATTGGTTACCGGCGGGCGAAGTAACGTTACGCTATGGTTTACGCCCCACACAGGGCGGCCGTTTCCGCGCCCCTGCCGCACAGGTACAGTCCATGTACGCACCGGAATTCGGCGCACACTCCGCAAGCGGACTTTTCAAAGTAGTGAAATAAAATGCCAACAAAAATAAATATCCCCCAGCCTAGCTGGGGGTTTTATTCTAGTATTCTGAATTTTCGGTATAAGACCAACCATTATTGATTAGAGACTTACAAATACTTTTTCCTATCTCTTCATGAAAATCATAACATCTATTTTCCCAATTTTTTTGGTTTGATTCACGCTTTGATATAAAACCATAAATTGTAGAATTATTCTGTATTCTTTCTATTTCTATATAACAGCTACCATGATCACAACCCGCATGATAAAGAAAATTTTTTGTTTTTAATTCTTCCCATCCCCCAACGTCTTCCCAGCTCCCTCCTTGTATATCTACACTGGTAAAATCCGAATAGGGTACTGTTTCCGTAGGAAAACCATTTTCTAAAATATATAATTCCATTTGATTACGCATGGTATTGATGTTACTCAAGGCCTCAGTGGTACGAGATTTTTCCACTGATTTGGTATATTGCGGCATGGCCACCGCAGACAAGATACCAATGATTAACACCACAACCAAAAGTTCTATCAAAGTAAAACCCTTTTTCATATAAAACTCCTTATAAATAAGTTTACGGCAAACGAGAGAGTTTTTAATTCTAACAACCTGCCGATTAGCACTATTGTAAGAAAAAAAAAAACGGGTCAAGCTCTCGTCAATAAATACTTCTTTTTCAGCCACCGGAAAAAGAAACAAAAAGAGTTACCGCCAGTACCCATAAAAAGCACCCTTAGGGCGGAGAATTTTTCTCATACTTAAAAATAATTTTTCTTCTTTTCCTACGCATAGCGCACGCGCACGCGTACGATTCGTCCAAAATATACTATAATGAGGGAAACATCACATAGGAGACTTCTTATGCCCGATTCTTTGACTGTTTTTTGTCCTTTAGATGGAAATTCTGTTTCTTTAACCCAAGTGCCCGACCCTGTATTTAGTGAACGCATGTTAGGAGACGGCACAGCCATTCACCCCACCAGTGGAGCCGTATATTCCCCTATCGACGGAAAAATCATCAATTTTAACAAAGCCCGCCACGCCTTTGTGGTCAGTCAAAACGGCATTGAAGTATTAGTACATGTAGGATTGGATACCGTTTCTTTGAAAGGAAAAGGCTTTACTGCTCTTGCCAAAGAAGGTGACACTGTAAAAGCAGGTCAACCTATTTTAACTTTCGATTTAGAAACTCTCCTTAATGGTTTAGCCTCCCCTCTTGTAATGGTGGTTGTAACTGCCCCGGCGGATATTACTATTTCCGCCCCTGTCTATGGACCCGTAAAACAGGGAACCGCTCTTTTTTCAATTCCGGTTGCCTGCGCTTCCTCCCACGAAGAAGCCGCAGAAACTTTTTGGCAATCTAACCCCATTACCATTGCCAATACAAACGGTATCCATGCCAGGCCGGCTGCCGTTTTAGCACACTTGGCCACGCAACATCCCTTTTCTGTGGAAATCGGTTTTAAAGATCGTACCGCCAATGCAAAAAGTGTAGTGGCCATTATGGGTTTAGCTTTGTCTTATCAGGATAGCATTGCCCTGCGCGTGGCAGGCCCCGAAACCGAAGCCCGCGCTATGATTGCCAAACTGCAAGAAGCCTTTGAAAGCGGCCTTGGAGAAGAGGTAACTCCCATGGTAAAAACCGCTGAAACGAAAGAAAAACAAACCTTACCCCTTAACGGACCAACTACTCTTTCCGGTTTGACTGCGTGCGGAGGCCTCGCCTTTGGAAAAGCTTTTCGTTTCCAAACACAACAAATTACGTTTGAAGAATTTGCTAAAGATCCTATCACCGAAGAAGCAGAATTAGAACGCGCCTTGCAGGTGCTTCGTCAGGAATTGGAACAAAAAATAGCGGCTGAAAAAAATGAAGTAGCACGAGATATTTTAACCGCTCATTTACTACTTGCCCAAGATCCGCTGCTTTTTGAAGTAGCCAAAGAAACGGTAGCCAAAGGGAAAACGGCTGAATTTGCATTCAACACAGCCATTCGTCAAAGTGTGGACGTCCTCAAAAAAACAAACAACCCGTTTTTGATGGAACGTATCGCCGACTTAAAAGACTTACGCTTGGAAGTACTGGCTCTTTTAACCGGTAATAAAAAAACAACTGTTCAAGTGCCTGACGGCAGTATTTTAGTGGCAGATGAATTATTACCCTCCGATGTAACGGCTCTTCCGTCCAATATAGCGGGCGTGTTGCTAGCACAAGGCTCCCCCACCGCGCATGCCGGAATTTTATTGCGAAACCGTGCCATACCGTCCGTCGTTCGGGCCGGAACAACCGTAAATGAAATTTTAAATGATACACCTCTCTTATTAGATGCCGACCACGCCAAAGTGGTTATCAATCCCGAAGAAGCGCAAGTAAAAGAGTTTACCGCTCGTCGGGAACAGCTATTGGCAGAAACCCGACAAGCCTTGGCAACCGCAAAAACACCTGCCATCACTTTAGACGGAAAACGCATTTTCGTAGAAGGGAATGTGGCCGGTGCAGCCGAAACAGCCAGTGCTTGGGAAAATGGCGCCGAAGGAATGGGGCTGGTGCGAACGGAATTTCTATTTCAAGGACGTGCCATCGCTCCGGCGGAAGCTGAACAAACGGCCGCTTATCAAGCCGTATTAGATGCCGCCAAGGATACAACCGTTACCTTCCGCTTATTGGATGCAGGCGGAGATAAGCCTCTCCCGTTTGTAAACATTGCACCGGAAGCCAACCCCATTGTAGGAGTACGCGGAATTCGGGTTTTTGATAAAAACGAAAGTTTTTTCCGCACACAATTACGCGCTCTGTTGCAGGTAAAACCGCTCAGCCGCGTACGCATCATGTTGCCAATGGTTTCCTTCACGCAAGAGTTAACACGTTTTAAACACATTATCGAAGAAGAAAAAGCCGCTTTAGGAATCACTGAAGCCGTACAAGTAGGAACAATGATAGAAGTTCCTTCCGCCGCTTTAACGGCCGAACAACTGGCCAAAGAAGCAGACTTTTTCTCCCTCGGAACTAATGACTTAACACAATATACCTTGGCAATAGATCGCAGCCATCCGGTATTAAGTGCCCAATCAGATCCGCTGCACCCTGCTGTTCTGCAACTGATTGCTTCCACTTGCCGCGGAGCAGCTGCTTATCAGCGGCCCGTTGCTCTGTGCGGGGCCATGGCAGGCGATAAAATGGCGGTACCTATTTTGATCGGTCTAGGGGTTAGTGAACTAGCCGTAGGTGCCGGAACAGTGGCCCGCATCAAAGCCTTGATACGCAAATTAAATTTAGCCGATTGCCAAGCCGTTGCCCAACAAGCTTTAACTCTTCCGGACGCCGAAAGCGTACGCAAATTGGTAAAAGAAAAATTTTCTATGGAATAAGGAGCTTACATGCAAACACTTAAAAAGTTTTTTTCCGCTCTTGGAAACGGACTTGTCCAATTGGGCAAGGCCTTGATGTTACCCATTGCTGTTCTTCCCATTGCAGGGTTACTCTTGCGTTTGGGACAGCCGGACTTGTTAAATATCGCCTTTATCTCGGATGCAGGTGGAGCTGTATTTAACAATTTACCCGTTATTTTTGCCGTAGGTGTAGCCATAGGCTTTGCAAAAGAAAACCACGGAGCGGCCGCCTTGGCCTCTTTTATCGGTTACCTCATTATGAGTGCTGCCCTTGCTACCCTTGACAAAACCATTAATATGGGAGTTTTGGGTGGGATAATCGTTGGTGTAACAGCGGGACTCCTGTATAACCGCTTTCACAATATAAAACTTCCTTCTTATTTAGCTTTTTTTGGCGGAAGAAGATTTGTGCCCATCATTACGGGAGCCACTTGTTTGCTGATTGCGGTGGCCGCTTATTTCATTTGGCCGCCGATTGGTAAAGTTATTTCTTCCTTCGGGAACTGGACGATTTCTTCCGGCAGTATTGGGCTTTTCTTCTTTGGGCTTGCCAACCGCTTGTTAATTCCCCTCGGTCTTCATCATGTACTTAACAACCTTGTATGGTTCCAATTTGGTGATTTTGCTACCTTGCAAAACGGAGTGGAAACCATCGCCCATGGAGACTTGCACCGCTTTTTTGCCGGAGATCCTACCGCCGGAGCCTTCATGGCGGGTTTCTTCCCCATTATGATGTTCGGTTTGCCGGCCGCCTGTTTGGCCATGATTCATACCGCCGACACTAAACGTAAAAAAGCAACTGCCGGCATTCTGCTTTCCATGGCGCTTACTTCTTTCTTAACCGGTATTACTGAGCCGGTAGAATTTGCTTTTATGTTCCTCGCTTTCCCGCTTTATGTAGTGCATGCCTTCTTAACGGGCATTTCTATGGCCTTGATGCATGTGTTAAACGTAAAACTGGGCTTTACATTCTCCGCGGGATTATTCGACTACTTATTAAGTTATAAACTGGGGACGAATGCCTGGATGCTGTTACCCGTTGGCTTTGCTTACGCGGTAGTTTATTATTTTGTATTCCGATTTGCCATTACCAAATGGAACTTAAAAACTCCCGGCCGTGAAGAAGAAACACAAGAAACCGCTGCTTCTCCTGTTGAGAAAAACCCGCTTGAAAAACCCTCGGAAGGACAAGCCGTCGAACCCGCAAAAAAGGAAGAACACGCTACCCTTTCAGTAACAGAAGCACCCAAAGAAGCAAACTCTCGTGCGGCCAAGTATGTGGCGGCATTGGGCGGAAAAGAGAATCTAAAAGTTGTAGATGCTTGCGCTACGCGCCTTCGCTTGGAAGTAAATGATCCCTCCCTTGTTCAAGATGCCACCCTCAAGCAGTTGGGGGCACGCGGGGTTGTAAGAGTTGGTGAAAACAGTGTGCAAGTAGTCATCGGGCCGGAAGCGGACCTTATTTCCACGGAAATTAAAGAATTTATTAATTAAGGATATTTTATGCGTTTAGTAGTCACTCGTATGAATTTAGGCCAATGGGCCGCTGAATATATTCAGGGAAAAATTAACACCTTCTCTCCGACAGAAGAGAAACCGTTTAAAATGGGCCTTCCCACCGGAGGAACGGCCGTAGATATGTATGCCAATTTAAGAAGAATCCACCAAGAAGGTTCTTTGGATTTTCAACATGTTATTACTTTTAATATGGATGAATACGTAGGCATTGCACAAACGCATCCGGAAAGTTATCACAGCTTCATGCATCAAAATTTGTTTAGCGGTATTAATATCAAACCCGAAAACGTACATATTTTAAACGGTGAGGCTGATAATTTACAAGCTGAGTGCGAAACTTATGAAAACGCCATCACACAGGCTGGCGGAATTGATTTGTTTCTCGGTGGCGTAGGCCAAAACGGACACTTGGCATTCAATGAACCCGGCTCGTCTTTTGCCAGTCGCACGCGTCTGGTAGAGCTGACAGAAAATACCATTCAAGCCAATGCACGTTTCTTTCAAAACGATATCAATCTCGTCCCTAAACAAGCTCTTACGGTGGGTATTGCCACCATTACGGATGCCAAAGAAGTGCTCTGCTTAGCTATCGGGAACAAAAAGGCCGCGGCGGTAGCAAGAGTAATGCAAGCCGGAACGGATGTAAATTGCCCGATTACAGCGCTTAAGCTCCACCCGAATGCTACCCTTTTAGTAGATGAAGATGCATGCTCTTTACTGGACGCCAACTCCCGCGCCCGTTTAAAAGCCTTGCAAGATGCTGAACCGCAAGCCAAACAATGGAGCTTAGAAATAGAGGAATAATATGGACAGTTTTTTACTCACCAACATTTGCGCCGTCACCCCTGAACGAACTTTGGAAAATGCGGTTATCTGGGTGGAAGATGAACGCATTAAACAGGTGTGCGAAAAAAGTGAACTTCCTTCCGTAGCCTGCCATTTATCGAAAATCGATGGCAAAAATACGTTTGCTATGGCGGGGTTTATTGATTTACACATTCATGGCTTTGCCGGATTTGGGGCAGAAACAGGACAGATAGAAGATTTACTTGCTATGTCTACCGAATTGGCTAAGCATGGGGTAACCGCTTTCACACCTACACTTTATTGCGGACAACCGGAAGACATGGCGCGGCTTTTACGCCTGCTTTCCCCCGCCTTGGGCCAAGAAACAGGTGCAAAAATTTTAGGTTTCCATTTAGAAGGCCCCTTTATTTCTCCCGCCAAGCCGGGGGTTATGAAGCCACAGGATATTGCTCCGGCTAATTTAGAAGTACTTAAAAATTTGTACGAAGCCGCTGACGGAAAAATAAGTTCCATGACGTTAGCCCCCGAGCTTCCTAATATAGAGCCTATTATCAATTTCTGCAAAGCTCACGGCATCTTGCTTCAAGCGGGACACACAAATGCTACTTACGAAGAATTCTCCCTTGGAGCAGCTCGCGGAGTAACACATGCCACGCATTTATTTAACGCAATGAGTCCTTTTACTCAACGCGCACCGGGAGCATCGGGTGCTGTGCTGATGAACCCCGGAATTTCGTGTGAAATTATTGCTGATGGCGTACATGTTCACCCTGATATTGTAGGTTTTCTGCGTACCGTAAAACCGGTTGAAAACATTGTATTAGTAACCGATGCCCTAAAACCTACCGGACAACAAAAGGGGCCTTTTATCGCTAACGGAGAAGAAGTGATATTAGAAGGAGGCGTGTGGAAAAGGAAGGCAGACGGAGTAATTGCCGGCTCGGCCCTCACTATGGCCCGCGGAGTGAAAAACTTGGTGGATTTCGGCTATACCCTTCCGCAAGCAGGGCTTTGTGCGGCGGGCAATCCGGCTCGGCTTTTGGGTCTTTCCCATGCGGGGAGATTAGAGGCCGGATATATCGCGGATATTGTACTATTAGGGGCAGATTTTAAGCCCGTTAAAACATTTATCCAAGGAAAAGAAATTTAATAAAAATCCCCCGCTTTAAAAGCGGGGGATTTAGCATCTGTAGTACTTAAAAAACTTTAAGGCATATCGTATTTTGCCCAACCCGAATCGGTCTTTGCATGCTCGGCTGTTTCTAAATCTTCACAGAATTCACCGTCGCTAATAGTAGAGGTTCCGTTGCGGGCTTCCAAACACTGAACCGGATTTCCTTCCGTACCGTAAACACGCCAAACAAAACCGTTACACTTATATTTTCCTTCTGTCCACAAAGCAACACTGGTGCCCGTCTTGTCACTACTACTATTTAAAATAACAATAAAATTTTTCCCTTCTAATACCCCTTTTCCTTTACGAACAGTCATTTTACAAACATTACTACTGGTACCGGCGGTGGTTGATTTTACTTTTAAAGGAATACTTACACTCAGGGAATCAAAACTGGTAGGGATTTTACCCGTTTTTATAAAATGCATCATTTGCGCATCGGCAATAGCTCTGGCAGCCGTTTTTAGTTGGGTATTGCGGCTTTGCCAAACAGATTTTTCGTAATGGGGCATAGCCATAGCGGCCAAAATTCCGATTATTAATACCACTACTAACAATTCTACTAAAAAGTAAACCCTTTCTTCATAAAAATCTCTTACAGCACATTTTACAACGGCTAAACCATATTATAAGTTTTCTTGCGAATTATCTATAGAAATTGTATGAAAAAAAAAAAACGGAGCAAGACCTTTTTGTTTAAAATATCAAAAAAATTACAATTTGCGAATAGCCCACGGTTTGGGGTAAAGGTTATTGGCACGTCCGCCCAGATTTTTCATAAACCCAAGGGATCTCCCCTGATACATAACCCGAACAAATCCACGCGCCGTATCCTCAGGCAACGAGAAAGATTCCCGATGCAAGTAACGCAAAGCCAAGTCTAGAGGAAGCTGCACTTGAGGAAAATCTTCCGGACGGGTAGCAAGTGAAAGGGCTTGCGCAGCAGAGGGAATTTGTTCTTTCCCTTTCATTTCTGGGGTAGGAATCCCGTCAGACAACAAATGAATCAAACGATATTTTTTGATTTGTTCACACAAAGAAGAAGGAAGTGTTGCGAATTTCACTCCGGAACCCTTTTTACGCAAAACGGCCATAAAAAGTCCTTCGCTTGGCGTTATGCCGGGAATAAAACGATATACGGGCTCTTCCCACCCCTTAAGTAAACTGCCCGTTATGTTCCATTCCTTCTGCACAGGAACGGCAATCAAGTCAGCCCCCAGTTCTTCTTGTATCCAACGTACATTTTCTTCATTTTCATTTAAGTTAAACGTACAAGTACTGTAAATCAGCAGGCCGCCCTCACGCAAGCAAGGCCAAATGTCTTGCAAAATCTGCCGTTGACGTTCTTGGCAAAAATGAACAGCTGACGGACTCCATTCTTGTACCGTTTCGCAATCTCTCCGGAATAACCCCTCTCCGGAACAGGGAACATCGGTCAGAATAACATCAAATACAAGATTGGTTTTGGAAAATTCTTTAGCCGTGTTATGAGTAACCATCACCCCCGGGTGCCCCTGTTTGAGCATATTCTCCAATAAAATATTGGAGCGACGCCGGTCCGTTTCGTTGCTAACAAGTGCGGATCCTTCAGGCAACGCTGCACGCATGAGGGTAGATTTTCCGCCGGGAGCAGCACATAAATCCAACACACTGACCGGAGTGGTAACTAAATGGCGAAGAACCTGATCCAAGAACATAGAGCCTGCTTCCTGCACGTAATAGACACCGGCATGGAAAAGGGGATCCTGTGTAAAATTAGGTCGCTCTTGCAGCCAAAAGCCGTGCTTACACCATGGAACAAGAGTTGCATTTAGAGGGATATCTTCCTTTCTGTATTTCCAAGGATTAAAACGAACACTCACCACCGGCTCTTGAGAAAAAGAGTCTGCAAAACATTGCCATCGTTCCTTCCCAAAAAGAGAAGAGGTGTTGCTGATAAATTCTTGCGGTAAATTCATATCCGTTATCACTTGAATAAGAGAGTACGTTATTATTGTACTATTTATCCTCTATCGGAATAAAATACCTCGCCATTCTCCGCTGCGAACGAACATTTTGTTATAATTTAGTTAAGAAGAAGAAATAGGGTTCCCCATGTACAAAAAAATAAAACTTTTGACTCAATTATTTATCGCTGCCAAGACCGGTGATGTGGAAACAGTTAAAGCCCTTGCCAAGCAAAATATTCCGCTTGATATCCGTCAACCGAAAACGGGGTTTTCCCCTTTTTTAATAGCGGTAGGACTAGGAAAGGTAGAGGTGGCCGCTTGCTTGGTAGAACATGGCGTAGACGTAAACGAAGTAACTCCGCGCGGAACGACAGCTTTGATGTTGGCGGCAGCACAGGGCCATATTTCCATGGTAAACTGGCTTTTAAATAACGGGGCTGACGTTTCATTGCAGAACGAATCCCATGCTAACGTCTTATCCTATGCACTTCAATTATTCGAAGGATCGGAACGAGTGTTAAATGACATTGTGAAATTCCTTTTGGCACACAATGCCGACATGGAAAACGTAGAGGACGAGTTGGGATTTACCCCTTTGATGTTTGCCGCACAAAAAGGTTATTTTTCCATTGTAAAACTATTGGTAGCCCACGGAGCCAAAATAAACGTTTCTTCCGTAGGCCCCGCAAAATCATTAAAACAAGCAGAAGTTTCCCCCACCGGTAACGCCGAAGAGATTCCTTTTCAATTAATCACTGTTTCCGTACCGGAAACACCTTTAACCTTGGCTAAAACTCCGGAAATTCGCACCTATCTAAAAAAGCACGGAGCTAAGGAATAAAATCTATGAGAGTACAAATAAAATCGCCGGAAGATGCTCTCCTTTTCCATTATTTCCGTCGTTCCGTTATCATCACAAGTATTGTGTTGATAGCCGCGGTTGTTTTTTTGTGCATGGACGGACTTTTTGAATTTGTGTGGAGCATGTTAAAAGATTTCCTGTCCCAAATGAAGGAAGAAAATTTCTTAACTTGGGTATTGACTCTTGTTTTGGCAGTACTAATTCCCTTGGCGTGTATCCTCACTTTTGTGGAAGTATTTAACTCTCGAAAAACCAGAAAAAACAAATTTACCCACCTTCACTTTACCCCCACCGGGTTGATATTAGTTAAAAAATATATGCCCAAGAAAAATGTTTTTCTCCCTTATAAAGAAACCGATTTTGATTTTACCTTGGAAGTTTCGGAAAAATTAAATAAACACCACATGCCTATTCCCTGCATTAAAGGGATTCAAATGCTTTTTACGCAAGCAGACGGAGCAAAAATTATCATCAAACATTTCGGAGCATTACCGTTTTTCTACCAAATAGCCGACGAAGCCAAGAAATTTCGCACTTTCTCTTATAAAACCGTAATGGAAAAAAAGGATTCCGGCGTTCAACAAAAACTGTCCAAATTCGCTACCGAACAAATGGATAACTTTTTTAACCATGGCCTTTTTATCAAATACTCACCCGATACGCATTTCAGTCTCTACCTGTCGGCTTTTTTCTTTCTTGGCATAGCGGGACTTCTGTTATATACCTATCTCAAATTGGGAATCGCGGATAAAGACCTCCGATTTACCGTTTTCTATGCCGTCCCCGCGTTGTTTGCGCTGCCCGGTATTTATTACCTGGCCCAACCGATTAAAGATTTTTTTGTCGCCAAGCGCTTAAAAACCTTAAAAGTGAAAACGCTTTCCCCAAATGGAAAGTAATTTTTCTGGAAACTAACCCCTAAAAAACCCTTTCCAAGAAAGGGCCTGTTTTCTATAATATAGGTAATATTCGCCCGATCACGGGCCTTTACACGGAGGGGTAAACATGGATATCACCACCTTAAACAAACAAGTTCAGCAAGAAAGCCTTTTTTTACAAGACTTAAAACGCGAAGTGAGCAAGGTTATTGTCGGGCAAGAAGCTTTAGTAGAAAAAATGCTTGTAGCCCTTTTGGCCGACGGGCATATTTTGATTGAAGGGGTTCCCGGTTTGGCAAAAACGCTCGCCGTAAAAACCTTGGCCCAAGCGATTCACGCGCAATTTCAACGCATTCAATTCACGCCGGACTTGCTCCCCGCCGATATCACGGGTACGCTTATTTTTAATCCGAAAGACGGCCTTTTCTACCCTAAACGCGGGCCGGTTTTTTCCAACTTTGTATTAGCCGACGAAATCAACCGTTCTCCCGCCAAGGTACAAAGTGCCCTATTGGAAGCTATGCAAGAACGCCAAGTAACCATCGGTGAACAAACCTATAAACTGCCGGAACCTTTTATGGTGATGGCTACCCAAAACCCCGTGGAGCAAGAAGGCACATACCCGCTCCCCGAAGCACAGGTGGACCGCTTTATGCTTAAAGTGTTGGTTACTTATCCTACCAAAGAAGAAGAAAAGATTATTTTGGAACGTATGGCCAGCCACCAAAAAATCGAACTCAATACCCAAGTAACGCCGGAAATGATTTTAAAAGCGCGACAAGTGACCGATTCTATTTACGTAGACGAAAAAATTAAAAATTATATCGTCGATTTAGTGTTTGCCACGCGCGATCCGAAAGCCGTCGGATTAGAAAAACTAACTTCCTATATTCAATACGGGGCCAGCCCGCGCGCAACCATTTTCCTCACCCAAGCCGCTAAAGCCTATTCCTTTTTAAACGGCCGCGGCTACGTAACGCCGGAAGATATTAAAGCCGTCGGGTTAGATGTGTTGCGCCACCGGGTGCTTTTGTCCTACGAAGCCGAAGCGGAAAACATCACTTCCGACCAAATCGTCAGACAAATCTTTGATGCAGTAGATGTGCCGTAGTTTGTAAGTTGGGGGTAAGCCGTGGATACTTCGGAAATTCTCAAAAAAGTACGCCAAATAGAAATTCAAACCAACAAACTGGTCTCTGAAACGTTTGCAGGGGAATACCTCAGCACGTTCAAAGGCCAAGGGATTGAATTTGCCGAAGTGCGCGAGTATACCCCGGGAGATGATATCCGTTCCATTGATTGGAACGTAACGGCCCGCACGAGTGTTCCCTACATAAAAAAATACAACGAGGAACGTGAGCTGACGTTAATGATTGCGTGCGACGTTTCCGCCTCTGAACAATTCGGCTCCACCGATAAATTAAAATTGGAAGCTGCCGCGGAACTGGCTGCCTTATTTGCCATGTCAGCTCTCAAAAACAGCGACAAGGTGGGGCTTCTTCTATTTTCGGATCAGGTGGAGTTGTTTGTTCCTCCCCGAAAAGGAAAAAAGCATGTATTGCGTCTGATTCGCGAAATGATTGCTTTTGAACCCAAAAGAAAAGGAACGGATCTCGGGTTGTGTTTGGAAACGCTAAACAAAGTAATCAAAAGGCAGGGCATTCTAATTCTTATTTCCGATTTTTTGGAACCCTTAGAAAACTTTGCAAAGCCCTTTAAACTGGCCGCCAAAAAATTTGATTTAATTCCCGTTATCGTAAAAGATAAACTCGAAGAAAAACTTCCTTCGTTAGGAGTTTGTGTTGAAGTAGTGGACCCCGAAACGGGAGAGGAAGAAATCCTTTCTCTTTCCGGCAAAGAATTGAACACCCGGCTTCAGCAATATAACCAAATTCACGATCTAGAATTAAAAAGTTTGTTTAATCCTTTTAAAATCGAACCCATTATGGTGGATACGGCTGTGGCACCTTCAGAACCGGTCATCTCGTTTTTTAAACAGCGTGCTAAAAAATTGCGGAGATAAATCATGAAAAAACTCGTTCTCCTAGCTTTTATTTTACTTTCTAACGGAATGATGGCCCAAGAAATAAACATCACCGAAAAAAAGGCCGCCCAAACAGTGCCGTTTGCGCAGCCGTTTGCGGTGCAGTATTCTCTTGCCCACTCGCCGGATTATCAAGTGGAACTGGATGAAGACTCTCTTCCTGCCGATTTTGAAATTACCCAAACAAATATCGTTAAAAATTCCCCTGCTACACAAACCTATGATTTTACCGTCATTCCCTTTACTTTGGGAAAATCCACATTCACGGTTACTTTTAATCTTACCCAAGAAGGTAAAACCCTTGCCCAAGCTCAAGATCCCGTTTTTATAGAAATTACTCCGGCTAAAACTTTCCCCGAAGAAGAATTGCGAGAAATCCGCGGACCGCGTGTACCGATTAGTTTGTTGGCATGGTTAATTGCTTTTCTGGCGGCCATAGCCTTTATTTATGTGCTATATCAATGGCGAAAAAAAGCCACGGAAGATACCCTGCAAATACAACAAGAAGAAGATTCCCGTCCGTGCAATGTGATTGCTTTGTCAAAGATAGATGCTCTTCTTAATAGCGGTCTTTGGGAAAAAGAAGAATACAAATTATTTTATATTTCTCTATCCGATATTTTACGAGAATATCTGTGGCGTCAATTTAAAATAGATGCTTCGGCAGACACGTCCGCCGAACTGTTGCGCCGCGTCAAAAATATGCCGCAAATGGCGCCCTTCCTTTACCAATTGCGCGACTTTTTAAGTTCCGGAGATTTGGTAAAATTCGCTAAAGCCGTTCCCAACGAACAAATCAGAAATAAAGACATTCAAATTTTGCGGGAAATCATTGTGGAAACATCGCCCAAAGAAATTCTGACCGATAAAGAGGAGGATCCTGCATGATTTACTTCTTCTTAATTTCGATAGGGCTTTTACTTGTGGCGCTTTTCTCTTCTTTATTCGTTAAAAAAGCCCCCGTTATTCAAGCTACAATACTGAGTGTTTTGGGAGCACTAGCAGCTTTTTCGCTGTTGGGTTTTTTGTTTACTAAATTCTTCGCAGGCAGCATAGAATTTATGCATCCATGGGTTTTTGGGTTATTTTTGGTTGTGTTAGCCGTCTTCTTGGGAAAAACCTTATATAAGAAATCCTTTTCTCGTCGTTTCAATTACTCTTTTTCTCATCTACTCATTCATCAAGCCTCTTTGCGGGTTTTGTTTACTCGCTGGGCCCCGATGCTTTGCTATCTACTGGCCCTTTCCCTTATGATTTTTGCTTTGGCTCGCCCTATGAAGGTAGACAGAACGTTTCTCCCCCCCACGGAAGGGATTGATATTATTTTATTACTGGACGTCTCTGCCTCTATGCAAAAGCAAGATTTTTACCCCAACCGCTTTGTGGCCGCTCAAAATACCGCTTCACGTTTCATTGCCAAACGACCGACGGATCGCATCGGCTTAGTGGCTTTTGCCAAAGAGGCTATGCTCCATGCACCGCTAACTTTAGACCATGAAGCTTTGCAAGAATATATTTCCACCCTTTATTTAGGTATTATTGATGCCAATAACACCGCCATCGGAGATGCGTTGGGTGTAGCGGCCAACCATTTAAAAGACAGTAAGGCCAAAAGCAAAATAATCATTTTACTTACAGACGGCGATTCCAATGCGGGCGCCATTGAGCCCGGCATGGCCGCCAAAGCCGCTGCCGCGTATGGAATCCGCGTCTATACCATTGGTACGGCCAGTGCCCCCGGCGATAACCCCTACTCCAGCCAAGAAGATGAAATTAACGAAGGGCTTATGATGGAAATCGCCCAAGAAACGGGCGGCAAGTTTTACCGGGCCAAAAACGAAACGGAACTGGAACAGATTTATAACACCATTAACCAGTTGGAAAAAACGGAATTTTCTCCCAGTTCTATTATAAACCGTACAGATTTTTACCAACCGCTTTTGTTGCTGGCGGTACTGGCACTATTTGCCGGACTTATTGCGGAAAAAATTCTCTTTATCAAGGTGCCTTAATATGGAATTATTTGCAAAACCTATCTTTTTACTTTATTTGTTGGGCGCGCTACTGGTAGCGGGCGGAATGCTTGCCATCGGGAAAAAATTAAAAAATAGGGCTATTCATATCTTGTTTGGCACACAAGCCTACCAAAAATTAATTTCCCATTTGCGCCCCCAGAGTGCTTGGCAGAATGTGCTATTATTGGCAAGCATATCCTTTTTGTTTGTTGCATTGGCCGGGCCTCAATGGGGAACGGAAATCACACAGGCCCAAGGTTCTTTTGCCCAAACAGTCATTGCGGTGGACGTTTCTTCCTCTATGAAAGCCAGGGATCTTCGCCCCGATCGTTTGGACAATGCCAAAACAATGCTGAAAATGTTAATCAGTCATTTAAAAGAAGAACGTATCGGCATTTTGGCATTTACCTCTCAAGCTTACGTACAATGCCCCATCACAACCGACGAAGACGCCCTTAAATACTTTATTACCGCGTTAAAACCCGATATGTTAC
Source organism: Elusimicrobiaceae bacterium (assembly GCA_045580265.1). Classification (GTDB taxonomy): domain Bacteria; phylum Elusimicrobiota; class Elusimicrobia; order Elusimicrobiales; family Elusimicrobiaceae; genus Avelusimicrobium. Next base: position 14,589 of record JAZNNM010000009.1, on the reverse strand, counting down.
CCGTTCCGGGAACTTCACTGGCGGCACCGGTATCTTTAGCCGCAAAAATGTTGGCCAAATACCCCGGACAGAAAGCGCTTATTTTGCTGACAGACGGGGAAGACCACTCCCCGGAAGAATTAAAAGCCGCTAAAGAAATTGCCGCACGTAATTCGATTCGCATTATTGCTATTGGCATCGGCAGTAAGGAAGGCACTCTTATTCCGGCAAGAGTAGAGCCGGCTAGCGGGAAGATTTTAGAATACAAAAAGGACCGACAGGGAAATACTGTCGTTTCCAAATTAGATGAAAATACTTTATTGGAACTGGCTCAAGCAACAGGCGGTGTGTATATTGCCTATACGACACCGGCCCAAGTGGCAGCAAAAGTGGAAGATGCGGTACGTGGATTAGACAAAACACTTTCCACCACCTCTCGATGGGTAACCTACAAAAACCGCTATCGCTTTCCGCTAGCGTTGGCTTTCCTGTGTTTGGCCGGATATTTATTGTGGCCCCAAGGAAACCGCAAAAGAATAAACGAGGAAAAAACACCTCAAAAAAGGTAAAATATGAAAATGACCCGTCTGTTGATGATATTAATGCTATTCTTGGCGCTTCCGTTGCAAGCGGGAGTGCGCGGGGATTTGCGCAAAGGCGGGAATTTGTACGAAGATAAAAAGTATGGGCAGGCTCTTGGGACTTACAACGAGATTTTAAAAGATTCTCCTCATAATGAAGAGGCTGTATTTGGGGCAGGAGCGGCTGCCTATCAGCTGAAAGATTATTCTTCCGCTCAATCTGCCTTCACACAGACAGCTGAAAAAGAAGGAGAATTGCAACAAGATGCTCTTTTTAACTTAGGCAATACCTATTACCGTGCGGGGAATATGGAAAAAGCTAAAGAAAGTTATCGAAAAGCCATAGTGAAAAATCCAAAAGATAAAGAAGCTGTACACAATTTGCAACTTATTTTAAAAGAGCAAGAAAACCAAAACAATAAAGATCGCCAGAACAATCAAAACAACAGTTCTGACAATCAAAATAATTCGGGGGCCGACAACCAAGAGCAGCAAGATAACCAACAGGGTGGGCAAAACGATTCTCCCAGTCAGGAGCAAAAAGACGCAGCCGAACGTGTGATGCAAATGGCTCGGGAAAGCGAATACAAAAAACCCACGGTGTCTGCTCCGGCTCAAAACCACACAATAGAAAAAGATTGGTAAACGTATGAAAAAATTATTTCTTTTCTTATTTTTCTGTTTCTGTGCGTTACAGGCGTTTGCCCAAGTATCCTTGACGGCCGCCGTCAACAAAACGGCTCTCGCTCTCGATGATGAAATTACTTTAACTGTGGAAATTCGCGGGGCCTCGGGCAACATGATTATGCCCCAATTACCTAGTTTACCGGCTTTTAACGTATATTCCCGCGAAGTGGAACAATCTACCATCAATGGAAACACCACCACTATTTTCCGTTACATAATGTTGCCTCGTTTTGTCGGAAAAACCTCCATCGGCGAAATTTCTTTTTCATACGAAGGCAAAACATATAAGACAGATCCCATAGAAATTACCATTTTCCGCAATGCTCAGGGTGTACCCAACACTCGTGGAACCAGTACAGGTGCTCGCGCCCAATCTTCGGGAAATTACGATTCTGCTTTTTCCAAAAAAATACAAAAAGCGGATCCAAATCTCCCCCCGTTGGAAGCCGATCTTGCCAACCAAGCTTATGCACATGTGGAAGATCCGTTCTTTATGGTTTCTGCTGTCAGCGACAAAAAACCTTATGTAAACCAAACCATTACGCTCGCGGTACGTTTTTATTATTCCAAAAGTTTTTATGATGCCCCCTATCAAAAGCCCAGCGTTAGCAATATTTTCATGGAAAATGCCGGTTCGGCTCAAGGAACGCAAAGTATCGGTGGGGTATTATATCGCTATGAGGAACAACGCTATCACTTAACCGCAGTAGCTCCCGGAAAAGCCACCATTGGGCCGGCCTCTATTCGATTTCAAACAGGCAACTCTCCTTTTGCCGCTTTTGACCGCTTATTCGGAGGATCGGCCGTTAGCGAGGCGCAAACAGTTTCCAGCTTACCGATAGATATTCAAGTGCGGGCTTTCCCGGAAGAAGGAAAACCCAAATCGTTCTATGGGGCAGTGGGCGAAGGTTTTACCTTACAAGCCAGCGCAGACCCCACTCGTGTAGAAGCCGGTGAAGCCGTTAATTTAACCGTCACCGTAAAAGGTCCCGGAAACTTGAAGCCCACCACGGACTTAGCATTCCCGTCCTTGGAAGGTTTCAAAATGTACAATACCGCAGCCACTTCCGGTTCGTTGCCGGCAAACGGAAAAGCGCGTAGCTACAAAGTTTTTAAGGCGGTACTTGTTCCGGCGGCCTCCGGCATTTATACCATTCCCGAAATCAAATGGTCCTATTTTAACCCGCAAACCGCTACTTATAAAACCTTACGCACCCAACCTATTTCCATTCAGGTATCGCCTTCTTCCAAAACGGAAGCCGGCTTTGATTTTGGTGCTCAAGGATCCGGCCCCAGCGGATTCCATGCATTGGGAAGCGATATTTCTTACCTAAAAACAGTTTATGGCCCTACGCCCGGTTTTTTTATAAAACTAGCTGAGTTGGCTTGGATTAACTACTTGGCAGCGACACTTCTTTTTATTTCGCTTCTTTTTGCTCTTGTTGGCAGAAAAACCCTTACGCAAAAACGTGCTTATTCCCAAGCAAAAACGCTTTTAAAAAATACCCCTACGGAAGAATCCGTGGCGAGTGCCGTGGCTGATTACTTACAACAGAAATTTAAAATCAGTACAGGAAGTTTACCCTTAAAATCTATTGTCACCACCCTAGAAAAACAAGGCGTTACACCCGCTACCGCGGAAGCATTTTCCCTCTTATGGCAGCGCCTAGATGCCGCGCGCTTTGCCCCGACGGAAAAAGATACACAAAGCACCCGCAATTTAGCGGCCCAGACGCTTGACGTACTTACCTTGATAGAGGAGGAAACCAAATGAAAAAACTGTTAATGGCTCTCCTACTCGTTTTGGCTTATAGCGGGCCCCTGTTTGCCCAAGATTCTTTGCAAAAAGCCGAGGAGTTTTACCGCCAAGGAAAATTTTCTGCTGCGTTAAGCATATACGAAAATGAATTAAAATCTCACCCAAACGACCCTTTTGTTTACTACAATATAGGTAATTGCTATTTTAAGATGGGTAGCAGAGGGTTGGCTGTGGCAAACTATTACCGTGCATTTAGGTTAACCCCGCGCGATAGCGATATTCGCCAGAATTTGTCTCTTACGTTAGAATCGGGTGGAGAAAAATTGGTTCCGGCCGGAATTCCGGTTGTGTTGCATAAGGCCTTTTTTTGGTTTTCCTATCCCGAATTAAAGGGACTTGTATTTTTGATTTTTTGGCTACTTTGTATAACGGGAAGTATTTGGCTTTTTAAGGGAAAGTGGGGCCGATCAGCTTTAGCCAGTGCTTTGTTGTTAGCCGTATGCAGCGGGTGGCTTTATTTAAGACATCAAGAACAAAGCACCCTGTTGGCCGTAATCGCGTCCCCCATTGCAGAAATACGCAGCGGTCCCGGTACCAACTTCCCCGCCAGCGCAAGCGTCGCACAGGGGCATTTGGTTACCGTGCAAGATGCTAAAGACTCTTGGTACGAAGTGGTTGTAAAATCCCAAGGGATTAAAGGCTGGGTAGAACAAAACGCCGTAGAAAAGATTTAATAGAGAGAGGTCTTGGAATATGTTTGTAAAAAACGAAGCAGATACGTTAATCCAAGCAGTAACTTATGTAAAGGAAAACTTAGCTGACAAAGTGGAATTACTGGCTGAAAAAGTAATTGAAGCATTCAAAAAAGGGAATAAAGTTATCTTAATGGGTAACGGCGGCAGCGCGGCTGATGCTCAACATATTGCGGCAGAATTTGTGGGCCGTTTTAAAAAAGAACGCCCCTCCCTCCCCGCTTTGGCCCTCAACACCAATACCTCTACCTTAACCGCTATTGGAAACGATTACTCTTATGATGTTGTTTTTTCCCGTCAAATTGACGGATTCGCCAAAGAAGGAGATGTAGTCATCGGCATTTCCACTTCAGGCAACAGTAAAAATGTGTATTTGGCTTTGGGTCTTGCCAAACGTAAAGGCTGCTATACGGCGGCATTCTTAGGAAAAGACGGCGGCACCATTAAGAATATTTGCGATTTACCTCTTACGGTTGCCGTAAAAGATACGCCGCACATTCAAGCCTGCCATATTTTTATGGCACACTGTATGTGCGATTTAGTGGACCAAGCTTATTAATTTTATGAAAATTGCCATTGGATGCGATCATGCGGGTTTTCCGCTAAAAGAAACCGTTGCTGCTGTTGTCCGTCGATTAGGGCATGAGGTAACGGACTGTGGTACTTTCTCTTGCGAACGGGCTGATTACCCCGATTATGCCGATAAGGTAGCCCAATTAGTGGCAAGCAACCAAGCCGATCGCGGAATTTTAATTTGCGGCAGCGGTGTGGGTGTTTGCGTAACGGCCAACAAAACCAAAGGAGTACGTGCATGCGTATGCCACGATGCTTATTCAGCTCGGCAAGCAGTGGAACATGACGCATTGAACGTGCTTTGTTTGGGCGCGCGTATTATTGGCACAGCCGTAGCCGAAGAGCTGACAGAACAATTTTTAAATGCATCTTTCCTAACGGGTTCCCGTCATGAAGGACGCTTAAATAAAGTAAAAGCGATTGAAAACGCAAATTTTAAATAAGGCCGACAGGTCTTTATAAAAAAGGATGAAGAAATAGTATGAATACACAAGCAACCCCCATAGCCGAAGGAATTATCCGGGAAGGCGAAATTAAACTGGAAGGACTTGAGTTTAACACCAAGTTCTGGGCAAAAGACCCCACCCTTTGGAAACAAGACAAAGAACACATGGAGTTTATTGTTAAATTTTTAGGTTGGCAAAAAGTTTACGATTGGACTTTGGAACGCATCGAAGACGTAACTACCTTTGCCGAAGATGTAAAACAAAACTTCAAACACTGTGTAATTATGGGGATGGGTGGCTCTTCCTTGGCTCCCGAAGTATTCCGCACCGTATTTGGCAAACAAAACGGTTGGCCGGAATTAATTGTATTAGATACCACTAACCCCGACTGGGTAGGTGCAGCCCGCGCTCGCATCAATCCGGCGGAAACGTTGTTCATCTTCGCCAGTAAATCCGGCGGAACAGTAGAACCTTCTTCTCAATTTGCGTATTTCTTTGACGAAGTGAAAAAAGCCGGTGTAAAAGAACCCGGCAAAAACTTCGCCGCCATTACCGACCCCGGAACCGGCTTGGAAGCTTTGGCCAAAAAACACCATTTCCGCAAAACCTTCCTCAATCCGGCGGATATCGGCGGAAGATTCTCTGCTCTTTCCATGTTCGGCATCGTTCCGGCCGCCATTATGGGGGTAGACGTAACCAAATTGTTAACTGTCGCCAAAGAACAGGCTGCTACCTTCTCCGCGGAAGCTCCGGTAAAAGACAATGCTGCCGTAAAATTAGGTGCTTTTATGGGTGCGTGCAACGTGAACCATAGCCGCGACAAAATGACCCTTTTAACTCCCTCCGATTTTGCTACTTTCGGCCTTTGGGCTGAACAATTGGTAGCTGAATCCACCGGTAAAGAAGGCAAAGGGATTGTGCCGGTGGCCGGCGAAAGCTTAACCAAAAACTTTGATTACCGCGACGACCGCTACTTTGTGTACCTTTCTACCGGCAGCGATGATGATAAACGCGTTTCCGCCATCGTTAAAGATTTGGCCGAACGCGGCTATCCTATTTTGACCATTGTGTTGGAAAACAAATATCAATTGGGTGCTATGTTCCTGTTGTGGGAAATTGCCACCGCCGCCGCGGGTGCCATTTTGGCTATTGATCCTTTTGATCAACCCAACGTGCAAGAAGCCAAAACCATGACAAAAAATATCTTGGCTCAATTGGAAAAAGGCGACATTCCGGCTGAAGTTTCCGCCCCTATCTTGGTTTCCAGAGATATTGCCGCCGAAGTAAAATTGGAAACCTTGGCCCAAGATTTGTATTCCTTGTTGGAAAGCAACGACTATGTGGCTATCTTGCCCTATGTCTATCCGTCCGAAGAAGTAGACGAAGCGTTGCTCGGCTTACGCGATAAAATTATGACCCGCACCAAACGCGCCGTATTGTTTGGCTATGGTCCGCGTTATTTGCACTCTACGGGTCAATTACATAAAGGGGACGGCAACAATGGGGTATTCTTACTCCTTTCCGCCGAACCGGCTGCCGACATCAAAATCCCCGGTCAGCAATATACTTTCGGCCAGCTCTGCAATGCCCAAGCGTTGGGAGATTTCCAAGCGCTTGAATCCAAAGGTCGCCGCGTGATTAAAATTCACCTCACGCAGCCGCTTACGGAAAGCATCAAAAAAATCAGCGACTTATTCTAACTTAAGTTTACAGGCGGTCTGTTCACGCAGGCCGCCTGTATTTTTTATACCCCATGAAAAAAGTTTTTATTCAAACCTATGGCTGCCAGATGAACATTGCCGATTCAGAGGAAATGTTCTCTCATTTGGCGGCACGCGGAATGGTAACTACCGACAATTTAGATGAGGCCGACGTGGTGCTTATCAATACCTGCACAGTGCGCGACCATGCGGAACACCGTGCGGTTTCCTTCCTTGGCAGATTGGGTACATGGAAAAAAGAAAAACCGGGCAGAGCCGTTATTTTTGCAGGCTGCGCGGCCGAACGCTTAGGCAAACAGCTACGCCGACATTTTCCGTTTTTAGACGTTTTATCCGGAGCGAAGAGTATTGAACACTTTTCCGATACTTTAGATAAAAGCGGCTTATTCCCCCCCGTTGGTCCAGGGGGTGAAATACTTAAACCGGGGTTAACCGGTTATGTAACCATTATGCGTGGATGTAACTTTGCCTGCACGTATTGTATTGTCCCCACCGTACGCGGCTCGATTAAATGTCTCCCTCAAGAAGATATTTTAAATTCTGTTCGTCAAAAAATAGCTCAAGGCGCCAAAGAAATTATGCTTCTGGGGCAAACGGTAAATGCCTACCAAGACGGCGATACTACCTTTGCTGATTTACTCAACCGCACTACCGAAATCGAAGGAGTGGAACGGGTACGCTTTACAAGTCCTCACCCCATTTACTTTACACCCGCCTTTTGGCAAGCGGTAAAAGACAACCCGAAAATCGCCCGTCATTTACATTTGCCGGCACAAAGCGGTTCCAGCAAAGTATTGGGAGAAATGAAACGAGGTTACACGCGCGAAATTTTGTTAGAAAAAATTCAAGAACTAAAATCTTGCGGTTTTCATATTTCCACCGATTTAATTGTGGGATTCCCAACGGAAACCGAAGAGGATTTCCAACAAACTTTAACACTGGTAGAAGAAGCCGGTTTCAGCACAGCCTATTGCTACAAATACTCACCCCGCCAAGGTACCGTTGCAGCCAGAATGCAACTCTTGCCCGAAAAGGTACTGGAACAAAGGCTTGATATTTTGTTAAATAAAGTAAGAGGACTTGCCGAAGCCGCATACAAAGCCCAAGTGGGCACCGTGCAAGAAGTGCTTTTAGAGTCCGAAAACAAGGGTCGCTCGTCGGGAAGTTATTGGGTAAAACTAAACAAGAACTACCCTATCGGCACCGTCGTAAAAGCCGAAATAGAACGAGCAGAAGGAACACTATTATTTGCGAGGGATTAAATTTATGACTAAAAAGAACTTTTCTGAAAAACGCCGCCACCCGCGTATGCCGGTTATCAGCAATTTAATTGAACCGGTCAACTTGCATTACAAAACCGAAGATGGAAAAGAAACTTCCTTAGTGGCCATTTTGGCCGACTTATCCGCTTCCGGTATGCGTATGATCAGCTTTTTGGGTGCTCCTTTGGCTGACAAATTTTCTATCAGCCTTCAATTACCCGGAACCGATAAAATGGAAGTAGAAGCGAGACTCGCTTGGGTAAAACAACGTGAAAACGTGTACACCATTGGTATTGAATTTACCAAAATGGCTGAAAAAGATGCCAAACTTATCAGCGAAATGGCTGACGATTTCAATGATTGCGATACTCGTATTTTGTTGAAATTGCCCGAAGTGTGCGTTGCCTGTTGCAAGTGCAATAAAATCTGCAACAAAATTCAAAAAGACGAAAGTTTTTTTGAGGGGAAATAACTTCCTGCCCTTCGCAAATAACATTTAAAAAATCCCCGCTAACAGGCGGGGATTTTGTTGTCTTTAGAAAACCTTAGTAGGCTAGGGAATATTTATTTTAATTCGAACTCGCATTTGAGTTTTCATATCCGTCTCTTTCTAGCTGCTTACAAATTTTTTCTCCCAAATCTGTATTTGACCAACAGTTTTTTCCTTTTCCCTCTATTGTTTCTGGCCAATCAAACCCAGCCAAACAAAAGCCATAATCTTCTCTTTTTTGGACAGCACAAATTTGCATATCAAAATCATAACCAAAATATTTCCCTTCAAAAGAAGTACTCCCGTCCCATTCCAAAGAAGGCAATTCTAAATAATCGCCAAACTGGTACATACATTCAGGATTTCCGCCACATTCTAAATAACGGACTTGCATGGCATTGTGTACATGTTTCATAATAGAAATAGCCTCTGTAAGACGGGCCTTTTCTACCGCTAATGTATATTGTGGCATGGCTACGGCGGACAATATACCGATGATTAATACTACGACTAAAAGTTCTATCAAAGTAAAACCTTTTTTCATACAAAACTCCTTATAGATTAATTTTGAAAAAACAAACAATACTACAATTTTAACAGCCTACCAACTAGGGGTATTGTATGAAAAAAAAAAAACCGGTCAAGCCTCCTTTATTCTTTTATTTCCCTCTTCTTTTTTCACTATCAGAAAAAGTACAATATAAATATGAAGCCAATCGTTCTCTGCGGACCCACCGCTTCCGGCAAAACAGAACTGGCACTTGAATTAGCGCGCCAGACAGGGGGCATTGTGGTTTCCGCCGACTCCCGCCAAGTATACAAACGCTTAACTATCGGCACAGCCAAACCACAGGGAACCTATCAAAACGGTTACTATACGGTAGAGGGAATTCCCTACTTACTGGTAGATTTTTTAGATGTTACAGATACTTTTAATGCGGGAGCATTTCGCGCACAAATAGATAAAATATGTGCAAAATTTCCTAACACACCTCTTATTTTTGCCGGCGGAACGGGCATGTATCTACACGCCTATTTTGTGGGAATGGACGAGCTACCTGCCGGAACCCCGCACACACGCGCTTATCTTTCAAATTTACTGGAAACGCAAGGCAAAGAAGGCTTGCACAAAGCCTTGGCTGAAAAAGACCCCGTTTCCGCAAACAACATTCCCGTAGGAAATGTACAACGCACTATGCGCGCACTGGAACTTTGTTTACTCACAGGGAAACCAGCCAGTGAACTAAAAAGCGGAAACTTTTTCCAACTCCCCGATGAAACAAAATCTTTTTGGGTATATTTGGATTGGGAGAAAGAAGCCCAAAACAATCGTATTAACTATCGTACCGAACAAATCTTTGACGGTATGGCCGAAGAAGCCCGCCAATTGCTAACCGAAGGATACCTCGAAGATACCCCCGCCCTTAAAAGTTTGGGCTATCCACAAGCCATTTCTTTCTTAAAAGGAGAGCTCTCCCGCCCGCAGGCCGTAGAGCGGATTGCTACCCTTACCCGTCAATACGCCAAACGCCAACGCACTTGGTTTAACCGCTATAAAAATGCCCTGCGAATTTCTTTACAAAACCCGCAGGACTTTGACACCCAAAAATTAGCGCGGGAAATTCTCTCCCGCGCCAAGTAAATTATTTCTTTTTCAATTCTTCCAAGTCTTTGGCTCCGTATTCTTTAAGCAAAGCCACCTCTTCCGCCAAACCATGCTTTTCTTCGTACTCCAGAGCCAAAGAAAGCGGACATCTGTATTCGTTTATTTCTTGCCCGCTGTGAGCCTCGCTTAATTCAATCATTTTTTCGTTGGCCGGTTCGTACCAATGCGCCAAATAATTTACATCGGCCCCCTTTTCCACCAGTTTGCGGATAACGAGTTTATTACCTTTTTCTATTGCCAAAAAAAGCGGTGTGTCAAAAGGAATAAAGCCGGGAGCATCTAAATCTATTTCTTCGTTCAAGAGTGCCAGCGCCTCTTGCGTGCGGTAATGACGAATCGCACTTAGCAGTTGTTTTTCTTTTTCACCGAAAGCCATATCTTTCTCCTTGTTTTTATTTTATAAAATATGAGATATGGAAAAAGTAATTCTGGTAGGCGTATCCCTTAAAACAGACCCACAAAACAACTCTTCTTTAGAGGAATTACAACGTTTGGCCCACACCGCTGGCGGAGAAGTGGCGAGCCTCTTCCGCGTGCGTGTAAACGCGTTCCACCCGGCTACGCTCATCGGTAGCGGGAAAATGGAAGAAATTGCGGAACAGACCCGCCTGTTAGAAGCCCAAACCGTTATCTTTGACGATGAAATATCCCCCGCCCAACAAAAAAATTTAGAAAAAGTCATTCCTGCTAAAGTGATAGACCGTACCCGTTTAATTTTGGATATTTTCGCCCAACGAGCCCGCACTCAAGAAGGGAAACTTCAGGTAGAGTTGGCCCAACTGAAATACCTGTTGCCACGCTTGGGCGGACAAGGCACAGCCCTGATGCAACAAAAGGGCGGTATCGGTTTGCGCGGACCGGGAGAAACCAAACTGGAATACGATAAACGCCGATTGCGCTTACGCATCAGCAAGTTGGAAAAAGAGATTGAACAGGTAAAAAAAGAGCGTAGTCTTCGCCGAGAACGAAGGGGCGAAATTCCTCTTCCACAGATTGCCATCGTCGGCTACACGAATGCAGGCAAAAGCACTTTATTAAACGCCCTGACCCGTCAAACAGCCGTCTATGCAGACGACAAACTCTTTGCCACCTTAGACCCCACTACCCGCCGCGTAAAAATGCCGGCCGGCGGCGAAATGCTATTTACCGACACGGTAGGATTTATTCAAAAACTTCCGCACAGTCTGGTAAGTTCTTTCCGTGCCACCTTGGAAGAAACCACCTTCGCAGATGTTATTTTGCACATACACGATTCTTCTTCCCCTATTAGGGAAATCCAAGCAGCTACCGTGCGAAAAATTGTGGCAGATTTAGGCTCCAAACAAACCCCTGTTATAGATGTGTTCAATAAGGCTGATTTACTTTCCCCCGCCCAACAAAAACTGTTAAAAGAACAATACCCCAAAGGTCTTTTTATCAGTGCCGCGCAAGAAAAAGGGCTAACGCAACTGCTCGAAAAAGTGGAAGAAGCAACCGCCTATCGTTGGAAGATTTGCCGCCTTACCTTACAACCCCAACAACTAAATCTTTTAGGGATTATCTACGAAAAAGCCATTGTAACCGGACGCAAAGAAAAACCGTCCGGCGCCTTAGAACTTACTTTAATGGCTACGGACGGTAATTTTAAAAGTTTACAAAAACGGCTAAAAAGATATTGATGTTTTTTCTATCTGTTTGATAATCGTATCAAAATTCTGCTCGGAAGGATCCGCAAAAAAAGGCACCAAACTAATCGTACGAAGCGAGGGTACTTTATTACGGATAAAGCCTAAAGTAGAGCCGTTAAAACCGGTAAAGAAAAAGAAACTGCTTGCGTTTTTCAAAGTAAAAACGGTTTTTCCTTCGTCGTCTTGGAAGGACAAAGCATCTCTGTTAAAAAAACCCGAGGATACAATCCCTATTAAATCACCCCCTGCCGTAAACACACCACCACCACTGTTACCTGGGCGAACACCAAAATCCGGTGATATAAAGTGCTTTAGCTTATCCACAAAAAAATTATCTGCAAAAGATAACCGATAGGACACCTCTCCTCGAGTTACAAGAGGAGCAGCCAACACCGGCTTTAACTGCGCAGTAGGGGCCGTGGCCGCACTGATAAGGCGCACACCCGAAGCCTGATACTGCGCTTTGGTTTCGGGCGAAAAACGAAGGAGTTTTTTAAATTGGTCATATTCCAACGACTCTCCCGTTTCCATATTGGCAAACAGGTAGTGAGCACTTTCGGGTTCAAAATAAATCAAGGCGACATCTACACCACTAATCTTATTCTGCCCCGGGAAGAATCCGCTATAAATAAATACGCGGGGCGAGGCCGTGCTGTGCATAATGCGCACATCTGCCTTCAATTCCGCCTCGGCCAAAGTAATTTGCACCGTACAGGATTTTGAATCCCGGCAAGAAGCATACACACAATGGGCTGCTGTAATGAACCAATTTTTGTGAACACGTACAGCCTGACAGGAATAAACCCATGGCTTGGAGTTATGGGTTTGGGAAGTTTCCCAAGTGGAAATTTCCTTTTGGACCAAAAAAGCGTCCTCATTTACGGCAGGAGCCTCTCCTTCCGCCCATAACACACAAGAGAAAAACAAAAATAAACCTAAAAATAGAGATTTTTTCATATACTAAAGTGTATATAAAAAAACCCCAAAAAACCACCCTTTTAGGCAAAGAATCTATTTTCAGGGGCTTAAATATAATATAATGAATATATGATGACAACTATCACCTTACTCGTTTTGTTCAGTTATTTGCTCGGGTCCGTCCCGACCGGTTACCTCATCGCCAGACGCGTGATGGGCATTGATATCAGAGAACATGGCTCTGGCAACCCCGGTGCGGCGAATGTATATCGCACCGTAGGCAAATGGGCCGGCGTCAGCACCTTTGTAATTGACGGTTTGAAAGGTTTTATCCCGGTGTGCTTGGCCCGCCATTATTGTCCGGATAATTATTGGATTGCCATCTTGTGTGGTGTAATTGCCATTTTGGGCCATATGTGGACAATTTATTTAAAATTCCGCGGCGGAAAAGGTGTCGCCACTTCCGCAGGTGTTTTTGCTGCTATCGTACCGATTCCCACCGCTATCGCCTTTGCCTCATTTGTTTTGTGCGTAGCCCTGTGGGGACGCATTTCTATCGGTTCTATTTGTGCCTGTATCGTTCTTCCCCTTTGCAGTTTTCTGATTGGGAATCACCCTTTATCCGTCAACTTAATGGTTACCGCTGTGGGTGCACTCGTCATTTATAAACACGTGCCCAACATCAAACGCCTTTTACAACAAAAAGAACTCAAATTTGAAGACGGTTCTAAAAAGAGAAAAGCGAATGAAAATAAATAAAATTACCGTATTCGGTGCCGGCATTTGGGGAAGTGTTATCGCCCAACATATGGCTAAAAAAGGCTTTCAGGTTTCGTTATGGGAATATAACGAACAATTGTTAAATGTTCTAAAAACAATCGGCCGCCATCCGAATATCCCTAATTTTAAAATCCACGACAATATCCGTCTTACCGGAAGTGTGGAAGAAGCCGTAAAAGACACTGATTTAATTATTTTTGTTATTTCCTCCAAGGCAATTCGCGCCTTCTGCCGCGAACAATTAAAACCTCTCCTAAACGGACGGGTTGTTCCGATTGTCAACGCCTCTAAAGGAATTGAAGAAAAAACTTTTAAAACCATTTGCGAAATCGTAGAAGAGGAACTCCCCCATTTGCAAGATAAAGTGCTTGCATTTAGCGGGCCGAGTTTTGCTTTAGAAGTAGCCCAAAACGTACCGACGAAAATCATGCTTGCCGGGAAAGACCCTGTATTGGTGGACGAACTGCGAAACGTCATGAATGCCGATCCTATTATTGTAGTACCAGCCTCGGACAGACGAGGTGTAGAGTACGGAGGCGGCATTAAAAATGTATTGGCTATCGGCTGTGGCGTAATTGACGGCATCGGAGATGGAGCAAATGCAAAGTCTGCCTTGATTACCCAGGCCTTGCAAGAAATGAATGATATCATCGTCAGCCAAGGTGGTCAAGCCAACACGGTGTATAGTCTGGCTGGTTTTGGTGATGCTATTTTGACGGGTATGTCCGCCATTTCGCGCAATCGCCGCTTGGGTGAAAAATTGGGCGCTGGTCTTTCGCTGGAAGAAGCCAAAAAGGCTGTGGGCACCATCGCCGAAGGGGTGAACTCTGTACAAAGCGTATATGATATTGCCCGCAAAAATAATTTAAAAACTCCCATCATTGACGCTATTTGGCAGTTGGTTTGCCAAGGACAGGAGCCCCACGTGTTGTTACACGCCATGGGATTTACCGAGCGGGGAAATAAATAATTTAAAGGATATTAAAGTATGAATAAAGACGATGTAATCCGCCATTTGACCCGTCACGTACTGGATAAAAAACAGGCGAAAATGTCGGTAGATAAAGTGTTTGAAATTATTAAACATGGTTTAAAACGAGATGGCAAAGTGGTTATCAGCAACTTCGGCACATTCCATCTTAAAACAGCTCGGCCGGTGCTGCGTCACAATCCTAAAACGGGTGAAAAGGTGCAGGTGCCCGCCAAACAGAAAGTACGTTTTAAACCCTCCGAAAATGTTTTGAAAAAATGAAACTCCCCGGGCTTACGCCCGGGGTTTCTTTTGCTACAAAATCTCAGCTTCGCTTG
>JAZNNM010000008.1:0-9876 GCA_045580265.1 Elusimicrobiaceae bacterium | reverse complement strand
GGTTTTACCTTGGTAGAACTGCTGGTAGTGGTGCTCATTATCGGCATTTTGGCCGCCATGGCCATGCCCGCTTACTTCAAAGCGGTAGAACGCGCTCGTGCTTCTGAAGCCGAAACTATGATCGGCACCGTAGTGAATGCTCAACAACGCTACAAAATGAAAACTGGTAAATATGCTACGAAATGGACCTCTTTGGATGTAGCTCCGGCTAATGCTGAAACAGAAAGCTATTACTGCACGAAAGGTACGCAAGATGAAAATTGCGGCGGGCAAAATGGTTTCAAAATTTCTCTGAGTGGTGATAAAGCTTCTTCTGGAAATACTAATGGTGTGACTGCTCAAAGAGTAGGTACTGGTCAATATACTTATAAAATCTATAAAAGATATGAATCCAATGAACCTCCGGTGTGCGAAGCTGGTACGGGATCCGGAGATGGAGCAACATCCTCTGAAGACGATAAACTTTTCTGTGCTGAATTCATGGGTTATGAAGATTATGATGATGAGGCTGCAGCTGCGGCTCGTGCTGCAATGGCAATTACTACAATGTCTACCGGCACCCAACCCTCCTAAGAGTCTTTTCTCTTAACAAAAAAGCCCTCTGCCAAGCAGAGGGTTTTTTTATGGAGTTTTCTGCCTAATTTTTTTGGTTTCTATTGGGCGGAGGAACTAAATAAATTGGTATAATATAACTAATGAATTTGTCCGAGGAAAACGTGTTGGACGTACGCAACCTACAGGTAGAATTTTCTACCCCGCGCGGATTTGTACCCGTGCTGGGGGGGCTTTCTTACACTCTTTCCAAGGGGCGGGTCCTTGCTGTGGTGGGGGAATCGGGCAGTGGTAAAAGCGTGCATGCGCTATCTTTATTGGGGTTGCTTCCTCCGGCCGGACGCATAACGGGCGGCGAAGTGTTACTAAACGGGCAAAATCTGCTTGCTCTTTCTTCTCCGGAATTGCGTTCGCTGCGCGGTCGAAAAATATCCATGATTTTCCAAGATCCTTCTGCCAGCTTAAACCCTGTTTTAACTATTGGCGAACAACTGGTGGAAACTTTGCGCGCTCATCAAAAAATATCTCGGGCCGAGGCACGCAGCCATGCCGCTAAACTTCTAACGCAAGTGGGCATCAAGGACGCCGAAAAACGCCTGAACGAATATCCTTTTCAATTTTCCGGCGGGATGTGTCAACGCGTGATGATTGCCATGGCACTGCTTTTATCCCCCGATGTATTAATTGCGGACGAGCCGACTACCGCGTTGGACGTTACCATTCAAGCTCAAATTCTAGATTTAATCAAAACGCTGCAGCAACAGAGCGGTATGTCGGTGGTGTTTATTACGCACAACTTGGCCTTGGCCGCCAACATTGCTGATGATGTGCTAGTGCTTTACGGGGGGCTTTGCATGGAACAAGCTCCCTCCGAAAAATTGTTTAAAAAACCTTTACATCCTTACACAAAAGGCTTGCTTGCTTCGTTAGCCTCCCTTCATCAAACAGCGGAAGAACTACCGGCTATTGCCGGCACACCTCCCGTCGCGGGAGAAATTACTCAAGGGTGTCCCTTTGCCCCTCGTTGCCCGCAAGCTACCGAAAAATGTAAACAACACTTACCTCCTCTTTTTGAAAAAGACGGTCGACAAGTACGTTGTTGGTTGGAGGAGAACCAATGAATCCTCCCGTGTTAATTACCGACTTGCACAAAACCTACTCTCGCCGACCGTGGTTATTGGGGAAAGAAACCCTGTTTCCTGTACTCAAAGGTGTTTCTTTGCGTATCGAAAAAGGGCGCGTATTGGGGCTGGTGGGGGAATCCGGCTGTGGAAAAACTACCCTGTGCAAAGTGTTACTGGGGATAGAGAATCTCTCCTCAGGTCAAGTGATTGTGGGCGGCAAAAATGTGGCGGAAATTTCTAAAAAAGAATGGCAAGCCTTGCGCCGAGAAATGCAAGTCGTTTTTCAGGACCCTTATTCCAGCTTGGACCCGCGTATGAATGTGCGTCAACTTTTAAGCGAGCCCCTAGATATACACGGTTTGCAACAGGACCATTTCAAACGAGAAGCTTTTTTACTAAAACTTTTGGAAGATGTGGGGTTGACCCAAGAGCATTTAAACCGCTATCCGCACGAATTTTCCGGCGGGCAACGTCAACGTATTGCTATTGCACGGGCCTTGGCGTTGGAACCGAAGATCCTTGTGGCAGACGAACCCGTATCTGCCCTGGATGTATCCGTGCAAGCGCAGATTTTAAACTTACTTAAGCATATTCAACGTGCGCGCCAATTGACCATGCTGTTTGTAACGCACGATTTTGCCGTCGCACGTTTTTTGTGCGACGATATCGCCGTGATGCACCAAGGACAAATTGTGGAGCAAGCACCGGCGGCGGAATTGTTTGATAATCCGCAACACCCTTATACAAAAAAACTATTGGCGGCGGTACCGCAAATCCCTGCCCAAAAACAAGGAGAATAACCATGAAAATAAATCAGAAACGTCTATTGGATACCTTTTTGCAGTTGGTTAAAATCGACAGTGAATCTTTCGAAGAAAAAGAAATACAAGAATTTTTGGTAGCCGAATTAAAGAAAATCGGTTGTAAAGTGACCGTGGACAATGCCGGAAAAAAATATCCCACCAATGCAAAAGGAAATGTGATCGGTTTCTTGCCCGGCACCATCGAAAGTGCTCCCTTTGTGCTGGCTGCGCATATGGATACGGTTTCCCCCGGTAAAGAAGTTCGTCCCGTTGTGAAAAAAGACCGCGTTACTTCTGATGGTTCCACCATTTTAGGTGCGGACGACAAAGCCGGTTTAGCGATTATTTTGGAAATTTTACGTACGTTAAAAGAACAACACCCGGCTCATCCACCGGTAGAAGCCTTGTTTACCTTGGGTGAAGAAACCGGCATGAACGGCTCTAAAAATATGGATTATAAAAAAGTCCAAGGGCGAGAAGGACTTATTTTGGATAATGAACTTGTTGAAGAACTGTTGGTACAGGGACCGGCCGTAAATACTATTGAAGTGTGGGTGAAAGGTCATACCGCCCATGCCGGAGTCTGTCCGGAAAAAGGTATTTCTGCCGTAGAGGTAGCGGCTTATGCTCTTTCTTGCATGAAACTGGGCCGCATTGATAAGGAAACGGTAGCCAACTTTGGGGTTATCCAAGGCGGAAAAGCCACCAACGTGGTAATGGAAGAAGTCTACTTGAAAGGCGAAGCTCGCAGCTTGAAAAACGAAAAGTTAGCCAAGCAAACGGCCCATATGAAAGAGTGTTTTGATAAAGCCGTTAAAAAATTTACCAAAAAGATTGATGGAAAAATTTATAAACCCGAAGTGAAATTTGTGCCGATGCTTCGCTATCCGGCCGTAAACGTACCCAAAAACCACCCCATGGTAAAATCCGCTATGGCAGCGGCTAAAAAGCTGGGTGTGCGTTTGCGCGCGCTAGCTTCCGGAGGCGGTTGTGATGCCAATGTGTTGGCTGGACAGGGGTTTACGCTTCCTAATTTGGGCGTAGGCGTGCGCGATTGCCACACCTCCAAAGAAACGCTTATCTTAAAAGAATTTTATAATGCGTGCGCGATTGCTTTGGCGACGGTGCTTGCTTATCGTAAATAATTATTAGGAGAGCAAAAAGATGTTACGTTTTATTTTAAGAAGGCTGCTGCTTTTGCCACTTGTATTGGTGGGCGTTACCTTTTTGCTCTTTTTTCTTACTCAGCGTTTAAGCCCCGAGATGCGAGCTTCTTTGTATGTAAAAGATCCGCGGCAAATGGGGGCTCTGGAAGAAGTAATCCGCCAATACGGTTTGCGCGATAATGTGTTAAAGCAGTATGGCCGTTGGATGGGTAATGTGCTCAAGGGTGATTTAGGTTATAGCCCCAGTGCCAATATGCCTGTTTCCCAAGCTATGAAAGAGTACCTGCCTGCCACTATTCAACTGGCTTTTGTTACGATAGTACTGGTTGTTTTATTTGGGGTGTGGTTTGGTAGTTTATCGGCGGTTCATAAAGATAAGTGGCAAGATGTTCTGGCACGTTTTATAAGCGTAGGTGGGTTTTCGTTACCGATTTTTGTACTGGGGTTACTACTTCTGATGGTATTCTATGGGAAGCTCGGTTGGTTTGCTCCGGGGGGATATTCCGTCCATACGGATTTGGTTATCCACGGTCCGTCTTTCAAAATGTATACGGGTTTCTTGTTGATAGATGCGTTACTGAACGGAAATTGGCGCGTGTTTGTGGATGTCCTTCGCCACTTAGTATTACCGGCGGTTACCTTGTGCATTGGTTCGTTTGCTTTGATGGTACGTGTGATGCGTTCGAGCATGTTGGAAGAATTAAATAAAGATTATATTCGTGCCGCGCGTGCCAAAGGGCTTAGCGAACGGGCCATAATCTATAAGCATGCAGGTAAAAATGCCGTTATTCCCGTTATTACGTTAGCCAGTATTCAGTTCATTCGCTTATTAGGCGGAACGGTGATTGTGGAAACGATTTTTGACTATCCGGGTATCGGTCGTTTTGGCGTGATGGCAGCTCAACAATTGGATATTGCCGGAATTTTGGGTTTTTCGCTGATGGTGGCAGTACTATTTGTGTTGGGAAATTTACTTTCGGACATTTTGTACACAGCGGTAGATCCGCGTATTCGGTTGGAATAAAGTATGACAAATAACCGCATTTTAAAACGTATTTTAACAAACAAAACTTCTCTAATCGGTTTTTTGTTGGTATCTTTTTTTGCATTGGTGGCTTTGTTGGCCCCTGTGCTGGCTCCGATTCACAATGAGCATAATTCTTACCAAATGCCGCAGAAGAGTTATCAAATTGCGCCCCAACCGCCTTCTTCCGAAAATTGGTTCGGTACAACCGAGCAACAATACGACTTATATTACGGGGTGGTGTGGGGAACCCGTTTGGCTTTTAAAGTAGGGTTGACGGTTACCTTTTTTGCTTTTTTGATTGGTTTGTTAGTAGGGGGTATAGCTGCCTATTTCGGTGGAAAAGTAGATGAGACGCTTATGCGTCTGACTGATGTAGTATTTGCTGTTCCTTCTTTGGTTTTGGCTATGGTAATTGCTGCTATGTTGGGGCCGGATATCAAAAATATGATGATAGCTCTCACGGCGGTGGCATGGCCTTCTTATGCGCGCCTTGTGCGGGGGGATATTTTATCCGTTAAAAATCAAAATTATGTAACGGCGGCGCGTACCTTGGGTGCGCGTGGCCCGCGGATTTTGCTGCGCCATATTTTGCCAAATTCTATCTATCCGTCTGTGGTAGTGGCCAGTTTGGATATTGGGTATGTGGTGCTGACGGCGGCTTCGCTGTCTTTTTTAGGGTTGGGAGCTCAACCCGGTACGGCCGACTGGGGGCAGCTGATTGCTATGGCCCGAAACTGGGTGTTGGGAACAGCTCAAAACCCGCTGGCGTATTGGTACACGGTGGCTGTTCCCGGTGGTGCCATCTTTTTGTTTGTACTCGGTTGGAACCTGTTGGGGGATGCCTTTCGCGATATTTTAGACCCCAGACAGGCCTGATATATACTACAATGAAAGAAAGACCTACTTTCTTAATTTTTAAAATGAGGTGCTTATGATTCGCCGCAAAGACTTGTATACTGCTCTCTCTGATAGTGCTTTTCGCTTTCCGGATAAAATTGCTTTGGTAGAAGCCGGAACCGGTAAAAAAGTATCTTATCACGAACTTTTAATGAAAGTGGACCGTGCCGCCGATATGTATTTTGAACACGGTATCCGCAAAGGAGACCGCGTGGCCATTGCACACCGCAATGCCATTGATACAGTGGTAGCCAACTTCGGCCTTTATAAATTGGGTGCTGTGAGCATTCCGATAAACTTCATGGTTACCAAACAAGAAGAATTGCAATTTATTTTAAATAATGCCGGTGCTAAAGCTGTTGTTACGCAAGCTGAATTTTTGCGCCATTACGTAAAGGCTTTGCCCAACACACCGGAAGTAAAGTATATTTTTACGACGGATGAAATTTCTTCCTCTGCGGCGGGTTGTCCGGCTGTGCAGAAATTCTGGGATGAAATCGAAAAATCCACTTTCCACGAAGAAACGGCTTCCGCTCAAGCAGGGTTGGATGATTTGGCCTTTATTCTCTACACTTCCGGAACGACCGGCCTTCCCAAAGGGGCGATGCTCACGCACGGTAACTTGGCTTCCAACGTTATTTCTTGCGCGCAAATTTTTAAAATTACAGATGATGATGTATTCCTCTGTTTGCTTCCGATGTTCCACTCTTTTGCCTGGACGGCTTGTGTGGTCATTCCCATGTACCTTAATTTGAAAGTGGTTATTGTGGCCAATGTAATGCCGGCCAGTAAATGGTTGGGTGCGATGGGTACGGAAAAAGTAACGCTTATTTTGGCTGTACCGCAGATTTACTCTGTACTTTCCAAAGAAGCCAAAGGATTAAAACGTTTGTACTTACGCTACTGGCCGTTTAAAAATGTCCGTTTTGCGGTATCGGGCGCGGCTCCTTTAACGCAAGATATTAAAGATCGTTTTGAAGAAAAAATCGGAGTACCGATTTTGGAAGGTTACGGTTTGACGGAAACCAGCCCCGTAGTCAGTGTAAACACCGAAGAATTGCAAAAAATCAAATCGGTAGGGCCGGCAATCCCCGGTGTAAACTTGATTGTTGTGGATGATAACGGCAACGAAGTCGGCCGCAACAAAGAAGGTGAACTCTGTGTAAAAGGCCCCAACGTATTTAGGGGGTATTGGGGTAACGAAGTGGCCTCTCGCGATGCTTTTACCGAAAGTGGTTGGTTCAAAACGGGTGATATCGTGGAAATTGATGATGATGGGTTCATCTTCATTAAAGACCGCAAAAAAGACATGATTATCATCAAAGGTTTGAAAGTATTTTCTGCCCAAGTGGAAGCTGTTATTTGCGAACATCCGGCCATTGAAGAATGTGCTATTATCGGCGTGCCGGACGGCCGCGGCGGCGAGTTTATTAAACTTTATGCCGTTAAACGCGAAGGGGTGGAATACTCCGATGCTGAATTTAGAAAATTCTTAAAAACTCATCTGGACAACTACAAACGTCCGCGTGATTTTGAGTTTATGGAAGCCTTGCCCAAAAACGCTTTGCGCAAAGTGCTTAAACGAGAACTTCGCAAAGATGCCGTTGCCAAGTTGGCAGCACGTGGCGGCGCGGAAGGAGACGATTCTGTTGCCTGATTTAGCAAAGATATTGGCTGAAACAATCCCCTCTGCTCATTATGTAGGGGGGATTGTTCGCAGTAGTCTGCTTAAACGTGAGTCCGGCGATATTGATTTAGCTCTTGCGCCGGATCAGGTGCGTCCTGCTGCCCTATTACTTGCCCAAAAACTAAAAGCTGCCGTGTTTGAAATGGACGCTGAATTTGGCGTGTGGCGGCTGGTTACCCATAAAGAAAAAATTCAAATTGATTTAACTGCCTATCAAGGAAAAGACCTAAAAGCGGATTTGTTACGGCGAGATTTTTCTTTTAATGCGTTGGCTTATCCTGTGTCGGCGTGCCCCGAAATTGTTATTAAAAAACAGAAGAATGAAAATGCTCGGATTCTGCTTAAAAAATTAAAAAAAGATTTGATTGTAGATTATTCTGGCGGTCTGGAGGCCGTGTCTGCCAAAGTTATCGACCGAAATAATCCTCGCGTATTTGTAGAAGATCCTTTACGCATGTTGCGGGCTTTTCGTTCTGCAGCAGAATTAAAATTCACCATTTCGCCACGCACATTAAAACAAATTAAAAAAGATGCCGCTCTTATCACGCAGCCTGCCGGAGAACGTGTGCGGGAGGAATTGGAACGTTTATTTGCCACCTCTAAAGCTTATGAAAATATCATGCTGATGGACGATTGCGGGCTATTGACTGCTTTATTCCCTGAGCTGGAACCTCAGCGCACCTGTGCCGAGGTGTATTACGGTAAAGGCGGTGTACTGAAACATACATTAGAAGTATTTAAGCGCATTGAATTTTTGTTGGATAACTTGCCCAAAGCATTTCCTAAATATGCTAAAAAGTTGGCTCTTTATGCTCAAAACAAGGCACTCTATAAAATGGCAGCATTGTTACATGATGTGGCCAAACCGGCTACTGCTAAGGTAAAAGGGGATCGCTTGCGTTTTTTCTATCACGAAGAAAAAGGGGCCAAAATGGCAAAATCTATTTTAGAACGGTTGCATTACAGCCGTGCTGAAATACGCCTTATTTGTGCCATGATTGGGGAGCATTTGCGTCCTTCCAACTTAGCCAGTAATGATGTAATTACAGACCGAGGTGCCTATCATTTCTTCCGCGATTTGGGCGACGCGGCCATTCCCATGCTTCTTTTGTGTTGGAGCGATTATGCCAGTTACGTGTCGGACTATCAATTAAAACGCATTATGCCCAAAAGCGGCGAAAGAATGATGAGTTTGGCCCAAGCCCAGCGTACAGCCAATATCGGTAAAACATTGCGGCATATGCAAGTGCTTTCGCTTTTGTTCAAAAAATATTTTGACCAACCCAAAAAAGTGGCCCCCTGCCGTTTGATTACGGGCCGAGATGTAATGGACACCCTAAACCTTCCGCCTAGTCCAAAAATCGGTGAAATTTTAGAGGCTGTTGCCGTGGCGCAAGTGGAAGGAACGGTAGTCGATAAGGAAAGTGCTCTTGCATTTATTCGTGCGTTAGATATCAAACAACAACACATTACCGCTCCTTGTAAAAAATAGTTGTATAGTGGTAAGGAACTTTGCTACAATAGATGTGCTGTAAACGCTTACGTTATGCGGGCGTGGTTCAATGGTAGAATGGAAGCTTCCCAAGCTTTAGACGAGGGTTCGATTCCCTTCGCCCGCTTTTTTTATCAGGAAATATTATGGAAAACGAAAACCTGGAATTCGACGTAAAACCTGCCGGAAATAAAGATTTGTGGCTGTTTCTTATTGTACTGGACATCATTTTTTTATGTGTGTTCGGTTTCTTTTTGTATAAGCATTTTTCCACTAAAATTTTTAATCCCTCTGTTCCTGTGGTGGAAGAACAAGCCGAAGTGGTAGAACCTTTGGCTGTTGAAGAAGAGGCTGTGTTGGTAACGGAAAATGCGCCCATTGCGGTAGAGTCCGTAGCGGCTGCCCCTAAAGAAGAAACCGTGGTGGCCCCTAAGGAAGAAAAACTGACCGAAGTGGTGGCCGCCGTAACCGAAAAAACGGAAGAAGCCTCCAAACAAACTGCTTCTGACGAAAAGAAAGAAAGCGTTTTAGTAAAAGTAAACCCGAAGAGCAAGTACCGCCGTGTTACCTTCCGCTGGTTCGGCGAAGGGAAAAAGGTATCCATTGTCAGTGGTTTTACCATGGCAAAACCGCAAGCCCTCAAAAAGAAAGACGGCTACTGGGAAACTACCCTTTCCATTGCGCCGGGCACTTATAAATTCTTGTATATCATCGATGGAGTAAACACGTTAGATCCGCATTCGGAAGAAAAAGACGGTCGCTCTCTGTTGGTGTTAAAATAAAACGAATTAATTTTAAAAAACCCTCGACTTGTCGGGGGTT
This sequence comes from Elusimicrobiaceae bacterium, assembly GCA_045580265.1. Lineage (GTDB taxonomy): Bacteria > Elusimicrobiota > Elusimicrobia > Elusimicrobiales > Elusimicrobiaceae > Avelusimicrobium. The sequence continues at coordinate 306 of JAZNNM010000008.1, read as the reverse complement.
TTTGTATTAGTAGAAGTATATAGAGTAAAAATAAAAAAGAACTTAGGAAAGGCGGATTCTTTACCAGTATTTTGAAAAGACAAAAGATGTATTAATAGATTATTGGCAAAAGGCAAGGTTTTTTGAAAAACCTTGCCTTTTTATTTTTGTTAAAAAGAAGTTTTTAGGCGTTTTTATCGTCGGGGACCAAAAAAGACTTGACCCGTTTTTTTTTTTTGTTATAGTGGGGATACGGCCCGGGAAAGGTTATATAAAAACTCCTACAGTATCCTTTGTCGGGCCGTACAAAAACAAAGGAGATAAAAA